>DAIUCN010000055.1:0-28239 GCA_036846165.1 Prosthecobacter sp.
AGCCGTGTCCGAGACCGCCCCATCCGGAGCCTTGAGCCGCTTCTGACGCATGACCGCATAACAACCCCATCCAATCATCACGTCAAGCCCTTTTCCAATAAAGGGACAGACACTTTATAAAAAATCGATAACAAGCGCAACCGCTGCGTCAAGGCGGGTGGTCGGGCTTGGCAAGACGGGGCCTACCGCGAACTGCCCTCGCAGCAACGGATGGGGTGCAAACCCCAACCCGAGCCAGCACCGCCACACCCCGAATCCGACTTGCCAAGCCGGCGGCAACATGAAAGAACAGGGCATGGAGTCGCATGAAGTCATTCGCGAGGCGCTGGAGCGCACCTCGGCCAAGGAGGTGGCCAACCAGCTCGGCGTGTCGCTGTCGCTGGTCTACAAGTGGTGCGGCTTGGATCCGCGCGAGGGCGGCGCCACCTCGAATCCGCTGGAACGCGCGCGTCAGCTCTACGAGAGCACCGGTCATGAGGCGCTGGTGCAGTGGCTCTGCCACAAGGCCGAGGGTGTCTTCGTGAAAAATCCACCCACCGGCCGCAAGCCTGGTCGCGAGGTCATGCCGGCCACTCAGGAGATCGTGCAGAAATTTGCCGACCTGCTGGCCGCCATCAGCCAAGCGGCGGCCGACAACCGCATCAGCGAGACCGAGGCAAAAGCGATTCGACGCGAGTGGGATGAATTAAAAAGCCACACCGAGCGCTTCGTGAAATGGTGCGAAGCCGGCGATTTCGAGCACTTGTCCGAAGACCTCTCCTCGCTTTCCTGAACGCTTCCGCATGTCCGACCTGAAGACCTACCTCGCCGAGCGCGCCGCCTTTGTCGACGCCACCCTTGATCGCCTGATTCCCGCCGCTGACACCACGCCCGCGACGATTCACCGGGCCATGCGCCACAGTCTCTTCGCCGGCGGCAAGCGCCTGCGACCCATCCTCTGCCTGGCCGCCGCCGAGGCCTGCGGGGGCAGTCGCGAGGCCGCCGCCTTCGCCGCCTGTGCGGTCGAGTGCCTGCACACCTACTCGCTGATCCACGACGACCTGCCGAGCATGGACAACGACGACTTCCGCCGCGGCGTGCCGACCTGCCACAAGGTTTATGGCGAAGGTGTTGCCATCCTCGCCGGCGACGCCCTGCAGGCCCTGGCCTTCGAACTGCTGGTGAAGACGCCTGTGACCGTGCGTTATGGTGCCGGCGACCTCGTCGCCGAACTGGCGCGCACGGCCGGCAGCCTGCACCTGGTGGGCGGCCAGGTGGCCGATCTGGAGGGTGAGGGCCAAAAGCTGCCGCTGGAGTCGCTGCGCTTCATTCATGAAAACAAAACCGCCGCCCTGCTGACCACCAGCCTGGCGCTCGGCGGCATGAGTGCGGACTGCCAGCCCGAGGAGTTGCGCGCCCTGCGCGCCTTCGGCATGGCCACCGGCCTAGCTTTTCAGATCCTCGACGACATCCTCGACGTCACCCAGACCAGCGAAAAGCTCGGCAAGAGCGCCGGCAAGGACTTGGCGTCGGAAAAATCCACCTACCCCGCCCTCATCGGCCTTGATGCCTCGCGTGCGGAAGCGCAGCGCCTGACGCAATCGGCCCACGATGCACTGGCCGTGTTTGACTGCCGCGGCAGGCGGCTGCGCGAGCTCGCCGACCATCTGCTGGCGCGGGATTATTGAGGCTGCCAGTTTTCGACGGCCAGGCAGGCCGCACCGAGTGCTCCGGCCTCTTCGCCCAGCATGGTGAGTTCCACACGTGGCAACATGCCCTGCAGGGCCGGCACCTGTCGATCAACCTGACGCAGGATTTCCTGGCCAAACTCATCGCCCAACTGACAGATCGGTCCATGCAGGACAAAAACCTCGGGATCGAGCAGAAGCTGCAGGCAGCCAATGACCCGGGCAAAGTCCGCCGCCACTTCATCGACACGATCCGGGGATCGGCCGCGCAATTCAGCAAAGGCGTCGAGCAGATTCACCGGCACAGGCGCGCCGTCGGGCAATCCCGCCAGTCGACGATAACTGGCCGGCGCCGAAATGAGATCGCCGAGTTCCAGCCCGGGGCGCGACGGGCAGGGCCAGAAACCCAGCTCGCCGGCGGCATGACGTGCCCCCGTGGCGACATTGCCACCATGGACAAAGGCCGCGTTGAAGCCGAAGCGGGATCCCAGGATGACGTAATCCTTGAGCCGATGCTGCAGGCCATACCAGCGCTCCGCCAAAGCAATGGCACGCAGGCCTTGCTCCAGGTGCAGGGGAACCTGGGTCGCGCCCTCAAGCAGGCGCGAGACTGGAATGTCGCGCCAATCCTTGATGAAACGATAGTGGAGGGCCACGCCGTCCCGGGTATTGACCAAACCGGGCGCACCAATGCCAACACCCAGCAGGCTCGTCGACATGCCGGAAGATAGGATGTAAAACACTTTCTGGATCGTCTCAATCACCCGGGAAGCATCCAGGCTGGGCGGCAGAAATTCATGATAGCGCGTGATCACCTTGCCGGCAAAATCCACCGCCACGCCCCAGATGCCGCCGCCATGAAACTCAATGCCGGCAAACCACCCGGCATCCGCACAGGGGCGCAGCAGGCGCTTTGGCCTGCCCACGTGACCGAGTTCCTGGCCTGATTCCTGAACCAAGCCGCGTTTGATCAGGGTATCGACGTAGATCCCCATGGTCGACGCGGAGATGCCCATGGATCGGGCCAGCGAGGATCGGGAGTTGGCGCGCCGTGCGCGCAAGTGCAACACGCACTCCGCCAGTTGCTGCTGGAACTCGTCAGGCTTGTAACGCATCGGGTCAAGGGGTCGCCTTAATACCGGCGCGAATTACGATTTTTGTCATAATAATGATTATTCCACATAATTTTCGAATTGCAAATTCCTAAGGAGGATTTTTCTCAATTTTGCGACGCAACCTGAAATTCATTGCCATTCCAATGCAGGCCAACCCGCCCCTGATGGCAGGCTCCCTGAAAAGGCTGCCCCTCGACTGGTGGATTGCGTCTGGCAGAAGACGACGAGCCTGACTGTCCCGGCCGACTGGCTGAGCGGCGTTAACCTTGGCCGCCTGACCCTCATTGCCGGAGACGCCCGACCAGCCCTGCTGGCAGAGTTATGTGGTCTTTATCGTCAAGGACGACCGGCCGGCCGACCTCCTGCTGCAGTGCAGCGACAACACCTGGCAGGCGTACAATCGCTGGCCGGTGGACACCTCGCTGCACATTCATCCCAACGGTGGCCAGGGTCCGTGGCCGCATGTCAGCTTTGATCGACCGTTCGCCAGTATACTTGCCCGGTTTGGAGGTCGTCGCCGCCGGCACCGCCTGGCAAGGGGGCCGCGTTCCCCAGCAATGGACAGCCACCCTCTACCCGGGTCCCAAGGGCAACTTCGTCTTCAATGCCGCCACCATCTGGTGGGGACTCGGCATGAAAAAAGCCGCCCGGCACCCTGCCCGTCTGGAGCCACTGCTCACGTCCCCACGGCCCGGACGCCCGCGTCCAGCGCATCACGGAAAACCTGCTACGCCTGGCCTTGGGGTGAAGTGTGCCTGCAGCGACATTCCGGCACAAGCACTTGGCTCAGACTCGGCCAAACTGGGCCATATTTACCCTTCTCAAGATCTTCCCAAATTCAGATCAATTGTCGCAATCCATTACTATACAAGGATTTGCACCGATGATTTGCCTTTGGCATGCAAGTTGCGGGAGCAAGTGGATGTCATTCGACAACCCCACAAACCCACCTACTGCCATGCAACTCCTGCGTTCCAATCCTGCCCTCCGCCTCGGCCGTAGTGCCGATTTCGATTCCTGGGTTCGCCAACCCTTCGCCGCCTTCCCGCTCATGGGACAGTGGCTTGATGAACTGCTGCCCGGCCTGCATCAGGGTCGCCCGGCGACCGACCTGTATGAGGATGCGGACTACTACCATGTCCGTTTGGAATTGCCCGGCATCAAAAAGGAAGACATCAAGCTCGAGATCCAAGACCGCCGGCTGCAGGTGAGCGCGACACGACGTGAGGTGAGCGGCGGCCAGGAAACCTGCTTCAACCTGGCCCGTGCCATCGCGGTGCCGGAGGGTGTCGCTGCCGACGGCATCTCGGCCAAGCTCGAAGACGGCGTGTTGCAGATCAACCTGCCCAAGCCGGAGCAGCGAAAGCCCCGTCACATCGAAGTTCAATAACCCTTGCCTCGCCATGACTGCCACCCCCCCATCCCCCTGCAAGACCACGGAGGCCACTTGGCGCAAGCCGATCTACCGCGTGCTCGCCGGTCAGGACGCGTGCGAAGTGCGCATCGAACTGCCCGGCGTGCCGAAGTCCGGTGTGTCCATCCACCTGGAAGACAGCGTGCTGACCGTGCACGGCCGACGCTCACAGACGGCACCGGAAACCTGGAAACCGCTGCACCGCGAAATCCCGGCGGAAGACTCCCTGCTGCGCCTGCGCCTCAGCACACCGGTCGATGAAGACCGCCTCGAGGCGTGGCTGGAGCAGGGCGTGCTGAGCCTGCGTTTGCCGCTGCGCGAGACCGCCCGGTCGCGCCGGATCGAGATCCAATGACGGTCGACCGTCATGACAGCGCCGGCATGGCGCGCTGCAGGGCGGCGAGGAAACGATTCTCCTCCGGTGTCAGTCCATCACGGGCCAGCAAATTGGTGACCACGCCCAGAGCCTCAGCCTGGCTGGCGGCATCGGTGAAGTTCGCCGCACGCTCCGCGAGAAAGGCAAGGCGGGTCTCCTCATCGGCTTCGGCGATGCTGCGGGCACGCGCGAAGGATTTTTCCAGGAAGAGGCTCTTCGGGTAATCCGACTGCCAGCCCTCGGCGATGAAGGCCGACTCGATGAGAGCCTCCTCGGTGAGAGAGATATGGCCGTCGGCGTAGAGGGAGAGGGTGAGGAGGTCGAAAAGCGCCTCGCGCTGGAGCTGGGTCATGGCGTGCGGGCGCAGTCTACACGCCGTCGCGCGCCAGCGCCAGCGCGATGCTCAGGGGGCGCCGAGCAGGCGGCGGACCTTGTCGGCGGTCAACCCCATGGCGGGCAGCTCGAAGCCAAGGGTGTCGCCATTCGGCCGGAAACCGCCTCCATCGACATCGACATAGATCGGGTTGTTGTAGGCGCAGGGGCGCATCCGTGCGTAATCGCTGGTGCCAAAGCCGGTCTTCATGTCGCCATCCTCGTCGATGGCCACGACGATCAGGTGGGCATCCTCCTGAAGCGGGATGCGCAGGACCTGGTCAAACTTAACGACGCCGTTCTGGAACATCTGCGGGTGGGTGGCTCGGGTGAAGTTGAAGTCAGGGTGCGGGCGGCTGTTCACCAGCACCTGAACGCGGTCGATGTCCATCCAGTCGGTGCATTGAACACGCACCTTGAGATCAATGCTGCCGGCGGCGCGCACATCATCGCCGGCGATCTTGCCCTCGGGCGTGGACACCTCCAGGAAGGGGCCCGTGCTGAGGACGATGTTACCAGCCTTGGCACGCGGCGCGAGCTGGGCCCAGTCGATCTGTGCCGGGTCGTCGGTGGGACTGGGCAGGTAGATGCGCCAGCAGCCGACACCGTTGCCATAAACGCTGTGGGCGTCGGCAACGCCGACGGCGACCAGCCGGTGGCCCTGGTTGAGCAACTGGCGCCAGAGAAACTCGCGCACATAGGAAACCTTGGCGGCAAGCGCACCGGCCGAACGGGTGACATGGAAGGGGGCTTCGGCAAGGATGTTGGTGCCGGGACCGTTCTGCGACTCGCTGCCGTCAATCATGCCGCCGACGCCGACGAAGCCGCCATCCGCGAGGCCGTCGCCGTCGCGGTCGATGAACATGTTGGAGAGATCGGGATGATTGAACTGAATCCAGCGGTCGGCGCGTTCGCCCTGCCAGCGGCGCAGGGTGAGGGCGGTGATGCGCGGGTCATCGTTCCACTCTGGTGCACCGCCGTCCTGGGCGAAGGTTTCGGGTTCGAAGGGGAAGGCGTTGAAGTGCTGGCGGCGGCCGGTCAGCTCCACACCCTTGACGGTCTTCAAGAAGGGCGTCAGGCCGAGCGCACGAATCGTCGGCTCCCAGTCGAAAAGGCGATTGTGCTCGGTGGTGGGAGCAAATTCAATGTGCTCGGCAGCGAGGTTGATGACGCGGCCATCGGTGTCGCAAACGTTGTCACCGCTGGGCGTGCTGTGGTTGTGGAAGTCGCTGCTGATCCAGCCACGGGTGTCGACGAGACGCTTGAGCATCCCCGTGAACTCGGCGGTCTTGCCGGGTTCAACGACAACTTCCCGGGACAGGTGACCAAACTCAGGTCCGCGCACGACGACGACGCGGTACCTGCCGGGAGGCAGCTGCTGGGTGAAGTGCCCGTTCTCGCTGTGGAACTGGTCGACACAGCCATGGGCGCGCCATCTCGGACCGAGATCGAGCTTGGCCGCGCCGGCATCAAGGGGTTCAAAGTGGGCCTTGCAGGGAATGGGCTTGCCTTCCTCACCGGTGATGGCGAAGCGGATGCCGGCACCGGCGGCAAGGGTGAATTCGGCCTTGGTTTCGGCAGCTTCGGCGATTGCCAGACGCAGCCTGACATCGGGTCGACCGAGGTCACTGGCCGTGAGTTCCATGGCACCCACCGGAAGCTTGAGCTGGAATTGCCCCTCGGCATCCGGATAGGCAGGGACAGCCCCCTTGACCTCGGGCACAAGCAGCTTGGCCGTGGCGATGCCGCGTCCATCCGCACCAACAATCCGGCCGATGACGCCGCCCAACTTCACTCCCTGACGCGCGCGGACCTCCCCCACCGCCTGGGCAGGCGAAGATCCCACCGCGAAAAAGCGCTCAATGACAACCTCCTGGCCGGCGGCCAGCTCCAGGTTGTCGACGAGCTTGCCGACGCCGGTCAGGCGCAGCAGGCCAAGCGCGTAACCGCACTTGTGCGCCGGATTGATGGCATCGGCCCAGCGGATGCCGTCGGCGGTGATGCCGGTGACATCGAAGCGGGTCAGGTCATCCTTGGTGGCCACCTTTTGAGGCTCATCCGACTCATTGCGCAGGATGGTGGTGATGAAGACACCGGACACGCCGTCCTGGACGCGGTACTCGTGGCGTTTGAAGACCCCGCCGTTGAGCGCGGCCGTGGTGACCGACTCGACTGCGCCGGCACCGGCGGGGCGCACGTAGGAAACGCGCCCATGACCGCAGGGGCCGTAAACGACGAGCTGGTCGTTAGCGGCGCCACGCAGGGTGAGATCATAGAGGCAGCCGGGCGAGACACCGTCGTCGCCGTAGAAGGTGCTCATGTTGGCGCGCCGGTTGGCGGCGTTGTGGGAGACCACGGCCTCGACCTTGTCACTGCGCAGGACAAAATCGCCGCGAATGCCGTCGGCTTCCTTGCCGCCGGGCAGTTCGACCTCGCGGCCGCCTCGGGCTTCAAACACATCGATGGCCTCGACAGGCAGGGCGAGGAACGGCAGCAGGAGCAGGGAGCGTTTCATGGCGGGGCAGTTGCGCGCCTCCGGCAGTCAAACCGGAAGCGGCGTCAACAATCCTCATTCAAACGTTCCGACACGGGCATTTTCACGCCTCGTTCGAGCCCTTTTCCGGACCCGCTCAGTCGTCGGCAATGCCCGGAAAATAACCGACATCGGCCTGCACCCGGCCGGCCGCCGTCGAGATGGAGCCTTCGATGACGGCGCGCGTGTCATTCGCCACGTCGAACACCGGTCCCTGCCCGGAAATGCCGGTCAGCCTGGTGGCGCCGACCGCATAGACCGGTGCCCGTGTCAGACTGCCACCCAGGCTGGTGAGGCGTTCGCTGCTGCTGAAAACACCCTCCATGCGGGCGTATCCGACGAAGACATCGAACTCGTCGAAAGGCGTGCCACTGAAGTCGATGTAGTAGATGCGGGTGGACTTCCAGTTCGACAGGTCCGTTTCGGTCACCACGGTGGTGTCGGTGGCATACTGATAACGCTCCACGTAGTGGTAGTTGACGTTGGCGGCGTAGCCGCTGCTGTAGGTGTCCGGGTAGCCGCGAAAAATGACCTCGCTGAGGTCGACGATGTCTCCCTGGCTGTGGTGCACGGCGTAAAAGCGGCTGGCCCCCGTGTAGGGGAACTCGTCGTTGAAGGTCGGCGTCACCTGGACGATCGACCAGCCGGCGAGGTACGGGGCATTGCCGTATTGCGGCAGGATGCCCGCCAGGAGGAGGTCACTGAGAAACTCCCTGTTGCCGTACTTGCGGGTGCCGATTTTGGAAACGTACTCCTCATGGTATTCATCGCTGACGGGCACATCGCCACGATTTTTGAGGATGAGCCACTCGTTGTAATAGGCCGGGCCGCCGAGCGGGGCGCCGAAGGCATCCCGGGCCGGCAACGGTTTGCCCGTGTCGGGATCCTTGAGCACCGTGCCAGGGCGGCTGAAGCTGAGGGTGAGCTTGAATTGGACACTGCCGACAGAGCCGGGCAGCGGCGCCTGGGCAGCGGCTTGGCCGGCCATCAGCGCGAGCAGGAGGAGACGGAGTTTCATGGCGGCAAAAAGGTCTTGCTCCTGAGACGGCGCAAGCCCTGCACGCATTCAAACCGCAGCTTTATTTGCCGCCGGGCAGGGCGGGCATCTTCATTTCCTTGTAGTCCGCCGGCAGGACGAAGATGGCAGCGTCGACCGCCTCCTCCTTGGCCGAAACCAGTTCCGAGACGTTGGACTTGCCCATGACCTGCATTTCCGACTTGATGACCATGCCGGGAAAATCGCTCGCCTGTGGTGCGAAGGCACTGGCGGGATTGCCCATGGCCTGCATGAGCTTGTCCTGGGCCGCATTGAGGGCCTCGTAACCGGCGAAGTCGCGTGCCACCCAGAACTTGCCGGAACCCATCTTGCCGGTCCAGGTGAAGACCTCGCAGACGTAGGTGCCAACCTTCTCCTTCATGCCGGTGGCGACCGGTTTGGCGGCAGCCTGATCGGCGCCGAAGGCGGCGCCGGCGAGGGCCATGACGCCCTTGAGGGTGTCGGCGCTCAGTCGCATCATCATCTTCTGCTGGTGCATGAGCATGATCATCTGCCCGTCGGCACCGCCGGCGATGACGGACATCTCCTTGCCGACATCGAGGCGGGTCTGCTCACCCTTGATGTGGATGACGACTTCTTCGGTTTTGTCGTCGGCCGTGGCCTTTTGCACCAGCACCCAGTCGGCACAAGCGGAAGAGGCGAGCAGGCAGAAGCCGGCTATGAGGGAGAGTGGGCGATACGGGATCATGACGCTGGAGGTGGGCAGGGACAGGGTGCGACGTTCAGGAACCGAGCATGTTGGCGTTGAAGACCTCCTCGGAGATTTTGCCCTCACGGTAAAGATTCATGAGTGACTGGTTCCAGCGCATGTTGCCCTTGCAGCGCAGGGCATCCTCGAGGGAGGTGGCGCTGCCGTCGTAGGCACGGATGCCGGCGGAGACCGCCTCACTGGTGTTCTGCAGATACTCGGTGACCAGAACACGGCCATTGAAACCGGTGAGCAGGCCCTGGGAGAGCACGAAGGTGAGGGTTTCGCCGAGGCGATGCAGTATGCCGTGCTGCTGGTCCTTGGGGAAAAACTCGAGGATACGGTCGATGGTCTTGACGGCACCGCGGGTGTGCAGGGTCGAGAGGACGAAGTGCCCGGTCTGGGCGGCCTCAATGCAGGTTTCCATCGTCTCGCGATCACGGATTTCCCCGAGCAGGATGATGTGCGGCGTCTTGCGCAGAACCTCCTTGAGGCCGCTTTGGTAGGACATCGTGTGACGACCCACCTCCTGCTGGGTGACCAGTGAGGGACAGGGGATGAAGACGCCGGGGCGGTTGGGATCCTCCATGGTCGTGCCGTAGCGGTATTCGATGGGGTCTTCGACCGTGACGATGTGCTTGTGAAAGTTGCGGCGCACCCAGTCGAGGATGGCGGCGAGCGTGGTCGACTTACCGGAGCCGGTGGGACCGGTGATGAGGCCGAGGCCGAACCGGCGCTGCATGAGCTCGCGCAGGCTTTCCGAAATGAGCGGATCGATGCCAAGTGTCTCGAGCTGGTTGATGCGGCTGCGCAGGCAGCGGCAGGTGACGCCCATGCCGTGGTCGCTCAGGTGCACCTGCACGCGCATGCGCACCGGTGAGCCGAGCGCGCCCTGATCGCAGCTGAAGTCAATGACCCGGCGCGCCCGCAGCAGCTCCCACATCTTTTCCGCGCCGCCGGCGGCCTTGCTGGGATCGTCCCAGACTTCCAGGGTCTGGCAGCCAAACAGCGCCTCGGCGAAGGCGGCCACCGCCGCGGCGTCCATCGTGCCGTAAGATTCAGCGATTTCGAGCCCCCGGTTCGTGTGCAGATAAAGCAGGCCGCCGGAGCGCACCTGAACATCAGAAATTTCGCGATCGGAGTAGGTTTCGGCCAGTCGGCCAAGAAGGTTTTCAACGCTGCCAGTGCTCATGGATTGAAATTCAATCCTGCGGTATTTCCTCGATGACAACAAGCCAATTCATTTGATGCACGGGTGGAAGTTCGGCCGGGCTGCGCAACGGCTTCAGGTCGGCGCTGATGTTTTCCGCATGAACGGCGTCATCGCTGCCCGACTTGATGTCGAGCGGGCTCCAGCTCGTGCCGGCCCCCTTGGTGAGCGTGCCGATTTGACCGTGGTGCTCGACCAGACGATTGACCGAGGTCGTGCCGATGCGCAGTTCGGCGGCAAAAATGGACAGTGGCGGATAGTATTCGTCCGTATCGGCCAGCCCCGAACCGGTGGGAGGCACGGCCAGCGGCACGTCGTTAAGGTCATCGCCGACGTACACGCGCAACGGCGCGACCACCGAAAGCCCGGCGGTGTAGTTGGTCAGGTCACGCCCCTTGCGGATGATGACACACATGTCATCCGGTGCGGGAGGATCCGCGAGGGTGCCGACCGTGAGCGGATCGGCGGAGGGGTCGACGCCGAAGTAGAAGCTGTGATTGACAGCCACCGCCGCACCGCCGCGGGACAGCAACCAGGGCTCGAACAGGGTCGGCTGGAAAGTCAGGCAGGAACGACTGTTGTCCATCAACTCGGTCTGGAACGGCATGTCGGCACCGCCGGCCTCAAACTGGGTCGGCCAGTTGATGCCGCGTCGCAGAATGATCTCGGAGGTGCCGCCGGCGCCGTTCTGAAAACGAAGGCGCAGGGCGGTCGGGGTCTGGTCGGCAAGACTGACCATGGCGATCGCCTCGACACTGACACGGCAGCGGGAGCCGCCGGCAACATAGGACTGCCAGGGGTTGGCAGCCGTGTTGCGCTGCAGAAAGCCGCGACCGGGCTGAACGGGCAGGAAGGCAAGACGGCCAGAGTTGGCCGAGAGTGCGACCGGCAGGGCATCACTCTGCTGCTCCGCCTGCAGCATCTCGCGGACACCGAGGGCGTCGAAATCCTCGGCGACCCGGACACCGCCGACATCCAGCGGTCCGTTCAGCTGGATGCCGCTGCGGCCCGCCAGGCGCGAGGCGCCAAACGCCCCCTGCACCGCCATGGCGTCAGCATAAACCGAGCCTTCGATGCGGACGTTGGCAGTGCTCCAGGCCGTGCCATTCTGGTGCCTGCCAATCTCGGCAAAGGTGGCGGCCTCAATGGGCATTTGCGACGGCACCTCGTACAAGGACAGCACATAGTGCCGGACGATGGGCTGGCGTGGACCGCCGTAGTTGACCGAGAAGGCCCACCAGTTGCGCTTGGCCACAAAAGGCTGGCCGGGAGCGGCATAGCCAAAACGGATGTTGGGATACGGGATGAGGTTGTAAAGCGGGTAGGCCGCCACGTCCGCGAGCAGGCCGGGCGACTGAATCGTGTAGCGTTTTTGGGTGCTGACGACCGGCCGCAGGGCATCCGCCTGCTGCAAGGTACCCGGCATGTCGAGCAGCGGCGGCACACGGCCGGCAAAGGCGGTCTGGGCGAAGACGGTGGCATAATCGGTGGTGCCCGGCGTGACCCGCCCCGCCTCGCCGGTCAGGGAGGTGATCCAGCTCTGCACCATGGCATCCTCCGTGTCGCCAACGTCGCCGACGCGCATGCGATCGACACCGAGTTCGGCGGCCAATTCGGGCTGAAGCCGCTTGGAGACCGCCGCAATCTCGACGGCCTCGCGAAAAAGGGTCGCCCAGGAATAATCCGCCGATGCGACATGATCCGCGCTCAGGCAGGCGGCGGCCTTGGCGGGCAGCAGGGCGACCAGGGCGCGCATCAGGGCATCTTCGCGCTGGTGGTAATCCATCCGCAGCTGCGTCTTGGCAGACTGGTCCCGGGTCATCAGATTGGTTTTGAACAGCATCGTCAGGCTCAGCGTCATGAGCAGAGCCATGCCGGTGACGGCGGGAATGGCGGCATAGCCGCCGGTGCGTGCACGGATTTTCATCGGGCTCCTCCTCCGTAGGTGATTTGTTCGCCGTTCGGACCGAACAGGCTGACGGTTAATATGCCCTGGTTGGCGGCGAAGGTGGCGTCGCTGAGCCGGTCACTGATGCTCCATGAGGTCTGGCTGCCGTCCGCCAGCGTGTGATGGAAGCGCAGGTCGACACCACCGGCAATGGCTTGGGCGGAGATGATCCGAATTTCCGTGCTTTGGTCGGCAGCCCGAAAAAACAGCCGCACTGCGCGGCCGCCGGCGAGCACCGGCACCGCACCGGCGACGGCGGCGTCGTGGGTTTCATAGACGAGGTAATGGTCGGCCTGGCTGAAGATGCGGCCGACCAGGTTGCCGATCTTCGGAGCCTCGCTGGCGAGAAAGCTCTGGCGCTGGGCCAGATTCATGAAGGTCACGTGCTGCTGCAGCATGGCCACGAGGCTGGAGCCAAGGATGAGCATGAGGCCCATCGCGGTGGAGAGCTCCATCAGGGTGAAGCCGGCGCTGCGCGACCGGCCGGGCTGGACGGTGGCTTTCATTGGGTGCGCAGGATGGTGCGGCTCTTCACATAACTCTGCTCGCCCACCTGATAGGTGAGCACCGAGTGCAACCGCCAGATGTCAAGATCGGGCGCACCCTCGCCGACAGCGGCCACCTCTGGCGCGCTGTTGACGCGGAAGCGCACGATCCGTCCGGTGACCTCGGTGCCGCCGGCCAGGCGGCCGAGTGAAACGATCGCCTCGAAACGCGCCTCGCCGGCACCGGCATTCGGCCAGGGCGAGTTGGCGGCGACGAGGTCCGCCATCGGCAGACGGTTTGCCAAGGCGGCCTCACGGGTCATGTAGGCATCCGTGAAGGTCTGCATGATGGTCCACTGGTTGCTGCCCAGCGCGAGAAGCGAAGCGCGCATCAGCAGCAGGGCCAGCATGGCGGCAAGCCACATGCCAAGCGAAACCTCAATGAGGAGGCTGCCGCAAGGGCGGCGAATGACGGGAGGCAATCTCATGAGCCGGCCGCGCGGCCGCGCGGGGGTTATTCCTCGGGCGCCTCGGCCGTACTCAGCTGGCCGCGCGAGGAAATGGTTCGGTCGACCTCGAACGTCACGTACGCGAGGCGCTCGGGGGCGCGGTTGAAGAAGGGGGTTTCGGTGACGACCTCGAGGGTGTAAGTACCGTCGCGCGCGGCATAATTCGAGAGGTCATCCATGCCGAAGGAGAGCGTCTGCGGCACGTTGGTCGGCTCGCCCTCGACATCCGTGTTGTAAAAGCTGCCGAACTTGCGCTCGGTGCCGTTGATGAGGGTGCCCTCGCGGCCAAGCACCGCGCTGCCGCTGTAAATCTGCACGTAGGTGCGCGAGTCGGGATACAGATGCTGAAGGCGGACGACAATCGAAGGGATGCGGTCGATGAAGACCTGCCCGCTGGTGATGTTTTCGATGACGCCCTTGGCAACCGGCCAGACCTCGATCTTCGGCTGGGCCAGAATGGTGTCAGGCACACCGTCGGCGGCATGGCGGATGAAGGTGTAGATGTGCTCGCCGCAGCCGAGGGTGAGGCTGGCGCAGGGCAGCTCGTGGTAGAGCGGGCTGAGGTTTTGCTGGCCGTTGAGAATTTCCGCCTCGGCCAGGACCGTGGGCGCAAGATCGGCGGGTGCGGAATAGCTTTCCAAGTCGAAGGTACGAATGTGAGAGCCAAAATACATGGACCGCTCTGCATCGTTCGTGCTACCCGGAACCAAGCCCCTCACCTTGTAGACCAGGCTGAAGGGGCGGTCGGCACGCGTGCGACGCACGTAGTTGGTGCTTGTCGGATCGCCGCGCACATAAGGATCCTCGGAAGACAGGGTCACCGTGATTTCCGGCGAATAGGCACGGATGAGTTTGCTGTCGAGCAGGTAGATGTTGTTGTCCCAAGCCGTGCCGCGGGCAAACAGCTCGAACAGGGAACCCTGCTCACTGATCGGCAGGGCCGCCGTGAAATCGCCGCCGGTGGGGCCCAGCGGCAGGTCATAGATCAGGCCGCTGGTGAGGTCGGTCTGGCGCACCCAGGACTCTTGGGCGCGCGACTGGGTCGCCAGGGTGGCGACGGCCAGCAGGAGCAAGCAGTAGGTTCTCATGGGATTTCAGTTGCCGGCTTTCGCGGCCGGCGGCGCTGCTTCAAGAATGCTGATCGGACCCTTGCGATAGACTGCCACCACGAGACGCTTTTCCCCTGACAGCGGGGCCAGCACGGCAGCGGCGGCCTTGGCGTCGCCCTTCGCCATGGCGAGCGGCACTTCCTGCGCGGTCAACCAATCGGCATGCCGTTCCAAAAACGCGGGCCAGAGCAGGAACCGGCCGACCGGCTGCGCGACGACACGGGCGCGCAGGGGTGCGGGCAGGTGCAGGATGGAACCGGGGGGCAGCAGGGTGTGGGTCTCGCCATCGCTCAGGATGATGGAACGCTCGCTCAGGCGCGTGGAGGCCTGCGGCCGGCGTTCGGGATCGACCGGGGCCAGTTTGCGCTCCTGCAGCAGGTCCGCCATCTTGCGCGCGCCCGCCATCCGTTCCTGCAAGCTTGCTTCATGGATCACTTCGCGCGGAACAGGCCGCTGCATGATAGGTGGCGGGGCGGACTGCGCCACCACGCCAACGCTGCCAAGGATCAGGATGAACAGCACCAGGACAGGCATGGCGGTCACTCCCGGCTGATGGTCGCACTGCCCTCGGGCTGCAGACCGGCACTGGCCAGCATGTAGTCGCCGACATCGAATTTGAGGCTGCCCACCGGAACGGGCGGGTTTTTCTGATATTCGCCGAGAATGTTGAACCATCCGTTCGGCTTGTGGGCATTGCCGTTGCCCTGCCACTGAACCATGATGGTGATCGGATGGCTTTCCGCCTTGAACACCACCGCAGGCACGGTCAGCAGGGTCTGCAGGGGAGCGGTGTTGAAATCCTGAACGTCACGGAAGTACAGACTGCCTTCACGCACCTTCGGGCTGCCATTGTTGTCCCACACCATGGCCTTGAGGTGGAACTGGCCTCCGTTGCCTTCTGTACCCGATGCTCCCGGCGCGCCGAGGGTGTCACCCTTGGCCTCGATGCCGGTGAGCACAAATTTGTACGAATTGACAAGCGCATGCTCCAGCAGGAAGGGCACTTGCGGCGCGACGCGGGTGCCGACCGGGACGCCGGGCGCGCCCAGGATGATGTCAGCCTGCACGCTGCCGACGGCGGCGGCGATCAGGGCGAGAAGCAGTTTCGTTTTCATGACTTCTGGCGTTGAGTTGGGGTGGGCTTCTGGAGCATTATTGCGCCAGTCGCCTTTTCTACATAGGAGAAAAAAGGCGCTTTATCAATGGTAATTATGATATTTTTGAAAACTCTCGCTTGTGCTCGACTGCGCCTCTCTTGTTCCCTGCCCTGAAAAGCCCTGCGCGCCGCCACCGTAATCTCCTGCCATGAAAGCCCGTTTTTCCGCCCTGCTGCTGCTCCTGCCCGTCGCTGCCGATGCCGGCGCCCCGCCCGAGGGCTTCAGCGCTCTTTTCAATGGCCACGACCTGAGTGGCTGGCACGGCCTCAACCCCCATAGCGTGGTCAAGCTAGAGGGCGAAAAGAAGCAGGCAGCCCTGCAGAAGCAGCGCGAGGAATTCGCCATTCATTGGCGGGTTGAAAACGGCGAACTGGTCAACGACGGCAACGGTCCGTATGCGACCACCGATCGGGTCTTCGGCGACATGGAACTGCGCCTGGAATACCGGACCGTGGCCAAGGCCGACAGCGGCATTTACCTGCGCGGCACGCCGCAGGTGCAGATTTGGGACAAAGACCAGGTCTTTGATCCGGCCAAACCCGATCGCAAACCCCACCTCGGTTCAGGCGGCCTCTTCAACAACACGCCAAACACCCCCGGTCGCGACCCCCTGGTGGTGGCGGACAAGCCCTTCGGCGAATGGAATCAGTTCCGCATCGTCCAGGCCGGCGCCCGCACCTGGGTTTGGTTGAACGATCAGCTGGTGGTCGATGGAGCCGTCATGGAGAACTTCTGGGACCGTGCCCAGCCGCTGCCCGCCCAGGGGCCGATTCTGCTGCAAACCCACGGCGGTGAAATCCGCTGGCGCAACCTCTGGGTACGCGAACTCAGCGCCCCAGAGGTGGCCAAGCTTGCCGGCGGCGGGCGACCCTGATCCGCCAGCCCTTCACTCCGCGACCTGCACGCCGAGGGTCGCACGGACAAAATCCAGTGGGTCGGTCAGCGCCGGCGGCAGGGGCGCCTGCTGCCAGTGGCAGGGCACGCCCGCCTGCTCGCAGTGGCGGACGATCTCGCGGGCGTGCGCCGGATGGTGCAGGTAGTGGCCGCGATTGCGCGCCGGCGCGTCCGGCATGGGGTTGCTGACAAAAACCGGCGCATCCTCGCGCGAAATCCAGCCCAGCATGTCACACTCCTTGAGCACCGGCGCCGCCTCGGGACTGGCCAGATCAGCCATGGTGCGGAAGTGATAGAATTCGGCAGCCTCGTCGGGGGAGCTCCACCAGGCCGGGTCGGCGGGACCGAGGAAAGCGTCCCAGCGCGTCAGGTCATAGGTGGCCTGGGTGGCGTTCAGCACGACCGCCTGCACGCGCGAAGACTCGCGCAGCACGGGATCTTCGTGGTTCGGGTCGGCGAGATCATCACGGCTGCCCAGCCAGAGCGAACTGCCGGCCCCGGCCGAGCCACCCCAGGCGGCCACGCGGTTTTTGTCGATGCCCCAGGCCGCCGCCTGCGAGCGCAGGAACTGCACTGAACGGGCGACATCGCGCAGGATGTCCTGAATGGGAGCGTGCTTGCGCAGGCGGTAATTGATGGCGGCGCAGGAAATGCCACTGTCCAGCAGGCGCTTGATTTCGCGACTCTCCCGCCACTTCGCCTTGTCGCCACTGGTGAAACCGCCGCCATGGATGAGCACCACCAGCGGCCGCGGAGCCTCGCCCTGCGCGCGCCAAAAATCGAGCACATTCCGCTCGTGCGGCCCGTACGCCACATCCGCCCGATCCGGGGACGGAGCACTGCGGGAGGCGGTCGCCGGCGGGGCACCCAGGCCGCGCTGACGCGCGTAGGCCAGCGCCTCCTCACGACTGAGTACGCCATCGCGATCGACATCCGCGTCGGGAAACCTTGGCAGCAGGGCCTGCAGCTGTTCCGCACTGGCCTTCTGCAGACGAGCGGCGATCCCGTCTTGGGCGCGACTGGACAGGACAAAAACCAGCAGGCAGCCCAGGAGGAGCCCGATGACACCGGATGTGACTCGCTTCATGCGGACAGCCTGACGGCAGGCGCGGGCTTTTTCAAGCCGGAAAGACCGGGCTCACTCGCGCGTCTCCTGCTCCATCCGCTCGCTCAACCACTGCTTGATCATGCTCTGGTAGTTCAGGTAGCGGCGGCGGGCGATGCGCTTGATGCGACTGAGCATGCGCGGATCGAAACGCAGGGTGATGGTCGTCGACTCGCGCACATCGGTACGGTGGATCGACATCTGCATGAGACGCGGGTCCACCTGATGGCCGGCCCAGAACTTGCCCTCCTCCTCCTCAGCCTCGAAGGAGGGGACCTCGCTCCAGGTGCGCAGGTAGGGCAGTTCGTCACCCGCACGGGTGCTCTGGGTGGTGTCGCCGCGGCGCTTGGGTTCCATGGTGATTAAACGTCCTCGGCTTTCTTCCTCTCAAAAAAGTCCGCCTCAGTCGGCGTCATCTCGCGGGCGTAAATGACCCGGTAGCGTTTGCCGTCGGTCCAGAACACGCTGAAGATTGCTCGGCCGCCGAGGGCCTTGCCCAGGTTGTAATAGCGGGCGCCGGCGCCATCGGCGTTGTCATCGGGCAGCAGCTTCAGCGAGAACGGATCCTCAAACGACTCCTCAATGTCCTTGGGAGTCAGTTGCGTCAGATCGAAGGTCACGCCGAGCCAGTCGAAGTCCATGAGGGTCAGGGGAAGGAGCCGAGCCGGACGCGCTTATTTCCGGTATTCAATGAGTTCTATCTCATAGCCCTCGGGGGCGTCAATGAAAGCGAAGCGGCCGCTGGAACTTTCCGTGGGGCCGTCGGACAGCGGGTAGCCGCAGGCGGCGGCATGCCGGGCAAAGGCCTCGAGATCCTCCACCTCGAAGGCGAGGTGGGTGAGATCCGCGCAGAAACTCACCGGCCCGCTGGCGGGGAAGCTGCAAATCTCGATGAGCTCGTCGCTGTTGGGCGTGCGCAAAAACACCAGTTCGGAACCGCGCGGCGACTTGTGCCGCTTGATTTCCTCCAGGCCGAGCACCTCGCGGTAGAAGGCGACCGTTGTCTCCAGATCGTTGACGCGATAACGGGTGTGCAGGAGCTTCTTGACCATGACGGGTGAGCGGTTGGGATAATCTGCGGCAGGCTCGGCCCGCTGGCAACCCTGGAGATGCCCGGCACTCCATGTCAAAATTGCCGCTTGGCAAAAGCCGGCGAGCGCGTACGATCTTTGTCCAGAGCGGTGCTGCGGGCCCGGGATCTCTTTCTGGGCCGGGCCTGAAAACCTCAGCCAAGGCGAATCATGAGCGACGTTCTGAGCAAAACGACTGTTCTGGTACTGAACCGGAACTGGCAGGCGGTCGGCGTGAAAACCCCGGCGGAAGCCTTTGGCATGATGGCCGCCGGCAACGCCACGGCGCTGGAAATCCGGGGCGACGACTTCATGTCGCCGGTGCGCTGGGAGGACTGGCTGCTGCTGCCGGTGCGCGAGGGCGACAACTCCATCGGCACCGTTCATGGACCGGTGCGCGTGCCCACGGTGCTCGTGCTCGCCCGCTTCGACAAGGTGCCCAAACGCCGGCCGAAATTCTGCGCCAAGGCGATCTGGGAACGCGACGGCGGCATCTGCCAGTACACCGGTCGCAAACTCAAGCCAAACGAGGGCAACATCGACCATGTCGTGCCGGTGTCGCGCGGCGGCAAAAGCACCTGGGACAACTGTGTGCTGGCCGACAAGAAGGTCAACAGCCGCAAGGGCAGCCGCCTGCCGGAGGAAGCAGGCCTGCAGCTGCTGCGCCGGCCGTTCGTGCCGCGTGAGGTGCCGGTCAGCCAACTCATCCGCAACACCTACCGGGTGCGCGATTGGGAAATGTTCCTGGCGGGTGCACACGCCCCTTGACACGGATTCCCCCTCGTTCGCGCGGCCGAACCCGGTGCAGCCATGCGGCGGGACCTTCTCAGCGCGCCGGGTGCGCGCGCGGCTCGCGCGCCACGGTGTCGGCGGCGCCGGCGCTGGTCACAAAGGGGCCGTCGGCCATCGGCGCAGGGCGACTGAAACCGACCTCGGGCAGATCGCTGGGTTTGCCGGCCAGTGGGAACTCCTTGCGCAGCGGGAAATACGGGTAGCCCTCCCACATGAGGATGCGGCGCAGGTCGGGATGGCCCTCAAAGCGGATGCCCATCATGTCCCAGATCTCGCGCTCGTGCCAGTCGGCCGTCGGCCAGAGATCGGCGACACTGGGGGCGGCCTCCTCCTCGCCCAGCCGGGCCTTGACGCGCAGGTGCTGGTGGTGGCCGTAACCGTAAAGCTCATAGACCATTTCAAAGCGCGCCGCCTCGCCACGATGATCGACGCTGGAAACGTCAATCAGGCAGTCAAAGTTGAGCTCGTCGCGGCAGTAACGCAGCAGGGTCTTGACGCTGTCGAGGCGCACCTGCAGCGTCTGCTCACCGCGAAACTCGACAACGGCGGACACCGCGTCAGCAAACTTGTCCTTGAGGGCGGCGGCCATCTGGGCGGCGTTCATGGAGGCGAAAAAGGCGGCGGGGTTGGCGTTCAGGCGAGTTCGGCAAGCAGTTCCTTCTTCTGGTCGACCAGCGAGTGCTCGCGCTCGATCTTGTGCTGGAGGCGCATCAGGCCCTCCAGCAGGGCCTCGGGCCGCGGCGGGCAGCCGGAGATGTACACGTCCACCGGCAGGATCTGATCGATGCCCTGCAACACCGCATAGCTGCGGTACATGCCACCGCTGGAGGCACAGGCACCCATGGCGATGCACCACTTGGGCTCGGGCATCTGGTCCCAGATGCGGCGGACGGCGAGTGCCATTTTGTAAGTGACGGTGCCGGCGACGATCATGACGTCGGCCTGACGGGGGGAAAAGCGCATGACCTCCATGCCAAAGCGGCTCAGATCGTAGCGGCTGCAGGCGGCAGCCATCATCTCGATCGCGCAGCAGGCCAGGCCCATCGGCATCGGCCAGAGCGAGTTCTTGCGCATCCAGTTGATGGCGGCGTCGAGCTTGGTGAAAACGACGTTGCCCTCGATCTTCGAGTCGTAGGCGGCGTGGGTTTCGGCGGGGGCGACCATGTCGGCAGGTAAAGGGGGTTCAGCGGAGACTTACGCGCCGCCACCGGCCCGGGCAACCCGTTTGTTGGAGGTTTTCCTCAGACGGTTCAGAGATCGGCGCCGCGATGCTCGCCGGCGGCCGTGATGCCGCGGCGGACAATGCAACCGGTCAGACGTGCGCCAGCCTCCACCCGGGCACCCGGCCAGAGCAGGCAATCCTCCAGCACCGCGCCGGCGGCGACCTCGGCGCCGGGACCGATGACGTTCAAGCCACGCAGCTCGGCGCCCTCGGCCACGCGCGCTTCGGGATGCACGGCCGGGCCGGTGCCGGTCGCATGCAACTGCCGGTGCGCCTCCCAATAGGCTTCGCGGCTGCCCAAATCCCACCAGCGCCCCTCGTCAATGACGACCCCGCCCAGCGGCGCACCGGCCTGGATCAGGCGCAGGAATACCGGAATGACCGATTCCGCCCGTCCCGGCGTCAGCCAGTCGTGAAACTCCGGCTCGCAGACATACACGCCGGTAAACAGTCGGCCGTCCGTGCGGCCGCTGCCAAGCCGGTTGTGAATGTCAACAATCCGGCCGGTATCGGCGTCCAGAGCGACATGCAGGGCCGGGCCGGCGGAGCGCAGGGCCAGGGTGACCAGGTTGCCCGCCTCGCGATGGGCATTCACCAGCCGCTCCAGGGGCAGGTCGGTGAGGATGTCGCCGTTGTAGACGAAAAAGGGGGCGTCACCGAGCAGGTCGCGTACATTGGCAATGCCGCCGGCGGTCTCCAAGCGCTCCGGGCTTTCGTGGCGAAAATGAATCGGGGCGCCGGCATGCCGCCCATCCGGGAAGGCTTCGCCGTAAGCTGCCGGCAGGTGGTGGGTGTTGACGACAAACTCGCGCACGCCGGCTCCGCGCAGGTGATCAAAGGCGTGTTCGATCAGCGGGCGGTGAAAGACCGGGATGAGGGGTTTGGGCAACTGGTCGGTCAGCGGGCGAAGCCGCGTGCCGAGACCGGCGCCGAGGACGAAGGCTTGATGCACGGGCGGCCTGTAGGCGGCTGCGCGGCATGCGCAAACGGTTGTTTGCTGCCGCAGCCCTCAGTTGTCGGACTTCTTCCATTCCTCGCCCTCGTCATCATCGTCATCGTTGCCCTGATAGCCATCATCAAAGCCGTCCTCATCCTCGTCGTCTTCATCCTCGTCATCGTCCGCCAATTCAAGTCCCTCGATATCCAAATCATCCGGATCGATGTCCTCCTGCTCATCGCTGGGATCGGCCTCGCCGGCAGGCTGCTCAAGGCCCCGCTTTTCAATCTGCGCAAGCGTGTCAGTGACATCCTCGACCGTGTCAAAAACGCTGCGGGCAACAAACAGCGGCGCGCCCTGCTGCACCGCCATGGCAATGCTGTCGCTCGGTCGCGCGTCGAGTTCGACGACCTTGCGCTGGTGCAGTTCGTTGGCCGCTGAAAGGATCAGGCGGGCATGGAAGACGCTGCCTTCGACGTGATTGATGACAACACGCTCGACACGCGCCCCGAAGGCCATGAGCACCGAGCCCAGCAGATCATGCGTGAGCGGCCGGTCCTTGGCGACGCCGCGCATGAACATTGAGATGGCCGTGCCAACCGACTCGTCCACGTAGATGACAAAGGTCTTGTCGGCGTTGCCGAGAAACACCGCAAAACTCCCTTCGAGCGGGAGCACGGCGCGCACCTGAACTTCGACAACATCACGATTCATGACAGATGATTTAACACGCCGGCCGCGTGGATGGCAACTGTGCGGCGGCGGTTTTTAGAGCCCGGGCACCGCGCCGGCCAGCTCGCGGTAGCGCCGCGCCAGTTCAACGTATTTGAGCGCCAGACGGGCGTTGGCCGCGCGCTCCTCCGCGGTCAGGGTCCGCACGACTCTTGCCGGCGAACCGAGCACCAGCGATCCCTCGGGCACCTGCATGCCCTTGGGCACGAGTGCACCGGCAGCGACAATGCTGCGCGCACCGATCACGGCACCATCCAGCAGGATCGCACCCATGCCGACAAGCACCTCGTCGCCCACCTCACAGGCATGCACGACCGCGCGATGGCCAACGCTGACGCGCTCGCCAAGCACGCAGGGACGGTCGTCACTGACGTGCAGTACCGAACCGTCCTGGACATTGCTCTGGGCGCCCACCTCAATGCGGTTGATGTCGGCGCGCAGGACACTGCCGAACCACAGGCTGGCCTGCTCGCCAAGCCGGGCGTCGCCGAGCAGAACCGCACCGGGCGCGACATAAGCCGAGGCGGGCACAGCGGGGCGGGTCTGGTCAAGCAAAAATCGCTTCAGCGGAGGGGGCTTCATGACTCAATGGTTTTTGCAGGCGCGCAGGGGTTTTTATGTTTGACGGGCCAGGGGGGTTGGCGTCTTAATCGCCCACTGATTCCGCAATATATTCCCGCGGAAAAGCAGAAACATCCATCCCGACATCCTCATGAACAAAGCAGAACTCACGGAACTGGTGCAAAAAGCCCTCGGCGCCGAAACCTCCAAGCGCGCAGCCGCCGACGCCCTTGAAGCAGTGCTGTCCTCAATCGCCAAAGGCATCAAGAAGGACGGCTCGGTCCAGTTGATCGGATTCGGCACCTTCAAGGTCGCCAAGCGCGCCGCCCGCACCGGCCGCAACCCGAAGACCGGCGAAGCCATGAAGATCAAGGCCTCCAAGAGCGTCCGCTTCACGCCTTCCAGCACCCTCAAGGGCTCGCTGTAAGATCCCCTTCCCCGACAAAAAGCCCCGTGCCCTCCCAGGCACGGGGTTTTTCGTTTTCAGCCCCCCTTCAGGCGAGGGCCGGCTCGTCGACGCGGCCGCCCTTCATGCGTCCACGGAACTCGGTGGGTGACTCGCTGGCGATGCGGCGGAAGCTGCGGTTGAAGTGCGACAGGCTCTGGAAGCCGACGTCGTAGGCGACCTCGGTGATGCGCGCGGCCGGCTTCATCAGCATGCGCTTGGCCTTTTCAACGCGGGCGCGGTTGACGAAGTCGGTGAAGGTCAGGCCGGTGGCGCGCTTGAACACCTTGCAGAAGTGGAAGGGACTGACGTTGACCGCCTTGGCCACACCTTCCAGCGTCATCGGCTCGGCCAGGTGGGCATGGATGAAGATCTTGGCATTGCGTACCGCCTCGGGCTCATGAGTGGCATGGGCAAAGAGCAGGCGGTGGGCGCTTTCGCCGAGCTGGATGGCGAACGAGCGCAGCAGACAGAGCGCCGCATCGTAGCGGGCGGGATCCATCACTGGCACCTGCTCAAAATGCACGCGCGCCGAACGGATCTCCGCGGCGCTGCGGTCATCGTCGAGCAAAGCACTGGCCAGCGGCGCGAAGGTGCTGGCGTTGGCAGGCTCCAGGCGGACGTGACCGGTTTCAAGCAGGGCCACCGGGTTCTTGCCGACCTTGACGGGGATCAGGCTGTGGACGACACCGGCCACGCCCTTGCGGCTGACCAGTTGCTCAATGTGCTCCTCGTCGCCAAGGGCGCGCAGGGAGAGTGGCAGGCCGGTCAGGGTGTGGAAGGCCTGCTGATAATGGCGGAACAGGTCGCTGTCGGCCAGGTTGTCGATGAAGCGCTGGCGGGCTTGGTGCGAATTGGCGGTGGGGCTCATGGCGGTTCGTTGGGTTAAGGTGACGGACCGAGGCTAGCCCGCCCCCACCGCTCCGGCTATTCGTGCCGGCTACGGCACAAGCCATGATGAGCCGCCGCAATTGCGGCATAGTGGAAACCATTACCCCTTGTTCACCCCTGGCTCACACGCCGGCACGGCTCTCCACCCACTGCACCGCGTAGCGCACCAGCGCGGCACCATCGCCAACCCCGAGCTTTTCCTTGATGTGGGCGCGGTGGGCCTCGACCGTGCGCGCACTGATGCACAGGCGCTCGGCGATGTTTTTGGTGGCGACGCCGCGGCCGATCATTTCCAACACCTCAAGCTCGCGGTCGCTCAACGTCTCAACGCCGCTGGTGGCGCCGCGCGCGCGCTGGCCGGTCACCTGCTCCAGCATGCGGCTGGCCATGCTGTCGCTGACATAGATGCCACCGGAAAGCACCTTGCGGGCGGCGTTGATGAGGTGATCGGCCGCCGCCTCCTTCATGATGTAGCCACGGGCGCCGGCGCGCAGGGCGCGCTCGCCATACATGGTCTCATCGTGCATCGACAGCACCAGGCAGAGGGTGCCCGGATGCTGGGCCTGGATGTCCTTGAGCAGCTCAAGGCCGTTTTTGTCAGGCAGGGTCAGGTCGATCACCACCAGGTCAGGCTGCAAGCGACCGGCCAATTCAAGCCCCTCGCGCGCGCTGCCGGCCTCGCCACAGACCTCGAGACCGGGTTCGGCACGAATCAGTTGCGCCAGACCGTGGCGCATGATCGGGTGGTCATCCACCAGCAGCAAGCGTTTCACGGCTTCCTGGCGCTGGCCTGTTGCGGGGTCGGGACGGGAACGCGACATTGCACCACGGTGCCGCCGAACTCGTCCGCTTCAACCGAAAGCGTGCCGCCCAGCATGCGCGCACGGTGCGTCATGGTGAGCAGGCCCATGCCGGTGCGCTTGCCGGTGACATTGTCCGGAATGCCCTGGCCGTTGTCGCGGATGGTCAGCTGCACATGCTGGTCCTCCTCGGCGAGCTGGATCTCAATGCGGCCGGCCTGGCTGTGCTTGATGGCGTTGGCCACGGCCTCCTGGGCAATGCGGAACAGCTGGGTCGCCATTTTGTTGTCGGGCACGCTCACCGGCCGCTCGCAGCGGAACGGACAGCTGACGCGGAAGATGCGCTCGGTGCCCTGCGCCAGCTCCTTGAGCGCCTCCATCAGGCCGACCGAATCCAGCACCACGGGCATCAGCCCGCGCGACATCTCGCGGGCGCGCACGTTCGCCTGGGTCAGCAGGCGGACGATCTCGTCGAGGTTGGCGGCCTCGCGGTTGCCGCTGCGCGCGAGCTGCTGGTGGGCGACCTTCGCCAGGCAGCCAATGGCGGCGAGCTGCTGACAGAGGTCGTCGTGAATGTCCTGGCCGATGCGATGCTGCTCCTCCTCGCTGATCTGCAGGATTTTCTCCTCGAGTAGCTTGCGCTCCGTGAGGTCACGAATGATGCCGGTGAAAACCCGGCGACCGTCCGGCAGGTGCGCCTCGCCGACGGACAGATCGATTGGAAAAATGGTGCCGTCCTTGCGCTGGCCCACCACCTCGCGGCCAATGCCGATGATCTTGCGGGCGCCCGTCCGCAGGTAGGCGCCCACGTAGCCGTCGTGGCGGGCACGGTACGGCTGCGGCATGAGGATCTTGATGTTTTGGCCAACCAATTCCTCGCGCGTGTAGCCGAAGATGCGCTCGGTGGCGCTGTTGACGGTTTCGATGATCGACTGCTCGTTCATCGTGATGATGGCGTTGACCGCCGTCTCCAGCACCGCGCGGCTGCGCTTTTCCGAAGCCTCCAGGGCCGCGCGCGCCGCGCGCAGCTCGGTGACGTCGCGGCCGATGCAGAGGATGCCGGTGATGTTGCCGGCCGCGTCCTTGAGGTCGGAATGAAACCAGTCCACCAGACGTGGCGGCCCGTCCTGAACGAGCAGCGGCTTGACGTGGCTCTCCTTGCGCTCGGTGCCGATGCCGCCGCGGCACATCCGCCGCGCCGCCTGCCGGTGCTCCTCGGGGATGAAGGTCTCCACCCAGTCGCGCCCGGCCACCTCTTCGGTGCGGCGCCCCGACAGTTCCTCCAGCCCGCGGCTCATCCACTGGATGCGCCCCTCGACATCCAGGCCGATGACCAGCATGCCTGCGTGGTCCACGAGGCTCTGGATGAGGTCGGGGTCGGAGGTCGGCAGCATGGGACGGGGACCCTCAGCTAGCGCCTCCGAACCCGCCTTGTCAAGACCCCCGCCCCCCGCCCGCGGGGGCGGCAAACCGCCGGCGGCGGCTTCATGGAGCTGGTGGTCAGGCAGCATGGGCTCAGTCGTCGCCCTCCGGCAGGACATGGGGTTTGACCGCCAGAATCGAGCAGGTCGCATGGGCGACGATTTTCTCCGCCGTTGTGCCGATCAGCAGCTCGCGCAGGCCGGTCTTGCCACGCGTGCCGAGCACCACCATGTCGGCATGGGTCTCGGTGACATGATCGAGAATGGCCTCACGGATGTTGACCCGCTCCTTGACCAGACGGGTCACCATCACCCCGGGCGCGGCTGCCTGCAGGGGTTGGACAAATTTGTCGAGCTCGGCCTGCCACATCTGCAGGCCCTGCTCATCCATCGTCGAGGCGATCGGCGCGGCCAGGCCGCCGTAGTCGAGCGACATCGCCAGAGCCGACTGATACACGTGCAGGCAGTCGAGCGTGGCGCCATCCTGCGCCGCAATCTGCAGGGCGTGACTCACCGCGCGCGCGGAGTTTTCCGAGAGGTCGACGCAGGCGACCAGATGCTTGAATGGTCCCTGGGCATCCTCGCGCACCAGCAGCACATCGACCGGTGCCTTGCGCACGCAGCGGGCGGCGATGACACCGACCCGGTGTGGCTCGTTGCGCGAACCGCGCGCGCCCATGACCAGCAGGTCGGCCTCGTGCACGCGGCAGGCCTCGGCCAGTTCGTAAAAGGCGTTGCCGATGCGCACCTCGACCTCGACGTGCGGGGTGCCCAGATCGGAGTCGTCAACAAACTTGCGCAGACGCGCCTCCCATTCAGCGCGGACGCTGGCCTGGTCGGTGGACAGCGCGCGCTTCAGCTCGCTGACCAGGAATTCGTCCATGACGTGCACGGCGGTGATCGCCGCGCCGGTGTGCCGGCCCAGACGGACGGCCTCGCGCAGCGCATTGCGGCAGGAGGGCGTGAAGTCGATGGCGGCGATGAGGCGTTGGTACGGTTTCATGGCATGGTTTGGATTGAGGATAAAACCCTGACTGCAAATCCGCCCCGCGTCACTTGCTTTGTTCTGGGCCGGACTTGCGCCGCGAAAACCGCCGCGCCCGGCCCGTATTGGCTTGATGCCTCCCGCTCCCCTTTCCAGCCGCCGCCGCTTTCTTCAATCCGCCCTTCCCCTGATCCTGCCCGGCGCCACCCTCGGCCGCGCCGGCGCCACCGCCCCCAACAGCCGCGTGCGCCTGGCCTGCATCGGTCTCGGTGGCCAGGGCACCAGCAACCTGCGCGCCTTCCTGGCCGACGAACGCGTCCAGGTGGTTGCGCTCTGCGACGTCGACAGCAAGCACCTCGAACGCGCCGCCGCCCTTGCCAAACTCGGCAAGGGCGACCTCCACAACGATTTCCGCGAGGTGCTGGCGCGTGCCGACGTCGACGCCATCATGAACGCCACACCCGACCACTGGCACGCCGGTGTCGCGGTCGCGGCGGCCCGGGCCGGCAAGGACCTGTATTCGGAAAAACCGCTCGGCGGCAGCATCGCCGACGGCCGCGCCATCTGCCGGGCGGTCGCCGAACACCGGCGCATCCTGCAGTGCGGCACCTGGCGCCGCTCCGGCCTGAAAGTGCGCATGGCCTGCGAGCGCGTGCGCAACGGCTACATCGGCGAGCTCAAGCACATCGAGATCGGCGTGCCCGGCGCCTTTGCCATCCGCGGCGGCTTCACCGGCCAGGAGGC
>DAIUCN010000056.1:0-27914 GCA_036846165.1 Prosthecobacter sp.
GGCTTGTCTGCCAGATTCACGGGCACACCAAGCTTGTCACCCCGGCTTGTCTGCCAGATTCCCGGGCACCTCAAGCTTGTCCCCCGCACTAAACCGCCAGTTTCCCGGTCATTCAGCGCCATTGGCGCCTTTTTCGTGGATTGAGGCCCCTGAGACGCGCTTTTCGACGCTGCAGGGCCTGGCCGCGAGCCTGGCTGAGCCTGCTGGAGTGTAGCCATCACACTCCGTGTGATGATCCCCCGCACCTCACACGGAGTGTGAGGACTACCTTAACGACCGGGGCGGGCGCAGGGCAGCGGCCTGCTTGCTCAGGGTCCAGCGCGTAGCCACCACCCAAAGCGAGTGACCTTCGGCACACTCGCGCTCCCTCAGACCGGGACTGGAGTTTCTTGGAACGCAGCGGGGCCAAAGGGCGTCGGGCTTCATCGAGTGCGGCTGGAGCGATCGAACGTTTGAACGTGTGGCACGGCGGGGAGAAGTCGTCCAGAGCGAACTAGCGAGCTTGTCCGCCGTTGTCACCCTTTATTGTTCGGCTTGTTGTTTTCCGAGCTTGCGGAGTAGTCGCGTCACACGTCCCGCATGCACCTTGATGACCTCCCAGTCCCATAAATCAGGTTCGCCCAAACGATCCAGAGTGTCCGCCCAGTTGTTCGCCCGCTTCTCGGAGTTCACTGCAATGCGGCACTCGACAGCTCCTGGATATTTGAAGGTGATCTGGAGGTAAATCAATCCCCAACCCTCTTGAGAGAACCTGTGAGTATGGTTCTTAACGGCCCCGGGCTTCAGGTCGATTCGCTTCTCAAGGACAATGCCATTCGCCTCCGGGTAGTAGATCGAATAGTAGAAAAACTTCCGACCCCGACCGGGAGTGTAATCAATATCGTCGCGAAGTGCTTGAAGCGTTGGGAATGTCTTCGTGGGCTGATCGAAGCCGGAATAGGCTTCCTTAACGATTGGATCGCCCGATGCGAATATCGACGCCAGCACTTCATCTATTTTCGATTCAGAAATGGTCTGCGTCGTCTTCATCTTTTTTGCCGACAGTATCATTCAGCCGCCTTGTGTCCGAACAGTTCGTACACACAGAGGCTTGGCACGGACCAAGGCCGCCCGGGCGTGCAGACTTCGTCGCTGAAAACTGGCATAACTGGAGACTGTCAAACACGGGGAATCCTGTCAAGAAAAAGACCGAGCAAGCCTCCGGCGACCCGACAGCGCTGGGGTTGCGAAAGTGGCTGCGGTTTGAAGTGCAGATGGCCCGGTTGGAACCCGCTCCCACGGCCCGAACCGCGGGGCCACTGCCCCAGCCTACAGCCTGTGCCCGCTCTCCGCCCTCCCTTCTCAGGATCAGCGTCCCATGAGCGATTCACCTCAGGTTGGCGTCGGGAAACTCAGAATCACTCACGCCAAGGCGCCAAGACGCAAAAGGATGAGGAGGCACCGGCCTTCTTGGCGCCTTTGCGCCTTGGCGTGAGACCCCTCCCTGTCTGCCACGAGGCAAAGCCACGGCGCCCTACCCGGTTTGGCTTCGTGACCTTCGTGCGATTCGTGGTTCCAAAATCTGACTCCCAGAAGCGGACAAGAGTGTCCGCGCTCCTTTCATCCCGATCCGCCCCCCTTCCTGGCCTTCCGCGCTTTCCGTGTCTTCCGTAGGCCCTCAGGGAATTTCAGATGGAGTCTGCCTTTGCGGTCACTTGCGGGCCTGCACGGCGCGATGGGCGGTTTCCTGAAGGAAGCGGGCGTAACCGGCTTCCAAGCCCTCCGGTAGGAAGGCATTGCCGACGGGGCTGTCGCCAAACAGGACTTCATACCAGACACAGGCGCCGAGGTATTCGCCGGCGAGGTTGGCGTGGTGGCCGTCCATCCGCAGCTTGACCTCGTTGTCCTCGCCCCTGCCCTTCGCCCAGCGCCAGCCGACATGCAGGGAGTGGGTTTGGTCGGGCAGGGCCGGCGGCTTGGCCTTGGCAACGTCGAAGGCGGTGTCGGGTCGGAAGCCGCGCTGGGGGTCGCGCTCGGCGAGGTCGAAGGCATCGCCCACCGGCAGCAGCACGGCATTGAGCCGCTTGGCGGTGGTTTCGTAGGCGGCGGTCAGGCTGGCATGCATGGCGGCGCGATCGACCGGTTCGCCGGGCTTGCCGGAGGGCCGGGTGAAGCGGGGGTCATCGGCCCGGTAGGCCCAGGTCTGGTGGACGTGCAGCCGCGCCTGCGGGGCGAGCCGGCGGATGAGGGCGGCGAGTTCATCGGCAAAGGGCGTGTAGGTGGCCAGGTCGTGGCTTTTGATACTCGCCTGCTGGATCGTCACCGCATCCCAGGTGTCGGCGACCAGCAGCTCGACCAGGCTGGCGCCGTCGGCATAGCGGCCGTCCTTGGCGGCGGGATCCTCGGCGTGGCGACGCGCCTTCAGGGCGTGCAGTTCGAGCGAGGCGCCGCCGACGACGATGGGCCGGTGGATGAGTTCGTGGCCGCCGGCCTGGGCGAGCGCGCCGAGGTGGCGGGTGGCGTTTTGCGAGAAGCTGTTGCCGATGGTGAGCAGGCGCACTGTGCGGGCCTCGGCCGCGGAGACGGCGAGCAGAACGACGAGAAGCAGGCGGAAGAACATGCCCCAGCAAAGCGCCCGGGGGTGGCCTTGGCAAGCGGGCGCCTTCGTTCTTGCCACCGCGGCGTTCCGGCCTAAGGAAGCACGGAACCCCAACCCAACACGACCATGATCCACCTCACCGGCATTGCAGACGAAGCAGGCGCATCCCTCGATGTGCAAATCCGCGCCCATCAGGAACTCGGCTGGAAAAGCATCGAGATGCGCGTCGTCGAACTCGACGGCGTGAAGGGCAACCTGCACGAGATCCCCGAGGCGACCTTTGACAAGGTCTGCGAAACCCTGGCCGCCGCCGGCATGGGCGTCAGCGGCTTTGGCTCACTCATCGGCAACTGGGCGAAGAAGATCACCGACGACTTCAGCATCACCGAGGCCGAGATCGCCCGCGCCATCCCGCGCATGCAGCGCCTGGGCACGAAGCTGATCCGCGTGATGAGCTACGCGGTCTGCAAAAACGAGGACGGCAGTGACGCCGCCGAGCAGCACGTCGACGAGCGCATACGCCGCATGCGCGAGATCAACAAGCGCTTCGCCGATGCCGGCCTGACGGTCGTTCACGAAAACTGCATGAACTGGGGCGGCATGAGCCCGACCTACGTGCGCCGCATGGCCGAGGCCGTGCCGGAGATGAAGTGGGTGTTCGACACTGGCAACCCGGTCTTCATCGACGACCGCGACCGCCCGGGCCACAAGCAGGACTCCTGGGAGATGTACCAGGCCATCAAGCCGCACATGGTCCACGTGCACGTCAAGGACGGCCGCTGGATCAAGGAAAAGGGCGACGCCGAGTACACCTTCCCCGGCGAGGGCGACGGCCAGACCGAGCGCATCCTCAAGGACCTGGTCGACACCGGTTACGCCGGCCACATCAGCATCGAACCGCATGTCGCCGTCGTCTTCCACGGGGCCGGCGCCGCCGATGAGCTGTCGCCCGAAGCCAAGGCCAAGCTGCAGTACGACAGCTACCTGAAGTACGGCCGCATGCTCGACGCCATGCTGCGCCGCCTGGGCGCGCCGCTCGCCTGAGTCCGGCGCGCCGGGAATCCCTCCCGCGATCGCCATGGCCACCCTGCTCGCCGAACACCTGCGCTTCCGCTACCCCGGCGGCGGTTTTGGTTTGGCATTGACGCGCCTGGAACTGCGCGCCGGCGAGCCCCTCGCCGTGCTCGGTGCCAGCGGCGGCGGCAAGACCACCCTGCTGCGCCTGCTCTCCGGCCTGTTGCTGCCGGAGGCGGGTCGCGTCTGCCTCGATGGCGGTGAGGCGCTCGGCAGCCTCTCCAGCGAGGCCCGCCGGACCCTGCGCCTGCGCCGCATGGGCCTGGTCTTCCAGGACTTCGCCCTGCTCGATTACCTGACGGTGGCGGAAAACCTGCTGCTGCCGGGTCGCTTCCTCGGCCTGGAGCCCGGCCCGGCCGAGGCGCGCGCGCGCCAATTGGCCGAACAGTTGGAGATCGACGCGCACTGGACGCAGACCGCCGGTCGCCTGTCGCAGGGCGAACGCCAGCGGGTCGCCGTGGCGCGCGCTTTGGTGCACGCACCGGATTTCGTCTTCGCCGATGAACCCACCGCCTCGCTCGATCCCGCGCGGCGCGGCCGGGTCATGGACCTGCTGCTGGAGGCCAGCCGCGCCGCCGGCGCCTGCCTGGTCATCGTCACCCACGACCCCGAGGTGGCCGAGGCCTGCCCGCAACGCCTGCGCATGGAGGAACTGCGCGCATGACGCCCCCCGCCCTGCACCTCGCCCTGCGCTACGTCGCGCGCCACCGCCTGCAGACCTGGCTGCTGGCCGGCGCACTCGGCCTGATGCTCGCCGTGCCGCTGTCGCTGCGCCTGTTCCTGCGCGCCGCCGAAACCCAACTGCAGGCCCGTGCCGAACAGACACCACTCGTGCTCGGCGCCCGCGGCAGCGCCCTCGACCTCATGCTGGCGGCGCTCTACTTCAAACCCCAGGCCCTGCCGCCGCTCGACCTCGCCGCGGTGGAGTCGCTGCGCGCCGATGGCCTCGCCCAGGCCATCCCGCTGCACCTGCGCTTCCATGCCCAGGGTGCGCCGATCGTCGGCACCGAGCTCGACTACCTCGACTTCCGCCGCCTGCGCCTCGCCGCCGGGCGACCCTTTGCACGGCTGGGCGACTGCGTGCTCGGCGCTGCCGTGGCCGCAGCTCGCGGGCTCAAGCCGGGGGATGCCGTGTTCTCCTCGCAGGAACAGGTCTTCGATCTCGCCGGCGCCTACCCGCTGAAGATGCGCGTCACTGGCGTGCTCTCGTCCACCGGCACGGCCGATGACAACGCGGTGCTGGTCGATCTGAAAACCGCCTGGCTGATCGCCGGTCTCGCCCACGGCCACGACGAGGTGAGCGGCGATGCCGTGCTCCAGCGCGAGGCGCAGGGCACGGTTGCCAACGCCAGCGTGCGCCTGTTCAACGAGGTGACCGAGGCCAACCTCGACAGCTTCCATTTCCACGGCGATCCCGGTCGCTTCCCGGTCAGCGCCGTGCTCGTGCAGCCGCGCGACGCCAAGGCCGAGGCGATCCTGGCCGGTCGTTACCTCGATGCCAAACTGCCCGCGCAGTTGATCCGGCCGAGCGATGAATTTCGCGCGCTCATGGCCACCCTGTTTCGCGTCGAGCGCCTGGTGCTGGCCGTGCTGGCGGTGGCGGCGACCGCGGCGCTGGCGGTGGCCATCCTCGTCTTTGCCCTGTCCTTCCGCCTGCGCCGGCGCGAGTTCCAAACCCTCGAGGATCTCGGCGTCGCCCGCAGCGCGCTGGCACGGGTGAAAGCGCTGGAAGTCCTGCTCACCGGCGCGCTCGGCCTGGCGCTGGCCGGCCTGCTGGCCCTGCTGGTGCACTGGCAGGCGCCGCAGTGGGCCGGCCTGCTGCTGGGCGGTTCGTGACGGATGTCTGCGCTTGCCCGCGAGGCGTGCCCGGTCTCTATTCCGGCCCACGCCGAATGCACATCGCCGACATCCTCACCCAGCAGCGGCCGACGCTGTCCTTTGAGTTCTTCCCGCCCAAGACCGCGGAGGCCTCCGAGGCGTTGTACCAGACCATCGGCGAGTTGGAGGCCTACAAACCCTCCTTCGTCAGCGTCACCTACGGCGCCGGCGGCTCGACCCGCGAGCTGACCCACGACCTCGTCGTGCGCCTGAAAACCACGACCTCGCTCGACCCGATCCCGCACCTCACGTGCGTCTGTCACGGCGAGGCCGACATCCAGGCCATCCTCGAACGCTACGCCGAGGCCGGCGTCAGCAACATTCTCGCCCTCGGCGGCGACCCGCCGCGCGACCTCGCCGGTTATGACCGCCACAAGGATGCCTTCCAGCATGCGGCCGACCTGGTGCGCTTCATTCGCCGCTTCAACGAGCGCGGCGGCCACCCCGACCCGCGCGGCTTTGGCATTGGCGTCGCCGGCTTTCCCGAAGGCCATCCCGCAACCCCGAATCGCGTCCTGGAGATGGAACACTTGAAGGCGAAGTGCGATGCCGGCGCCGATTACATCTGCACCCAGTTGTTCTTCGACAACCACGACTTCTTCGACTTCCGCGACCGCTGCCGCCTGGCAGGCATCGACATTCCCATCATCGCCGGCATCATGCCGATCACCAGCGCCGCCGGCATGCGCCGCATGGCCGAACTGGCCGCCGGCGCGCGTTACCCGGCCAAGCTGCTGCGCGCCATCCAGCGCTGCGGCGGCGATGAGGAAGCCGTGCGCCGGGTCGGCGTGCACTACGCCACCGAGCAGTGCCGGGACCTGCTGGAAAACGGCGTCGACGGCATCCATTTCTACACCCTCAACAAATCGCAGGCGACCCGCGAGATCTACGCCAGCCTCGGCATTCGCGACTCCGCCGCCGTCCGCCGCGCATGACCCGGCACGCCCCGCTCTTCGCCGCCATCGAAGCCGGCGGCACCAAGTTCGTCTGCGGTCTCGGCCGCGGTCCGGACGAGGTGGTGGCGACCACGCGCCTGCCGACGACGACGCCTGCCGAGACCCTGGCCGCCTGCGCCGCGTGGTTTGAGGCGCAGCGCGCCGAGCACGGCGAGTTTGTTGCGCTCGGCATTGGCAGCTTCGGTCCGCTCGACCTCCACCCGGCCAGCCCGTCCTTTGGCCGCATCACCACGACGCCGAAACCCGGCTGGCAGCAGGCCGATCTGGTGGGCTTTTTCCGCGACCGCCTGCAGGTGCCCGTGGCGCTCGACACCGACGTCAATGCGGCGGTGCTCGGCGAACATCTGTGGGGCGCCGGCCAGGGGCTCGACCCGCTCGTCTACATCACGGTTGGCACCGGCGTCGGCGTCGGCGTGCTCATCCACGGCCAACTCCTGCACGGCCTGCTGCATCCCGAGGCCGGCCACCTGCTGGTGCCGCCACCGGTCGCCAGCCAGGCGCCCAATCCCGCAGGCCAGTGCCCGTTTCACGATCACTGCCTCGAAGGCTACATCAGCGGTCCGGCCCTGGCGAAACGCTGGGGTGCACCGGCCGACACCTTGTCGCCCGATCACCCCGCCTGGCCGGAAACCGCCCGGCTCATGGGCCAGGCCCTGATGAACCTGACGCTCAGTCTCTGCCCGCGCCGCATCATCCTCGGCGGCGGCGTCATGAGCCAGCCGCACCTGATTCCCCTGATCCGCGCCGAGCTGCAACACCTACTCCACGGCTACCTTGCCGTGCCCGAACTCGGTCCCGACCTCGAGCAGTTCATCGTCGCCCCCGGCCTCGGCACCCGCTCCGGCCTGCTCGGCTCGCTCGCGCTGGCGCAGCGGGGCGTGGAAGATGGGAGATCGAAGATGGAAGATCGGAATTGAGAACACCGAACCGAGAACCGCGAACTCAACAACCGAGTCCCCCATGCCCTCCGCCCCACTGCTCGCTCAGGACGTTCACCGCACCTACCATCTGGGAGGTCATGACCTGCCCGTGCTGCGCGGGGTCGACCTGGAGGTGGCGGCCGGCGAAAAGGTCTTCCTCTGCGGCCAGTCCGGCGCCGGTAAGACCACCCTGCTCTACGTGCTCGGCGGCCTGGAGAAACCCACGCGCGGCGACGTGCTCGTGCATGGCCGCTCGCTCTACCACGGTCCAGCCGCAGCGCGCGCACGGCAGCGCAATGAAACGATGGGCTTCGTCTTCCAGCACTACTTCCTGCTGCCCGAACTGACCGCCCTCGAAAACGTCCTGCTGCCGGCGATGATTGGCGGTCGCAAGGCCGACGCCCGCGCCAAGGAACTGCTGGAGCGCGTCGGTCTGGCCGCGCGCATGGACCACCTGCCGACCGAACTCAGCGGCGGCGAACAGCAGCGGGTCGCCATCGCCCGCGCCCTGATCAACGACCCCGGCATCCTGTTTGCCGACGAACCCACCGGCAACCTCGACGCCGCCACGGGTGGCGGGGTCATGGACATGCTCATGGGTGTGGTGGGCGAGGCCGGCAAAACCCTGGTCGTTGTCACCCACGACCTCAACCTGGCGAAGCGCGGCGACCGCCTGCTGCGCCTCAAAGACGGACGGCTGGAACCGGGCTGACCGGCAGCGACTCGCGCAGGATGCGCACCGGCGTGCCGCGCTCGACCCACTCGTAAAAAAAGCGCGCCGGATTGGCACCGGTCAGCGGTAGGCGGATGCAACCGTGCGAGGCCGGATAGTCCGGCACCTGGGTGAAACCGTGGATGAAGATGTGGCCGTTGACCTGGACGCTCCACGGCATGGGCGCGTTGTTGTAGAGCTTGGAAAAATGCTGGCGCGCCTTGTAGGGCCCGGCCTTGAACTCACCCGGCGGCGTACTGCCACGCCGACCGGTGCTGACCTTGGTGGCGAGGATGAGCCGACTGCCCTGCCAGGCAAGCAGGCGCTGGTCGGCCAGGCTGACCTCAACCCGCTGCGGGGCTTTTTCCAAGCGCAGCCGACGTCCCTCGGCGCTGACCAATGCGGCATCGGCGGCGCTTTCGCGCTCGACCTCGGCCCCTGCCTCGGCCAGGCCCTCGAGGCTGACCAGGGCGGCGCCATCGGGCAACCGCACGAGCTGCGCGGCCGACACCTCCCGGCCATTCAGCCAGACCTGCGCCCCCTGCTCCTGCACTTCCCAACGCAGCGCGTGCGCGGCCTCGGCCAGCGGCAGAAAGAGCGTGCCCCGACGCGCGTCAAAGGTCACCGCCTCGGTCCGCCGCAGGCTGAACCAGCCGGCCGCCGCCTGATACACGGCCGCCAGCACCAACCCGGCAACCAGCAGACCCAGGAGGCGCCGCGCCACGCCATCGCGCGTGTCGCGGCGCTTGGCGCTGGACCGACGGCGCGCCTTGGCGGGCGGCTTGCGCCGGGGTCGCTGGGCACGCGTTTTGGCCATGGGGATCGACGGTGAAGAAAGGACTCAGGCGCCGGGTTTGGCCTTGAGGAATTCCGCCCAGCGCTCGCCGGCGGTCTCGGGATCAAGCTGCGGGAACAACGGCACCGGTGCGCCGAGCTGATGTCCGGCCGGCAGCAGGCCCCAGCGCAGATCGCCGAGTCCGAAACCCTCCGGCCGTTGCCAGCCGATCTGGGCGCGGGCCTTCGCCATCGTCTCGGGCATGATGGGGTCGAGCAGGATGCTGACATGGACCAGGGCCTCGGCGAGGTGGTAGAGCACGCTGTCGAGTCGCGCCGCCTGGGCGGGATCCTTGGCGAGCGAGAAGGGTTTGGTGCTGTCGACGAAGTGATTCGCCTGGGTGACGATCTTCCAGGCCGCGGCAATGCCGTCGTGGATGGCCCAGGCGTTCATCTTCTCGGCATACACCGGACCGGCTTCCTCGACCGTCCGGCGCAGGGCGCGGTTTTCCTCGTCGTCGAACTCGCCCGGCTGCAGGATGCCGCCGCGGTACTTGTGCGCCATGTTGAGGCTGCGATTGAGCAGGTTGCCAAGACCGCCGGCCAGTTCCTTGCGGTAGGACATGACCAGGCGCTCGTCGCTGAAGTCGCTGTCATAGCCGGTGGCGATGTCGCGCATCAGGTAGTAGCGCAGGCCATCGGCGCTGAACACCCCGGCGAGCTCATCGGGATCGATGACGTTGCCGAGGCTCTTGCTGATCTTGGCGCCCTTCATGTTCCACCAGCCGTGGACGATGAGTTTCGGGATCTGGTCGTCGGGGAAACCGAGCGCGTGCAGCATGATCGGCCAGTACACCGCGTGCGCCGGCACCAGGATGTCCTTGCCGATGACGTGGGCGTCGGCCGGCCAGATCTGCTCAAAGCCGGGCAGGCCCTCGTTGCCGCATTCGTCGGCGAGGTAACCGGCGAAGCTGATGTAGTTGGTGAGGGCGTCGAACCAGACGTAGTTGACGAAGCGCTCGTCGAAAGGCAGCGGGATGCCCCAGCTGAGGCGCTCGACCGGGCGGCTGATGCAGAGGTCCTGCGGCGCGCCTTCCAGCGCGTTGAGCACGGCGGCGGCGCGATGCGCGGGCAGGATGAAATCCGGATGGGTCTTGATGTGGTTTTTCAGCCACTCGACGTGATCGCTGAGGCGGAAGTACCAGTTCTCCTCCTCCAGCTCGACGACCTCGCCCCATTCCTCGCCAAACTGGCCGTCGGGCCCGCGCTCCTTGTCGGTCAGGAACTGCTCCTGGCGCACCGAATAAAAGCCCTTGTGGGCCTTCTTGTACAACTGGCCGGCGTCGTGCAGCTTTTGCAGCAGGGCCTGAACCACGCGCTTGTGGCGCGGATCGGTGGTGGCCGCCCAACCGTCGTAGCGGACATTCAGCTTGTCCCAGAGGGCGGTGAACTTGGCGGTGACGCCGTCGACGAAGGCCTGCGGGCTCTGCCCGGCCTGGTCGGCGCTCTTCTGCACCTTCTGCCCGTGCTGATCGACGCCGGTGAGGAAGAACACCTCGCGACCGCTCAGCCTCTGGAAGCGCGCCATGACGTCGGCGAGCACCTTCTCATAGGCATGGCCGATGTGCGGCGGCGCGTTCGTGTAATCGATGGCGGTGGTCAGGTAGTAGGGCTTCACGGTGGGAAAGGGAGAGCATAACCGCGGCGGGGGCGACAGGCAACGCCGGGTTGGCGGAAAGGCGGCAAGCAAAGGGTTGAGCCGGCGGCGCAGCCGGGTTATGAATCGCTCCCGGCCCCGGATGAAAGACACCCTGGAAGATCTCGAAGCCTACCTCATCGAGGTGATCATCCACCACAAGCGTGGCATCCGACCGACCCTGCTGCGCGCGGCCTTCCGGCTGCTCTCGGGCGTGTACTCGGGCGCCGTGCGCCTGCGCCTCTTCCTGTACCGCGAGCGCTACCTGCACGATCACCACCTCGGCGTGCCGGTCATCAGCATCGGCAACATCACCGTCGGCGGCACCGGCAAGACGCCGGTGGTCGAACTCTTCGCCAAGGCCCTGCTCGCCCGCGGCCGCCGGGTCGCCATCCTCAGCCGCGGCTACAAGAGCAAGCGCCAGCGCAAGCTGCCGCTCGGCTGGCGCCTCGCCGCCAAGCTCGGCCTCGCCCGCAAGCCGCGCGAACCGCTGCCGCGCGTCGTCTCCGACGGCGAGCGCGTGCTGCTCGATTCCTACGTCGCCGGCGACGAACCCTACATGCTGGCGCAGAACTGCCCCGGCGTGCCGGTGGTGGTCGACCGCAACCGCGTCAAGGCCGGCGCGCACGCGATCCGCAAGTTCGGCGCCGACGTCCTGCTGCTCGACGACGGCCTGCAGTACCTCAAGCTCAAGCACCGCCACGACATTGTCCTGGTCGACAAGACCGCGCCCTTTGGCACCGGCTACATGCTGCCGCGCGGCACCCTGCGCGAGCCGCCGGCCAGCCTGCGCCGCGCCAGCTACATCTTCCTCACCAAGTCCGATGGCGACAGCGCCGAGATCATCGAGCAGATCCGCCGGCACAACCGGGTCGCCGAGATCATCGAGTGCCGGCACCGGCCGGTGCATTTCGAGCACATCCACACCGGCGAGCGCCTGCCGCTCGATGTCATGAGTGGCAAATACGTCGGCGCCCTGTCGGGCATCGCCGTGCCGGAGAGCTTTGAGAACGGCCTGCGCAAACTCGGCGCGCGCGTCCAGTGGACCCGTCGCTTCACCGATCACCACCGCTTCCAGGAAAAGGAGATCACCCAGTTCATCGAGCGCTGCGAAAAGGCCGGCGCCCACGCCATCCTGACCACCGAGAAGGACTTCGTGCGCTTCCCCAAGCTGCCGCCCGGTGACCTGCCCATCTATTTCCTGCGCGTCGAAATCGAGATCACCCGCGGCCGCGAGAGCTTCGACCGCCTCATCGGCCTGATCGCCGAGCCGCGCCACGTCACCCAGGGCCTGGTCAGCGCCGATCTCGTGGAAGCCGCGTCATGACCGAGGCCGACACCGCCCCGACCCAGTCGGTCGAACTCCAGCGCGTCACCCTCGGCAGTGCCAGCGAGCCGCGCGACGACGTCGTCGCCCGCGAGGAGCCCCTGGAAATCCGCGTCGAGGGCCGCAGCGTCGCCGTCGTCATGCGCACGCCCGGCCATGACGAGGAACTGGCGGCCGGTTTCCTGGTCAGCGAGGGCGTCGTGACGCGACCGCGCGACCTTTTGGAGATCTCGCAGTGCCCGAGCACCGACAACCACCATGGCAACGTCGTCGATGTGCTGCTCGGCGGCACGCAGGTCGACTGGCAATCGCTGACGCGCCACGTCTTCAGCGCCTCCAGCTGCGGCCTCTGTGGCAAGACCAGCATCGACTCGGTCTTCCAGCGGTTCCCGCCGGCGACCGCCGATTTCCAGGTCGAGGCGGACTTGGTCGCCGCCCTGCCCGACCGCCTGCGCGCGGCCCAGGCGGCGTTTGAACTGACCGGTGGCCTGCATGCCAGCGCCTTGTTCGATCTCGACGGCAACCTGCTGGTCCTGCGCGAGGATGTCGGCCGTCACAACGCCCTCGACAAGGTGCTCGGCCACGCCCTGCTCCACGGCCTGCTGCCGCTCGACCGCCACCTGCTGCTGGTCAGCGGCCGCGTGTCCTTTGAGATCGTCCAAAAGGCCCTCGCCGGCGGCATCGGTTTCCTCGCCGCGATCTCGGCGCCGAGCAGCCTGGCGGTCGAGTTCGCGCGCGCCGCCAACCAGACTTTGATCGGCTTTCTGCGCGGCGGCACGATGAACGTCTATGCCGGTGCCCAGCGCCTGCGTGAGGCAGCAGGAGCGAATGCGAGCCGATTCGCTTGATTTTTACCCGGGTTTTCCGATGGTATAGGGTTTGTTCCGTCGCCCAACCCGATGAAATTTGCCCTTTTCGGAGACATCCACGCCAATCTCGAAGCGCTCCAGAGCGTGCTCTGGGACGCCCACGAGCAGGGCTGTGAGAGCCATGTCTGCCTGGGCGACATCGTCGGTTACGCCGCCAATCCCTCGGAATGCCTGGAGATCGTCCGCGAGCTGAACTGCCCCGCCGTGCGCGGCAACCATGACGACGGCGCCGCCGGCACCAGCAACCTCGAAGAACTCAACCCGCTGGCCCAGGCCGCCCTGCTCTGGACCCGCGAGCAGCTCAGCGAGGAGCAGCGCCAGTGGCTGCGTGAACTGAAACTCGTCCGCCAGGTGCGCGATTTCACCATCGTCCATGCCACCCTCGATTCGCCCGGCAGTTGGGGCTACGTGACCAACCGCTTCGATGCGATGGCCAGCTTCAGCTACCAGTTCACCCAGATCTGCTTCTACGGCCACACCCACGTGCCGCGCATCTTTGAGAAGGAGGACGCCGTGCGCGCCGCCCGCGGCAGCGAGGTGCTGCTGCAACGCGGCGTGAAGTACTTCGTCAACGTCGGCAGCGTCGGCCAGCCGCGCGATGGCGACTGGCGCGCCGCCTACGCGATCTATGACTCCGACGAGCAGAGCATCCGCATCCGCCGCGTCGAGTACGACATCCAGACCGCCCAGGACAAGATCCGCGCCGCCGGCCTGCCCGTCCTGCTCGCGGAACGCCTCGCCCTCGGCAAGTAAGCGATGAGCGCCGCCCCCCTGCCCGGCCTTGCGGGCTTCCGCTCCGCCCTCATCGTCAAGCCCAGCTCGCTCGGCGACATCGTCCACACCCTGCCGGCCGTGCAGGCCCTGCGCGCCGCTTTTCCGCACCTGCGCATCCGCTGGCTCGCCAACACCGAGTGGACGCCGCTGCTGCTCGACAACCCCGCCGTCGACGAGGTCATCGCCTTCCCGCGCAAGACCTTCCGCAGCCTCTCCGGCCTGGCCCGCTTCGCCGCCTGGGCCCGCCAGTGGCGGAAACTGCCGCGCCCGCAGCCGGAGATCGCCCTCGACTTCCAGGGCCTGCTGCGCAGTGCCGTGCTCGCCCGTCTCAGCGGTGCCTGCCCGGTCGTCGGCCTCTCCGACTCCCGCGAGGGCGCCCGCCTGCTGCACGATCACGTGGTCGCCGTCGATGCCGGTGACCATGCGCTCGACCGCAACCTCGCCCTTGTCCGCGCCTTCGGCATCGAACCCGCGACCCTCGAAACGCCACTGCCGACCGGCTCCCGCCCCGCCGGCTGGCCCGAGCGCGATGACGTCCTCGTCGTCCACCCCTGGTCGCGCGGCCGCGGCAAGTCGCTGGCGCCCGAGGTGCTGCAGGCGCTCTGCGATGCCCTGGCGCCGGCCCCGGTTGCCCTCGTCGGCCTGCCCGGTCACGAACCCCTGCCGCGCGGCGACCACCTCATCGATCTCAGCGGCCGCACCAGCCTGCCCGAACTCGTCTGGTGCCTGCGCCAGGCGCGCGCGGTGATCAGCGTCGACAGCGGCCCCATGCACATCGCCGCCGCGATCAATCCGCGCACGCTCGGCATCCACACCTGGAGCGACCCCCGGCAGGTCGGTCCGCATGCGCCCACCGCCCGCGTCTGGAAGGCGGGGCACATCGCCGCGCGCGGCGACTTCACCCCCGGCGAGTGCGCCGGCACGCAGGTGCCCGGCATCGACGACGCCCGTCGCCTCGCCGACTTTGCCCGGAACTGGCCGACCGAACGAGCCTGAGGTGGCAATTTCACGGATCCCGTCTTTACTCTGTCGCCATGAAGCCCGTCTTTGAGAAAGTGCCGCGCCGGGACTGGGAGTCGTTCCATTGCGAGCTCATCCAGGGTTCCGATTATGGCACGCGCTGGCACTTCCATCCAGAGTTCCAGCTGACCCTCGCCGTGCGCAGCAGCGGCCACCGGGTGGTCGGCGACAACATCGCACCGCTCACCGATGGCGACATGGTCCTGCTCGGCAGCAACCTGCCGCATGTCTGGCATCAGGACGAGGACAAGGGCGGCGTCGACGCCATCGTCGTGCGCTTTGAGGAAAACTTCCTCGGCCGCGAGTTTCTCGACCGCCCCGAAATGGAGGGCGTGCGCCGCCTGCTGCGCCGCGCCGCGCGCGGCCTGGAAGTGCGCGGCCAGACCCGGCGCGAGGTCGCCCAGCGCCTGCGCCACCTCGCCGGTGCCAGCGGCCTGACCCGCGTGGTCGACCTGCTCGCCATCCTCGATTTGCTGGCGCGCGCCAAGGACCTGCGCGCGCTCGCCAGCGCCAGCTACGAACCGACCCTGCACGCCACCGACCAAGGCCGCATGGAGCGGGTCTGCGACTTCATTCACGAGCACCTCACCGAGGACATCGACCGTGCCCAGCTCGCCAAGCTCGCCCACTTGAGCGAGGGCGCCTTCAGCCGCTTCTTCCGCTCGCGCACCGGCAAGACCGTGCCCGAGTACATCAACGAGGTGCGCATCGGCCGCGCCTGCCGCCTGATCGCCGAGGACCAGCACAACATCACCGACATCGCCCTCGACTGCGGCTACCGCAACCTCGCCAACTTCAACCGCCGCTTCCGCGAGGTCGTCGGCCGCACCCCGCGCGAGTACCGCGCCCAAATGCGCACCTTCGGCGGCCGCCCCGCCTGAATTTCCCCTTCCCACCATGATCCGCACCGGCATCGGCTACGACGTACACAGTTTTGCAGAAGGACGCCCGCTCATCCTTGGCGGCGTCGACATCCCCCACAACCGCGGGCTCAACGGCCATTCCGATGCCGACGTGCTCAGCCACGCCATCGCCGACGCCGTGCTCGGCGCCATGGGACTGCCCGACATCGGCTTCTACTTTCCGCCCACCGACATGAGCATCGAGGGCATCTCCAGCCTGCGCATCCTCGAGAAATGCGCCGCGCTCGCCCGCGAACACGGGTACACCCTCAACAACGTCGACAGCACCCTGATCGCCGAGGCGCCGAAGGTGATGAAGCATGCTCCGGCGATGAAGGAACAAATCGCCACCGCCCTTGGCCTGACGCCCGATCGCATCGGCATCAAGGCCACCACCAACGAGCGCATGGGCTTCGTCGGTCGCGAGGAGGGCATCGCCGCCCTGGCGGTCGCCACCGTCGAGAACTGACGCGCTCAGCCAACCGGCTCCATCAGGGACTGCAACGCGCTCTCCTGACCATAGGCCGTCAGGACGTCGCCGACCTCAATACCGGTGGCGGGTCCGGGCAGACCGGGCAAAAACTCATCGCCCCGGCGCACCGCCAGGATGATGACTCCGCGATCCCAGGGCCGCGCCTCGCGCAGGGTGCGGCCGGCAAGGAAGGTGCCCGACAACACCTCGACCTCGGAAACCACATACCCCTGGCGGATGCGCAGCAGCAGCTCGTAGTCGAGCGCACGCACCACGCCCGAACGCTCCAGCATGCCCTGGATGACATGGTCGAGCCAGCGCTGCAGCCAACCCACCCGCGACAGCGTCAGCAGCAGGATCACCCCCAGGCTGACGCCGGCAACCAGCAGCAGGATCTCGCCGGTATGGCTGGTCTGCAGGAAGGACACCACCAGAGCCGCCAGCGCCGAGGTCAGGCCGATGTTGCCCGCCAGAATGAGGTCGCGAATGATGCGACGGCGCACCGGATGATTCACCACCATCTCCGCCTCGCGCGTGGTGAAGCCCACGCCGAAAAAGGCCGAGTAGGCCTGAAAACTCGCCGTGTCCCAGCTCAGCCCGGTCATCATCAGCGCGGTCGCGCCGACGCGCACCACCAGCAGGGAGACCAGGGCGATGACGACCAGGGCAAGGATCGGAGTCAGCATAACGTCAGTCTGCCACAACGCCGAGCCCACCGCGCGGTTTTCCTTTCCCGCACCGAAAGCAAGCCTGTGTCAGGGATGGACAGGCAAAGGCTGGCAGGGCCCAAGCAGTCTTGCAGGCGACGAAACGAGTTTGTCAGTCATCTTATCGGCCCACCAGAAGCCTTCGTCACGTGTCCCCGGGCGCAGCGAAAGCCACCGCCGGAATCCGTGAATCTGGGAATGGCACCGTAGCGAAAGGAACACCGCGCGCGGTTGGCACTCGTCCCCCAGGAACCGCCGCGCAACACACGCTTTTCACCGGCCACAGGACCTGAGGGATCGGTGACCGAAGCCTTGTAGCTGCCGGAATCATACCAATCCCAGCACCATTCCCAGACATTGCCTGCCATGTCATGAAGGCCATAACCGTTGGCCGCAAAACTGCCGACAGGTGCGGTGAAGGGTTTGCTCCCCACCTCGTAAGCCGGATGAAAGGTGTAAACCTGGCAACGACTCTTGTCATACGGGAAGGCGGCGGCGTTCGCCCAGTAATTGGCATCGGTATGTTGAATCGTGTCCGCACCCCAGGGAAAGCGCTTTCCCTTCGCTCCGCCTCGGGCCGCCACCTCCCACTCGGCCTCGGTCGGCAGGCGATAGCCGTTGGCCAACCAGTCCACGGAGGGCTCGGCAACGCCGGAACGGAACACGCCTCCGCCACTCAGGTAACAGGGTGTCAGACCGTCCATCTCACTGCGCGCATTGCACCACTTCACCACATCGTACCAACTCACACCGTAAACCGGATGATCGGCCGCCTTGCCAGCACCGGCCGCCAGATCGGCATAGCCATGGTTCAAGGCCCAAGCGCGCACTTCATCCCATTGCGCCTGAGTCGTCTCCATCTTCTGAATGTGAAAATCGCTCAGCTTCACCGAAACCGGTGGCGCATCGCTGTCTGAGTCACCTTGCAACCGCCCGATGGAGTAGCGGGCCGCAGGGATCAAGACGAACCCCTCATCCGCGAGGATGCGCAGGCGCAGCCGACTGTCCAAAGTTTGACCTCCCGCAGGAACCCAGAGCATCCTTTTGCCCGTTCCCGGTGTCACCCGCTCTCCCAAATCCCCCTGAATCTTTCCTGCAGGCAATGTCCAAGACGAACCGCCGTCGGTGGAAACCTCGAGTTTGACCGCCACTGTGCTCCAACCGTCTGCGGTAAGATCATAGCGAATCTCGATCAGGCCTGGGTCGGGATTTGGTTCGATCTTCATGCCACTGACCGTGGCGGCAGGCATCCCCGAAACGATCCACAGCACCCCAAGGCTGATGCTGACAGTGCACTTTCCGATCAAGCCGGGGAGGATTCTTGGGCGCATCATCCTGAAGTAGGGTTCCTGATCTTGTTGCGGTCGAATCAACAGCGTGACCTAGACATGAACTAATGCCAGCCGACAGCCGGTGACAAGTGCCATCCGGGGGCTCAAAGGCCTCCTCGAAGTGCCGGTGCTACCAAATCCCCGCCATGGCGCCTCCGCGCCTTGGCGTGAGCCCCCCTGCTCCACCTCGCCCCGCCGGATCAGCAGAATCGATTTTGGAGCAAATCGCTTGCCAAAGCGCTGCTATTTGGCATTTTTACCAAATAAGCATGCGCACCTCCCCTCGCCCCACCGCCGATGCGCGCATCGCCGCGCTCAAGGCGCTCGCCCATCCCTCGCGGCTGCTCATCGCCGAGACCCTCATGGGCGGTGAACGCTGCGTCTGCGACCTGCAGGCCCTGGTCGGCGCGGACATGTCGACGGTATCGAAGCACCTCTCGCTCATGCGCGCCGCCGGCGTGCTGACCTGCGAGCGACGCGGCCTGAACATCTACTACCGACTCACCTGCAGCTGCCTGCCCGATTTCCTGCGCTGCCTTGATGAACTCGCCCCGGACGCCTGCGACGAGGGCTGCTGCGATTGAACTTCACCCCCTGAATCCCCATGCAACTCACTGACTTCCTCCAGCACCTCCGCGATCACCCGGACCTGCCCCTGCTCTTCCGTCTGCCCGATGGCGGCCTGATCCCCGCACACTGCCACATCACCGAGGTCGGTCACGTGACCAAGCGCTTCATCGATTGCGGCGGCACACGCCGCAGCGTCGAGAGCTGCCTGCTGCAGACCTGGGTGGCTGATGACACGGACCACCGGCTGACCGCCGGCAAGCTCGCGACCATCTTCGCCCGCGCCGGCGATGTCCTGCCCGGCACCGATCTGCCGGTGGAAATCGAGTACGAGGACTTTTCGGTCAGCCAGTTCCCGGTGACCGGTGCCGAGGTCGACGATGGCACCCTGCTCTTCCACCTCGGCCTCAAGCACACCGACTGCCTCGCCAAGGAACTCTGCCTGCCCGGCGTCTGCGCCCCGGCGCCGAAGGTCGACCTGCTCGGCGGCGGTTGCACCCCGGGCGGCGGCTGCTGCTGAACCCTTGCTCCCGACATGAAACCCCGCGTTCTCATTCTCTGCACCGGCAACTCCTGCCGCAGTCACATGGCCGAAGGCATCCTGCGCGCCGCCGCCGGCGACCTCATCGAGGTCCACAGCGCCGGCTCCAAGCCCGCCGGTTACGTCCATCCCAAGGCCATCGCCGCGCTCGCGGAAATCGGCATCGACATCTCTGGCCACACCTCGAAGTCGATGAACGAGTTCCTCGATCGCGACATCGCCACCGTCATCACCGTCTGCGGCAACGCCGACCAGGCCTGCCCGATGTATCCCGGCCAGGTCAGCCGCCATCACTGGGGCTTTGATGACCCCGCCCACGCCACCGGCAGCGAAGAGCAAATCCTCGCCGAGTTCCGCCGCGTGCGCGACGAAATCCGCCGCGTGTTCGAAGCCTATGCCGCCGGCCTGCGCGATGCCGCCCGCTGCCGTGACTGAGTCCCGCCAGCGCCTGCAGCTGCCGGCCTGGTGGTGGGGCGAATGCGTCGGCACCTTCCTGCTGGTGTTCTTCGGCTGCGGCAGCGTCGCCAGCGCCGTGCTCACCGGTGCCAACGCCGGCGTGTTCCAGGTCGCCATTGTCTGGGGGCTGGGCATCGCCCTCGCCATCCACCTGACCGCGTCGCTCAGCGGCGCCCACCTCAATCCGGCCGTCACCCTCGCGCTTTGCGTCTGGCAGGGTTTCCCCAAGCGCCGCCTGCCCGGCTACCTGGTCGCCCAGTTGCTCGGCGCCTTCCTCGCCGCCGGCCTGCTGTTCGCGCTCTTTGGCGACGCCCTCACCGCCTATGAAACCCGCCACGGCCTCGTGCGCGGGGCTGCCGGCAGCGAGGCCACGGCCATGGTCTTCGGCGAGTTCTTCCCCAACCCCGGCGGCAAGCCGCTCGACGCCGAGACACGGGCGCTGATGTCACACGGCCGCGCCTTCCTGGCCGAATTCGCCGGCACGGCGATTCTGCTCTTCGTCATCTGCGGCCTCACCGACGAACGCAACCGCGCCCGCCCCACGCAGGCCGCGGCCGCCATCGGCCTGACCGTCACCCTGCTCATCTGCCTGCTCGGGCCGCTGACCATGGCCTGCTTCAATCCGGCGCGCGACCTCGGTCCGCGCCTGTTTTCCGCGCTCGCCGGCTGGGGCTCCGTGCCCTTTATCACCAATGGCCTGGGCTGGCTGACCGTGTATCTGCTGGCGCCTCTCGCCGGTGGCCTCGTCGGTGCCGGCCTCTACCAACGGTGGTTGAAACCGCTGCACCCCTGAGTCGACTCCGGTTTCCGCCCCGGCACTGGCACGGGCCGTGCTCAGCTATCGGCCACGCCGCATGGCCATCCACGTCGCTCTCCGCCATCTCACACGCTACCAATTCGACCGGCCGGTGAGCCTTTCCCCGCACGTGGTGCGGCTGCGCCCCGCCCCGCACTGCCGCACGCCGGTGCTCAGCTACTCGCTAAAGGTCACGCCCGAGAAGCACTTTCTCAACTGGCAGCAGGATCCGCAGTCGAACCACCTCGCCCGCCTCGTTTTTCCCGAACCCACCCGCGAACTCTGCGTCGAAGTCGATCTCATCGCCGAGATGGCGGTGTTCAATCCCTTCGACTTCTTCCTGGAACCCCAGGCCGAGCACTTCCCCTTCCGCTACGACCCCGCCCTCGCGCACGAACTCGAAGCCTTTCACCGTCGCCTGCCCGCCACGCCGCGCTTCGCGACCCTGCTGCGGGAGATCCGCCACGACCTGCTCGGCGGCCGACTGCCCCACGTGCCGGTGCCCCACTCGGAAGCCGCCGACCCGCATCCGCATGGCATCCTGCCCGAGCCCCCCGGTCAAACCACCCTCCTCGAGGACGCGGGCCGCCCGCGCACGATGGATTTTCTCGTGCAGCTCAATGCGCGACTCTCCCAGCAGATCCGCTACACGATCCGGCTCGAACCCGGCGTGCAGACGCCGGAGCAGACCCTCCAACTCGCCAGCGGTTCCTGTCGCGACACCTCCTGGCTGCTCGTGCAACTCCTCCGTCACCTGGGTCTCGCCGCGCGCTTTGTCAGCGGCTACCTGATCCAGCTCAAGCCCGATGTGAAATCGCTCGACGGCCCAACCGGCGCGGAATGTGACTTCACCGACCTGCATGCCTGGTGCGAGGTCTACCTGCCCGGGGCCGGCTGGATCGGCCTGGATCCCACCTCGGGCCTGCTCGCCGGCGAGGGCCACCTGCCGCTCGCCGCCACGCCCGATCCGGTCAGCGCCGCGCCGGTCAGCGGCTTCGTCGATCCCTGCGAGGTGGAGTTCCACCACGAGATGCACGTCGAGCGCATCTTCGAAACCCCGCGCGTCACCCTGCCCTACACGCCGGAGCAGTGGTCGGCCATCGACGCGCTCGGCCATCAGGTCGACACCCGCCTGGCCGCCGGCGACGTGCGCTTGACGATGGGTGGCGAACCCACCTTTGTCAGCATGGACGACATGGATGGCGCCGAGTGGAACACCGCCGCGGTCGGTCCCGCGAAGCGTCTGCTCTCGGGCACGCTGCTCAAACGCCTGCGCGCGCGTTTCGCCCCCGGCGGCCTGCTCCATCACGGCCAGGGCAAATGGTACCCCGGCGAATCGCTGCCGCGCTGGGCGCTCGCCTGCTACTGGCGCAAGGACGGCGTGCCGATCTGGAACGACGTCGGCCTGATCGCCGATGAAGCGGTCGATCTCGGCCACGGCGAAGCCGAGGCGCGCGCCTTCGGCCTGGCCCTGGCGCAGGCGCTCGGCGTCGGCGAACGCTGGCTCAAACCCGCCTACGAGGACGTGTATTACCACCTCTGGCGGGAGAAGCGCCTGCCGGTCAATGTCGATCCCTTCAAGTCGAACCTGCGCGATGCCGAGGAACGCGCCCGCCTGGCGAAAATCTTCGAGCAGGGACTCGATCACATCGTCGGTTTCGTCCTGCCCCTCGAACGCGGCTGGCGCGGCGACCGCCTGTGCTGGCGCAGCGGTCCGTGGTTCGTGCGCGATGACACCCTGCACCTGATCCCCGGCGATTCGCCCATGGGCCTGCGCCTGCCGCTCGACAGCCTGCCCTGGGTCAGCGAGGCGGATTACCCGTGGATTCACCCGCAGGATCCGCTCGACGACTGGCCCGACCTGCCACCGCCGTCGCAGGCTCGGTCACGCGTGCCGGATGCCGTCAGCGGCGAGCCTGCCGAGACGCCCGCCGGCCCAGGTTTCAATCGCTTCTTCGGCCAGGGCCGGCCCGAGCGGCGCACGCTGCCGCCCGACGAGGCGGACGCACAGCGCCCACCGGAAGCGCAGGAATCCGCCGCCTGGCTGCTGCGCACCGCCCTCTGCGTCGAACCGCGCCGCGGCCGACTCCACATCTTCCTGCCACCGGTCGCCGCCACCGAGGACTTCCTCGACCTGGTCGCCGCCATCGAGCAGGTCGCCGCCACGCTGAAGCTGCCCATCCTGCTTGAGGGCTCGCCACCGCCCTACGACCCGCGCCTGCACGTCCTCAAGATCACCCCCGATCCCGGCGTCATCGAGGTCAACATGCACCCGGTGAAAACCTGGGGCGAACTCGCCGATCACACGACCGCCCTCTACGAGGAGGCCCGGCTCACCCGGCTCGGCACGGAAAAGTTTCTGATCGACGGCCGCCACACCGGCACCGGCGGCGGCAACCACATCGTCGTCGGCGGTGAAACCCCGCGCGAATCGCCCTTCCTGCGCCGGCCCGACCTGCTCAAGTCGCTGCTCGGCTACTGGCACAATCACCCCAGCCTCAGCTACCTGTTCAGCGGCCTCTTCATCGGTCCCACCAGCCAGCACCCGCGCATCGATGAGGCCAGGAACGACGCCCTCTTCGAGCTGGAACTCGCCTTCCGCGAGCTCGACCGCCACCGCCGCGAGCGCGGCACCGCCCCGCCCTGGCTCGTCGACCGCCTCTTCCGCAACCTGCTCACCGACGCCACCGGCAACACCCACCGCACCGAGTTCTGCATCGACAAGCTCTTCGATCCCGGCTCCGCCACCGGTCGCCTGGGCCTGGTCGAACTGCGCTCCTTCGAAATGCCGCCCCACGCGCAGATGAGCCTCGCCCAGCAGCTCCTGCTGCGCGCCACCATCGCCCGCTTCTGGCAGCAGCCCTACGAGCAGCGCCTCGTGCGCTGGGGCACGGAACTGCACGACCGCTTCCTGCTGCCGCACTTTGTCTGGCGCGACTTCTGCGATGTGCTCGAGGACATGACCGCCGCCGGCTTCGCCTTCCAGCCGGAATGGTTCGCCCCGCACTTCGAGTTCAAGTTCCCCGCCATCGGCGCCATCACCCGCCACGACGTCCACCTGGAACTGCGCACCGCCCTGGAACCCTGGCACGTGCTCGGCGAGGAAGGCGGCGCGGGCAGCACGGTGCGACGCGTCGACAGCAGCCTCGAGCGCCTGCAGGTGCGCGTCAGCGGCCTGGTCCGCGGTCGCCACCTCGTCACCTGCAACCAGCGCGTCGTGCCGCTGCACCCCACCGGCACCGTCGGCGAATACGTCGCCGGCGTCCGCTACCGCGCCTGGCAGCCGCCCGAGTGCCTGCACCCCACCATCGGCGTGCACTGCCCGCTGGTCTTTGACCTCGTCGACACCTGGAACCGGCGCAGCCTCGGCGGCTGCACCTTCCACGTCGCCCATCCCGGCGGCCGCAACTACGAGACCTTCCCGGTCAACAGCTACGAGGCCGAAAGCCGGCGCCTGGCGCGCTTCTTCGCCAACGGTCACAGCCCCGGACGGATCGAGCCGGTCGACCTGCCGGGCGTCGCCGAGTTCCCGCTCACCCTCGACCTGCGCCTCGGCTGACCCCGCGTTCTGCGGCGGACTCGCTCGCGCCTTCCAGGGAAAACCGCACGGGAGAGCGATGCCAAACCGGCGGCCCGGCGCCGTGCCGCGGCCCACACTTTCGCTTTCCATCGGGGAGAATGCGCCCATACTCGCCCTCCGCAGTGACCTCCATGCAACGCCGCCCCGCCCCCAAACACTCCACCTGGTCCATCCACGACAGCGCCGACCTGTACGGCATCCGTGAATGGGGCCATGGCTATTTCGATATCTCCGCCAAGGGCGAGGTGGCCGTGAACCTCAAGGACGGCAAGAAGACCAAGCCGGTCTCCATCGCCGAGATCGTCAAGGGCCTGCGCGAGCGCGGCACCCAGCTGCCCGTGCTCATCCGCTTTGGCGACCTCCTGCGCTGGCGCATCGACGAGCTCAACGAGGGCTTCGCCACCGCCATCCGCGAGGGCAAGTACCAGGGCGTCTACCGCGGCGTCTACCCCATCAAGGTCAACCAGCAGCAGGAAGTCATCGAGGAAATCACCCGCTACGGCCGCAAGTACCACTACGGCCTCGAGGCCGGCAGCAAGCCCGAGCTGATCGCCGCCCTCGCCTACATGCACGATCCCGAGGCCTACATCGTCTGCAACGGCTACAAGGACGAGGAGTTCATCGACCTCGCCCTCAACGCCCAGAAGATGGGCCTGCAGGTCGTCCTCGTGCTCGAGATGCCCAGCGAACTCGCCCTCATCCTCGAGCGCTCCAAGAAGATGGGCGTGCGTCCCACCCTCGGCGTGCGCTTCCGCCTCAGCGCCGAAAGCGCCGGCCACTGGTCCGGTTCCGGCGGCGACGCCAGCGTCTTCGGCCTCAACATCAGCCAGCTCATGGGCGTCGTCGACGAGCTGCGCGAGCAGGGCATGCTCGACTGCCTGCGCATGCTGCACTACCACCAGGGCTCGCAGATCCCCAACATCCGCGCCATCCGCCAGGCCGTCACCGAGGCCACCCGCGTCTACTGCGGCCTCGTCCATGAAGGCGCCCGCATGGGCATCCTCGACCTCGGCGGCGGCCTCGCCATCTCCTACGACGGCTTCAAGGGCGCCACCTCCGCCTCCAGCAACTACGGCACCAAGGAATACTGCGCCGACGTCATCGAGGCCATCACCGAAGTCACCGCCGAGGCCGGCGTGCCCCACCCCGACCTCATCACCGAGTCCGGCCGCGCCATCGTCGCCTACTACTCCGTCCTGGTCATCAACATCCTCGACGTCAACCGCTTCGAGCCCGCCCGCGGCGGCTTCGAACTCAGCAAGGACTCCCCCCAGCTCCTGCACAACCTCGCCGAACTGCACGAGGAACGCGCCAAGGATCCCGACAAACTCACCCGCGACCGCGTCCAGGAAATCTACAACGACGCCGTCTACTACCGCGACAAGCTGCGCAGCGAGTTCAACTACGGCAAGGTCAGCCTGCGCGAGCGCTCCCAGGGCGAGGAAATGTACTGGGACATCATGACCTGGATCTCCGGCAAGCTCGAATCCGTCGGCCACGACGGCAGCCAGATGGACCGCATGAGCACGGTCATGACCGACTACTACTACGGCAACTTCAGCGTCTTCCAGAGCCTGCCCGACCTCTGGGCCATCGACCAGATCTTCCCGGTCATGCCCATCCACCGGCTCAAGGAAAAGCCCACCCGCAACGCCGTCCTCTCCGACATCACCTGCGACAGCGACGGCAAGATCGCCCGCTTCGCCCACAGCGGCGAGATCTGCGGCAGCCTGCCCCTGCACGACCCGAACTTCGAGAAGGGCGACGACTACATGCTCGGCATCTTCCTCGTCGGCGCCTACCAGGAAACCCTCGGCGACCTCCACAACCTGCTCGGCGACACCAACGTCGTCAGCGTCAGCCTCGAGGGCGGCAAGCTCAAGTACCGCCGCGAGCAGGAGGGCGACAGCGTCTCCGAAGTCCTCAGCTACGTCGAGTACGACCCCAAGGACCTCGCCACCCGCTTCCGCAACCTCGCCGAAAGCGCCGTCGTCTCCAAGCGCATCACCGCCGCCGAACGCCGCGAAATCATGGGCGCCTACGACGCCGGCCTGCGCGGTTACACGTATTTTGAGACCTGAGGCCGGATCCTGGGAGTCTCACGCCAAGGCGCAGAGGCGCGAAGAAGATGGGGGATTCCTGATTTCTGATTGTCTCAGCCGCCTCCCCGTAGGCGCGTTGGCCACAACGCGGGGTTGGCTGCCTGCAAACCTCGGAGCTGCACCCCAGAGATGGGGAGGCGCGCAGAGGAGCGAGGATCCCCGGAGCGCGTGCATGGCGCAGCCTGCTCGCTCAGGGATCCAGCGCGTCGCAATTCCCACCGTGGTGGCTTTAAGCCATGAGGCAGTCGGCCGTTCGCGGGCTAAATCCCTGGATATCACCAGCGCCCCATTGCGGGTGGCGATTCAGTCATGACAATGCAAATGGCTTAAACTTTGGACGGTGTTTGTCATAGCGGCCCTCGGGATAAACACAAATGCCCAACTGGCTCGTGTCGCCATCATGAAACCCACTCAGATACAAGCCCAAGTCGCAGCAATGCACGAAGCCGACCCACTCATGGCAATCCGAACTCATGCGAACGATGGACTGCCAGGCTGTCGCGTCACCGAAAACATCCAGTCCTCGAAAACGAACGGCGGACAATTTTCCGAGGCCAAAATGGGTAGCCAGACCTGAATCCTTGTCGAAGCCAATGCAAATGTCCGCGCCGGTTCGATAGTAGTTCAGGCTCATTCCGCCGAGAAAGTCCGTCGACACCTTGCCATCCTCTCCAAGGATAGCCTTGACGTCTTCCGAAGTCATTCCAAAGCGAAGAGGCAGCGCTCCCACAAACGACTGTAATTCAAATACGATTTCGGACATGAGACGTTTCGAAATTGGTTGAATATCAATCCTTGCCGCACCTGACCAGTTGCAAAGGTTCGACTACGGGTTGAGGCATGCAGAGCATGGCTACTGAAACTGGAGGCGGGTCAGGCACCAAGAGTGACATCTTGTTCTCCCCGGTTTCTTTTTGGGATTAATAGTCCTTGAAGCGATTCAGCCAACGATGCCAATACTTGGGGAACCAAAGCTCACCTTGCGTGACTTGATGCTCTTCGAGGACAGCACCGAACCCATCGTCGGCCAGTTGCGTCTCGTCAACGGGCTCGAATGCATTGATCGGATCATCCAAATCAACAATCTGCTCTTCAACAGAATATCGCAACGTCTCGTTCTTCGGATACGAACGTATCTGAACCTTCCAATCGTGGTGCAATCCGTGATCACGCCCGAGAGGGTTGTTGCTCCCCTCACACGCCACCATAGTCATGAATCTGTCCATAAAGTGCGTGATTACACGCTCAGCAAGCTTACGCGCGATTTCGCGCTGACTGGGTTCGAGTGAACTCGCGGCCTTGCTGAAAAAATCGGCGTCATAAGGCAACAAACCTTCCCTGCCATTTCTCTCCAACTCTCCAAACACGCATTCAAGCGCTTCGTTTCGGAATCCGATAATATCCTGACCAACAAATTCTAGGATCCGCTCATGCCGTTCCTCGATATCAACAGGCAAATCGCTGAACTCGGTAGTATCTGCCAGACGCTTCATGGTGATTTTCTAAGGACACTACCATTCATTCTCCCGTTGCGAAAACAAATTCTCCACACCGAGGCTGTTCGCGGACACAAACCGCGCAGATGGATCGGCGTTGCTCCTGAGAGGCAGGCATGCCAGGAGACTGTCCAACACGGGGAATCCCGTCAAGAAAAAGACCGATCCAGCCTCCAGCGACCCGACAACGTGGTCTTGGGGTAAGTGGCTGCGGCTTGAACCGCAAATGGCCCGGTTGGAAACCAATCCCACGGCCCGATCCGCGGGGTCGCTGCCTCCGCCTACAGATGGCACCGGCGCTTGAGGCCAGCGACACCTCACCCGTCTGCCCGCAGGCGTCGTTCGTCAGAACTCGGGATCGGCAAACGGCTGCCTGCCACCCGCCC
>DAIUCN010000057.1:0-27877 GCA_036846165.1 Prosthecobacter sp.
CATCGAGACCGGGGCCCCGGGGGGAGGTGGGAGCCACCATTGTGGGGGCTTCCTGAACGGCGGGGATGAGGCGCAGGGCGCGCAGGCGGATCTGGTTGCCGGGGTAGCCGGCGGTGGCGGCAAGGCGCAGCGTCACCGGACTGCGCGTGAATTGCATCGGCCCGATCTGTACGGAGGTGAAGGTGGTCTCATCCTGACTCAGGCCAATTTCAAAGGAGCGCCGGCTTTCCGCCGCACCGGGCAGCAGCGACAGCTCATGGAATTCGAACATCGCCCGCTCCTGCGGTCGCACCCGGCCCGGCAGCAGGGCATCGGGCGGCGCGGCGATCTCGCTCAGGCTGGCTTCCAGTTCCAGGTAGTAGCGACCTGGCGTCAGGCGCACGCCGATCCATTCGGCGGCACTGCCATTGGTGCGCCAGTTGGTGAGAACATCGGCACGCACCTCGACGGATCCCGAAAGACGCGCCTGCTGCACCGGCAAGGGCACTGCGAGCGACAGCGCCACCTCGGCTTCATTCGCCGGATAGAGGGCCTTCAACTCGTCGCGCCTTCGACGGATCAGCAGAGCCTCCTCATAGCCGGCGGCGGCGGCGAGTTCGGCCTCGGTGCGTGCCAGGGCGGCCTCATACTGGCCGGTCAATTTCTGCGAGACAGACAGCACCTCGCGCAGAAAGCCCGCGCGCGCGGCGGCGAGTGGCGCGGGATCGGTGGCCATCTGTGCGGCGGCGATGGCCGGCAGGGCAAGCAAGAGCGTTGGCAGGTGGCGCATGGACGTGTTCAGCGGGCGGCGGGGACGAGATGTACGGCCAGCAGGTGCATCAGGTTGTCCTTCAGGATGCTGCGCGCCCGGATCACCAGAGGTCCACTGCCATTGGTGATCTTGAGGGTGCCCAGGTTCTTTTCCTGGGGGCCTCGCAGGGTGGTTAGCACTTCGGCGCCGAGACGGAAGCGCGTCTCCTGCACCTCCAGTGTGCCACCCTCCAGAGCCCCACAGCGGTACTTGATCAGCACTTCGTAGCCGCCGGGCGGCAAGTTCGGCAGCTTCCAGGTGACTGCGGCTTCCGGCCCACTCCAATCGGTGAGGGCACCGCCGGCACGGCGGACGCCGCCCTCGAGCACCGCGGCCTCCAGGGCTAGCGGGATGCGGTCCGGCAGCAGGCGGGCCTTGAGCGACTGCTCGCGTGTTTGAGTCAGCAGCAGTTCCTTGTCGAGGCGCTCAAGTTCGGCGGTCAGCTTTTTGCGCTGGTTGCGGGCCTCGATCGCACCGGTGTAGTCGCCTGCGGCTGCCCGCTGCTTCTCCAGCTCCTGCAGAGCGGCCAGATGCTGCTGAAGCGGTCTCACCCCGGCTTCGAGCAGGCGTTTTTGGAAGCTCAGTCGCTCCAGTTCCAGTGTTGCCGCCGGGGCGCGCGTCTCCTCGGCGGCTGCCGGACAGGCCGGAGCGCCCAGCAGCAAGACGGCGGCAAGCGTGCGGTTCACAAGGGGGAGCCGCCGGGGGATGGCGGCGCCGCAAAGGTAACCGGGCCGGGGCCTGAGACAAGAGCGGAATCCACTCCCGCACAACTTGACGGATGACAAAGGCAGCTGCCCGGCCCAACATGGCACCGCCATGGCCTCCCTGCTCAAGTCCCTCGGGCTCGCCGCCGATCCGACGCGCGCGCGCCTGCTGCTGCTGCTCCGACGCGAGGAGCTCAGCGTGGCCGAGTTGCAGGAAATCCTGGCCCTGCCGCAGTCAAACATCTCCGCCCAGCTCTCCCGGCTCAAGGCCGCGGGGCTGGTGACGGATCGTCGCAGCGGCAAAAATCGCCTCTACAGTCTGGCTGAGGATCCTCCCGAGGCTTTCTATGCCCTGCTCGAGGCCGCCGGTGCCGAGTTGCCCGAAGTGAAAAAGGACGTCACCGCCCTGAAGGTGATCCTGCAGAAACGCGCCCGCAGTGCCCAGGCCTACTTCGATGCCCTCGCCGGCAAGTTCGGCCGTCACTACATTCCCGGTCGTTCCTGGAAGGCCCTGGGCGAAATGTTGCTCAAGTTGCTGCCGCCGCTTGTCATCGCCGATCTCGGCGCCGGCGAAGGTACCCTGGCCCAGTTGCTGGCCCAGCGCGCCCGCCAGGTCATTGCCGTCGACAGCTCGGAAAAAATGGTCGCCTATGGCGCCGGCCTCGCCCGTGAGCACGGCTTCGCCAACCTGGAATTCCGCCTGGGCGACATTGAGGATCCGCCAATCGATCCAGCCAGCGTCGATCTGGCCGTCCTCAGTCAGGCCCTGCATCACGCCGCCAATCCACTCAAGGCCCTGCGCGCCGCCCATCGCCTGCTGAAGCCCGGAGGACGCATCGCGGTGCTTGATCTGATGAAGCACTCCTTCGAAAAGGCCCGCGAGCTCTACGCTGACCGCTGGCTCGGCTTCTCGGAATCCGAGCTCCATGAAATGCTCGGCCAGGCCGGCTTCATCGCTGTCGAAACCTCGATCGTCCATCGGGAAAGCCGCAGCCCGGGGTTTCAGACCGTGCTGGCCCTGGCGGAAAAGCCGGCGGCCTGAACCCTGCCTCCCGGGCGGCGGCTGCTCCGGTCACAGCTGGCGAATGAGGCGCAGAGCACTCAGCGGACGCCCCGTGCGTCCGGCGAGAATCTCCGCAGGTGGCAGCTCGCGACCGTAATAACGGCGGTTGGCCTTCGCATTCGCGCCAATCACACTGCCCTCCAGCGACACGCCGGCAAACAGACCCTGGCTGCGGCTGTAGGCATAGACAGCCGCAGTCGGCGTTACCCCGGCTTCCGCGCTGCGGCCAACCGGGCCGGCGGCGACGCTCAATTCGCCACCCAGCTTGACGTTGGCCTCGCGGGCAAAAGCCTGCACGGCCTCAGGCGTGTTCAAAACCAGCACAAACTCCGTGATGTTCGCGCCGATCTGGGCGCCAAAGCCGATGCCACCGGTGCGGATGAAGGCCGGGCTGGACCAGCCATTGCGGTTGCGGGCGACCACGACCCCCTGACCGATCTTCCCTGACCAGATGAAACCGCCCTTGGTAACGGTCAGAATGGCCAGGCCCTTTGCCTCGCGCAGCACGTGGCGCGGGATCTCATGCTCGGGCATGGTTTTGAAACGTTGAACAATCGCCGTGGCTTGATCGACCTGTTGATCCTCCCGGCTCTCGGCATGGGCTGGAATGACAGCAAGAAACAGAGCCACGGACAGTAGTGAGGATGTTTTCATGATGACGAACTCCTTTCATCCGTCATTACGAAACCGACTCCCCAAAGGTTGCAGCAGCGATCAGCCGTCCAAGCCTCGGAAGGACAGGCAAGCATCTCCAACGGCAGGCTGGCTGCCGAGCCGCGAGGATGTGATGGCACGGTGACGAGTCTCCGTGCCGAGCCAATGCCTTCAGACGATGGCTTCGTCGCCGCAAGTTCCTCGGAATGCGTGCGCTTGATTGTCAACAAGGCTTGCGCTTCACCTCTTGAAGATCAGAAACTTGCGGCAGAGGAAGTTGACGGCGACCGAGGTCAGGATGAAGCCGAGCTGGGCGACGGTGGAGGGCAGGCCGAGACGGCCGGCGAGCCAGTCGACGACCAGCAGGCCGGGGAAGAAGCCGAGCGCGCCGACCAGGGCGAAGAGGCCGGCCTCGACGAGTTTCGAGTGGCGGCCGGGGGTGAACACGAAGGTGGTGTTCATCACGTAGGCGACCACCGTGCCGAGCGGCCAGGCGAGGGTGTTGGCCCAGAGCAGGTGGCGGTTGCGCACCACCTCGTCGAGCACCTGGCCATCGATCAGCATGCCCTTGCCGGCGGGCAGCACGGTGAGGGTCAGGACGAGGACCAGGCCGTTGTGGGCAAGGGCAGCAGTGATGCCGGCAAGGCCGTATTTGATGAACTGCAGGAAGGGATGGGTGTCGCGGTGCAGGAAGGCGTCGCGGATCGTGCGCCAGTCGTTGGCGCGGATGAAGCGGCAGGTGGCGGCGAGTTCCTTGACCATGGGCTGCGCGCGCCATACGCGGGGAGCGCGGCGCATGCAAGCGACGATCAGGCGAGGTGCTTGACCAGCACCTTGGAATTGCGCCCGCTGCGCACGTACTGCTCGCGGCGCGTGGCCGGCAGGCAGGCGGGATCGCTGACCTGGAAGCCCATCTTCTCCTCGAAGAACCGGAAGGCCTGGGTGCTGAGCGCGACGAGGGTGTCACAGCCGCGCTGGCGGGCGACCTGTTCGGCGTAGGCGACCAGTCGGCCACCATGACCGCGATTCTTGTGCGAGCGGCGCACGAACAGGCAGGCGAGTTCGGCGATGCGCCGGCCCTCCTCCTCGTAGCTGTGCACCGCGACGCTGCCGATCGGGTTGCCGTCGACCTCGAGCACATGAAAATCGCCGATGCGCGCCAGCATCTGCTCGCGCGTGCGCGGCACCAGGGCGGCGTCCTCCATCGACTGCTGCATCATGGTCAGCAGGGTGGCGACGTCGGAGGCGTGGGCCGCGCGGATCTGCTGGTAGTCGTCGGCATGGATCATCGTGCCGACACCTTCGTTGCTGAACAGCTCGGCGAGCAGAGCCTCGTCCTGGGTGCCGTCGACGATGTGCACGCGCGGCACGCCCTCCTGGCAGGCGAGGGCGGCATGACGAAGCTTGGAGAGGATGTTGACGTCGTGGCGCGGGTCGCGGCGGCGCTGCATCTCGCGCGCCTCGGCCACGGAGAGCTGGGCCAGGCGCGAGCCGTCGGCGGCGGTCAGGCCGGCCTCGGAGACAAAGATGACCTTGGCGGCCTTCAGGGCGATGGCGACCTCGACGGCGACGGCGTCGGAGTTGAGGCGCAGGGTGGTGCCGCGGCCGTCGTAACCGAGCGGTGGCAGCAGCGGGATGATGTCGGCCTTGAGCAGCACGCCGAGGCTGTCGGTGTCGACCCGCTCGATGCGGCCGGTGTATTCCAGATCGATGCCGTCGATGACGCCGGCCGGGTGCACGGCGAGGGCGTTGCTCACCGCCACCGGCATTTCCAAAGCGGTGAGGTCGGCCATGAGCTGGCTGGCCTGGCGGGTGATGGCGGCGACCGAGACGTCGAGCGTGGCGGCATCGGTGCGGCCCATGCCGTCGTCACTGCTCAGCGACACGCCGCGCTCGGCGGCCAGCCGACGGATCTGGGCGCGCGCGCCGAAGACGAGCACCACCTCGATGTTGAGCGACTGCAGGACGGCAACGTCCTGCAGCAGGCTGCTGAAGCCGGGCTGGTGGAGCAGGGCGCCGTCGATGGCGATGACGAAGACACGCTGGCGGAACTGCGGCACGTAGCGCAGGATGCCGCGCAGGTCTTCGAAGCGCGTCGGGGATTTGGTGTCGGGGTCGGGCACAGTCGGAAAACTTCGTTCATTCCGGCGCGGACGCAAGGGGCGACGCGGGTTCAGCCGGCGAGCAGGGCCTCCAGGCGTTTCACGCTCACCGGCTGGGCGGTGCCGAGTTCCTGGGCAAAGACGGAGACGCGGTACTCCTCGAACAACCAGCGGAAGGCCTCGCGGTTGGCGGCGGGCACCTCGCGCTCCCAGCCGTCGAAGTCGCGGATGAGTTCCGCCTTGTCGGCATCCTTGGCGGGATGATTGGCCGCGCGTTCGGCGCGCAGCAGCACGGCCTTGAGGTAACGCGGCAGGTGCTGCAGTTGGGCATGCGGGGTGGTCAGTAGCAGGTCCGGCGGCAGCAGGCGGGCGAGGTCGGCCTGCAGGCCGGCATAGGGACGCGGGAAGGCGAGGATTTGGCGTTTCAATTCGCCCGTTTGGCGCAGCAGTTCGCGGACGCGGTGGGCGAGTGCCGGCCAGTCGCGCCGCGCGTGTTCCAGCATCTCGCGAAAGCGCGCCTCCTGCAGTGGCAGCAGCGGCTCCAGGCGCAGGCTGTGGGCCAGCAGATGCTCGCAGGCCTGCTCGGAGAGAAGCGCCGAGGCCGTGGGTGCGGCGGCGGGTTGGGCGAGCTTGGCGAGGTCGAGTTGGGCGAGACTGGCGAGGCCGCCGGCTCTCGGCGCGGGCGCGGCATCGAGCGCCCGCAGTTCCTTGCGCAGCCAGGCGAGATCCTTGGCGAGGGCCTGCTCGGCGAGGCGGCGCACGGCGGCGGGGGTGGCGGCCAGGGATTCGTTCAGGCGGCGGAAGAGGCGCAGGTTGAGGCCCTCGGCCGAGACCTCCAGGCCCGGGTGGCCGAACACCGGTGCGCCGCCGATTTCCTCAATGAGGATTTTTTCCGGCAGATCGCCGAAGGACCAGGCGCGCAGGTCGTGCTTTTCGAAACGTGCCACCGCTTTCTCCCAGGCATCGGAACGCCGGGTCTGCTTGCGCGCAAGTTCCTGGACACTGGCGAGGTCGCGGGTGGCAAGCATGGGGCGGTCGCCGGCGCCGACGACCTCCAGGCGCGGTCGCAGGTGGGCGGGCAGGCAGTCGGCGGGCCAGTCGCCCGCGCGCACCGGCAGGCCGTGGCGCTCGCGCAGGAAGGCGGCGAAGGCCTCGAAGAATTCGCCGCGACCGGGTTCGAACTCACGGGCGATGGCGCGGGCGCTGGCCTCCAGCGGCATGAGGCTGCGGCGCATCGCCTTGGGCAGGGCGCGCAGCAGGGTGAGGGCGATCTCCTCGCGCAGGCCGGGCACCAGCCACTGCGTCTGGCCGCTGCTCAGGTGCTCGGCCACGGGCAGGGGTACGCGCACGGTGACACCGTCGTCCTCCTGGCCGGGTTTGTAGGCGTAGGCGAGCGGCAGCACCGCATTGCCGAGGGGCGCCTGATCGGGGAACTGATCGAGTCCCTCGCGCACGTCCTCGCCACGGGTCAGATCCTCCTCGCGCGCGCAGAGGAAGTTGGGGTCGCGCTGTTCCTGGAGGAGCTTGTTGAGGTCGTGCACCGAGGACACCGCGGGCAGGCGGGCGCGGTAGAACTCATAGAGGTGTTCCTCGATGGCGTGCACGCGGCTGCTGCGCACGCGGGTGAGGGCGGCCTCCAGGCGGGTGCGCAGCTTTTGGTTGTGCTGGAAAAAGCGCTGCGGCAGCGCGGCACCCTCTTCCAGCAGGGCGCCGCGGATGAACAGCTGGGTGGCCGCCTGCGGATCGATCTTGCCGAAGTCGATCTTGCGCCGCAGCACCTCGAGTCCGTACAGCAGGTGGCGTTCGCTGACCAGCACGCGGCCGGCCTTGGCGCTCCAGTGCGGTTCGCTGTACTTTTTCACCGTCAGATGGGCGCCGAATTCCGCCGCCCACTCCGGGTTGATGCCGGCGACCGTGCGCGCGAACAGCTGCGAGGTCTGGACGATTTCAGCGGCGACGATCCATTCCGGCTGGCGGGTTTTTTCCGCGCCCTTCTTGTCGTGCTTGTCGCGTCGCTCGTAGAGGTGCGAGCCGGGGAAGAGCATCACCTCGCGGTTGCCGGCCGCCTTGTAAACATTGCGCTCCGTGCGCTGCGCCAGGTGGCCGAGGTGGCCGGCGAGGATGCAGCGGTGCAGGCGGTCGCCCGGATTCTCCGGGGTGCGGCCTTGCCCGGGGCTGGCTTCCGGCCGTGTGTCGGACGCGGGCGTTTCCGGGAACAGATCGCTCAGCTGGCGCCAGAGGTCGCGCCATTCGGTGAGGCGGGTGAAGGACAGGAAGTTCACCTTGCAGAACTTGCGCAGGGCGTTGCGCGAGCCCTCGCTCGGCGGTGGTGCGGCACGCCAGATTTTCAGCAGGGTGAGAAAGTCGGACTCGGGACTGGCGAAGGCCTTGTGGGCGGCCTGGGCGAGTTCCTTCTTTTCCTCGGGCCGCTCGCGCGGGTCGGGAATGCTGAGGCCGGCGGCGAGCACGAGCATGTCGGCCAGGCAGCCTTCCGTGCGCGCCTGCAGCAGCATGCGGCCGAGCGTGGGATCGAGCGGCAGGTGGGCGAGTTCCTGGCCGAGCCCGGTCATTTCATGGGTGTCATCGAGGGCGCCGAGTTCGTGCAGCAGGTCGTAACCGCCGCGGATGGCGGCGGCCGAGGGCGGATTGAGGAAGGGGAAGTCCTCAATGCGGCCGAGGCGAAAGGCCTTCATGCGCAGGATGACTTCGGCGAGGTTGGCACGCTGGATCTCCGGCTGGGTGAAGCGTGATCGCTTGAGGAAATCCTCCTCGCTGTAGAGACGGATGCAGACCCCGTCCTGAAGGCGGCCGGCGCGACCGGCGCGCTGGTTGGCGCTGCTCTGGCTGACCGCCTCCACCGGCAGCCGCTTGGTGCGGGTGCGGGCGTTGTAGCGACTGAGGCGTGCCAGGCCGGTGTCGATCACATAGCGGATGCGCGGCAGGGTGATCGAGGTTTCGGCGACGTTGGTGGCGATGATGACGCGGCGTTTCGGGCCGGGGGCGAAGACACGCTGCTGATCCTGCGCGGCCATGCGACCGAACAGCGTCAGCACCTCGCAGCCCGGGCCGAGCCGCCCCTCAAGCAAATCGCGCGCCTCGCGGATGTCGCGCTCGGTCGGCATGAAGACGAGCACATCGCCCGACTGCGACTCGCGCAGCGCCTCCATTGCCGCGCGCACGGCGGCTTCAACATGGCCCGGATCCTCGTCGTCATCGCCGGCTGGCTGGTGGCGGATTTCCACCGGGTAAAGGCGGCCCGAGACTTCGATGATGGGGGCGCCGCCAAAATGGGCGCTGAAGGCTTCGGTGTCGATCGTGGCCGAGGTGACGACCAATTTGAGGTCGGGGCGACGCGGCAGCAGTTGCTTCAGGTAACCGAGCAGGAAGTCGATGTTGAGCGAGCGCTCATGCGCCTCGTCGAGGATGAGCACCGAGTAGGCGCGCAGCAGGGGATCGCTCTGGATCTCCGCCAGCAGGATGCCGTCGGTCATGAACTTCACCCGGGTGTCGCGGCGGGTGTCGTCGCTGAAGCGCATCTTGCAGCCGACCACGCCGCCCCAGGCGACGCCGAGTTCCTCGGCGACACGCTTGGACACGCTGAGGGCGGCGACGCGGCGTGGCTGGGTGCAGCCGATGCGTCCGTTGAGGCCGCGTTCGTCGAGCAGCTCCAGGCAGAGCTTGGGGATCTGCGTGGTTTTGCCGGAGCCGGTTTCGCCGGCAAGCACCACCACCGGGTGTGCGCGCAGGGCGGCGAGGATGTCCTCGCGGCGCGCGGTGATGGGGAGGTCGGCGGGATACTGGATCAAGGGCCGATCACCTTGCGGAGGAAGTGGCGGGCTGCAACCGCAGGCGTTGTCTGCGGGAACGCGGCTTTGGGGAATGCAGCACCCACGCGGCCGATCCATGGCATCTGGCGACCGCCTACTCGCGGCCGGGTTCGCGCGTGCCCTTGCCTTTCGGAAGCTGCTGCAGGCTGTCGCCGAGTTCCGCGCGCATGCGGCTGGCGTAGCCCTGCAGACGGGCGACGACTTCCGGATGCTGGGCGGCGACATCGCGGCTTTCGCCGATGTCGGCGTGCAGGTCGTAGAGGGCCGGCGCGGTGACCTTCTGGGGTTCATACTTCGCCGGGATGCCGCCCGTACCGCCCACCCGGCCGTTGAGGCTGCGGTAGCCATGGGGCAGGACGAGCTTCCAACGGCCATCGCCGCTGGTGACGGCCTGCAACTGATTGTTCTGATAGTACCAAGCGTAAGCTTCGTGCGGGTTGGGGCCGTCGCCAGCGATCACCGGCCAGACGTCGCGACCATCGATCGCGTGCTTGGGCAGTTCGGCGCCGAGGCGGCCGGCGACCGTGGGCAGCAGGTCGAGGGTGGCGAATTGGGTGTCGCTCGTGCTGCCGGCGGGGATCTGGCCGGGCCAGCGCATCAGGCAGCTGACGCGGGTGCCGCCCTCCCAGGCGGTGCCCTTGCCCTCGCGCAGCGGACCGGCCGAGCCGGCGTGATCGCCGTAGCTCAGCCAGGGGCCGTTGTCGGAGGTGAAAACCACCCAGGTGTTGTTGGTCAGGCCATGCTGGTCGAGGGCGTCAAGGATGCGGCCGACCGACCAGTCGACCTCCATCATGACGTCCGCATACAGCCCCTTGCCGGACTTGCCGGCGAACTTGTCGCTGACGAACAGGGGCACGTGGGTCATGCTGTGGGCCAGGTAGAGGAAAAAGGGGCCGTCCTTGCGGCGCTTGATGAAATCCACTGCCCGTTCCGCGTAATCGGTGGTGAGGCGCTTCTGATCCTCCGGAGTGACTTCGGGGTCGACGATGGTCTCGTTCTCAAACATCGGCAGCGGCGGGTAGGCACCCGGCTTGGCTTCAGGGTGGTGCGGCCACATGTCGTTCGAGTAGGGCAGGCCGTAGTATTCATCGAAACCGTGGCGGGTGGGCAGGAAGGCGGGCAGGTGGCCGAGATGCCATTTGCCGATCGCGGCGGTGGCGTAGCCCTTCTGTTTCACCAGCTCCGCGAGCGTCATTTCGTCGGCATGGATGCCGTGGGTCGACTTGGGCCCAAGCGCGCCATGGATGCCGATGCGGTTCGGGTAACAACCGGTGAGCAGGGCGGCGCGCGAGGCGCTGCACACGGCCTGGGCGACGTGGAAGTGGGTGAACTTGCGCCCCTCACTTGCGAGGCGGTCGATGTTCGGGGTGGCGTAGTCCTTAGCGCCAAAGCTGCCGATGTCGGCATAGCCCATGTCGTCCATGAAGATGACCACCAGGTTCGGCGTTGCAGCGGCCGGCAGCAGCGGTGCGGCGGACAGGGCGAGGAGGCAGAGCAGGGAACGCATGGCCGATGACAACGCCCCGCTGGCGATGAACTTTCCGGGGGACGGGGGCGTTGCAGCCCCTCCCCAGCCGCTTCCGACCCTTGGGGCACGAAAATTTTTTGTCTGGTTTCGACGGTCGCTGTGGGCATACAGTCGCCCTCCCTCCGCTGCGGAGGTGTCCCAACGTCCTCTGTCATGCGCTTCCTGATTCTTCCCCTCTTCCTCGCCCTCGTTTCCGTGTCGGCCCAGTCGCCGGCGCCGAAAAAGAACCCGCCCAAGGGCAAGGCCGGCATGGCCTCGGTGCAACTGAAGGGCGACAAAACCGATCCGCGCAACTGGCCGGATGCCAGCAAGGGCAGTCCGACCCCGCACGCGCCGCAGGAGGAACCGCCGGCAGCCAGCCGTAGCCGGCCGCAGACCGCCACCGCGCCGGTGCCCGGCGAACGCATCGTCTTCCTCGGCAATGGTCTGGCCGAGCGCGATGTCTATTTCTCGCGCCTGGAGACCGAGTTCCACCTGCGCTACCCGAACGAGCAATTGCTCATTCGCAACATGGGTCGGCCCGGCGACACGCCTGGCTTCCGTCCGCATCCGGCGCGTGCCTCGCAGTGGGCCTTTCCGGGAGCGGAGGTGTTTCATCCGGAACTGCAGTCCCATTACGGCAAGGGGTTCTTTTCGACGCCCGACCAGTGGCTGCACCATCTCAAGGCCGACACGATTGTCGCCTTCTTCGGTTACAACGAGTCCTTCGGCGGCCCGGAGCGGGTCGACAACTTCGAGGCCGAACTCACGGCTTTCGTCAAGCACACGCTCAGCAAGGCCTACAACGGCAGGGAAGCCCCGCGTCTGGTGCTGGTGTCGCCAATCGCCTTTGAGAACCTCTCGGCCAAGCGCGACCTGCCCGACGGCGTTCGCGAAAACGCCAACCTCGCTTTGTACACTGCGGCAATCGAAAAGGTCGCCAAGGCCCGCGGCCTGACCTTCGTCGATCTGTTCACGCCGACCCGGGAGTTGTACGCCAAGGCGGAAAAACCCTTCACCATCAACGGCTTTGCCCCGACCGAGGCCGGCTATCGTGAATTGGCGCAAATCCTCGCCAATGGTTTGTATGGCCATCAGTCGCACCAGTCCAAAGCCGATCCCGCCAAGCTGCATGCGGCGGTGAAGCAGAAGGACGGGTTCTGGAACAACGACTACAACCTGGTCAACGGCGTGCACAGCCACGGCCAGCGCTACAATCCCTACGGACCGCAGAACTACCCCGACGAGGTGCGCAAGACCCGTGAGATGATGGCCCTGCGCGACCAGCTCATCCACGATCTCGCTTCCGGCGCGAAAACCGAGCTGGCGGTCGATGACGGCCGCACCCACAAGCTGCCGCCGGTGCCGACCAACTTCGATCCCAAGGACTCCAAGGGCAAGATGGGCAGTGTGGAGTACAAAAACGTCGAGCAGGCGCTCGCCAGCTTCACCATGGCCGAGGGTTACAAGGTCGACCTGTTCGCCTCCGAGGCCGAGTTTCCCGACTTGAAAAACCCGGTCCAGCTCAGCTTCGACAACAAGGGTCGCCTGTGGGTGGCGGTGATGCCGGCCTACCCGCACTGGAAACCCGGCGATCCGCCGCCGAACGACAAGTTGATCATTCTGGAAGACACCGATGGCGACGGTCGCGCCGACAAGCAGACGACCTTTGCCGATGGCCTGCACCTGCCCATCGGTTTTGAGATCGCGCCGGAAGGGGTCTATGTCTCCGAGGAACCCAACCTCGTGCTGCTCATTGACGAGGACGGCGACGACCGGGCCGACCGCAAGGAGCTGCTGCTGCACGGTTTTGACACGCACGACACTCATCACGCCATCTCCGCCTACTGCGCCGATGCCTCCGGGGCGATCTACATGGGGGAGGGTCGCTTCCTGCACAGCCAGGTGGAAACCCCCTATGGACCGCGCCGCTGCAACGATGGGGGTGTCTGGCGCTTCGACCCGAAGTCGTTCCGCCTCGAGCGCTACGCCCAGGTCGACGTCTCCAATCCCTGGGGCATCAGCTTCAACGACTGGGAGCAGTGCCACATCTCCGATGGTTCGCCCGGCGAGAACTGGTGGGGCCTGCCCATCTCGGCGAAGATGCCCTACGGCATCGAGAATCCCAAGGTTGGTCAGTTTGTGCCCAAGCGCTCGCGGCCGACCTCCGGCGCCGAGTTTGTCTCCTCGCGCCACTTTCCGGACGCCCATCAGGGCGCGTTCATGATCTGCAACAGCATCGGTTTCCTCGGCACCAGCATGGGCATGCCGCGCGACAACGGCGCCGGTTATGAGGGCGAGCTGATCGCCGATTTGATCTCCTCGACCGACGGCAACTTCCGGCCGGTCGACCTTGAGTTCGCGCCCGACGGCTCTCTGTATCTGGTCGACTGGCACAACGCCCTCATCGGTCACATGCAGCACAACGCGCGCGACCCGAACCGAGACCATGATCACGGCCGCATCTACCGCATCACCTATCCCTCGCGCCCGCTGGTCCAGCCGGCGAAGGTGCATGGCGCGACGCTTCCCGAGCTGCTGGAGAATCTGAAGCTGCCGGAGTACCGCACGCGCTACCGCACCCGCCGCGAGCTGCGCGGGCGCCCGGCCGACGAGGTCATCCCGGCGGTCAAGGCCTGGGCGGCGGCGCTCGACAAGACCGACCCGCGCTACGAGCATCACCTTTGCGAGGCGCTGTGGGCGACCTGGGCGCAGAACCGGCCCGACGTGGACCTGGTCAAGCAGTGCCTGACGGGTCAGAAGCACGAGACCCGTGCCGCGGCGGCCAGCGTGCTGCGCTTCAATCCGGAAAAGATCCCGGGGGCCACCGACCTGCTGCTGATGGCGGCGCGCGACGCCCATGGCCGCGTGCGTCTGGAGGCGATCGTGGCCGCCTCCTGGCTCGACAACGCCGACGGCGCCCGCATCGCCCTGGAAGCCTTGAAGCTGCCGCTCGACAAGTGGATGGGGCCGGTCACCAAGCATATCCTGGAATACACCCTCAAGGACGACATCGAAGCCCTGCAGAAGGCGGGTCGACTGGACCTAGCCGGCAACCCGAACGCCGCGGGCTGGCTGGCCGGCACCTTCAAGATCGAGGATGCCGCGCCGAGCGCCGAGGCGGCGGCATACGGACCGACCCGCAAGCTCAGCCCGACCGAGGCAAAGGTATATGCGCTCGGCAAGGAGGTGTACACGCGCGACGCCCACTGCGCCACCTGCCACCAGCCGAACGGGCAGGGCATCCCGAACATCTACCCGACCTTGGCGAAGAGCGACTGGATCGACAACGACGAGCGCCTCATCAAGATCGCGCTCAAGGGGCTGTGGGGGCCGATCGAGGTCAACGGCCAGCACTTCGACCCGAGCAAGGGCGTGCCGCCGATGATGGGCTTTGCCGGCCTGCTCAACGATGAGGAACTCGCCGCCGTGCTCAGCTACGTGCGCCAGAGCTTCGGCAACGACGGCGCCTTTGTGTCGCCCGAAAAGGTGCAGCAGGTGCGAGCCGCCACCGCCGACCGCGTCAACTTCTACATGACTGACGAGATCCTCAGGGAACACCCGCTCAAGAAATAGGAGATGGAAGATCGGAGATGGGGGTGCCCCAAATCGGATCTTCCGGCCCTTGCAGTTCGTCTGAACCTTTCCAACATGCCGCTCACCATGAAGCGCCTGCTGCCCGCCCTCAGTTTGTTTGCCGTTCTGCTCACGGTTGTCCTCGCCCAGAGTGAGGCGCGCCTGCGTGTGCTCATTGTCGACGGTCAGAACAATCACAAGTGGGACATCACCACGCCGGTGCTGAAACACGCGCTGGAGAGCAGCGGCGCCTTCAGCGTCGAGGTTTCAACCGCGCCGCCCAAGGGCTCCGACCTCGAGGCCTGGGCCGCCTGGAATCCGAAGTTCACCGATTACGCCGCCGTGGTCAGCAATTACAACGGCGAACCCTGGCCGGAGAAGGTGCAGCTGGCCTTCGATGCGTATGTCCAGGCCGGTGGCGGCTTTGTCGCCGTGCACGCCGCCAACAATTCCTTCCCGGAATGGAAGGCCTACAACCGCATGATCGGCGTCGGCGGCTGGGGTGGTCGCGATGAGAAGTCCGGTCCCTGGCTGTACGTCAAGGACGGCAAGCTGTTCCGCGATACCCGCCCGGGCAAGGGCGGTGCCCACGGCCCGCAGCACGAGTTCCTTGTCGAGGTGCAGAACGCCGACCATCCGGTGACGCGCGGGCTGCCAAAGCGCTGGAAGCACACCAAGGACGAGCTGTACAGCAGCCTGCGAGGCCCGGCCGAGAACGTCGAGATCCTGGCCACGGCGAAGTCCGATCTCACCGGCGAGCAGGAGCCGAACCTGATGGTGCTGAACTATGGCAAGGGCCGGGTCTTTCACACGACGCTGGGTCACGCCGATTACTCGATGCTCTGCCGCGGCTTTTACCTGACCCTGCAGCGTGGCACCGAATGGGCGGCCACCGGCGACGTCAAGGCGACGGCCGCCGTGCCGGCCGATTTCCCGACCGAGGCGGCAACCTCGGTGGTGACCCTCGAAGGGCATCCCAAACAAACGCCGCCCGAGCCGAAAAAGTAAGGCGCGGGCCAGGCTGGCCCGGCACTCATGGGAGTCTCAGGCTGCCACGCGCTTCTGGCGTTCTGGCTTGCCTTGGGTGGCGAGCCGCGCTGAGGCTGGGCGCAGGGCCTCACCAAAGAGGGCGCGGCGAATGCCGTCGATCTGCGCCAGCACCGGCTGCAGCCATTTGGCCAGCAGGGATTCGGCGGCGGGCACCATCAGGGCCTGTGCCAGGGTGAGCCGGCGTGCGCGCAGTTCTGTTTCCAAGCCGGCACCCGCCTCCGGAAAATAGAGCTCGGCAGTCTCAAACATGTCCATGACCCGCGCCGCGTAGCTGCGGTCCCAATCGCGGTCCTCGCTGTCGTAACAGCCGGAGAGCAGGTGGGTGATGACGTACTCGGCACCATCGGAATAGGTTTCGACCGCCGCCAGCACCGGCTCAAAACTGTCGGGATCGGCGGTGACCGGCAGCACGACCGTCAGGCTGATGTTGTGCTCAGTGAGCAGTCCCGCCCAGTTGCCGGCTTCAAAGCGTCGTGCAAAGGGTTCCGCACAGCCGGTGGCCAGGTCGAGGATGACGACTGACGCGGTTTCAAACAGCGCCAGCAGGCGCTCCGGCTGCAGTTGCGCAAGCTCGATTTCATCCGTGAAGTGGGCCTCTTCACCCACTGCCAGGCAGCGGTGCGGCACCTCGTGCAGGTCCAGGTAACGGCTGAGGCAACGGGCGAGCGTGCTTTTGCCGGTCGCCGGGACATCGCTGGGCAGGAGGATCAGCTTGTTCATGGATTTTCGGGAATTGCACCGAGGATAGAAGGCGGAAATTCATAAAGCAATCCTGAATATCAGGATCACCAAAATAATGACTGCAAAAAAAGACGCGCCGGTAGGCGCGTCTTTGGCAGGGGGATCAGCGACCGCCCTTCTTTTCCTTGGGCTGTTTGCCGCGCACGCTCATGCGGAAGGGCACGCCCGGGGCGGGCCACTCCTTGCGGATGACGCTTTCCAGGAAGCGCAGGTAACTGTCGGTCAGCTTGGCGGCGCGGTTGGCGAAGAGCACGAACTGCGGCACCGGCACTTCCTCGTCCTCGGGGCTGTTGGTCTGGGTGGCATAGAGCAGCTTGAAGGCGTGCTGGCTGCGGCCGAGCGGACCGGGGGTGTTTTCGATGGCCTGGTGCAGCAGGCGGTTGAGCACGCCGGTGCCGATGCGGGTCTGGGCGCCGCGGCGCACCGCCTCGATCTGCACGAAAAGCTTGCCGATGTGCTCGCGGTTCTTCGCCGAGATGGCGACCAGCGGCGCGTAGTTGAGGAAGAAGAACTCGCGGCGCATCGATTCCTCCAGTTCCTCGATGCGGTCCTTCTGCTTGGCCGAGGGATGGAACAGGTCGTACTTGTTCATCACCAGGATGCAGGGCTTTTTCTCTTCCAAAATGAGCTGGGCGACCTTGCGGTCCTGCATCTTGGCGCCGCCGGCGCAGTCGATGACCAGCAGGCAGATGTCGGCGCGCTTGATCGCCTGGTAGGAGCGCTGGACGCTGAAGATCTCCACCGCCTCGTCGAGCTTGGCCTGGCGGCGGATGCCGGCGGTGTCGATGAGCTGGTAGGCGCGGCCGTTGAAGGTGCAGTGGATGTCAAGGCTGTCGCGGGTGGTGCCGGGCACTTCACTGACGATGGCGCGTTCCTGGCCGACGATGGCGTTGACCAGCGAGGACTTGCCGGCGTTGGGGCGACCGACAATGGCGATCTTCAGCGGGCGCCTGGCACGGCGCTGTTCGGCCTCCTCCTCGGTTTCCTCCTCCTTGAGTTCGAGGCGGTCGCTGATCTGTTCGACCAGCTCCTTGATGCCCAGGCCGTGCACGGCGCTGACCTCGGCGCTGTCGCCAAAACCGAGCCGGCCGAACTCGCCCGAGCCCATCCGGCGCTTGTCGGAGTCGGCCTTGTTGAGCACCAAAATGACCGGCTTGTTGACGCGTCGCAGCAGGCGGGCCAGCGATTCGTCGACCGGCGTCGCGCCCTCATGGATGTCGACGACAAAGAGCAGCAGGTCGGCCACCTCCAGGGCGATCGCCGCCTCGGTCTGCACCTGCTCGGTGAGGATGTCGCTGGTGTTTTCGCCAATGCCTCCGGTGTCCATGATCTGGAAGACCTTGCGGCCGCGCCGGCACTCGGCGGTGATGCGGTCGCGCGTCACCCCCGCCAGGTCATGGACGATGGAGATGTTCATGCCGGCGAGGCGGTTGAACAGGGCGGACTTGCCCACGTTCGGGCGGCCAACGATGGCGACGGTTTTCATATTCAGGGACGGTCGGAAACAGCGGTCGGGCCGCCCGAGGTGCGGGGGAAAGGACCGACCCCCTACGTCCGCTCCCCGGTGCGCCCTGTCAACCGCCCCTTGGGCTTCGGGCGAAAAAGCGGGAGGGGAAGGACGAAGAACCAGTGACTCATGACGAAGAACCGAGAACCGCGAACCGAGAACCGAGAACCGCGAACCGAAATCACCCGACGTGGCGGACCTGGCGGATGCCGGCGGCGAGGTTGATGAAGCCGGAGAGGGCGGTGAACAGGCCGGCGGCGAGCGTTGGCCAGATCAGGCCAGGGAAGTCGAGCATGAGCCAGAGCACGGCGGTGAACTGGGTGAAGGTCGCCACCTTGCCGGTCCAATGCGGCTGGATCTGGCACTGGCCGGCGAGGTGCTGGATGAGGAAGGCGCCGCCGATGCTGGCGAGGTCGCGGAAGATGACCAGGGTCGGGAACCAGAGCGGGAAGTGCTGGCGCCAGCCGGTGAAACTCAGGGTGACGATGGCGGAGAGCAGCAGCAACTTGTCGGCCAGTGGATCGAGAATGGCACCCAGGCGGCTGCGCTGGTTGAAGCGGCGGGCGACAAAGCCGTCGACGGCGTCGCTGACGGCGGCCAGGGCGAAGACGGCGATGGTCCAGAGGCGCAGGGATTCGTCGGCCGCGCCCGCCGCGACGCTGGCCCCGTAGTACACGGCCAGACCGACGAAGACCGGGATGAGCAGGATGCGGAAGATCGTGATTTGGGTGGCAAAGGTCACGGCGGCGTAACCGGGGGCTCCGGTCTAGGTTTCAACCTTACGCCCGGCTGCGGGTGGATGCAACGGCAGCTGCTGAATTCTGCTCGACAACGACCGGCAGCGCCGGCTAAAACGGGCGCGTTCGCATGAAAAGAATCCCCTTTACCCGTCGCCAGTTCCTGACGCGCTCCGCCGCCGCCCTGGGTTTCCCCAGCATCATCCCCGCCAGCGTGCTCGGTCAGAACGCCCCCTCGAATCAGATCACCATGGCCGTCTTCGGCTGGGGCATGATGGGGCCGGGCAACACCAACAAGTTCATGGCCGAGTCCGATTGCCGCGTGCTCGCCGCCTGCGACATCGACAAGCGCAACCTGGAGAAGGCGGTTGGCACGATCAACGGCTACTACAAGAACCGCGACTGCCAGGCCTACCACGACTACCGCGAGGTCATGGCGCGCAGCGACATCGACACGGTCATGCTGGCTTTGCCCGACCACTGGCACGCGCTGACGGCGATTGAGGCGGCCAAGAACGGCAAGGACATCTACGGGGAAAAGCCGCTGGCCCGCACCATCGCCGAGCAGCAGGCCATCGTGCGCGCGGTGAAGCGCTTCGGGCGCATCTGGCAGACCGGCTCCTGGCAGCGCAGCGAGGACAACTTCCGCATCGGCGCCGAGGTCGTCCGCAACGGCCTCATCGGCAAGCTGACCCAGGTCGAGGTCGGCCTGCCGTCCGGCCACAACGACTTCGCCAAGACCGGCGACAAGCGCAGTGTCACGCCGCCGCCGCCGGAGCTCGACTACGAGATGTGGATCGGGCCGTCGGCCATGCAGGATTACATCGAGTGCCGGGTCCACAAGAACTGGCGCTGGGACTACAACATTGGCGGCGGCCAGCTGCTCGACTGGATCGGCCACCACTGCGACATCGCCCACTGGGGCATGGACATGGACGGCAGCGGACCGCGCGAGGTTCTGCCGATCCAGGTTGACATGCCGCCGCGCACCGACATCTGGAACACCGCCACCCGCTACCGCGCCGAGGCGAAGTACGAGGGCGGCGTGGTCATGACGATTGCCGGCGGCCATGACGACATCCAGATGGGCACGCGCTGGATCGGCACTGACGGCTGGGTGCACGTCAATCGCAACGGCGCCTACGACTCCTCCAACCCGGCGCTCAAGCAGGTCATCAAGAAGCGCGAGGGCGACAAGGTCGTCGAGGCCGCCAAGGCGCCGAAGCTCGGCGACGACGTCATCAAGACCCGCCTCTACGAGACGCCGGGTCACCACCGCAACTTCCTCGACTGCGTCAAGAGTCGCAAGCCGACCGTCACACCGGTCGAAACCGCCCACCGCAGCGCCGTTCCCGGCCACCTCGCCCTCATCGCCTTCCTGGTCAACCGGCCGGTGAAGTGGGATCCGGTCAAGGAGGAGATCATGGGTGATCCCGAGGCTTCGAAACTGCTCGGCCGCGAGTACCGCGCACCGTGGAAATTGGAGGCGTGAGGCCCCGCCCTCACGGCGTCACCCAGACTTCCGTGCCGACCGGCACGCGGTCGTAGAGATCGATCATGTCGGCGTTGCGCAGGCGCACGCAGCCATGGCTGGCAGGGCGGCCGACCGCGGCCTCGTCGTTGGTGCCATGGAGGTAGATGTAGCGATCCAAGCTGTTGGCGTTGCGTCGCTCCCGGCCGTCGAGGCGGAGGATGCGGGTGAGCACGAGATCTTCCTGCGTGTCCATGCCCGGCTGCCAGAGGCCGACCGGCTGGCGCGATTTGAAGATCGTGCCAGCAGGCGCGCCGTCGCCATGCTTTTCCTTGACGGTGAAGCGGCCGACCGGCGTGCGGTAGCTGCCCTCGGTGAAACCCAGGCCAAACTTTGAGGTGCTGCAGGGCCACTGGCGGATGAGTTGGGGGCCCTCAAACAGGGACAGGGTCTGGGTGCCGACGCAGACTTCGAGGCGGAGCGGGGCGGGGGACATGGCAAATTCAACGGTCGGCCGGTGCCGGTGTTGCGAGGCCGTGGCGGGCGGCGACCGCGCGCACGGCGTTTTCGAGGAAGGGGGTGTTGGCCGGCGACTTCTGCTCTTCCTCGCTCCAGCGCGTCAGTCCGCGGGCCTGAAAGGCGAGATCATCAGCCCGGCCGAGTTCGGCCAGCAGGTCGCGCACGAAGGCCCAACCGGCCAGATCGAGATCGCGCAGCACGGGTTGGCCGTTGAGGTAACGTCGCTCGGTCAGCGCTGCAGGCAGCTCCGGCAGGCGGCGCTCGGCATCGACCTGCAGCAGCAGGGGTTCCCAGTACTGACCGGCGGTTTCGTAGGCGAGTTCGTCGAGCCTGAGCGGCGTGGCCGGCGGCCAAACCGCCGCCTTCAGGCCTCGGCTGACTGCGCCCGCGCCAAGACCGGCTTCCGACCAGCGGGCGGTGCCCTCGGTGAACCAGCGGTTTTTGAAAAAGGTCGCGCCGTTCTGGATCAGGTGGAAGAACTCATGCGCAGGCGTCAGGTTCTCCGCCGCCTTCACCGAGGTGGCGACGCTGAAGCCGAGCGAGCGGGTGCCGGCCGGGTCGCCGGGTTTGCGGTAGGACTGCAACTCGTCGTAGGCGATGCCGTTGGCGCCGAGCGTGTCGCGGTGCCGCAGGTGGACATCGAGAAACGCCGCCTCGCGGTAGCGCTCGCTGGCGAAGGGATCGGGGTAGCCGAGCCCCTCAACCCAGAGGTCACGGGCGGCGAGGATTTGCGTCGCGATGTCCTCGACCTGGTCGGGGGTGCCGTTGCCGTTGGCATCGGTCGGGTCGACCGCGTGCCGGCCCTCAAGGGCATAAAAGATGCGCAGTCGGCCCTCTTGATGCATCCGCTCCGGACGAACCTCCGGCTCGGCCGCGCCCGCGGCGGCGAGGGCGACCAGGGCGGGCACGAGACGGAGGTGCGGCATGCTCAGAGCGGTCGGTCGTAGATCTTCTGGCAGACGGCGTCCGGTCCCTCGGCGGCGCGGTTCGGATCCAGGATGGTGATGCCATCCTCGCCAAAGCGGGCGGTGACGGGCGCGCCCTTGCCTTCCTGCAGGTACTGGAAGTTGAGGTCGCGCACCCGCGCGGCGGCGTCGACGATGGCGCAGGTGATGCGGGCGTCCTCGGCGGTGGGGTAGAGGTCCGCCACGGCGTCGCGGCTTGCGCCGGCGAACTTGACGCGGGCGACGGCGACCAGGCCGACCGTCAGGCTGTCGACCCCGTAACCGACGTAGGCCTTGCTGCCATCGGCGCGCAGGACATCGCGGGTGAAGTGGTTGTTGCTGGTGCGCGAACCGCCGCCGGCGTTCCAGAAGCGGAAACCGCGGTACTGCTGGTCGCTCTCCACCTTGCCGTCGGCGCCAACGATTTCATGGCCCTGGTTGACCGGGCCCTCGAAGTCGGCCGGGGTCACCCAGTTGTTGTTGAAGGCAATGCTCATGCCGTTGGCGAAGTCGACCCGCACCTGCACGGCGTCGTAGGCGTTGATGCCGTCGCGCACGAGGCGCTTCTTCTGACCGATGGCGGTGAGCGCCACCGGCTTCGACTTGTAGTAGGACCAGATCAGGTCGGTCCAGTGCGGACCGACGTAGCTGAAGGGGTCGCTGCTCTCGACCCACTTGAAGGTGCTGGTGCTGACTTCCAGCGGTTCTTCCAGGTAGGCGGTGCCGTAGAGCGGCGCGCCGATGCGCTTCTGGATGTCGTCGCGGATGCGCAGGTGGTCGGGGTCGTAGCGCTTGTGCATGTCGACGGCGACGATGCAGTTCTTCGCGACCGCCGCGGCGATGATCTCGTCGGCCTCCTGGATCGACAGGCACATCGGCTTTTCGGTCAGCACGTGCACGCCCTTGGCGAGGGCGGCGAGGATGGGTTGGGTGTGCAGGTGGTCGGGGGTGGCCACGGCCAGCACGTCGAGGTCGGGATAGTCGCGCAGGATGTCATCCCAGGGGGCGTCGCCAAAGTAGGCCTTGGGTTCATGACCGGTCCAGTCCCTGAAGGCGGCGGCCGATTTGCGGGCCGAGGCTTCGGAACGGGTGGCGACGGCGACCAGGTCAAATTGCACCGGGGCCAGGTCGCGGCTGAAACGGTCGAGGCCGACGCGGGCGAGCTGGCCGGCGATGCCGAAGCGCTGGAGGTCGGCGTAGGCGCGCAGGTGGACGTCGCCGCCGAACATGCCGGCGCCGACCAGGGCAATTTTCACAGTGGGTTGCATAGGCTCTGGCATAAGGACAGGGGCTGGCCGTTTTGGCAAGGCGGCAGGCAGGTATCGAAATGACCAAGACTGGCATTCAGGTGACGGCTGCCCTGCACGAAGAAGTCAGGGAGAGTAAAATGTTTTGATTTATTGCAGGTTGGAAGTATTTTTTGAAAACCTGTGCCGGTTGCTTGCCCTTCGCCGTTGCTTCTGAATGGCACGAGCCGGATTTGAGCTTGCCAATCCTAATGCTCCCGTTTCATGCCTTCCCTGAACCGCTGCGGATCTTCGCCGGCGATCTGGGACGTCGCGGTTTGGTGCACTGGACACAGAAGTCGCTCCATGGCATGTTTTCCCCTCTTTCTTCATGAATTCCCATCGCCAGGCGGAGTCGCGACCGTCGCATATTCTGGTCGTTGACGACGAAGTTCAGGTCTTGGCCGTTGCCAAGGCCATTCTTGAGGCCCATGGTTTCCAAGCCAGCATTGCCAAGTCGGGCGAAGCGGCGCTGGAGATCCTCAACCTGCAGGCCGAATCGGAGGCCGGGCCGATTGATGTTGTGGTGCTCGACCTGAGCATGCCGGGCGGATTGTCCGGTTTTGAGGTGTTGGAGAGGGTGCGCAAGCAGAATCAGGAGCTGCCCATTGTCGCCTGCAGCGGTTACTTTCAGGATAATGCTCGCGAGATGTGTCAGGCCATCGGTTTCTCTGACATTTTGCCGAAACCCTACACCTTTGATCAGCTGATCGCCGCGGTCCGTCGTTGCATGGCCGGGGAGGGACAGTTCCAATCGAGCCATTGATGAAAATCCACGTCAGTCTCCCGGGCCGCTTCATGGCCTTTGGCATCCTTGCCATCGCCGCCGCCGCCGCTGTCACCTCGGTGGCTTCGCTCTGGCAGGAGCTGCAGGTTTTGCAGGCCGCACAACGGGCCTACCTCGGTTCGGTGGTTCAGGCCGCGCAGACGGAACTGCGTCGGCTGGATGCGAGCGAGCCTGGGCCGACAAGCATTGCCGAACTCACTCCGGAGGCTGCCAGCCGTCTAAAAATGCGGCTGCGCACGGTGGATGCGCCGTCTGACATTCAGCAGCTAGGGTTGCGTTTGGAGATCGCCACACCCAGCGTTGCCCGTGAGGGGGAGGCCTTGTCCAAGGTGCCCCACCTCGAAGTGCGGCCGGCGCAGACACTGGAGGCGCTGACGGATCCGGATGCCAACCAGACTCAGGAGATCATCTTCCGCGTCATGGAAGGCTCTTTCCTTGTCGTTGGTGACGATCCGCTGACCATGGGATCGAAACTCGATCTGGCTCGCGGCTGGCTGGCCGCTGGGGCGCCGATGGATGGTCTGGACGGCCGCGCAGCGGCGGTGATCATCGCCCGGCAGCCGCGCGTGCAGTTCCATCACCTGATTTACTTTCCGCGACTGGTCACGCCGGTGCTTGGCATTGTCGCCGGCCTGCTCTTTGCCGGCCTCGTTTTCTACCTTCTTGGCTGGGGTTTCATGCGCAAGATCAATGCGTTGAAGCAGGGGTTCCATGCCCTCGGTGACGGCAATCTGGGACATCGCCTGCATGTCGTCGGCAGTGATGACCTGGATGATCTGCAGCGGCAGTTTAACGATGCCATTGCCTCCTTTCAGCAGGAGGATGAGCGTCGGCGGCACCTACTTGAAGAACTGCAGCAGGCGCGCTGGCAGGCCGAGGTGGCGACTGCGGCCAAGGGAGATTTCCTTGCCAGCATGAGTCACGAGATTCGCACGCCGATGAATGGCATCATCGGCACCGCCTCATTGCTGATCGAGGCCGGTCTCAACGAGGAGCAGGAGGAGCTGGTGCGCATGATTCGCTCCTCGGGCGAGTCTCTGCTCCACGTCATCAATGAGATTCTGGATTTCTCCAAAATTGAATCCGCCAAGATGGAGATTGAGAACGCGCCGGTCGAGATGGAGAAACTGCTGGCCGACGTTGCCGACGTTTTCTCCTCGCGAGTGGCTGAGAAGCACATCGAGCTCAACACCCACGTCGACCGTTCCCTGCCGCGTTTCTTCTTTGGCGACTTCCAGCGGCTCAAGCAGATTCTCGTCAACCTGGTCGGCAACGCCATCAAGTTCACGGACAAGGGGGGCGAAATCCTCATCCTTGCGCGTCTGGTCAGCCGCCGCGGCGAACAAGGGGAGGTGCCGCATCTGCATTTTTCGGTGCGCGACACGGGCATCGGGATTCCTGCCGACAAGATCGCCCACCTCTTCGAGGCCTTCACCCAGGCTGACACCGACACCAATCGACGGCACACCGGCACCGGCCTTGGCCTGGCGATTTGCAAGCGCCTGTGCGAGTTGATGGGTGGCGTCATCAGCGTTTCCAGCCAGGAAGGCCAGGGCTCCGACTTTTTCTTCGAGGTGCCCCTGCGCGCTGCCCTTGATGACACCGTCACCGAGGACGAGCTGGCTTGGGAGGAGGTGCTTCGTGGCAAGCGCATTGTCTATCACAGCCCGCACGCGACGACCCGCTACATCCTGCATCAAAACCTGCACGAATGGAGTGCGCAGCCCGTGCTTTCCCCCTGCGCCTCGGCTGAGGAACTCGCTGCCGTGCTCGATGCCAACAGTGTCTTTGTCTTCGATATCAGCGCCCTGCGCCCCGCCGCCGCGGCTCCGTTCATTCTCGCCGCCGCGCGCAAGCGTGCGGGCATCCTCCTGCTCGTGCCGCTCTCGCGCTGGAAGCTGCGTGCCCGCTTTGTCCCGCTTGGCCACACCCGCGTCAAGAAACTCGCCAAACCGGTCAAGCACCGCGAATTGCTGCGCTGCCTTGCCGAATTGCTGAAGATGTCGCCCTCGCCGACCCTCGACCTGCCTCGCCTCGACAGCGTTGTTCCGTCAGCACCCGCTGCTCCGGCTGCTCCTGCGCCTCGGCCGGTCACGACACCCTTGCCCGCGGCCGGCAGTGTCTGGAATCGTCCGCCCGACCTCAATCAGGTCTTCCGCTCGGATGGCGCCCAGTCGCCGTCCCGTAAAAGCCGGCCGGTCGGCCTTGTGCCCGCTGGACCCGACAGCTTTGCCACGCTGCATCCCGCCCGAATTCTGCTGGTCGAGGATCAACCCCTCAATCAAAAGATCGCCGTCATGCTCCTGCACCGGCTTGGGTATACCGAAGTCGAGGTCGCCAATGACGGTCGCGAAGCCATTCAGAAGGCCGAAAGCGGTGGTTATGACCTCGTCTTCATGGATCTGCAGATGCCGGACATGGGGGGCATGGAAGCGGCGCGATTGATTCGTGCCAACACACTGGACGGACGGCAACCCGTCATCATCGCCATGACCGGCCATGCCTTCACCAGTGTGCGTGATGAGTGCATGGAAGCGGGCATGAATGCTTTCCTGACCAAGCCGGTCAGTCTCGACGATCTGCGCAAGATCATTCCGCCCTGCTTGGAGCAGCGCGACACGCCGCGCTCGCTGCCGAGCTGAGCCGGCATCAGCGCTGCACCCGGGCGTCGCCACCCGCGGCCAGCTTGCGCACCTCGTCCAGCGTCGCCATGCTGGTGTCGCCCGGCGTCGTCATCGCCAGCGCACCATGCGCGGCACCATAGTCGACCGCGCGCTGCGCATCGCCTTCCAGCAGCAGCCCGGCAATCAGGCCCGCGGCGAAGCTGTCGCCGGCGCCGATGCGGTCGAGGATGTCAAAGCGCGGATAGTCGCGGCTGCGGAAAAACCGTCCCTCATGCCAGCACAGCGCGCCCCAGTCGTTCACCGAGGCGGTGTGCACGCGGCGCAGGGTCGCGGCAATGGTCTTGAGGTTCGGAAATTCGGCGGCGAGTTGTTCCATGGCCGGGCGCAGGGCGCGTTCCTCGGCACCGAAAAGATCGCCGGCTTCGGCCGGACCGACCGCCGGCGGCTCGTCGCAGAGCACACCGATCATGACATCGACAAAGGGGGCGAGCCGGCGGTTGAGCGCCTGGGCAGCGGCAAACCCACCGCGTTCCTGCCAGAGCGAGGCGCGGTAATTGAGATCGTAGCTGACCGTGACCCCGTGGCGCTTGGCGGCGGCACAGGCGGCGATGACGAGTTCGGCGGTGGAGTCGGACAGGCCGGCGAAGATGCCGCCGGTGTGCAGCCAGCGGCAGCCGAGGGTGCCGAACAGGTGCTCGAAATCGAAGTCCTCCGGCCCCAGCTGCGAGGCGGCGCTGTGGCCACGGTCGACGCTGCCCTTGGCACCACGCGCGCCAAAGCCGCGCTCGGTGAAGTTGATCGGATTGCGCACGCGCTTGCCCATGCCGTCGTAGGGCACCCACTTGAGGTGCGAGGTGTCGACGCCGCCCTGCAGAATCAGGTCCTCGAGCAGGCGGCCGATCTCATTGTCGGCAAAAGCCGTCAGGATGCCGGTGCGCAGTCCGAAGCAGCGGCGTCCGCCGCGGGCGACATTGTACTCACCGCCGCCCTCCCAGGCGGTGAATTGGCGCGAGGTGCGCACCCGTCCCTCGCCGGGATCGAGACGCAGGAGGACTTCGCCAAGGGAAAGCAGGTCGTAGAAGGGCTGGTCAGACATGGAGCGCCCAGCATGGCGCGATGCGCCCGGACATCAAGCGTGGAGGCGACCCGCGTCACAGGGCCGGCACCAGCTTGGCCAGCTCGGCGGGCAGGGGTGACTCGAAGCTCACCTCGCGGTCGCCATCCGGGTGTGGAAAACGCAGGGCCGTGGCATGCAGGGCCAGTCGCTTGGTGCCGCTGGCCGGTTTGCCGCCATAGGTGGTGTCGCCGACGATCGGATGACCGGTTTCGGCGAGTTGGACGCGAATCTGGTGGCGGCGGCCGGTTTCGATGCCGACCTCCAGCAGGCTGCGGCCGAAGCCGCTGCGCAGCACGCGGTAGTGGGTGACTGCCTCGCGCGTCGTTGGCCCGGCTTTGGCTACCGCGTAGACACGGTGCGGCTGGGTTTCATCGAGCGGGTTGCGCAGGGTGGCCTCGGCGGGTTCGGGGCGGCCCTGAACAACCGCCAGATAAGTCTTCACCGCCTGCCCCCAGTTTTCCTGCAGGAAGAGCTTGGCCTCCTCGGTCTTCGCCAGCACCAGCAGACCCGAGGTTTCGCGGTCGAGCCGATGTACAATCCACAGCCGGGCGCGGCCGTCGCGGCTGGTTTCGCGCAGGTAGTCGGTCAGGATGCGGAAGGCGGTGCGCTCGCGCTCGGTGTCGGTGGCGACCGTGAGCAGGCCGGCAGGTTTGTGCACCACCAGCAGGCTGCCGTCCTCAAACACGACCTGCAGTCCAGGCGGCAGTGTCGGCGCCGGCGGCGGAGCCTTCTGTGGGCGGATGGTGATGACATCGCCGGCCTGCAGCGGGTGGTCGTGGCGGGTGACGACGCGGTCGTTGACATGCACGGCACCGAAGCGCAGCCATTGCTTGACGCGGGTGCGCTTGGTTTCCGGCCAGAAGGCCAGGAT
>DAIUCN010000058.1:0-27643 GCA_036846165.1 Prosthecobacter sp.
ACATGCGATCTGCACTTCAACCCAAACAGGAGGTTTTTCAACAGGCTGCTAGGCCTAGCGGCATATTTGCCGTGTGATGGTGGAGTAAACAACCTATCCATTACTTCTGAGTCGACCCAATTAAATGGGCCTGTTTTAACTTTTGATAGATTTGGCACAAGAGATTCGGCCTTTCAATTTGACGGGGTGGATGATTATATCAATTTGGGGAAAGTAATAAAACGGTATGACATATTCACGTTTTCAATTTGGTTTCGTCATCAAAATGAAGCTCTTAAAACCGAAAACCTTATTCAGAAGAGGCGGAGTATCAATGGCGATGGAGCACTGTTGGGGCGAAGTCCGGGCAATAGCATATATGGCGTGCTGAATCGATACCCAAGCGATTTGCCAAGGTCCTTAACATATGATGGGGCGTCCTTGCATGGTGAGTGGCATCATGCGGCTTTAACGAGTAATGGAAGCAGCTTAAAATTATACTTGGACGGAGTGCTCATCAGCGAAACTTCCTTGTCCGTCATTGAGTCGGAGAGCCATGAAGATTTGTGGATAGGAAGGGGATTTGTGAGCAGTCCTGATTTTGGAGGAACTAGAGCTTATGGTGGAGATGTAGATGAAGTGCGGGTGTATAACCGTAGTTTGAGCAATAACGATATACTTTCTATATATAACTCACCTATGCGTGAAAGAGCTGCCCAAACCATTAGCTTTGCCCCTATTTCCAACAAGGTCAGCACGGATGCCGTCACCCTTACTGCCTCTGGTGGGGCTTCCGGCAATCCGGTTACGTTTGCGGTGGCGTCGGGTCCTGGGGTGATTACAAATGGAGTTTTGACCTTCACGGGCACTGGGCAGGTGACGATCACGGCCTCACAGGCGGGAGATGTGAATTATCTCGACGCTCCTGATGTAAGTCGGACCTTTATGGTCAGTAAGGCGATCGCCTCGATTCAGTGGGCCAATCTCTCTCACATCGACGATGGAGCGCCGCGTCCTGTATCTTTCACCTCGACCCCAGCGAGCTTGCCCTTCACGCTGCTCTATGAAGGCGCAGCCTCAGCTCCAGCCCAGCCGGGCCATTACGCCGTCACTGCCAGTCTCAACCATCCCCTCTACTCTGGCATTGGCAGCTCGACTTTGACGATCCTGGGCCTGAGTGGTCGCAGTCAGCGCCTGACCAGCGGTAGCAGCCAGCCGCAGGAAGCCAACGGCACGGACTTCGGGCGCGTGCTGCCGGGGCGGGTGGTAATGCAGACCTTCACCATCACGAATCCAGGCACGGCACCAGTGACGTTGACCGGCAGCCCGCTCGCGGAAATCCTCGGCGACCATGCCGGCGATTTCCAAGTTAGCGTGCCGCCGGCGGCCGAGATTCCCGCCGGGGGCAGTGTCAGCTTCGAGGTCCGCTTTGCGCCGACCCAGCCGGGGGAGCGTCAAGCAGTGGTGAGCCTAGCCTGCCAGGAGCTTGCCAACGGCCCGATTACCTTCGCCGTCGGTGGCTTTGGTGCGCTGCCGACGATGCTGGCGCAGTCAATCAGCTTCAACCTGCCGAGCTCTCTCTTCCAGAGCCAGGGGCCGGTGCCGCTCATTGCCACGGCCTCTTCGGGGCTGCCCGTGAGCCTGGAAATCCTCTCCGGCCCGGCCACGTTGGAGGATGGTCAGTTGATCCTCAGCGAGCCGGGAACCGTGAAAATTCTAGCCAGCCAGGAGGGTGGTGGCAACTTCGCGCCGGCCAAGCCGGTGGTGCGCACCCTGACGGTGAAGGCCGATCCCACCGACCTAACACTGGCCGACTTGACACAGACCTACAACGGCACGCCACGACCCGTCATGGTGCTGGGTACGGCTCAGGAAGCGACGGTGACTTATTGGATATACAAAGTGCCGTCAAGTGAACCGCCGACGGAGGCGGGTTCCTATCCGGTGAGTGCTACGGTAAGAGGTGTGACGAAGAAGAGCAAGCTGGTCATTACCCGGGCACCGCTCATCGTGCAGGTGCTGGATCAGCGCAAGCTGGTGGGGGAAGCCAATCCCGATGTGAGCTTGGCGTTCACTTTGAGTGGCTTCGCTCCGGGTGACAATGCAGAGAACAGCCTGCTGCCACGCCCCATCACGGTGACGACGAAGGCCGCAGACAACAGCCCGCCGGGTTTGTACCCGATTGTCAGTAGTGGCGGCGGGGCATGGAATTATACCCTGATTCACCGGCCTGGTACGCTGGTGGTGGAGGGTTACGTGGGCAACTTCGAAGCACTGCTGCGCGATCCGGAAACGGATCAGCCGGTCGGCCTTCTGAAATTGGCTGTGCCGAAGACAAGTCGCAGCGCCACGGCGAGCCTTGCCTTGGTCGATCAAGCCAAGCCGCTGGCTCTGGCTGGACCGCTGACACTGGACCCGGAAACGCGGGTGGCCAGCGCGCAGCTGACCCGGCTGGTGAACAAGACGGACACGTATCAGCTCGATCTAACCCTCAGCTTGTTCGGCGAGCTGGCAGTGGAACTGCGCAAAAACGATGAGCTTATCGCCCAAGCGGAGGATGGCACGCGCCTGCGCGATGCGGCGAAAGGCGAAAGCGTTGCGCAGGCAGGAGCCTACACGGCGGTGTTCGAACCGGCCGACGACGACAACGCCCCCTCGGCCCCGGGTTGGACGACGGTCCGGGTGAATGCCAACGGTACGCTCGCCATGGTGGGGCGTTTGGGCGATGGCACGAGCTTCACGGCGAGCCTGCCCATGGATGTAAGCGAGGATTACCGGTTGTTTCTGCAACCCTACAAGCGCGCGGGTGCCCACCTGGGGGGAGCTTGGAGCTTGACCGAGCACCCGTCCGTCGAGGGGAAATGGCAAGCTCGGGAAGTCACCTTGACCTGGGTCAAGGGCGAGAACGCCAAGGACCCGGGTTATCGGACGGGCTTTGGTCCGCTGACGGTGAATCTCGAGCTGGATGCCTGGCAACCGGTGAGCAAGACGTTGACCTTGACCGAAGCACTGGGTGCCGAGGTGTTTGGCGTCACCTATGACCCGACGGGCAGTCCTTCGGAGGGGTTTCTGCCGAGCTTGGTGATGCTGGATCGGAGCAACAGCCTGCTGGTGCTGGAACCGGTGACCAACCCGGTGAACGTGCGCAAGTGGAAGGCGAAGGTCAGTCCGGCCACGGGCACTTTCAGCGGCAGTTTTGAGCTCTTTGACCTGAGCCAGAAGCGCAAGGTGAACTTCAGCGGTGTGCTGCGCCAGGCAGCGGATGCGGAAGCCGACGGTCTGCAGGGCCGTGGCCACTACCTGCTGCCGCCCCTGAAGGGCGGGCTCAGCACAGAGACACGCACTGGCAGGATGGAGTTCCGGCGGGAGTGAGCGGAGGAGCAGAGCGGAGAGCCAAGAGCGCCGAGCAGAGAGGTCAGGGTTTGTGTCTGGCCTCTGTGCCCTTGGCTCCGTGCGCCGCGCAGGAGTCGGAAGATCTTGACCATTTGTCTATCGAGGTATACTATTGGTCATCATGAAGCCAGCGCGCAACGCTTGGATTCCGCGACAGGCCTTCGCGACAGCGCGGCAGCGTCTGGCGAGTTTCCCGATTCTGACCCTGACCGGGCCGCGCCAATCCGGGAAAACAACGCTGGCGCGGCAGTTGGCCCCCAAGTTGCCCTACCATTCCCTGGAAGACCCCGACACCCGCGCCTTTGCCCAAGAGGATCCACGCGGGTTTTTGCGTCAGATCGCCGATGGGGCCATTTTGGACGAGGTACAGCGCTGCCCGGATTTGTTTTCCTATCTGCAGGGTGTCGTCGATGCCGACGGTCGGTTGGGCCGATTCATCCTCACCGGGTCGAGTCAATTCGATCTCATCGAGTCCATCACGCAATCGCTGGCAGGACGGGCTTCACTGATGACGCTGCTGCCTTTTTCGCTGGCGGAATTGCAGGCCGTGAATCAGGCGCCAACCTCGGTGGATGAGCTGCTTTTTCAGGGCCTGTTCCCGCCGGTGCATGTGCGCCCCGTCGATCCAGCGATCTGGCTGCAGGACTATGTCAGCACCTACGTCGAGCGGGATGTGCGGCAAATGCTGAAGGTCCAGGACTTGACGACCTTTCAACGCTTTATCCAGCTTTGCGCGGGTCGGGTCGGCCAGTTGTTGAATGTCTCCTCGCTGGCGAGCGACGCGGGGGTGACACGCGTGACTGCCGACGCCTGGCTGTCGGTACTGCAGGCGAGCCATCTCCTTGTTTTGGTGCGCCCGTGGTTCAGCAATGTGGCGAAGCGCCTCATCAAAACGCCCAAACTGTATTTTGTCGATCCAGGGCTGGCGGGATGGTTGATGGGCATTCGCCAGCAAGGGCACCTGACGGCGCATCCGCAACGCGGCGCGCTGTTTGAGAACTGGGTCATGACGGAATTGTGGAAGGCACAGGCCCATGCCGGGCATCGCGCCGGCCTGCATTTCCTCCGGGACAAGCAGGGGCATGAAGTCGATGCCTGGGTGGAAACCGGTCCCGGCAGCTACCAAGCCGTGGAGATCAAGGCGGGCGAAACGGTGGCCTCGGATTCCTTCAAGGGTTTGGACTACTGGCGCGAGCACTTGCCCAAGTCGGAGGTCCATCCTTGGGTGGTGCATGGCGGCTCGGCCCGTCAGCAACGCACACGCGGCACGGTCCTGCCATGGACGGGGCTGGAGCCTTTGCTCAAGTGCGTGGCAGGGGAAGCGCCGCGTCGAGCGTCGAGCTTGGAGGCCTGAGGCCCGACAACGTACTCCCGGGCTTCAGCCCGCGAATGGGCGGTCACCTCACGACGGGCTGAAGCCCTCGAGTGCGCTGCCGCCAGTACCGCCTCTCCCGCCTCTTTCTACCCTCCATTTTCTGCGAGCGCCGGTCTGAGCTCTTTGCTCCAAGCCCCAGGCTCCCCGCTCATTGCCATCGTTTCCCGCTTGAGATTGCCGGCGGGCGCGGGGAAGATGGACGGCCGATGACGCTGCGGGAAACGCTCTCCACCCTCGCCATCACCACGGTCGTGGTGCTGCTGGTGGTGGTTGCCGGGCTGCTGTTCAAGGACTCGCGGCGCGGGGTCGTGCCGGCGATCCCGGTGAGCGTGGCGGAGGTCGCGGAGGATCCGGTCGGCCGCCCGCGCGAGCCGACCCCGGACTTCGAGACGCTGGAGGGCGCGGTCTACGTCGACAGCCGCGCCAACGAGGCCGACACCCTGCGCATCCGCCACGGCGGTGAGGAGCACCTGTTCGTGCTGTATTTTGTCGACGCCCTGGAGACGAGCCTGGGTCACCCGGCCCGGGTCGAGGAGCAGCGCCGCTACTTTGGCCTGGCCGATGCGCCGACGGTGACCGCCTATGGTCGTGAGGCTGCCGAGCATGTGGCGGAGCTGCTCAAGCAGCGGCCGTTCCGGGTGCTGACGCGCTGGGAGCGGGTCGAGGGCACCCTGCGCTACTACGCGCTCATCCAGGTCCAGGGCGAGGACGGCCGGCCGGAGAACCTGGCCGAGCGACTGCTGCGCCTCGGTTATGCGCGCGTCGGCGGCATGGACACCTTCCTGCCCAACGATCCGCGCGACGTGCCGACCTATGGCACCGAATTGCTGGCCTTGGCGCGCCAGGCGCGTACGCAAAAGACGGGCGTCTGGGCGCAGTCGGTCGGCCGCTGAGCGGCGGTCAGTGACTGACCGCCTTTTCCGCGCCGAGGCCGGTGTGGGCGCGCACGGTGAGTTCGGCGAACTTCGCCTCGGCGTCCGGCTCGCGGGCGGTGAGGATTGTGCCGAGCCAGGCGGCGAGGAAGCCCAGCGGGATGCTGATCAGGCCGGGGTTTTCCAGCGGGAAAACCGCGCCCTCCTTGCCGAACAGACCGTTCGGGCTGAGCAGGATCAGGCCGATGGAGGAGGCCAGACCGACCCCCAGACCGGCGACGGCACCGGTGGTGTTGAAGCGTTTCCAGAAGACGCTGAGCACGATGACCGGCAGGTTGGCGCTGGCGGCGACCGCGAAGGCCAGGCCGACGAGGAAGGCGGCATTGACGCTGGGGCCGAGGTAGATGGCGATGCCGATGCTGACCGCGCCGACGACGAAGGCGGTGATGCGGGCGACGCGCACCTCCTGGCCCGGGCGGTGCTCCTTGCCGTGGTGCAGGACGTTCGTGTAGAAATCGTGGGCGAAGCTGGCGCTGGCGCTCATCGTCAGGCCGGCGACGACGGCCAGGATGGTGGCGAAGGCCACGGCGCTGATGAAGGCGAAGAACAGTTCGCCGCCGAGGTGCTGGGCCAGGGCCGGCGCCACCATGTTCGGGTTGGGTTTGCCGTCGGAGAGGATCTGGGCCTTTTCCAGAATCGTCGCGGCGCCAAAGCCGAAGAAGGTCGTGAGGATGTAGAAGAAGCCGATGATGACCATGGCCCAGACCACGCTGGAGCGGGCGGTCTTGGCGTCGGGCACCGTGTAGAAACGCACGAGGATGTGCGGCAGGCCGGCGGTGCCGAGCACGAGGGCCAGGCTGAGCGAGATGAAGTCGAGGCTGCCCCAGGGGCCGGCGACAGCGAGGCCGTATTTCAAGCCGGGCTCGAGCAGGTTTTTCGGCGCCTCCGTGCCGGCGTAGGTGGCGGCGGAGACGGCATCGAAGAAGGCGGTCAGGCTGTAGCCGTGGTGCTTGAGCACGAAGACGCTGAGCATGAAGGCGCCGATCATGAGCAGGATGGCCTTGATGATCTGCACCCAGGTGGTGGCGAGCATGCCGCCAAAGACCACGTAGACCAGCATCAGCACGCCGACGCCGATGACGGCGGTGTGGAAGCTGGCACCGATGAGCTTTTCAATGATGACCCCGGCGCCCACCATCTGGGCGATCATGTAGAAGGTGGAGACGGTCAGCGTGCTCAGCGAGGCCATGGCGCGCACTGGCCGGGGGCTGAGGCGGTAGGCGAGCAGGTCGGCCATCGTGTACTTGCCGGCGTTGCGCAGGGGTTCGGCGACCACCAGCAGGACGGTGATGTAGGCAACGAGGAAGCCCACGGAGTACATGAAGCCGTCGTAGCCGCTCAGGCAGATCGCGCCGGAGATGCCGAGGAAGCTGGCGGCGCTCATGTAGTCGCCGGCGACGGCGAGGCCGTTCTGCCAGCCGGTGATGCTGCGCCCGGCGGCGAAGTAGGCGGAGGCGCCGGTGTTCTTGCGGGCGGCCCAGAAGGTGATGAACAGCGTCAGCGCGACGAAGCCGACGAACATGGTGAGAGCGATGGACATGCGGGAAAGGCGGTGGGGAGGTTTCTTGGCGGGGCGAACGCGGACGGATCAGTCCTGCCCTTGGATCACGGCGGCCGCTTCCTTGTCCCAGCGGGAGGCCTTGCGCACGTAGAGGAAGGCGATGGTCCAGGCCATGACGAACTGGGACAGTGCAAAGACGTAGGCGAGGTTCACCTTGCCCAGCACCGGCTGCTTCATCAGGTCGGGGAAGTACCCCACCAGGATGGGCAGGGCCAGGTAGTAGCTCATGAAGAAGACCGTCGCGCCGACGATGAAACGCGCCTTGCGGGCCAGCAGGGCGCGGAATTCGGGTTTCGCCTCCAGGGCGGCCCAGTCGACGGAGGAAGGTTTTTCGCTCATTGGCCGCCGAGCCTAGGGAGCCGGGCGGGGGATGGCAAGAGGGGAAATGCCGGCAAGTGCCCTCTCCCGCAGGTCGTCAGTCGCCGGTGGGTGGCTCTGGATACCGCACGTTCACCAGGTACAACCCGCAGGCCGGCGCCATCTGGTTGCTCTGCAGGCCCTCGTGGGTGGCGAGCAGGTCGGCAAACCAGGCCTCGCTGGCGCGGCCGCGCCCGACCTGCACCAAGCTGCCAACGATGAGCCGGACCATGCGGTACAGGAAGCCGTCGCCCTCGAACTCCAGCTCGATGACGTCGCCCTTCTCCGTGAGATCGGCCCGCTTGAGCGTGCGCGTGGTCTTGTCCGGCTGCTTGCGGCGTTCGGTCTCCCACATGTCGCCGCGGTTGGCGGAGAGGCGGACGAAGTTGTGGGTGCCCACCAGCCGGGCCGCGCAGCGGCGCATGGCGGCGAGGTCGAGCGGGCCGTAAACATGCCAGGCGCGGTCCGACTCGAAGGGGTCGAGCATTTCGGGTCGCCAGAGCCGGTAGCGGTAGGTTTTGCCGCAGGCATCGAAGCGGGCGTGAAAGTCGGGCGCGGCGTCCTCGACGCGGGTGACGCGGATCGTTGCCGGCAGGCAGGCGTTGAGCGCCTTGCACCAGGCGGCATGGCTCATGCGCAGGTCCTCGGGCACATCCATGTGGGCGGTTTGGGCGAGCGCATGTACGCCGGCATCGGTGCGACCGGAGCCGTGCACGGTCGTCTGCAGGCGGGTTGCCTTGAGCACCGCGGCGGTCACTTCGTCCTGGATGGTGCCGCCGCCGACCAGGCTCTGCCAGCCGCGCCAGCCGGTGCCGCAGTAGGCCACGGTCAGGCGCAGGCGCCTGCGCCCGGGCGGTGCCGGCGGGTGCAGGCCGAGGCTACTTTCGAGGCCGTCTTCCCTCATGGAGCCAATCCGGTTCGTCGCTGAGTTCGGGCAGGAGAAAACTCTCCGGCCCGCGCCGCGAGTTCAGGTAATCCTGCAGGATGACGGTGGCGGCGAGCTGGTCGACCACCTCGTCGCGGCGCTTCTTGTCGGTGATGCCCGCGCGCGACAGCGAGGCCTCGGCCTCGACGGAGGACAGGCGTTCGTCGACGAACTCGATCGGGATCTCGTGCTGCAGCTCGCGGCCGAGGGTTTCGGCGAACTTTTCCACGCGTTCCGCCGCCTCGCCGCGGCCGCCGCCGAGCAGGTAGGGCATGCCGACGACGATGCGGACGATGCGCTTGTCGCGGGCGATGCGGGCGATCTCGCGCTCCGGCGCGGCGCGCGCGTCGAGGGTGCGCAGCGGGCTGGCGACGAGTTCCAGCTCGTCGCTGAGGGCCAGTCCGATGCGCACGGTGCCGTGGTCGATGCCGAGAATGCGGGGCATGACGGCCACTGTGCGCGCAGTGTGGCGCTTCTCAAGCGCGGGCTGCCTCACTTGAGTACGTCGGGCAGGCGCTCGGCGAGCTTCTTGATGTTCTCCGCGCAGGTGCGGTGGGTCACCAGCAGGGCGTCGGGGGTGGCGACGACGATGAGGTCCTGGACGCCGAGCAGGGCGACGTGCTGGGCGGTCTGGGTGAAGGTCAGGTTGCCGGCGGCGTCGAGCGCGGAGAGCGGGCCGTTGTGACGGTTGTCGTCGGCGTCGCACTCCAGGTGGCGGCCGATCGAGGTCCAGTTGCCGACATCGTCCCAGTCGAAGGTGGCCTCGATGTTGAGCACGCGCGAGGCGCGCTCCATGAGGGCGTAGTCGATGGAGAGCTTGGGCAGGCGGTGGTACTGGCTGCGCACGGTCGCCATGAAATCCTTGGAGTTGCGCAGTTCCGAGATGAAGTCGGCGAGCACCGGGCAGTGGCGGGTCAGCTCGCTGAAGATGGCCGGGATGCTCCAGACAAACATGCCGGCGTTCCAGGCAAAGCCGCCCTGGTTGAGGAAGTGTTCGGCGAGGTCGGGGTTCGGCTTTTCACGGAAGCGCGCGACTTCGTAGAGGGGAATCTCGTCGGCCCCGGGCAGGGAGGCGCGCTGGCCGCGCTCGACGTAGCCGTAGCTGGGGCAGGGCCAGGTGGGGGTGATGCCGACGGTGACCAGGCTGCTGCCGAACTCGGCGGCGCGGGCGGCCTGGGCGAGCACGCGCTGGAATTCGACGGTGTTTTCGATCAGGTGATCGGCCGGCAGCACGAGCATGGTGGCGCTGGGGTCGCGGGCGACCACCCAGCCGACGCCGAGGGCGATGGCCGGCGCCGTGTCGCGTTTCTCCGGCTCGGCCAGGATGTTTTCTGCCGGCAGATCGGGCAGCAGGTCGCGCACCGCCTGCTCCTGCTGCAGGTTGGTGAGAACAAGGATGTTTTGCTTGGGCACCAGACCCTCCAGGCGCTGCACGGTTTTTTCGAGCAGGGTTTGATCGCCGAAGAGGCGCAGCAGCTGCTTGGGCAGGCGGTCGCGGCTCAGGGGCCAGAACCGCTGGCCGCTGCCGCCGGCAAGGATGAGGGCGTAGCGCGGGGGGTGGCTCGGCAATTCCATGGGCCCCGCACCATGGAGCAACGCCCCGAGCCCGGCAAATTCCACTTTGGACAATCTGCCGGGATGCGTTATGAAAAGGCGATGACACCCGAGTCCACCGCCGAAAATCGCTACGAGACCTACGCCAGCATGATCGCGCCCGCGGCCGCCGGCTGCGCCCTGGGCATTCTCTTCGGCCGCGGCATGAGCCGCGGTGCGGCCAACGTGGTGGCGCTCAGCCTGCTGGCCGGCAGCGCGGTGGTGGCGGCGCCGCTGATCACCGATCTGGTGCAGCGCACGGCGAACCGTCCGTCGAGCGAGCGCGGCAGCCGCAAGCGCCTCGAAGGCATCCGCAACAGCGGCCTGCCGGACGAGCAGCTCAAGGACATCTTTGTCGACAGCCCTGAGGCACTGCTGCCCTGACCGGGCGTCGGTCTCAGACAGCGGGCGGCGGCGGCTGCGGCCGTGCCAGGTTGGCGCGGATCGTCTCGGCGCTCACCTCGCCTTCCCAGCGGCTGATGGCCACCGTGGCAACGCCATTGCCGATCAGGTTGGTCAGCGCCCGGCACTCGCTCATGAAGCGGTCGATGCCGACCAGCAGGGCCAGCGATTCGATCGGCACCGCCGGCACCACGGCCAGCGTCGCGGCGAGGGTGATGAAACCGGCGCCGGTGACGCCGCTGGCACCCTTGGAGGTGACCATGGCGACCAGCAGCAGGCTGAGCTGCTGGCCGAGGTCGAGCGGCGTGTTGGTGGCCTGGGCGAGGAAGACCGCGGCCATGGTCATGTAGATGTTGGTGCCGTCGAGGTTGAAGCTGTAACCCGTGGGCACGACCAGGCCGACCGTGGCCGGTGCGCAGCCGAGGCCGCGCAGCTTCTGGATCATCAGCGGCAGGGCCGTCTCCGAGGAGCTCGTGCCCAGAACCAGCAGCAGTTCCTCGCGGATGTGGACGAGGAAGCGCACGATCGAAAAACCGCACCAGCGGGCGATGAGACCGAGCACGACCAGGACGAAGAGGCCGGCGGTGAGGTAGAAGCCGAGCATCAGGGCGAGCAGCTTTTGCAGCGAGCCGAGACCGTAGCTGCCAATGGTGAAGGCCATGGCGCCGAAGGCGCCGACCGGGGCGGCCTTGACGAGGATGCGCAGGATGGCGAAGAAGACCTCGCCGATGCGGTCGATGCCATGCAGCAGCGGTTTGCCGCGCTCGCCCATGCCGGCGAGGGCGAAGGCGGTGACCAGGGCGATGAACAGCACCTGCAGCAGGTCGCCACCGGCAAAGGCGCCGACGAAGGTCGAGGGGATGATCTGCAGGAGGAAATCGGCCGTGCTCGTCGCCTGGGCCTTGCCGGCGTACTCACGCGCCGCGGCGGCGTCCTGGGCGCGCAGTTCGGCGACGTCGACATTGAAGCCGGCACCGGGCTGCAGCAGGTTGACGACGAGCAGCCCGATGAGCAGCGCCAGGGTCGAGACGACCTCGAAATAGAGCAGCGTTTTGCCGCCGACACGGCCGAGCTTTTTCAGGTCGCCCATCGAGGCGACGCCATGAACGACGGTGCAGAAGATGACCGGCGCGATCATCATCTTGATGAGCTTGATGAAGCCGTCGCCGAGCGGTTTCAGGGTCTTGCCGGCCTCGGGCCAGAGCCAGCCGAGGAGGATGCCCGCCGCCACGGCGAGCAGCACCTGAACGTAGAGGAGGCGCCACCAGGGCGTGCGGGCGGGTTCGGGTTGCATGCGGGAGGCCGAATTCAACGCCGGACTCCGGGGCGGATGCAAGCCTTCTTACTTCTCGACCTTCGGTTTCACCGGGAAACGGCCGGGGTTCTTGCGCCAGGTCTCCATGCAGTCGGTGCAGCAGAAGGAGACGTTGCCCTGCTCGGTGAAGATGCGGTAGATGACGCGGATGGCCTTGCCATCCACCGGGCAGAGATCGTTGATGGGCGGACCACCCTTTCCGAGGACGGCGGTGAAACTGACAACGGCGAGCAGCAGCGCGGGCAGAAGCGTTTTCATGGCGGGAAAGCGGAGCAGTCCGCGGCGGCATGCCGCGCACCGTCCTTGTTCCGCAGAACGCGTGGCCCGGTGACTTCCTGAGGCCGTGCCAATCCATGCACGGGAATGCACAAGCCAGGGCGCGGCCTCTGCCTGCCGGGTTCGCAAGGCTCAACCGGAGCGGGTCGCTCCAGGCAGGGGTTCTCAGAACGGGATTTCGTCGCCGTCGAGGTCGTCCGTGATCGGGCCCTCGCCGAAGTCCTCCTCGGCGGCCGGCCGTTGCGGCGGGCGCTGGGCGGCCTGCTGGCGCTGGGGGTAGCCGCCGCCGGCACTGCCGGCCTGGCGCCGCTGCGGAGCGGGCGCACCCCCGCCGTAGCCACCGCCGGAATCGCCACCTTCCTCGCCGCGACCGCCCTTGCCACCCAGGAACTGCATGTTCTCGGCAACGACGCGGATCTTCGAACGTTTCTGCCCGGTGGCCTTGTCCTCCCAGGTGTCCATCTGCAGGCGGCCTTCGAAAAACACCGGGCTGCCCTTGTGCAGGTACTGGCCGGCCAGTTCGGCAAGCCGGGCCCAGACGACGACATCGACATAGGTGACCTCCTCCATGCGCTCACCGCTGTCGGTCTGGTAGCTGCGGTTCACCGCAATGGCGAGGTCCGCCACGGCGCTGCCCTTGGGCGTGTAGCGCACTTCCGGGTCGCGGGTGAGGTTGCCGATGAGCATGACTTTGTTGAGGGAGGCCATGCCGGCATCTTATCGGGCAGGCTGGACGATCGGCAACTTTTTTTGCGTCAGGCGCGGGTTTCCCGGTCATGGCGCGGGCATGGCCGGCGCTGCCGCTTCATCGGCAAAAACGATTTGCAGAATGATCCCGGACGGCGGGTGATCCCCGCGCTGCAGCCACCAGCGACGGACGAAGGCGGCCACCGACGCGCGCGCCTTGTCGCGCACGAGATCCAGGTGGCGGGCGTCGCCGGCCCGCGCCTCCAGCGTCGGCGTCAGGCCGCGCTCCAGGGCGGCGAGGTTTTCGGCGGCGTTGAAGCGCAGCCAGCCAGCGGTCGAACGCTTTTCCATCGCCTCCGTGCGCACGGCCGGCGGCAGGCTCGGCCGCAGGGCGGGCGCATACACGATCAGGCGCCCGCCGTCCCGCTCCAGGCGCCAGTCCTCGGACAGCCTCAGGTGGTAGCGATACACCACCGGCACACGGATCTCAGAGATCGTTGTGCCCAGATCGACGCTGTCGCCGAGCACCCGCAGGGTGTCGCTGCGGCTCAAGGTCTCATCGGTCTCCAGCACCGCCAACTCCAGGATATCGCCCTCGGTCGAGGCAATCGCAGTGACCGACTCGCGGAAGGTCTCGGTGAGCTGGGTCGTGGTCAGTCGCTCCGGCAGCCGAACCATCCAGCGCAGCGTCCCGCCCGCCAGTCCGGCGAACTGCCAGGCGAACAGGCCGCCGACCGCCAGAACGGCGACACCGGTCCAAAGCAGCAGTCGCCCGCAGCCGTTCCGGCGCGGTGGCGTGGCAGGCGCGGCCTCGTCCATGCCGCCAAACTGAACCCGACCCCGGGCCTTGGCCAGAGGGTTTTCAGGGCGACGGGTCCGGCGCGGGGGCGCGCCGCCAGGACCAAAATGTTCAACAGGCACTTAACTTGGTTTGGCAAGGCGCAGCTTTTGACGGCAAAAGCCGACCGATAGGGCAGGCTCTCCCTTGAAAGGCTTGCATGAAACGAGCGTCTCCCACGCAGGAATTTCGTCAAGAAAAACCGGAGGCAGACACAGATTGTGACCTCCAACTGCCGAGCCGTAGCTGCCCCGGCTGGCTCCCTTCGTGATCTTCGTGCCATTCGGGGTCGGCCTTTCTGGATCCGAGGCATCCACGATCCCCGCACTCGATCCCGGACAGGTTTCGCACGGAGGGCACGGAGCTCACGGAGGGGCTGAACCTCCGTGCCCTCCGTGAGCTCCGTGCGAGCCATGGATTGGTGGGTTGCTCCGCGCTGGCCAAGCCGGCAAGCCCGCGCAATTCGACCTAAAGAAAGATCGCTTTCGGTCTTGACCCTTTTCTGGTCAGCCGTCAGCCTCGAAGCGATTTCATTCCCGAAACATCATGAATCCTCGCACCCTCCTCCTGGCCGGCCTTCTGGGCGGCCTGTCCCAGCTGTCCCTCTCGGCCCAGGAACCGGCGTCCGCCGCGCCTGCGCAGGATGAGGCGGCCCAGGAAAAGGCCCTGATCGACAAGATCGAATCCTTTGGCTGGCGCCGCGAGGGCCTCGGCCAGCTGCAGGACATGGCGCAGGTGGGCATCCCGGCAGGCTGGCGGTTCACCGACGGCAATGGCACGCGCTCCCTGCTGGAACTCTATGAGAACCTGACCAGCGGTTCCGAACTCGGCATGCTCACGACCGAGGGGTTGGGCCCCTGGGTGATTTTTGAGTTCGATGACTCCGGGTATGTCAAGGACGACGAGAAGGACCAGCTCGATGCCGACGCCATGATGGCGTCGCTGCAGGAGGGCCAGAAGCACGGCAACGAGCGCCGGCGCGAGCTGGGCATGCCGGAGTTGCAGCTGCTCGGCTGGGCCGTGCCGCCACGGTTCAACGACCAGACCAAGAACCTCGAGTGGGCATTGCGCATCGGCTCCAACGGTGGGGAATCGATCAACTACAGCACCCGCCTGCTCGGCCGAAACGGTGTCATGAAGGTGGATCTGGTCTGCTCGCCCGAGGAGATGCAATCGCTGCTGCCGCAGTACCAGCAGATCATTGCCGGGCATCAGTACCTCACCGGCCACACCTACGCGGAGTTCCGCGCGGGCGACAAGATGGCCAAGTACGGCCTCACCGCCTTGGTCGCCGGCGGCGCCGCGGTGGCGGCCGGCAAGGCCGGTCTCTTCGCCAAGCTGGCGGGCCTGTTCGGCAAGCTCGGCAAGGGCATCGTCGTGGTCATTGCCGGCATCGGCCTGGCCCTGAAGGGGCTGTTCAGCAAGCTCTTCGGCGGTCGCACCCAGGCTTGAAGCGCGCATGAGCGAAGGCCAGGGACTGTGGCTGCTGTTTGCCGCGCTCTACCTGCTGGAGTGCTGCCTCTGGCTGCCGGAAGGGCGGATGCTGCTCGTCGGACCGACCGGCGGCTGGCGACTGCGGCGCGTGCCGCGGCTGCTGGAACTGCGCGACCGCCGGCTGGCCTTTCTCTCCCTGCTGCCGCAGGCGCATCTGCGACTGGCGCGCTGGTCGCTGGTGCCGGATGCGGTGGGCCTGGTCGTGCAACCGGACGACGGCGCACCTCTGCTGCTGCCCTGGCCGGACCTGCAGCCGCGCGCGGAGGGTGCGGTGCTGCATCTCGACGCCCGCCAGCGCTGGCTTTGCGACGATGCCGCCAGCGCCGGCGCGTGGGGCGCGCGCCTGCAGCGCTGGCGCGATCTTGGGCAGGCCGATCGCGAGGCGGAGTTTCTCGCCCTGGCCGAGCGCAGCCTGGAGGTTGCGGCCCTGCGCGAGCAGGCCGGCAAACTGGCGACGCTGACGCAGCCGCTGCGCCGGCTGGCGCTGTTGATCGGCGGGCTTTGTTTTGGCGTGCTGGCCGCGGTTTATCGCTGGTTGGGCGACGGACCCGAGGTGCTCGCGCTGGGCGCGATCCTGCTGCTGCTGCTGTGGGTCCAGGCCTGGCAGTTTTGGCGGCGGGCGGTGGTGGTGCCGCAGCGCTTTTGGAAAACGCTCGCCATCGCCTTCCTGCCCCAGCATGCCCTGCGCGCTGCCGATGAGTTCGGGCCTGGCGATCGTCGCGAGTTCCATCCGCTGGCCGCCTGGGAGTTGCTGGGCGAGAGCGGTCGCCCGGCGCTGGCGCGCGCGTTCTGGAGGCAGGTGGCGTTTCGTTGTACCCCGGGCTCCGCCGTGCAGCGGCTCGCCCTGGAGAGGTTTTTTGCCGCGCGTGCGGTGCCCCTGCAGGTTCTCGAACCCGTGCCGGCGCGCGAGGCCGGTGCGCAGGCCTACTGCCCCTGCTGCCTGGCCCAGTTCCACAAGGCCGACGCACGCTGCAACGATTGCGGCGGCCTGGAACTGCGCCCGTTCCCAGCGCAGTGCTGAAGGGGTCTGTCGCTGCGGCACGAACAGACCGACTGGCCGAAACTGACGTGGGATGTCGGCAGACTCTTGTCCTTGTTGGCGGATGTTCGGCATCGCCAGAAGCGTTGGCTGGGCCGCATGCAGGGGCTGGGTTTTGTGCCGAAGCCCGAGTGTCCACACGGACCACGGCAGTGGTGAAATGCAGTGCGATCGAAGGCGCGGCGTGGCCTGAAGCCGATGTCCGTTCCTCGATCTGGCGCTGGCGCGGGCCGATGGCACGCCAGAACGCTTCGATAGCATGTCGTCGCAGATGAAGGCCGAGCCTGAGCGGGCCTGCCTCACGCGTTTCCCGAAAGAAACCGGCCCGGATGCGGCGATGACTGGCATGCCTGATTCCTCCCCTGCGCTGCGTGGTGTCTTGCCGGTGTTTCAGACGCCGTGGCAAGAGGATGAGTCGCTCGATGTCGAGACCCTGGAACGCGAGATCGACTGGCTTTTCGGCCATGGCGCCGACGGCATTGTTTTGGCCATGGTGTCGGAGGTGCTGCGGCTGTCGAGCGAGGAGCGCGAGGAACTGGCTGCCACGGCCTGCCGCCTGGCGGCCGGGCGCGGTGCGGTGGTCATCAGCGTCGGGGCCGAGTCGGCCCGGGTCGCCGAGCGCCATGCCCGTCATGCCGAGGCCTGCGGCGCGCAGGCCCTGATGGCGATCCCGCCTGTGGCGGTCGCCCTCGGCGAGGCGGAGCTGCGCGGGTACTACACGCGCATCCTTGAGTCGGTCTGCCTGCCGGTCGTCGTTCAGGATGCCAGCGGCTATGTCGGCCGACCGATGTCGATCGAGTTGCAGGCGGGCCTGCTTGAGGCCTTTGGTCCGGAGCGGGTGCTGTTCAAGCCCGAGGCGGCGCCGATTGGGCCGCGTTTGAGCGCCCTGCGCGACGTCACCGGCGGGCGGGCGCGCATCTTTGAGGGCACGGGCGGCATCGCCCTGGTCGATTCGTTTCGGCGCGGCGTGGCCGGCACCATGCCGGGTGCCGATTTGATCCGTGCCCTGGTGCCGCTCTGGCGGGCGCTGCAGGCGGGCGATACCGCCAAGGCCGACCGCATCCACGGGCCGCTGGCCGCGCTGGTGTCGCTGCAGACCAGCCTCGACGCCTTCCTGGCGGTGGAGAAGCACCTGCTCGTGCGCCAGGGCGTCTTTCGCAGCGCACGCGTGCGCGGCCCGGTCGGCTACGTCCTCGACTCCGAGACGCGGCGCGAGGTCGACCGGCTGTTCGATCGTTTGCTGGAAGCGGCGGAGGGCTGAGGAAAAGCCCCATCTTCCGATGCTGGGCTTGCGATGGGCCGTGGCTGTGCTCTACGATATTGAAAATTCCACAACGTCGAATGGCTTCCTCGCAGCGCCTGGTTCTTTTTGCCGATGATGATCCTCTCCTGCACCGAGTGCTGGGCTTCAAGCTGCAGCAGCAGCAGTGGGAGATGATTTCCGCCTACGACGGCGCTGAGGCTTTGCGGCTGGCACGCGAAAAACGCCCGGCCCTGATCATTCTCGACGGCATGATGCCGGTGCTTGACGGTTTTGCCACCCTGCGTGAGCTGCGCAGGGATCCGGCGTTTGCACGCACGCCGGTGCTGATGTTGTCGGCGCGCAACCGCGATGCCGATGTGGTGGGTGCCCTCGACCAGGGAGCGGACGACTACCTGACCAAACCCTTCAGTCCTGCGGAGTTGCTGGCGCGTGTCGCCCGCCTTACGGCCACCCAACCCGCCGCATGAAAGCGGTTTTTGTCGCCTTTGGTCTCAGCCTCGCCTGCTGCCAGGCGGGAGTGTATGAGGATGGGTTGGCCGCCAAAAAAGGCGGTCGCCACGAGCAGGCGGCGGAACTGTTGGCTCGCGCGGTCGCGGCACAACCGGAGAACGCCGAAGCCTGGTTTCATTACGGCATCGTGCTCGGCTGGTTGGAGCGCCATGGCGAGGCCCTGCAGGCGCTTGCACGCGGGCTGGCGCTGGCACCGCAGGATTTTGATCTGCGCATGGCGCAGGCACGGGTCTGGGCCTGGCAGGCGGATTACGCCGCGGCGGAGCGGCGTCTGGCGGAGCTGGACGCCGAGTTCCCGGGCAACACCGAGGTGCAGGTCCTGCGCGGGCGGGTGGCAGGGTGGCGGGGCGATCCGAAAGGGGCGCGGCGACTCTACGAGGCCGTGCTGAGTCGCGAACCCCAGCAGGTCGATGCCCTGACCGGGCTGGGCGATCTGGAAGCCGCCGAAGGTGAGCTGGACGCGGCGCGCGCCTTGTTTGAGCGCGCGGTCGCCGTCGATCCCGCCCCGGACAACCTGCGCCGACTTGAGGAACTGCAGACCGCGGGCCGGCGCATGCGGCTCGACTTCGGTCTGGGCGGCAGTACCTTCGCCCGCGGCAAGCGCGACGACTGGTGGAATGCCTATGTGGCGTGGTCGCAGGCGCTGTGGGGAGGCGATGCCTGGCTGCGCTACGAGCATGGCCGGCGGTTTGGATTCGAGGATGAGAGTTTCGAGCTGGGCTATGCCGCGCGGCCGGCGGCCTGGTGGCGGGCGACGGTGTTTGGCGGGTTCAGTCCGGATGCCAGTTACAGCGCCGAGTTTTACGGCGATGCCGCCCTGCATGGCCGGCTCTGGGAGAGCCTGGGACCGGTGGGCGCGGGCTGGTTGCTGGCCGAGGGGCGGCATGCCGATTACGACACACAGGCGGTCACCACCCTGAGGCTGGGCTGGGAGCAGGAGCTGGCGGCCGGCTGGACGGTCAGCGCGCGCTGGCTGCACTTCTTCTTCGACCCGGGTGGCTCTGCCGACGGTTGGCAGCTGGCCTTTCAAAACGAGCCGCGCGAGCGCTGGCTGATCCGTTTTGGGGCGGGACAGGCGGTGGAATCGATCACCCGCCAAACCCTGCAGGCGGGCAATCGCAGCCTGACCTCCTGGACGTTGTTTGCCAGCCTCGTCGTGCCGGTCAGCGAGCGCTGGCATGTGCGGTTGGATCTCGAGCGTGAGGAGGTTCGGGATTCCGTCATTCGCCACGGCCTTGCCCTCGGGGCCGGCCGGCGCTTCTGAGATCGACGCGATGGATCCCGCCCTGCCCATCCTGAGCTGGAGCATTGTCGCCCTCGCTGGCCTGGCCCTGCTGCTCTGGGGCCTGCTGCTGCTGCATCGCGTGCTCGACAACCGTCGCCAGCGGCGGTTGCAGCAACTGCAGGAGGTCTGGCTGGAACGGCTGCTGCCTGTGCTTGAGGGGGCGGAGCCATCGGCGAGCCTGCCGGCGGTCAGGGACGCCTTGGCGATGGAAGCCGTGCTGACGCTGCTGCGCGAGCTGCTGGAGCGTTTCCGCGGTCAGTATCGCGAGGAACTGCGTGGCGTTCTGCGGCACATCGGCGCGGAGGCCTACGGCCTGCGCCTGCTCGGCGGGTGGCGCGCCGTGGCGCGGCTGCGCGGCTGCGCCCTGCTGGCCTGGACCGGCCTGGAGCCGGCCACGGCTGCGTCCCTGCGTGCCTGTCTGGGCGATCGCAGGCCGCAGGTGCGCCTTGAAGCGGCCTGGGCGCTTGTCCAGCAGGGGGCACCGGGCACCTCGCTGCGGGAGATCCTTCTCGCGCTTGAGCCGTCGGGCATGCTCAAGTCCGAGCGCGCGCGCGACATCGTCCGGCGGTTGGCGCCCGGGCGCGGTGATGAATTGGGCGCCCTGCTGGAGGCGGCGGCAACGGACCGGGCCCGGGCCCTGCTGCTGGAAGGCCTGGCCCTGTGCGGAGATCCCGCTCTGGCCGGGCGGGTGGCGGTGCAACTCAAGGCCACCGGGCCGCGTGTGCGTGAAGCGGCAGTACGTGCCCTGGAGCGGCTGGCCGATCCTCACTACATCGGCGCCGTGACCGCCCTGGCCACCGATGCCGATGCGGGAGTGCGCAAGGCGGTCGCCGAGTACACCGTCGCGATGTGTGCCGACAACGAGGCGCGCAACATCCTCTACTGGCTCATTCACGACGCCGATTTTGACGTTCAGCGCACCGCCATCCACGGCCTCGCCCGGCACGGCGGCGCGCCCTGGCATCGGCTGCAATCGCAGGCGGCCAAAAGCCCGCTTCTGGAGGCCCTCATCGCCGAAGCGGCAAAATCCCCGGTACTGCAGCCCGCATGACGCCCTCCGAATGGCTTGCCGACTCCCCGGTCACCGGCCTGTTGTGGTCGGTTTCCGCCTTGATCCTGACTCTCCAGCTGGCGCAGAACAGTGTGTACCTTGCCCATTTGCTGCGGGCGCTGCCGGAGTTTTTCAGCGCCCGGGCGCGCAGTGCCCGCCTGCGCGAATGGTGGTTGCTGACCTCGGAGGCGACGCCGCCGATCTCGCTGCTGGTGCCCGGCTACAACGAGGAGGCGACGATTGTCGAAAGCCTGCGCTCGATGCTGACCCTGCGCTACCCGGAGTACGAGATCCTGGTCGTCAACGACGGCTCCAAGGACGCCACCCTGGCGCGGCTCATCGAAGCCTTTGACCTCAAGCCGGTTCATCGCGCCGCTCCTGGCCGCACCTCCTACCAGCCCATTCGCGGCATCTACGCCAATCCCGCCCTGCCCAACCTGCTGGTGATCGACAAACAAAATGGCGGCAAGGCGGACGCGCTGAACGCGGCCATGGATCTGGCAAGGCATCCGTATGTGTGCTCGGTCGATGCGGATTCGCTGCTTGATGCCGATGCCCTGCTGCGCGCCGTGCGGCCCTTCATCGACGCGCCCGACACCACCCTGGCGGTGGGCGGCACGATCCGTGTCGTCAACGGCTGCCAGGTGCATGCCGGCCGCATCCTCGAGGTGCGGCCGCCGAGGCACTGGCTGGAGCTGTTTCAGACCGTCGAGTACCTGCGCGCCTTCCTGCTCACGCGCATGGCCTGGACGCGCAGCCGCGCGGTCACCATCATCTCCGGCGCCTTCGGCATCTTTCGGCGCGACGTCGTGCTCGAGCTGGGCGGCTACGAACACGGCACGGTGGGCGAGGACATGGAGCTGGTGGTGCGCCTGCATCGCTGGGCCGGTGAGCAGGGCCGCGAGGGCCAGGTGCTGCATGTGCCCGATCCCGTCTGCTGGACGGAGGTGCCATCCAGCCTGCAGGTGCTGTCGCGTCAGCGCACCCGCTGGCAGCGAGGCCTGTGCGAGACGCTGTGGCGGCACCGGCGCATGATCGGCAATCCCAAGTACGGCTCGGTCGGCCTGGTGGCGCTGCCCGGCTTTGTCCTCTTTGACGTGGTGGGCCCGGTGCTCGAACTGCTCGGCCTGCTGCTGGTGCCCTTGTGCACGCTGCTGGGCATCCTCAATGTCGAGTTCTTCATCGCCTACTGCGCGGTGGTGTTCGGCTTCGGCCTCTGCCTCAGTCTCGGCTCAATGATCCTCGCCGAGTTCTCCCTGCAGCATCACCGGCGCGTGCGCGACCTGCTCTGGCTCGGCTTTGGGGCCATCGCGGAAAACTTCGGCTTCCGTCAGATCAACAGCTGGTGGCGGCTGCAGGGCATCTGGCAGTTCCTGAAAAAGAAAAAGGGCTGGGGTGAGATGACTCGCCGCGGGTTCAGCCAGGCGAAACCGCCAGCTTCCGGCGGACCCCCGGGCTGACCCGCGTGGCGTCATGCCGGAATCAACGACCCAGCTCGCGCAGCAGTTCGACCGAGGGTTCGTGCAGCAGCAGGCGCGGTGCCAGCGAGGCCGGCAGTTGCAGGGACGCGGCGGTGCTGCGCAGCGCCTCAAGCAGGGCGCGGACCTCCCCGGGCGGCGCGGTTGCCATGGAGGTGCGGGCGCCCGGGACGACGTCACGTCGCGTCACCTCGGCGACGCATTCGGTTTCCGTGGCAGGTGCCACGGGGTCTTCAAACAGAACCACGGCGGTGCCCTGTCCCGGCCAGGGCGACACCCACAGCCTGCCGCGCTCGGCGCGGTGAAAGATGGCGCGCGGCGAGTCCGGTACGGGGCCGCATTCGATGGCCAGTCCCACCGGCAGTCGATGGGCCTGACTCCACTCCAGCCAGGCGGTGGCCCAGGCAAGCGCTTCGACCGGATCGCTGCGGTAGTTCATGACCACGACGCGCTGGCAGTGGCGGGCGAATCCGTCGAGCAGCGCGGGGCCATGGGGTTCCTGGAGCAGCCAGAAGGGCACCACCGCCTCCAGCGACTTGGGGGCCAGCCCGGCCAGGCTGGCATAAAGTCCCCCCCAGGCCTGGTACCAGCGGTCGGGCTGCAAGGCGAAACCCGGCAGCAGGTAGGGTTCGACGTCGTACTGCACCGCCGCGAGTTCCGGCCACTGCGCCAGGCGCAGGTGTTGGGCTCGTACGGCCGGTGCGGCCTTGGGCAGCACCATGTGGGGGTCACCCTCCACCGCCACCACTTCAAAGCCGTCCTCGCGCAGGGTTTGCAGGGTCTTCAGGTAAGGTGGCGGTTCGTTCTCCGAATGGCGCGGCAGGGCGAGCTGAAGGACGCGCACCCCGGCCTCTTTCCACAGAGGGCGAAGTTCCAGCCAGCGCGAGGGGTTGGCCGACCAGTCCCAGACCCCGAGGGCAAGATCCGCTGGCGCGGTGGCATCGGTTTCCTGTCGGGCGGGCAGCCAGCGCAGGGATTCCAGGGTGAATTCGGCGCTGTCCCCGCCCGCGACCAGGCTGACACGCAGCGCCTTGGCCGCGGCGAGGACCGGGGACAGGGACAGGCGATGCGTCCTGGCCTCGGGTGTGAGCGACAGTTCGTGCAGGGTCTCCGGATCGCCGAAGCCGGTGCGGGTTTCCGCGGCAAGGCCCAGTTGCAGCCGACCGCGTCCGCGCAGGGTCAACTCGATCTGCCAATCGCGCGCGGCACGGGTGGGCAGTCGCCAAGCCCGGGCACTGTACACTCCGGCCGGTCGCTGGCCGGGGGCGACACGCCAGGCCAGCGTGCCGTCCGGTTGGAGGGCAGCCACCCGTTCTTCGATGCCGAAGGGAGTCCAGTCCATGTGCGCGGCGAGATCCCGGCCCGGAGGTGCCGACAAGCAGGCGGAGGGTGCCGCCAGGGCGGTGAGTTCCTCCGGGCGTGGAGGATCCGCATCGAGGTCGCCGATCCATTGCAGGCCGCGCGGGGCCAGGCCGGCCAGAGAATCGGGGAACACCCCGGCCCAGCGCACGCGCCCCGGGGGCAGGGCCAGGGTTTCGCCAGCGGCCGCCCCGGGCGCCACTCCCAGGTGGCGTTCACTGCCGTCCGGCCGGAGGGAACGCTGCCAGGCCTCGGGCGCAGGGCCGCCGGGCTCCGGGACCTGCCAGTGCAGGTGTTGCGCGGTTTGGGCCAGGCTCATGACAGGCAGCAGCGGCAGCAGGCGAAGGGATCCTGCCGCAGCTCTGGCCGCGCGGAGGAGCAAGGGGTTCATGCCGGCAGGGTGTGGCCGCGGTCGTGCAGGGCCGAGGCGAGATCGGTCGTGGCAGCGCGCAGTTCGTCGAGCACACGCGCGCGCGCCTCGGGGCTGGTGGCCTCGAACTCCGCGCGTTGAAACAGCTGGGCAAGACGGCGAAAGCCCATGGTGGCGGCGGAACCGCGGCCGCGGTGGGCGGCCTGCCGCCAGCCGGCGTCACTGCCTTCCGTCAGGGCTTCCGCCAGTCGCTCCTGCATCTCGCGCCCCTGCTGGAACGCCATCGTCACCAGGTCCGCATCGAGCTCCGCCTCGCCGGTGAGGCAGGACTGCAACTGGGCGTCGTCGATCTCGGCATCCACGGCGGCAGCGGCAGCGGTCGCGGAAGAACCCGGCGTGCTGGCCCCGGGAGGGGTCCCCAGCCAGCGCTGCAGCACCTGCTGCAGCCGGTTCAGTTCGACCGGCTTGGGCAGGTAGCCATCCATGCCGGCTTGCAGGCAGCCCTCGGCGTCGCCGCTCATCACATGGGCCGTGACCGCAATGATGGGGATGGGGGGACGTCCGGCTGCCTTTTCCCAGGCACGGATCGCGCGCGTGGCCTCAAGGCCGTCCATGACCGGCATTTGCACGTCCATCAGCACCACTTCGCCTGCGCCTGCCTGCACCTTTTCCAGTGCCTGCTGGCCATCGCTGCAGAGGACCGGTGTCAAACCGAGGAATTCGAGCTGGTTGGACAGCACGCGCTGGTTCACGGGATTGTCGTCGGCGACGATGAGCGTGGCCGGGCGCAAGGCGGGCTCGGAGAGCTCAATGGCGGAGGTTTCGTCGAGGCCTTCACCGCCGCCTCCGGCGAGCTGGTCGTAGAGTTCGGAGGGGCGGAACGGGTAATGCAGGATGCCGCTGATGCCGACCTCCGTCATCTCTCCACGACTGGGCGTTTCGCCATCGGTGAGCAGGAAGATGGGGGTGTCCTTGAGCCACTCGCGGCCGCGCAGTCGTTTGACCAGCTCGAGCCAGTCCTGGGCCTTGGCTGAGCCGAGAACGACGGCCCCGGTTTCCGGCAGGGCCTCCTCCGTGACGGGTTGGATGACCGGTACATCGCCCTCGGTGGTGTAGACGAGGGGGTTCAATTTCCACGCGGAGGCGTGGGCGCGCAGCGATTCGGCAGTCATCGGCCGATCCTCGATGACCACCAGCGCGCGCCGGCCAAGGCTGCGCACCGGTGCGGTCTGCTGGCTCGCCCCAAAGACGGCGGTGAACCAGAAGGTGGCGCCCTTGCCAGGGCTGCTCTCCACGCCCATGGCGCCGTTCATGCGCTGGACCAGTTCGCGTGAGACCGCCAGGCCGAGTCCAGTGCCGCCGTGGCGGCGCGAGAGTTGCTGATCCACCTGGGCGAAGGGCTGGAACAGGCGCTGCTGGGCCTCCTTGGCGATGCCGGGACCGGTGTCGCAGACATCGAAGCGCAGGCAGACCTGGCCCTCCGATTCCATTTCACGCCGGCGCACCACATGGATGCTGACGCCGCCGGCCTCGGTGAATTTGACGGCATTGGAGACGAGATTGCTCAGCACCTGGCGCAGGCGCAGGGCGTCGCCCAGAACCTGCTCGGGCAGGTCCGGGGAAATGTGGGCGGTCAGTTCCAACCCCCTGGCGGCGGCGGGCTGGGCGAACAGCGTGATGACCGAGTCGATGACACCGGAGGGCGACAACGGCTCACGGACAAAGACCATCTCCCCGGCCTGCAGCTTCGACAGGTCGAGGATGTCGTTGATGATCTCCAGCAGGGCGCGGCCCGAGGTGCGGATGGTCTCCAGGCCCTCGCGCTGGCGGGCGTTCAGCAGGGGATCTCGCAGGAGCAGGTCGGCGGTACCCAGCACGCCATTCATTGGCGTGCGGATCTCATGACTGACCGAGGCGACAAAGGCGGAGGTGGTTTTCACCGCGTCCAGGGCGGCGTCGCGGGCGTCGGAAAGGCGGCCTTCGTAGAGGCGGCGCTCGCGGCTCTCGCGCAGGAGCAGCCAGACCATCCCGCAGAGTACGACGAAGCCGGTGCCGAGGGTGCCGATTGCCAGACGCTGGAAGGCGCCGGCGCGTGCCCGGTGCTCCTCGATCCGGTTCGCCAGCAACTGTCCCTCGCGGGCCGCCAGGTCGCGCAGTTCGCGCTCGAGCTGGGTGGATTTGGCATGGCCAACCCCGAGACGCTGCCGGAGGACTTCGGGTGCGAGCCGGGGGCCATCCCTGGCATTGGCTTCCAGCAGGGCGAGACGTTCGCCCAGCGTCACAAGCACGGCATCCAGTTTCTCCTTCGCCCGTTCATCAAGGATCATTTCCTGCACCCGGGGTGTCATCACGGGGATGGATTCCGCCATGCGACGATACTCCCCCGCATGCACTTCGTTGCCTGTCAGGAGGTAGAGGCGCTGCAGGCTCTCCGCACTCATCACCGCGTCACGCAGGCGCTCGACCTCGGCGAGAATGTCCAGGGTGTGTTCCACCAGTTGGTCACTTTCCTCCGACTGGCGAATTTGCTGGAGCAGCAACCCTCCGAGCAGCAGGGGAGCCCCCAGAATGACGCAGAGGCCAAGGCTCAGGGCGGTGCGACGGCGTGAACTGAGGGCGTAAGTCACTGCTTCACAGTTTACGGGTTTCTATCGCTGGCGCCAACACTTTGCGCCTCACACCGGCACCCAGGTCTTCGCCTTGCTGCTACGGAGGATGGCCTCGCAGAGTTTCACCTCGTGGTGGCCGTCCTCGGCCGTGGCGAACAGGACCGGGGTGGTCTTGCCGCTGGCGATATGCTCATAGACGGCGCGATACTGCATCTTGTGGGCGTCGCTAAAACCCTCGGCATGGCCGCCGGGGTAGTCGGTGAAGTTGGCGACATCCTCGTGAAACCCCGGGGTGCCGCGCTGCAGCAGCTCGTTCGGACCGTCGCGCCGGCCGACCTGGATCTCGTTCGGCTGCTGCAGGTCCCAGCGCACGCTGCCGCGGGTGCCGTAGATGCCGAGCGACAGGCTGCACTTCCAGCCGGCGGCCACCTGCGAGATGCTGGCATTGGCGTGCACGCCGTCGGCAAAACCGTGGCGCGCCTTGCCGAACTGCAGCAGGACGCTGCCGAAGTCCTCGGTGTCGACCTTGTACGGCACCATCGTCTTCGGATCGGCCTGGGCGAAGGTCTGCACCTGGCCGCGCGGACGCAGGCGGGTCTTGTGGAAGGTTTCCAGGTGGGCGAAGACGCGCTTGGCGCGGCTGCCGAGGATGAAGCTGACGGCGTCGATCCAGTGCGTGCCGATGTCGCCCACCGCCCGCAGCTTGCCGCCCTCGGAGGCAAGCAGGCGCCAGTTGTAGTCGGTCTCATGCAGCAGCCAGTCCTGGAAGAAGTGGCCCTGGACGTGGATGATCTGGCCGAGGTCGCCGCGCGCGACCATGGCGCGCATCTGCAGGATGGCGGGGAAGAAGCGGCACATGTAGTTGACCGCGAACACCGGGCCCTTTTTGCCGCCCTTCTTGACGGCAGCGACGACGCGGGCGGTCTCGGCTGAGGTCATGCCCAGAGGTTTTTCACAAATGACATGCTTGCCCCCGGCGAGGGCGTCGAGGCACTGCTCGACGTGGGCCTTGTTGGGCGAGGTGATGTGGACGACGTCGACGTTCGGGCTGCGGTGCAGGGCGCGGTGGTCGTAGTCGCCGTGGACTTCCGGGATGCCCCAGAGGTTGGCCAGGGCGCGGGCGCTCTTCGTCGAGCCGCAGACGGCGCTGACCTGGATGCCGAGGCGGCGCAGGGCTTCGACGTGGACAGGACCGATGAAGCCGGTGCCGATGAGGCCGGCGCGCAGGTGGTGCAGGGAAGTCATGGCCGCCATGGTGCAACGGCCGCCCCCGGTCTGGCAAGTGCGCCGTGGGGGAGGCGGGGCCGGACAAACAAAATAACTCCGTGCTGGACGGGCGCGGCGGTTTGCTTGTAATCTCCAAAATTCCCCCCGGACATGCGCCTGTTTTCGAAACTCCTCTGGCTGCTCGCCTTTCTGGCCGCCACCTTCTGCTGGATGGTGCTCTTTGAGCACGGTTTCAGCGCGAAGTCCTTTGGCCAGGGCCTCAGGGAGGAGTGGCGTGTCCTGGTCGAGCTGGTCACCGGCAAGGCCGGCGCGCCCACCCCGGAG
>DAIUCN010000059.1:0-25726 GCA_036846165.1 Prosthecobacter sp.
CTCCCACCATGCCCGGACTCAAATCCACCGCCACCCTGCCCAAAGACCTGATTGCGGGTCTTGTAGTCTTTCTTGTCGCCCTGCCTCTCTGCCTGGGGGTGGCGCTCGCCTCCAATGCGCCGCCCATCGCCGGTCTGATCGCCGGCATTGTGGGTGGCATTTTGGTGGGCGTGCTGAGCGGTTCACACACGAGCGTCAGCGGGCCGGCGGCTGGTCTGACGGCCGTGGTGGCCGCCCAGATCGCCGCCCTGGGTTCCTTCCAGGCGTTCCTGGTCGCGGTGGTCCTGGCCGGCGCCCTGCAGGTGATCATGGGGGTGTGCCGAGCGGGCTTCATCTCGGCTTTCTTTCCGCTCAGTGTCATCAAGGGCCTGCTGGCGGCCATTGGCGTCATTCTCATCCTCAAGCAAATTCCGCACCTGCTCGGCCATGACACGGATCCCATGGGCGACAAGTCGTTCCTGCAGAAGGACGGCGAGAACACTTTCTCCGAGTTGGCCGTGGCCTTCTTCGATGTTCATCCCGGCGCGATTCTGGTCGGCCTTGCCTCGATCGCCCTCATCTTCTTCTGGGACAAAGTGAAGGTGCTCAAGCAGTCGCCGGTGCCGGCGCCACTGATCGTGGTCGTGCTCGGTGTGCTGCTCAACCAGATCTTCCAGACCATCGGGGGTTCGCTGGTCATCGAGCCCAGCCACCTGGTGGCGGTGCCGGTCACCGCGGGTCCGGGCGACTTCATCCGCAACGCCCTCATGTTCCCCGACTGGAGCGTGCTGTCGAACCCCGTGGTTTACACCTCGGCGGTGACGATCGCCGTGGTCGCCTCGCTGGAGACCCTGCTCAACATTGAGGCCGTCGACAAGCTTGATCCGAAGCAGCGGGTGACGCCGCCAAACCGCGAGCTGCTGGCCCAGGGCGTTGGCAACATTGCCGCCGGCCTGATTGGCGGCCTGCCGATGACCAGCGTCATCGTGCGCAGCTCGGTCAACATCAACGCCAAGGCGGAGACCAAGGTCAGCGCCATTTGGCACGGCGTGCTGCTCATCGGCTGCGTCATGCTGGTGCCCGCCCTGCTGAACCAGATCCCGCTCGCCGCCCTGGCCGCCATCCTGCTGATGACCGGTCTGAAGCTCGCCAGCCCGAAGCTGATCCGCCAGATGTGGAGCGAGGGCCAGAAGCAGTTCCTGCCCTTCATCATCACCATCGTTGCCATCGTGCTGACCGACCTGCTTATCGGTGTGCTCATCGGTCTCGCCGTGTCGATCGGCTTCATCCTGCACAACAACGCCCGCCGGCCGCTGCGCCGCATCCTCGAGAAGCATGTCAGTGGCGACGTCATGCACATCGTGTTGGCCAACCAGGTCAGCTTCCTCAGTCGCGCCTCGCTTGAGCAGGCCCTGCGCAGCGTGCCGCGCGGCGGTCACATCCTGCTCGACGCGAGCAACACGGACTACATCGACCCGGACGTGCTCGACCTGATCACCGACTTCCGCGACACGACCGCGGGCGCCCTGGGGGTCAAGCTCAGCTTCAAGGGTTTTCGCGACAGGTATCCGCAGTTGCAGGATCACATCCAGTACGTCGATTACAGCAGCCGCGAGTTGCTGCAGGAACTCACCCCTGAGCGTGTGCTGCAGTTGCTGCAGGAGGGCAATGAACGCTTCCTCGGCAGCCGGCCGCTGACGCGCGACCAAAACCGCCTGGTTGAGGCCACTTCGGGCGGCCAGTTTCCCATGGCGGCCGTGCTCGGCTGCATCGACTCGCGTGCGCCCGCGGAAGTGGTGTTCGACCTTGGTCTTGGCGACATCTTCAGCGCCCGCGTGGCCGGCAACATCGCCACGCCGGAGCTGCTGGGCAGCTTGGAATACGCCTGCGCCGTGGTGGGGTCAAAGCTGGTGGTTGTGCTTGGTCACACCAGCTGCGGTGCGGTCAATGCCGCGGTCGACCTGCTCGCCGCCGCCAAGAAGGCCAGTGAGGCCACCCCCTGTGGCAATCTCGACGGCCTGGTCACCGAGATCCAGCAGTCGATCAATCCCGCCACCCTCAAGAAGCCGGACCAGTGGTCGCCGGGCGAGAAGGTGGCCTACGCCAATGAGATCTCGCGCCACAACGTCATGCGCACGATCCGCATGATCCGCCAGCGCAGTGCGACGCTCGACAAGCTCGTGTTGGAGGGCAAGATCGCCATCGTCGGCGCGCTTTACGATGTGTCCAGCGGCCGGGTGGACTTCTTCCAGACCACCGAGTCCAGCCTTCAGCCCCTGCCGGTTCCGATGACCGCACTGCCGTCCTGATGGGCGGCGACGCGGATCTCGATGGCCATCACCGCCAGCCGCTGGTACAAGCGGCGGCGGCGCAGCAGCGGCCACCAGCGGTAGAGGTAGATGTCGATCGGCTTCCAGAGGGCCACCCAGCAGAGCACGGTGAGGCCCTCGCGGGCGATGGCGTGCCAGCCCTCGGCGTCCTGCAGCAGGGTCTGAGCTGCGGTTTGACAGAGCGCGATGAAGGCAAGGCCAATGACCAGGGCGGCGCGGCCCTCGCGCATCAGCAGACGAAAATCGCGCCAGAGCAGACCGGCGCGATAGTCGAAGTAGTGGCGGATCGAGTCCTTGACGGGCTCGAGCGCGGCCAACTCGCCGGCGGGCGGCCGGGCGAGATGAATCAGCAGGCGCAGGTCATGCTCGCGCGGATGTTCCTGCGCCCAGCTGACGATGAACTCCTCGGCATCATGATCGAGGTCCCGCTCGTGGAAGGGCGAGGGGTCCATGGAGTTGAACAGCTGCGCCAGCTCCGCGACCTTGACCTCGATCAGGCCGGTCATGATCTCAGGCTTTGGCGGCTTCGTAGCCCTTGGTGACGGCGGTCCAGTTGACGACGTTCCACCAGGCGCTGATGTAGTCGGGGCGCTTGTTTTGGTACTTGAGGTAGTAGGCGTGTTCCCAGACGTCGAGGCCAAGGATGGGCGTGCCCAGCTCGTTCTCCGGCACCACGCCCTTCATGAGCGGGTTGTCCTGGTTCGGCGTCGAGGTCACGGCGAGGCTGCCGTCCTTCTTGACGATCAGCCAGGCCCAGCCCGAGCCGAAGCGCTTGGTGCCGGCTTCGCCGAACAGCTTCTTGAAGTCGTCGAGGCTGCCGAAGCTGCTCTGCAGGGCGGCGGCGAGCTTGCCTTCGGGCGCGGCGGGGCCGCTGCCGGCGGGGGCCATCCACTGCCAGAACCAGGTGTGATTGATGTGGCCGCCACCGTTGTTGCGCACAGCCGTGCGCTGCGCCTCGGGCACCTTGGCGAGGTCGCTGATCAGGGCGACGACATCGCTGCCGGGCAGGCCGGCCGGTTCCAGGGCCGCCTTCAGGTTGTTGATGTAGGCGACGTGATGGCGGCCGAAGTGGATCTCCATGGTCATCGCGTCGATGTGCGGCTCCAGGGCCTGCGGTGCGTAGGGCAGGGGCGCCTGCTCGAGGCCGATGACGGCGGCGTGGACCGGGGAGGTGAGGACCGAGCCGGCAAGGGCGGCTCCCGACGTGGCGAGGAAGGTGCGACGGTTCATGGTGCACCATGAATACGTCGTCGCGGCGCAAATGTCACTGCCGAAAGTGCGCAGGCAGGATCGATCCAGGGAGGTGCGGGTGGCGGGGGTGGTTTGGCGCGCTGCCGAGATTCCAGGCCGATTGCAAGCCGCAGTGGACAGGGGCGAAAAACGCGGGCTAGTCTCGCCCGCGCCCCCGCATGTCCGCCCTGTTCCTGCCCTCCGATTATTTCCGCGAGCTGCCGCGCGCGGAACTCTGTGCCGCCCCCGACCGCCCGCTCGAAGTCGAGCTCGGCTGCGGCGACGGCAGCTTTCTCGCCGCGCTGGCGGCGCACCATCCCGAGCGCGAATTCCTCGGCATCGAACGCATGCTGGGTCGCGTCGGCAAGACCCTGCGCAAGATCGAGGCGGCCGGTTTGTCGAATGCCCGCGTGCTGCGCCTGGAGAGCGGTTATGCGACCGGCTGGCTGCTGCCCACGGCCGGCGTTGCCCGCCTGCACCTGCTCTGCCCGGATCCCTGGCCGAAGAAGCGCCATGCCGGCCGTCGCCTGGTCAATCAGCAAGAGTTTCTCGGCGGCCTCGCCCGCATCCTGCAGCCAGGCGGCGAGTTTTTGCTGAAGACCGATGACCGCGTGTACTGCGAGGATGCGCTCGCCAGCCTGGAGGGGCGCGCGGAGTTTGAGCGGCTCGACTGGCCGGACAACGCCTTCTTTTATCCGACGACCGATTTCGAAGGCCACTGGCTGGGGCTCGGCCGCCCGATCCATCGCGCACGCTGGCGGCGGCGCTGAACGGGTCAGCGCCGGCGCGCGATCTCGCTGCGGTCGAGCACTTCGCCGCGCAGGTTCTTGAGTTCCGCACGCAGCACGGGTTCACCGGCGCGTGCGGTGACCAGCAGGTAGTTGTCCTCGCGGGCGTGGAAGGCGGATTTCGGATCCTTGTAGAGGTCGCCCGTGCCCTTCAGACAGGTGTTGTAATAGGGCAGGCCGCCATCGAGCAAGGCGCGTTCGGCGAAGTAGCCGAAGCCGGTGATCAGGGCGCTGCCCTTGCGGAAGTGTTCGTGCCAGGCGCCCCTGGCGAGCCCCTGCAGCTGGGTCTGCTTCTCGTTCATGACCGTCAGCACAAAGCCGGCCTGCGTCGCCTGCATGAGGTCGGCATACCAGCGGAACTGCGGCGAGTCCGGCTGCCAGGCGTGGCAGGTCTGCCAGGTCGTGCCGTGATCCTGGATGTGATTGAGATCAAGAGCGATGAGGCGCAGGTCGAAGCCCGGCAGATCGAAGTGCCACTTCCACTCGTCGCCCGGCAGTGCGAAGAATTTCCTGTAGGCGGTCGCCTCGACATCGTAAACCGCGTGCGCCGGCGGCTTCGGCCCGCGCGGCGTCAGTTCGCGGTCGTGATTGCCGAGCACGGGCAGAAACGGCACGCTGCGGAACAGCTCCGGCTGACGGTCGATCAGCGCGGCAAAGGCGCGGTCGCCCTCGCGGCCGCGGCCATGCAGGTCGGGCACGTTGTCGCCGGCACTGACCAGCAGGTGCGGATTGTCCCGGCGCAGCGCCGTGAGGTCGCGATCCATGGCGAATCCCCAGTCGCCGACGATGGCGAGGCGCAGCTCACTCGAAGGCGGCGTCTGGCAGCGAAAGACCTCTGAAACTGCGTCGCCGCTGCGCACGCGGTAATGCAGGTGTCCGTCGCGCCCTTCGAAGGGAATCTCGACCTGGTGGTGCGTGGTTGCCGGGTCGAGCGCGACCCGCTGGCCAAGCCCGGCGTCGGGGCCGAATTCCACGACCGAGTTGCCGGGGCTGTCGGTCTGCCAGTTGACGACGAGGCGTGAGGGATCGGGCGAGGCATGACTGAGCCAGACGCGCTCAATGGGCGCGGCGTTGGCGGTGGCGACGGTGAACAGGAGGAGCAGGCGCATGCGCACACGAATACGTGCGCGGGCGCCTGCAACCTGCGGCCGATTCAGGCCAGGCGCGACTCGATGTCGCGCTCCAGCCAGGTCCAGAGGGCGTCGAGCGAGGCGCTCACGCGGGTCTTGGCGGCGGCCAGTTCCTCGGGCGACAAGCGCGTGCCCCCGGCCGGCAGCTGGCGGGCGAACATGTAGTACTTGATCTTCGGTTCGGTGCCGGAGGGACGCACGGCGAAACTGCGGCCGTCGGCGAGGTCGACGAACAGCATCTTCTCGGTGGCGACGGCCTCGCCCTCCTCGTCGAGGTGGCCTGGCTTGCGGAAGTCGCGCACGCGCACGACGGCGCTGCCATCGACCACGGCGGGCGGTTGCGCGCCGTAGCTGTCGGCGAGTTGGGCGATCTTGGCGGCGCCGCTGGCGCCCTCGAAGACCTTGCTCTGGTTGACCTCGAGGAAAAAGCCGAATTCGCTGTACACCTCGTCGAGCAGGCCGGCCACGGTCAGGCCGCGGCTGGCGGCGTAGGCGGCGAGTTCGGCGAACATGACGACGGCGCCGTTGCCATCCTTGTCGCGGCTGAAGTCATCGCCCATGTAACCGTAGCTCTCCTCGCCACCGAAGACGAGGAACTTGCTGTGGGCGAGGCGGGCGGCGCGCGATTCGGCGGCTTCGAGGTCGCGGTATTTGGCGCGGATGTCCTCCGGCAGGGCGGCCTCGTACTTGGCGAGCTTGGCGCTGATCCACTTGAAGCCGGTGAGGGTGTTGACGCAGCCGACGCCGAAACGGGCGGCGAGGGCATCCTGCAGCGGGCTGGTGACGAAGGTCTTGAGCAGCACCGCGTTGCCGCGGTTGGCGTCGTTGAGGATACCAAGGTCAAACATCGTGCGCAGGCGGTACCAGGCCATCAGTGAGCCGGTCTGGTTGCCGGTCAGCAGGGTCATGCGGCCGTCGGCATCGCGCACTCCGACGCCCATGCGGTCGCAGTCGGGGTCGGTGCCGATGATGATGTCGGCGCCCTCGCGGTTGGCGAGGTCGACGGCCATCTTCAGGGCCGAGGCGTTTTCCGGGTTGGGCGACTTGACGGTCGGGAAGCGGCCGTCGCGCACGTCCTGTTCGGGCACGGTGAGGAAGCTGAAGCCGAGTTTTTTCAGCAGCACGGGCACGAGCACGCCGCCGGTGCCGTGCAGGGCGGTGTACACGATCTTGAGTTTCTTCGCCGCCTCGTCGCGCAGCAGCTCGGGGCGCAGCATCATGGTTTCGACGCGGGCCAGGTACTGGGCGTCCATGGCTTCGCCGAGCATCGTGATGCGACCCTGCTGATCGGCCGGCAGCGGCGTGTAGGTCTCGTCCTTGAGGGCATTGACCTCGGCGATGATGCCGCTTGCGTGCGGTTCAACGATGCCGGCGCCGTCGCTGAAGTTGACCTTGTAGCCGTTGTCATGCGGCGGGTTGTGGCTGGCGGTGAGCATGACGCCGGCATCGGCGCGCAGTTGGCGCACGGCAAAGCTCATCTCGGGTGTCGCGCGGCAACCGTCAAAGAGGTAGACGTCGGCGCCATTCTCGATCGCAATCTGCGCGCAGCGGCGGGCGAACTCCGGCGAGAACATCCGGGTGTCGTGGCTGAAGACAATCGCCGGCTTGCCGTCCAGGCCGGCCCTGGCGCGCCAGGCCTTGCAGTAGGCGACCAAGCCGCGGGTGGCACGGCCGACGTTGTAAAAGTTCATCGCGTTGGTGCCGATGCAGGGATGGTCGGGCTGCGCATCCCCGGCGGCGCCACCGCGCTCGGCGCGGGTGACGATGCGGCCGATGGTGCGGCCGCGCAGGCCGCCCGTGCCGAACTTCAGGGCCTGGTAGAAGCGGTCGTTGAGTTCCTCCCAGGCGCCCTCCGCGGCGAGTTCCTCGATACTGGCGCGGTACACCGGATTGGTGCCGGCGGCGAGCAGAACCAGGATGTTGTCGTGGCTGGACTTCAGGAGCTGACCGGCGTCAGCAGCGGCTTGGAGGGAGACTTCGAGCGACATGGCGGCCCGAGAATAGCGCCGTGCAGCCGCTGCGCAATGGCGCGGGTGAGGCGTTTTTGCCGCCGGGTCGGGGTGCATGCGGCCAAAGTGGGTGGAGAAACACGGGCTGGCACAGGCTGAATGGGGTGCCCTGCAGCCGGGTCGTTCGCGCCCACGATCACCTCAACGCTGCTTCACTGTCGGCCACACAAGGGCCGATTCCCTGCCCGGTGAAATGGACGCGTGGGCAAGACTAAGTCACTCTCCAGTGGAGCCAGTTTCACTGGCCTCGCCGCTTTGCTGGAAGTCGGGCAGGGTGTCGAGGTAGAGCTGCTCAACTTTTTGCCGGGCCCAGGGGGTGCGGCGGAGGAAGGTGAGGCTGGATTTGATGCTGGGCTGCCAGGTGAAGCAGTTGATCTGGATGATGCGACCGAGCATCTCCCAGCCGTAGTGGGCCTGAAGTTCAGTCACCATCCTTTCGAGGGTGATGCCGTGCAGGGGATTTTTGGGGCCGGCGGCGTGCATGGGGCGCCTGTCAGGCGAAGAGCTGGGTCACCGGCTTGGCCTTCACCAGCTCGCGCGGCTGGTTGAGGTGATTGTAGACGATGGTCTCGGGGTCGATGCCGACCGCGTGATAGATCGTGGCCAGCAGCTCGGTCGGGTGCACCGGGTTTTCGGCCGGAGCGGAGCCGGTCTTGTCCGATTTGCCGTGGACGTAGCCGCGCTTGATGCCGGCGCCGCCGATGATGGCGGTGTAGCAGTAGGGCCAGTGGTCGCGGCCGTCGGCGCTGTTGCCGTTGCCGGAGGTGGAGACGCCCTTTTCCGGGCTGCGTCCGAATTCACCGAGGGCGACGACGAGGGTTTCTTCAAGCAGGCCGGAGGCGTCGAGATCCTCGAACAGCGCGCTCAGGCCCTGGTCAAGCATCGGGCCGCTCTGGTTCTTCATGCGCTGGGTGAGGCCGACGTGATGGTCCCAGGAATGGTTGTCGGAGTTGGCGACCTTGGGCCAGATCAGTTCGACCACGCGGGTGCCGGCCTCCAGCAGGCGGCGGGCGAGCAGGCAGCTTTGGCCGAAGGTGTTGCGGCCGTAGCGGTCGCGCAGCTTGACGGATTCGCGCTCGAGGGCAAAAGCGTCGCGGGCGCGGCCGCTGGCAATGAGGCTGAGGGCCTGGTCGTAGTAACCGTCCAGGCTGAGGTCCTTGACCGCGGCCTCGATGGTCGGCATCTGGTCGTTGATGGCGTCGCGCAGCTTGGCGCGGCGCTGCAGGCGCAGGCTGAACAGGTCGGGGCGCAGCTGCAGGTCGTCGATCTTGAGCCGGTCCATCTTGCCCATGTCCATGTCGTCGCCCTCGGGATAGAGGGTGTAGGGATCGTAGGCCTTGCCGAGGAAGCCCGCGGTGCCGCCCTTGCCGACGACGTTCGACTCCTGCAGCGGGCGCGGCAGCATGACGAAGGGCAGCATCGGCTCGTCCATTGGCTTGAGGCGGATGATGTTGCTGCCAAAGTTCGGGTAGTCCTTGGCGTTGGGCGGCTCAAGCTGGCCGGACGGGCTGACCTTGTCGGTCGTGTAGCCGGTCATGATTTGGTAGATCGCCGCCGTGTGGTTGAACAGGCCGTTCGGCGTGTAGCTCATCGAGTTGATGGTGGTGAACTTGTCGTTCACCTTGGCGAGCTGCGGCAGGATCTCGGTGAAGTGATGGCCGGGAATCTTCGTGGGGAGGGTCTTGAAGGCCGAGCGCACCTTGTCCGGCACGTTTTCCTTGGGATCCCAGAGGTCCAGGTGGCTGGGGCCGCCCTGCAGGTAGATCATCAGCACGTGCTTTGCCTTGCCCCAGCCTGCGCGACCGGCGGCGGCTGAACCCGCGGAGGCGGCCTGGGCGCGGAACAGGTTGTTGAGGGTCAGGCCGAGCATCGAAGCGCCGCCGACGCGCAGGATGTCGCGGCGGGTGAGGCCGAGGTCTTGGTCGCAAAGGTCTTTGCCGAGGGCGCCGGGGATGCGGAACATGGGAGGAAGTGGGTTCGGACGTGGAAGTCTGCCGGAACGCGCCCAACCCAGTCAAGCGCGTAACATTGCTGGCAAGAACGAAGCTTGGCGACGGTTCTTGCCGGAGTGCCGGGGTGCGGCTGGAAAATGCATGGCATCGGCGGTCCAGGCCATCCGGCGGTCTCAGGGCCTGCCGAGCAGGCGCCGCACCTGGTCCTCACTGTAGGCCGGACTGCGACGCTGCTCCTCAAGCTCGATGAATTCCGGTCGTTCGTTTTTCTGCTGGCTGCGCAGAGCGGCACGATTGCTGTGGGTGCGGAAGTGGGTTGCCGCGTCCGCAAACATGTCGTTGCCAGCGCGCGCGGTTTGCCCGCCAAGCCGACTGCTGCCCGCCTGGAAGGAGGCGTCGGCGCCTGTCGCCACCGCATCGCCGCGGGCGTAGGTCTGGCCGGCCAGGCTGCTGTCGCGGTCGGCGCCCGCCCACGTTTCGGCGCGGTAGTTCGGGGTGCGCCCGTAGCTTTTGTCGCCCGCGAAGGAGGAGGCCTTGTAATTTTTGCCGGACATGGCCTTGCCATTGCCGCGCTGGCGCGCCAGCGTCGATTGCACGCCGGGATCAAAGCGGCTGCGGTCGTTGGGATCCTTCATGCGCTCGCGTGCGGCATTGAAACGCTGTTGCATGGTCTGCGACATCAGCGGCGAGGGCTCGCGCGCCGGCCGCGATGAACCGCAGGCGCCGAGCAACGGCGTCAGTGACAACAGGAGGCGGAAGATCTGGGGGGTGGGCGTCACAGGTTCAGCGGTCAGTCTCGCTCAGCTTGCCGGCACGGGCGGCGAGAAACAAGACTTCTTTTTCGACTCCGCCCGGCAGGTGGTGCTTGGGCAGTTCGTCAGCGAGGGTGTCGAGCCGTCCCCAGGCGCGATAGAGATCGACGAGCAGTGCTGCGGTTTCACCGGGCAAAGCCCAATTGTGGCGCATGAGGAAACTTTCTGCGGCTTCGTAGTCGCCTTCCTCCAGAAGGAAGCGAATCCAGGCGGTGCAGAGCCCTGCATGCAGGGTTTGGCTGCCATCGTTTTTATCGAGAGCTGCCTCGAACAGCTCACGGGCAAGACCGCGCTCGCCGATGCCGGCAAAAGCCTGAGCCCACTCGACCGGCTGGCTGCCGCCGGGCTGGCTCTTGCGCACGGCCTCGGCAAACAGTTCGCGCACACCGGCACTGTCGCCAAGGGCATGGGCGATGCGCACCATGAGCGGTCGCTTGCGTCCGTCGAGGCGCAGGGAGGGCAGCTCAAGCAGGGTCTCGCAGGCCTGGCGGGCCCAGCCGGCGCGGCCGAGGTCGAGCAGGACCTCGGCACTGAGTTCAAGGCAGGCGTGGTCGCCTTCACGCGCGGCGGCCCAGCCTTCAGCGAGATCGTTGCCGGCGCTGTCCGACAGGTCCCTGGCAAAGGCGGCCAGGGCGAGTGCCGCTGCCGGGCGATCAAGACCGGCGCGAGTCTCTGAGCGAAGCACGCTGATCCAGGCATTTTGCTGCGGGCCGCCGGCGCGACCGCGCATCCACTCGGCCAGGGCCTGCAGAGCCTCGCGGTCGCGACTGCGGGCGCGAAACAGGGCGGCGACCTGCGGTCGTCCAAGTTCCGGGGTCCAGTCTGGATCGGCGCTGTGCAGTTTGAGCTGCTCCAGGCGCAGGCGGAAGCGGTCGGCGTCGTCACGCAGGCTGCGCTCGGCCTGAATCAGGTAGTTCAGCGCTTCGGCACTGCGGCCGCGGCGTTCCAGCAGACCTGCGAGTTCGAGAATGGCGGAGAGTGTTTTTTGGTCGACCGCCAGGGCCATGAGGGCGCGGAATTCCTCCCAACTGCCGGCTTCGGCCAGCAGTCCGGCGCGCAGGGTGATTGCATCGCGCCAGTGCGGGTGTGGTTTGCCGGCGAGATCGACCTCGGCAAGTGCGGCCAAGGCCTCTTGCGTGCGTCCCTGGCGCTGCAGCAGGCGAGTTCGGCGCAGGCAGGCTTCGACGTCCTGGGGAACATTTTTTTCCGCATTCACCGTGTGGGCAAGGTGCAGCCGTTCCCAAGCCGCCAGTGCCGCTGCCTGGTCGCCGGCACGCTCGTGCAGCAGGGCAAGTTCGCGCAGATAGGGCACCTCATCGGGCACGCGGCCCTGAAGCACACGCGTGACTTCCGGTTGGAACCCGAGCTTGTGCAGGGTGTCGAAATCGAAATTTTGGGCGAGGAAATGGGCGTGCTTTTCGCGCAGCACCTCGTCGCCGGGCTGCGGTGGCTTCATGGGCGGTTCGGCGGCGAGCAACTGCTCGGTGAAGGCCAGTCCACTGGCGGTGTCGCGAGCGGCCTCACAGGCGCGCAGGAGCCAGAGGGCATATTCGGGGTTGGCGGGGGCTCGGCCGGGCAGCATCTGATAGACCTCGACGGCTTCGCGAGCCATGCCATTGCTCTCGAGCCGGCCACCGAGTTCACTGAGAGTGTCGACCGAGACCTCCATGCGCATGTCGACGCTGGCGAGGTGCTCGCGGATCAGGCGCCGCCGTGTCGGGTAATCCTCCTGGCGCAACCGGCGCAGCAGGTGGCCGAGGCGCCACTCGCCGAACTCGAAGCCGGTGCGGGAACTGAGGGTCAGGCTGCCCAGGCGCTCGTCGAGCCGGCGGTTTGCTTCCTGGACGACACCTCCCAGACCCTGTTGGACGAGCACGGCCTGGATCTCCCGTGTTTCCTCCCAGAAGCTGCGCAGGTGCTGGGGTTCCTCGTGGCGAACCGAGCCCTGGGGCAGCAGGATGCCGCGGATCTCGCCCATCGGGCGGGCGGCAACGAAGTCGCCGGTCACCAGTTGCTCCAGCTCGCCGGCAGCGGCGTGCTCGGCGCCGGCGAGGCCCGCCACCACGGCCTTGCGCAGGCGTGTCATCGCCGAGTCGGGGGTGCGCTGCAGGTGTTTCCAGGCTTCGCCAAGCGTTTGCTCGCGCTCCTGCAGGGAGATCGCGAGGCGGCTGGCGGTGGCGAGGCTGTAAACATAGGGATCGTAAGTGCCGCGGTAGGGGCCTGGTCGTGCCGGGGCACGCACGACCTGGCCGAGGTACTGGCGCGCCAGATCCCAGCGTTCGGCGGATTCGGCAATGCGCGAGAGGAAGTAGGCGTAGTCGGCGGCGAGCGCCGGCGAGTTGCGACGCAGGCTTTCGCCCAATTCAAGGGCCTCGGTGTAGCGCTGGCGATCCTGCAGGGAGCGGGTGATTTCGAGCACGGCGGCATTGGCGAGCAGGCGCGAGGCGCCGAGTGCGGCGAGTTCACCGCGCATGTAGCGGAAGCCGCCGAAGTCGGTCAGCAGAGCGACCCCGGCCTGCAGCAGACGGCGCCGAATTTCCTGTTCGGTGATGTTGAGGCCGGTTTGGCCTGCCCAAGCGAGGGCTTCGCTCATGCCGTGCGAGCGCAGGGTCAACCAGACCCGGCAAAAGCGCGCCTCCAACCCAGGCGGATCGCCCAGAACCTCGTGCAGGGCGGAGCGGAAGCCGTCGCCGTCTCCCGCATAAAACAGAGCCCACAGGCGCTCGACCCGCGCGCGGCCGGCGCCCTGCCAGTCGCGGCTCCAGGCGGCGAGTTCGGCGGCATCGCCGCGGCGGCGCAGCAGACGGGCCAACTCCTCGACGGCGCGCAGGCGGATGAGGTCGACGCTGTCGGGCAGGGTGACGAATTCCGGTCGCGGCAGGTTGAAGAACGTGCGCAGGCGACCGGCCTCCTCATGGGTCAGACCGGCGGCGGCCTCGATCTGGCCGGCAAGTTCCGCAACGGGCCCTGGCGCGCCCTCTTTGCGGGTGTCGATGAGTGGCAGGGGCAGGCGTGCCGGATCGGCGGGACGGGCGGCGGCCGGTGGCTGGGTCTTGGCGAGGATTTCACGCAACCGGGTTTCGGCGGCGGCATCGTCGGCGAGGCGGAGTGACTTGAGGGCAATGCGGAACTGCGAGCGCGCGTCCCAGGGGCGCACGCGTGCCACCTGTTCGTAGACCCGTCTCTCGGCCTCCTCCTGGCCGGTGCCTCGGTAGTGCTCGGCCAGACTTTCCAGCGCGTCGGCGTCCTGGGCAAAGCGGCTTTCCAGGCGGCGGCGCACGCGGTCGGCTTCGGCTATTTGAAAGGTTTGTTCGAGCAGTTCGACGAGGCGGCGCGATTCCGTTGCCAGCGCGGCGGGTGGTGCGGCGGCGGCGATCTGCTTTTGAAAGTAGATGGCGGCGTCGAGATCCTGGACGCGCAGGGCGGCATCGCGGAGTTGGCTGGAGGAGAAGGGGGTGTCGGGCGCGGTGTAGTAGGCCTGCTTCATGGCTTGGAAGGCACGGGTATGATCGCCCTTGCGTTCGTAGACCTGGGCAAGCGCCTCGTAATAAAAGCCGTCGAAGGGATGCTTGCGGGCCAGGCCGGCGAGGCTTTTCTCGACGAGGTCCAGCCGGCGGGCGGTTTCTTCCTCGGCGATTTCGCCACCGCGGCTGTCCCAGAGCAGGCGATCGAGGAAGCGCTTGTAGGCCTCGCGCCGACGCTTGATGTCGGTCTCGCGCTCGGTGATGGCGACCTGCACGGTGACAAATTCGGCGAGCTGATTCTGGCGCAGCAGCAGCTCGGCCTGGCGTTCCATGAGGGGGATGGCGGCGCTGTCGCCGGCGCGGCGGATGGCCTCCCGCCAGAGGGCCGTTGCTTCATTCGGCCGCTGCTGCAGCAGGTAGCACTGGGCGAGTGCGGCGATGAGGGGTTCGGCGTCCGGGTGCCGGCGCAGGCCAGCCTCCAGCAGTTCGGCAGCTTCGCGTCCCGGGGGTGGCACCGGCTGGTCCGAGCGCCAGCCACGATTTTGCACGGTCGCCAGGGCGGCTTGCTCGGCCTCCAAAAGCAGTTCACTGAGACGCAGCAAATGGCGGATGCGCCCGGCTTCATCACGCTCGATGAGGCGGCGCAACACGCGTTTGGCGAGCGACCGGTTCTGATCGGCAAACGCCAGTTCCAGCAGCAGCTTGTCCGCTTCGAGTGACAGGTTGTTGGCGCCCACCGCGGACTGCAGCAGCCGCAGCAGCGGGTAGGCACTGTCGTGCTGGCCGGTGCGCAGCGCCCACCAGGCGGCACGAAACAGCGCGGCGCTGTCGGTGGACGCAGCGCTTGCAGCCAGCTCGCGCGCCTTGTGGATCACGGCCTCCGGCAGTGCTGGCAGTCCAGGCTCCTCGGCGACACCGGCGAAGCCACGGCCGGTGAAGGCGTCGGGCAGTCGGAATTCGCCGGCTGTTCCCTGGCGCAGGGGGGGCTCGGCCCCGGCGGCACCAAGCAGGATGGCAAACAGACGTTCATCGACTTCGGTGCGCTCCTCGTCGCTGGTGGAGGCGGCCCAGGCTTTTTCCAGCCAGATCGCGGCTTCCGAGGTGTCGCCCTGTTCGCCGAGCAGGTCGGCCATGCGCAGCCACTGGGAGCGACCCGCGTCGGGCCGGGCCACCTGTTCGCGTGCCAGCATGAGGGCGCTGACCGGGTCTTGACCGGTGGCGAGAAAGCTGGCGGACTCGTCGAGTCGACGGGCGCGTTCGGCTTCGCCAGGAGCGGCGTCGATGTAGCGACGCAGCAGGGCATCGGCCGCGGTCGCCTCCTTGCGGGTGCGGTGGAAGGCGGCCAGTTCAAAGACGGCCTCCTGTCGGCTTGGATCGCGCTCGACGCGCCGGCGCAGGATGAGTTCGACGATGCTGTCGAGGGCTCGCGCCTGAGCGAAGGCGAGCGCCTGCTTTTCCAGTTCGGCGTCGGTGCCTTCGAGCAGGGCGCGCAGGCGTTTGGTGGCGGTCTCGGGCGCACCAAGACGCAGGTCGGCCTCGCAGCGCAGGAAGGTCAGGGCCGGGCTGGGGTTGTTCTTGAGCTGGTCGTCCAGCAGGGTTGCGGCTTCCGCCGCGCCCTCCTGATCGAGCAGCACCCGCACCAATTCCCAGCGGTAGGCTTCGACCCCTGGCAGGACGGCCACCAGACCCCGCAGCGCGGTCAACTGGCCGTCGGGATCGATGACGATGGCGCAGAAGCGGGCGAGGTCGCGCAGGGCACGCTCGGAGGGGGGATGAACGGTGGCTGCCTGGTCCAGCCGTGCACGCAGTTCCTCAAGCCGGCCGAAGCGTTCGTGCAGGCGCACACGCCTGCGAAAGAAGTCTTCGTAACGGCCGTCGCGAAAGTCGAGTAGGGCGAGGCCGTCGCGCAGGGCGGCGTCAGCCTGCTCGAAGTCACCGGCGAGTTCGTGGATGCGCGCCAGGTCGTGGTAGGCCTCCAAGCGCCGGCGCGGGTCGCTTTGCTGTGCCAGGCGCGAGAAGAAGGCGGCCGCCTCCGTGGGCAGACCCGCGCGCAGAAGCAGGTCGGCGACCCGCCGTGCGAGATCGAAGTCATCGGGGCGCAGGGAGGCGGCTTTTTCCCAGGCGGCGCGTGCTTTGGCGGCCTTGCCGGCGGCGAGCGATTGGGTGCCGAGTTCAAGCCAGATTTCGGTCGCGGCGGGATCGTCGGCGGGAAGCAACTGTGTCAGGCGTTCGAGGAAGCTGCAGGAGCCCGCCGGATCGGCGAGTTCGCGCGCCGCCTCGGCACGGGCGCGCAGGGCGGCGCGGTGGTCGGGCTGGGCGGCGAGTACCTGGTCATAGAGCCGTGCGGCACCGGCAAGGTCGCCGCTGCGGCGGAGCAGGTGGCCTTGAACGAGGCGCAGGGTCGGGTGGCTGCTGCGTCCGGCCTGGAGAGCGACATGATCAAGCAGCAGGCGGGTGGCGCCGTATTTGTCGTAGAGTGCCCAGAGCAGGTCGACGACGCGGCCGTACTCGGGTTGGCTGACCAGCAGCGACAGGTATTCATTGGCCAGCCGTGTTTCGCGATCGGTCCAGCCGGCGGGTGTTTCCTGTGCCGCCGCCGCGCCGTGCCAACAGACCAGCGCCGCGAGCAGGGCCCGCAGGCGGCGGATCAAGGGTTGCGGCGCGGACATCGGCAGGAAAGAACGAAATTAGCACACCCCGTCTTGGTGGCCAAGAGGGGAAACGGTCGCCCGGGTGTGAGCGGCTGCGAAAAGGTGGGGCTCGGCGGCGTACTGGATGGCGCCCCATGCCCGCTTTTTACCGCCTGCCCTGTGTTTTGCTCGGCCTGCTGCCGGCCCTGCCCGGCGTTGCGGCCGTGGATTTTTCCCGCCAGATCCGGCCCATCCTGTCGGAGAACTGCTTCTTCTGCCATGGGCCTGACGAGAAAAAGCGCGAGGCTGGCCTGCGCCTGGATGACGAGGCGGAGGCGAAGAAAAACCGCGACGGTGTTACCGCGGTTGTGCCCGGCCGACCGGAGCAGAGCGCCCTGCTGCAGCGCATCCTGTCGGCCGATCCCGACGAGGTCATGCCGCCGCCCAAGCAGCACAAGGTCATCCCTCCGGATCAGGTGGCCCTGCTGCGCCAATGGATTCAGGAAGGCGCGGTCTGGGGGGCGCACTGGAGTTATCAGCCGGTGCGCCGGCCACCGGTGCCAGGTGTCGCTGCGGGCCGGGTGCGCAACCCGGTCGACGCCTTCCTGCTCGAGCGTTTGGCGCGCGAGGGACTGGCGTTTGCGCCCGAGGCCGACCCCGTGACCTTGTTGCGCCGCGCCGCGCTCGACCTTACCGGCCTGCCGCCAAGTCTGGAGGAACTGCAGGCCTTGCGGCAGGCGCCGTTTGAAGCGGTCGTGGATCTCTACCTCGCCAGTCCGGCCTACGGCGAGCACTGGGCGCGCCAGTGGCTGGACCTGGCACGCTACGCCGACAGCTCGGGGTACCCGAGCGATCAGCCGCGGATGATCTGGGCCTGGCGTGACTGGGTGATCCGCGCCTTCGACGCCAACCTGCCGTTTGATCGCTTCACGATCGAACAGATCGCCGGCGACTTGCTGCCACAGCCAACCCTAGAGCAGATCACGGCCACCGCCTTTCACCGCAATACCATGACTCAAAACGAGGGTGGTACGAGCGATGAGGAATTTCGCGTGGCGGCGGTCATTGATCGGGTCAACACGACCTTCGCGGTATGGATGGGCACGACGATGGCCTGCGCTCAGTGCCACACGCACAAGTACGACCCGATCACCCACAGGGAGTACTTCCAGGTTTATCACCTGCTCAACCAGACCGCCGACGCCGATCGCAAGGATGAGTCGCCGGTGCTGGAACTGATCGACGCCGCGATGGCTGCCGAGCGGGCAGGCTGGCAGCGTGAGGTCGCCGCATTGGAGGCGCTGTTTGCCAAGCCGGCGCCGGCCTGGCTGGAGGGTTTTGAGGCCTGGCTGGCCGGCAAGCCGCAGATCAAGGACAAGAAGCTGCAGGAGGCAGCGTCCGCAAATCCGCCGAGCGCGGCCGAACTGCAGAGCCTGCGTCTGCATTACGTGCGTCAGGTGGCACCCGCGGCCCGCAGTGAGCGCAATCGGCTGGCGGTCTTGCAGCGCGACCTCGCCAGGACGGCGCCGGTGACCGTGCCGGTGATGCGTGAGCTGCCGTTGAAGCAGCGGCGCAAGACCCAGGTACAGCTGCGCGGCAACTGGCAGGATCTGGGCGACGAAGTCACCGGCGGGGTGCCGGCGGTCTTCCATCCGCTGCCGGCCGGGGGGCCGGCCGACCGTCTGACGCTGGCGCGCTGGCTGGTAAGTCGCGACAACCCGCTGACGGCGCGCGTGGTCGCCAACCGCCTGTGGGAATCGGTGTTCGGCACCGGCCTGGTGGCGACCAGCGAGGAGTTTGGCAGCCAGGGCGAGCTGCCCTCGCATCCGGAATTGCTCGACTGGCTGGCGGCCGAGCTGATGGACAGCGGTTGGAATGTCAAGCACGTGCTGAGACTGCTGGTCACCAGCCATGCCTGGCGACAGCAGTCGACCGCCGAGCCGGCCTTGCTGGCGCGCGATCCCGACAATCGCCTGCTCGCGCGCGGACCACGCTTTCGCCCGACCGGTGAGCAGTTGCGCGACCAGGCCCTGTTTGTCAGTGGCCTGCTCAGTCCGAAGCGTTTTGGGCCGCCGGTGCGGCCGCTCGCGCCGAATCTTGGCTTGAGCACCGCCTTCGGCCGCAGCAACGACTGGACGGTCAGCGAGGGTGAGGACCGCCATCGCCGCAGTTTGTACACCGAGGTGCGGCGCAATGCGCCCTACGCCAGTTTCAGCGCTTTTGACGCCGGCAACCGCGAGGTCTGCCTGATCCGCCGCGGCCGCACCAACACGCCGCTGCAGGCCTTCGTCACGCTCAATGACCCGGTCTTCATCGAGGCGCATCAGGCGATGGCGCGTCGCCTGGTGGCGGCGGCGGCGGCGGATGAGTCCCGGCTGAGTCTGCTCTTCCGCCTCTGTCTCGCCCGCGAGCCCGGTGTGAAGGAGGCGGGCACCCTGCTGGCGCTACTCGAGGACTCCCGTGGGCGTTACCGAACCGATGCAGAGGCGGCGCGGCGCATGGCCACGGAACCGCTGGGGCCGCTGCCCAACGCTGCGGATGTCGTCGAAGTCGCGGCTTGGACGGTCGTCGCCAACGTCGTCATGAACCTCGACGAGTTCCTCATGCGACGTTGACGGGCCGCCGGCTCCTCACTTGCCGAGCAGGCCACCGAGGCTTTCGAGGAGGCGCGCGCCGGATTCGAGCGCCTTGCCACCGGTGTCTGTGGCATTTTTGAGCAGTGCCTCGGGTGGTGCGGCCGGCTTGCCGAGCAGGGGTTCAAGCAGCAGGGCGCCGCCCTGCGCGGCGACCTCGGCAGGCAGATCAAGCGCCGCCTTGCCGGCACCTTCGACGAGGCGCTGGCTCAAGTCCTCGCGCGGCGCCTGGCGTGTGCCGGTGAGATGCAGGCGCGTCCAGCGCAGTCCGGGTGGTCCGTCCGGCGCGGTCTCGGTGAAGACATGCTCGCTGGCGCCGGGCAGCCAGCGCAGGGTCTCCGGCGTCACCCCCAGCCAGAACTGACCGTCCAATTGATCGCCGCGCATCGTCAGTCGTCCCTGCAGGCGCAGCAGGCCGTGCGAGGCGATCACCACCGGATCCAAGACCTGCCCGGTGGCATGGGTGGTGACCTGGGCTTCGGCGACATCGAGCACCAGCCGTTTGAAACGCTCCACCCCGCTCCAGGCAGCCAGGCGGTCGAGCACGGGCAGGGCGGTGAGCACCCCGTTCAGCAGCCACAGCTTGCCCTTGCCCTGCGGCTGCGTGGAGCCACTGGCGCTCAGGCTCAGTTCGCCCGCCAGTTCGCCGGTCAGTCGCTGGCGCCAGTCCGCCGCCACCCATTCGGCAAGCGGCACTCGCTGCCACTCCAGGTCCGCCTGCCAGGCCGGGTCGGCACTGCGCAGCCGGCCGCGCACCCGCAGCTCGGCCTCGCCACGACGCAGAATGGCCTCCTGCAGATGGCATTCACCCACCGCCAGGCGTGTGACGGCCCGCTCGAGTTCGAACTGCAGTGCCGGCCCGCCGGCGGGCGGCCGCAGCGGGGTTGTCAGCGAACCGCCCTGCAGCGTGGTCAGCAGGCTGGTTTCGCCCTGCTGCCAGTGGCTGACCGCCAGGCTGGCGCCGGCGAGCTGCCAGCCGTCAGGATGGCGCAGGCCAAAACGCTGGACGCGGATGCCATCGACCGCGGTGCGGTCGGGCAACCATGAGCGCAGCCAGCCGGGCAAGGCCGGTGCGGCAGGGCTGGTCGTATCGACCGGAACCGACGTTTTTGCGACGGGGGAAGCGGCCGCGAGTGCAAGATCCAGTCGGTCGGCTCCGGCGCCGATGATGTGCCAGAGCCCGCGTCGGAAGGCGCCCCAGTCGATGCCCAGTTGCAGGCCATGTGCCTCCGCGCGGCTGCCGTCGGCGAAAACGAGGCCGGCACTGGCCGTACGCACTTCGTCGCCCGACCACTGCAGCGGCTCGAGCTGCACCTCGGCACCCAGGCGGCTGCCGGTCAGGGCTTCGAGCCGACCGCGGAAGGAGCTGTCCTGGAGTTGATGCCGGATCCAGCCCATGAACAGGGCCGGTAACATCACCGCCAACAGGGTGAGCAGACCGCCGCCGAGGAGGAGGGCGACGATCCAGCGGCCGTTGGTGCCGTTGGAACGGCGTCTGGAGCGGGGTTGCATGAGGCGAGGGCTTGGATCCGGCCTGACGAGTTGAAAGTTATGACGAAAATGAAATTTTGTCACGCGAGATGCGCACGGAAGCTGAACCCACGGCCCAATCTTTACGCTTGCCAGCGGCGACGGATTTTGCGGCTATGCTGGCCTGATGCTGGAAGCCAACCATGTTTGCCTGGAAATCGACGCCCCTCCCGGGGCCGAGCAACCGACCCTGCACCTGCTGCACGAGGTTGCCTTCAGCCTGCCGCAGGGGCATTTGATGGCGATTGTTGGTCCCTCGGGCTGCGGCAAGACGACGCTGCTCAAGGTGATAGCCGGCGTTTTGGAGCAGACCGACGGCCGGCTGCTCTGGGAGGGGCGTGACCTGCAGGAGGAGGAGGACCTGCATCCGGGGGAACTCGGCTATGTGCCGCAGTTCAGTGTCGCCCACGACCAGCTCACGGTCGCTGAATGCGTGGCGGCGAGCATGGCGCTGCGCACCCAGTTGCCCGGAACCGACGACTTTGAGCCGAAGCTCGAGCACTTGCTCAAGATCACCGGGCTGGAAGAATTGGCGGACCGCCGGGTGCGGGTGCTGTCGGGTGGCCAGCGGCGCCGGCTCGGGCTGGCGCTGGAATTGGTGACGAATCCCTGCCTGTTGCTTTGCGATGAAGTGACCAGCGGACTCGATCCGCGATCGGAGCATGAGATCACCCAGCTCCTGAAGCTGCTCGCGCGCGAGAACCCGCGCCGCGTTGTCATCAATGTCACCCACAGCCTGGCCAGTCTCGATGTTTTCGACAGTGTTCTGGTGATGTATCAAGGGCGCCTCGTCTACCACGGTCCGCCGTCCATGCTGACCCATTATTTCAGCGTTGCCCATCCCGAGGAGGTCTACCTGCGCCTGACCCGGCGCGAGGCGGCGGCCTGGCAGGAATCCTGGCAGAAGAAGCGCGAGCATTATGAAGCCATGCTGATTGAGGCCGCGGCGGCCGAGGCCAGGGTGCCGCATGAGGAGGACGTGGTCGCACCCGAGGAGTTGCCCGGGCTGTGGCGCCAGGTGGGTGTGCTGTTGCAGCGGCGCTGGACCATCTTTCGGCGTGATGCCGGCCAGGTTTGGCTGCATCTGGCCATGCTGCTCGGCTTTCCCCTCCTGGTGGTCATCTTCGGTCTCGACGGCATCAAGCCCCTGCGCCAGCTCGATCCGCGTCAGGGCAGCGATGTGCTCTACGAGGTGCAGCGCCAGGCCCAGCACCAGTTGGAGCAGTTGCAGGCAGGCAGCCTGGTCAGCGGGCTCATCATGCTGCAAGTCGTCCTGGTCACCCTCATGGCCAGCAACAACGCCGCGCGCGAAATCGCCGGTGAACGCCTCATTCTTGAGCGTGAAAAACTCGGCGGCCTCAGCGTCAGCGCCTACCTGATCAGCAAGATCCTTTTCCTCGGCGTCTTCGTGCTCGCCCAGAGCCTGTGGATGGGGGTGTTTGTCGACATGGTCGTCGGCGGCCTGCCCGGCCACCTGCTGGTCAAGCTGCTGCTGCTCGTGCTCGCCTCCGCCGCCATGACCTCCGTCTGCCTCGGCATCAGCGCGCTCAGTCGCAGCCCGGAGAAGGCCACCATCCTGAGCATCTATCTGGTGGGCTTCCAATTGCCGCTGTCCGGTGCCGTGCTGACCCTGCCATCCTGGCTCGAGGGAGTGGTCAATCCCTTCATCGCCGCCTTCTGGGCCTGGTCGGGCAGCCTGCGCAGCATGACCGACACCGCCTTCTACGACGCGGTGAAAAAGGTCACCAGCACCGCCCTGGTCACCCCGGAACTGGCCGCCTTCGTGCTCACCGCCCACCTGCTCATCGGTCTCAGCCTCGCTTGGATCGGCAGCCGCAACAGCCAGTGGGAGTAGGGCGGAGAGTGGCGAGTGGGGAGGTTTGGGCTCCAGGCTCTCCGCTCTTAGCTCGTGGCTTGGGCCGCCCGCGCCTTGACGTAGGCCAGCACCTTGGTGTCGTCGTCACCGGCGGCCCAGACCACGCGCAGGAAGTCGGCGGGGTGGATGTCGAATTTTTCCAGGAAGGCGCGGTCGCCGCCGCAGCCGAACATGGTGTCCGGGTCCATCTCGCCGCGCAGCTTGGCCCGCGCCTTGACCAGGATGCGCGGCAGCCAGACGATGCCGTCCAGTTCCGCCGTTTTGGCCGGCAGTTCCGAGGGGGCAACGATGCGGGTGCTCGGCACGCCCTTCTGAATGGTCAGGAAGTAGTCGCGCCGCACCGCCGCCACCAGCAGGGCGGTGATCGCTGTCGGGTTTTCGCCACCCGAGGTGACATTGTCCTCGACGAAATCGAAAAACTCCCGCTCTCGGCAGCCGATGCTGCGCAGGAACTCCTGGTCTTCGTCGCTGAACCAGCTCTCAAAGTCGCGGTTGCCCTCGTCGTACTCGTCCACGCAGGCGTCGAACAGTTCCACGAAGTAGGAATCCCAAAGGTAGTGCTTCATGACGCGAAGATGCCGGCTTTCCGCCGCTTGGCACGCGGAACCTTGCAAAATCCGGTCGGCCGAGCCGCTCCCGGGACTTTTTTCGCGATAAAAAATAATCTCGACAGGTTTTCGCCGATTCGATAACAAAATGTGACGGGGAAAATAATCGGAAAAATCCGCCACGCCATGAACCGCACCCTTGCCCTCTCTCTGTGCCTGTGCCTCGCAGGTGCCCAGAGCCTGCTTGCCCAGTCGGCCGAAACGCCGCCAGTGGGTTTTGTCAGTAAAACGGTGCCAGCGGGGGCAGATGTGACTTACGCGCCCGCCTTCCATCGTAGCCCTGCCTTCATCGGCGAAGTGGCCACGGTGGTCAACGCCACTACCCTGCAACTCACTGGCGCACCGGGTTGGACGGTCGATCAATTCAAGCAGACGCACTATCTGCTGGTCTCGAGTGGCCCCAAGGAAGGGCTGTTTGCAGAAATCTCCGGCAACACGGCCTCCAGTCTCAGCCTGACTTTTCTCATCGGCAACCTTGGCACGGAACAAGGCGATGCCGTCGTTAGCGGCGATCAGGTTAAAATCATCCCCTACTGGACGCTTGGCACTCTGATGCCTCAGGATTCGGTGCCCAACAACACTCAGGTGTTCCTCTACAACCGCAACCAGTCCGGCGTCAATAAATCGGCTACCGCGATTTACACCCACTTCACCGGCTACGGCTGGTTCAGCGGCCCGACCAACGGCAACAACCAGATCCTTTACCCGGATGAGTCGGTGGTGATTCGTGCGCCGACAGGAGTTTCCTTCACGCTGACCCAGTCCGGCAGCGTGCCGCTCGACAACGTGCGCACGCTCCTGAGCAACATCACGGCCGGCCAGGATCAGGACATCCGCGTCACTTCAACACTGCCGGTGGGGACTCCGGTCGGCTCGCTATTCTCGCCAGGCAGTGCCGGCAATGGCGACAAATTGCTCATTTTCGACGAAGCCTCTTCTGGACGAAACAAGAGCGCTTCCATGATTCTCACCTACTACACCGGCTACGGTTGGTACAGCGGTCCGAGCGACATGAACAATCTGCAGATTCAGCCCGCGCAGGGGATAATCTACCGCAAGGCCGGTGCCAATTCCGCCCAGAACATCGTGGTCAATTACGCTCCCCCCTACAATCCCTGAGCGGACTTCGACTCACGCTTCACCGCCTCTTCCTTTCGTATGAAACGTTTCTTATACCTCGCCGCTGCTCTAGTGCTACTCACGGCCAGCGCCCGTGCCAGCGTCACGTTCCAGATCAACAGCGCAGGCTGGGGAGATGCAACTACCAGTGGTGTCAATGGCATGGCTTGGGGCATCATCATCAGCAGTGACAACGCCGGGTTTGGCGGCTCCTTCCTGAGCGACATCTCTTCTGCCTTGGTCGATTTTTCGCTGCCGGACCTCGGCAATCCCTCCACGCCAGTGCAGATCGGCAGCACGGGCTATTACTTCGCGCGCGCCACCACGGACACCAGCAGCAGCGGCCCCCCCAGCTTCACCAATGGCTACATGGGCACCGCGAATGTGAACCTGACTGCACCGGTGGGTTCGGGTGATCCAATTGGCCTGCTCTGGTTCCCCTCTGGCACCAGCAACGGCTCTGCTTTCGGTTTCCAGAACCTGAGCATGGTTATGCCTTCAGACGGATCGAATGAGACGAACATCAGCACGACGCCTGGCCTTGCCACCAACACGATCGGCGTCGCCGGCGTTCCCGAGCCCGGCCGCGTGATGCTGGCTCTGCTCGGTCTGCTGGGCCTGACCCTGCGCCGCCGGCGCTGAGTTCGCTCCCACGGCTTCGTTCCCATTCACGGCTCCGGGTTTCCCGGAGCCGTTTGCCGTTCAGCGCTCGTCCATCCAGAGGATGGCGGTGGCGCCCTGGCCGATGCCGCCGCGAACGACGGCGGCGATCTGGCGCTCAAGGTCGCCGACCCTGACCCGGACGAGCAGGCGCTTGGTGGCGCTCTGGGTGCCGAGGATCTGCGCCCAGTTTTCCGGCAGGCCGGGCAGGCCGAGCACGGCGAGGGCGCTTGCCAGGTCGGGCATGGGCACATCATCCTGGGTGTTGAGGATGCCATCGCGGCCGATGCGCTGGCTGCGCAGGTTTTGGGCGAAGCGCGGATCGGCTCCAGTGACGGCAGCAATGACTTCCGGCGCGGCCTCGTTGACGTCGAGCAGGCCTCCGGCATGGGTGCTGAACCACTCGCGCCAGCGCGGGTAGGCGGCTTCGACCACCTCCATGCCCTGCACCAGCGCCATTTCTTCGACCGAGCGGAAGGGGCGGTTGAAGGGGAAACCGGGACGGTTGTAGGCCTTGCTCTCGGCGCCTTGAACGCGGGCAAAGTCGTCGGCATCGACCCAGTCGAGCATTCGGTCGATCAGGGTGTTGGCCTGGGCGAGGCTCATGCCCCAGTGGCGGAAGACGCGCTGCAGGGTGGCGCGGTCCTCGCGCTGGAGCAGCAGGTTGGGATTGAGCAGGCCGTCCTCGCCGCGCATTTCCACCAGCCAGGCCTCGTCCTCGGCGACCTGCCGGCGCAGCAGGGGGTCGTCGGCCTTGATGTCCGGGTTCATGGCGATGGCCAGCGCGGCTTCGGCGAGCAGGCGGGCGCGGAAGACCTGGCGCTTGGTGGCGGCGAGGTCGACATCCTGCATGAGCAGCAGGGAGACGGCGGCGACCAGGCCGATGAGCAGGCTGATCACCCAGAGCACCGCCAGCAGGGCGGCGCCGCGCGGGCGCTGAACCGGGGACTGGCGCGAGGGACTCACGGAGGGGTGG
>DAIUCN010000060.1:0-25193 GCA_036846165.1 Prosthecobacter sp.
CACCACGCCCACCGAGAAACCGTCGGCAGGCCGCAGTCCAGGCTGTCACCGGACAACCGGCCACTCTGGGAAAATTCAAGCTCATGATATCTCGGAAATACCGGGCCATTGAATGAAAAAACCCGCCTGCATGCAAGCGGGTCTCCGGCTTATTTCCATCCCTGCCCGCGTCTTCGCCGAATGCGCCGGACATCGCGCGCCATGCGCCAGGAGTCGCGCAGCAGGCGCACCTTGCCACCCGCCACCTCATGCCAGTCAATCGGCACCTCGCGCACCACGCAGCCGCCGTCGATCAGCGCGGCCAGCAGTTCCACGTCAAAGGCAAAACCCTTCACGCTCAGGCGCGCCGCCACCGCCTCGTAAGCCGCGCGCGGCACCAGCTTCAAACCGCACTGGGAATCATACACCGGGATCGACAGCAGTTCAGAAACCAGGGTGGCAAAGATGCGGCCCAACAGGTGCCGCTTCAGCAGGCGCTCCACCCGGCGACCAAGCAGCTTGACCCGCGAGGCAAACAAGGCCGGCAACGGCTCGCTCTCGGCGGCCGCCAGACCGGCGAGGCGGGCGACCTCGGCGGCGCTGCAGGAGCCGTCGGCATCGACAAACCCCAGCCAGGTTTCACCCTCGTGCGCCGCCCAACCGGCATGGACCGCGCCCCCCTTGCCGACATTCTCCGGCAACTCCAGCAGCGGCCGCAGGCAGGCATGCCGAGACCGCAGTCCATCGACCAGCGCCCGCACCGCCGCCGCCTCCACCGGCCCGGATCCGTCGTCGACGACGAGCACACGCGCGCCTGGGATCGCCTCCATTGCCGCGCACAAGTCCGGCAGAAACACCGGCAGGCGCGCACTTTCCCGATAGCAGGGCACCACAAGATGCAGGCTTGTCATGCGTCGCCCTCCCGGTTGAGCCGGCGTTCCAGAAGTCGCAAGGCCAGCAGCGTCTCGGCCAGCAGCCGCTGCAGCGCGTAATACCAGCCGCGCCAGCCATCGAGCAGCACGCCCTTCACCAGCAACGTGTGCACCAGCACGGCCGGCAGCGCCGCCCAGCCGGTGCGGCGCAGGCGGTCGGGCCAACGCAACGTCGCCGGATCCGCAGCGAGCAACTTCTCCGCTTCAAGCACGGCATACCTGTCCTGTGCCACCAGCCAGCGCGACAGCGACTTGCGGTCGTCGTGATCGACGAGCGTCTGCAGACGCCCCACGGCACCGCTCACTTCCAATCGCTGGGTGTGGCCATCCTGGACGTAGCGCGAGTGCTCGCGACGGAACAGCAGGGCGCGCGGCGGGTACAGCGAACCGCGCAACGGCCGGCCAAACACGCAGTAGCGAAACGCCGCCTCATAGGCATTCACCGCGTCGTCGCGCGCCGCAACCTCGCTCTCAAAGCCTTCGCCAAGAACGTAGTCGGCATCGAGTGCCAGCACCCAGGGCGTCGTCACGGCCTCGACACCGAAGTTCCACTGGCTTGTGTGATTGTCGAAGCGGCGCTCCAGCACCCGCACCCCCGCATGCTGCGCCGCGATCTGCGGCGTACCATCCGTGCTGCCGCTGTCGATGATGACCACCTCGCGCGCCCAGCCGAGCCGCGCCAGCGTGCGAGCCAGATTGGGCGCCTCATTCCAGGTCAGGATCAGCGGGGTGATGTCGTCAAGCCGGGGCATGCGTCACCTCCTCATACCATGCCTTCAGCGCCCTGCCCATCGCCAAGAGCGTGAACTTGCGCCGCGCCAACTCGCGCGCCGCCGTCGCCAAACGCGCGCGTTCATCCGCGTCACCCAGCAATTCCCGCAGCGCCGCCGCCAGCGGGCCGGCTTCCGCGGGCACCACACGCACCGCCCCCTCGGCCTCGGCTGCCAGCGCCACTCCCGGGGTGCTGACGCAGGGCAGGCCGGCCGCCATCGCCTCCAGCAGGGCGATGCCGAAATTCTCCGACCGCGACGGCAGCACAAACAGCGTCGCCGCCGCCAGCGCCGCGCGCTTCAACCCGCCTTCAAGACGCCCCGTCCACAGCACCCGATCGCCCAGCCCGAGAGCGGCCGCGCGTTCGCGCAACCCCGCCGCGTAAGCGGACTCACCGTCGCCGGCAATCACCAGTCGCGCCGGCTCCGGCACCTGCGCCCAGGCCTCAAGCAGGCCTTCCAGATTCTTCTTCGGATCCAGGCGCGACAGATACAGCGCCAGCGGCCGGCCGGCGGTGCAGGCAAAGGCCTCGTGAAACACCGTGGCCGGCGGCAGGGCCTCGAACTCGGCGAGATCCAAACCGAGCGGCAGCACCCGCGCCGGAGTGCGCAGACCGAGCCCGGCCGCTTCCTCACGCTCCAGTGTACTGGTGAAGTGCAGACCTGCGGCGCGATCAAGCAGCGGCTTGTCGAGCAGACGAAAGGACAACGCCTTGAGCCAGGGGCGACGCTGCTGCATGCCCCAGCGGTTGAGCACGCCGAGCGGGCGCACCAGGTAGGGCACACCGGCCCGTTGTGCCGCCCGCGCGGCCGCCCAGGTGGCAAAGGAAAACACCGTGTGGATGTGCACCAGGTCATAGTCGCGCACGTGCCGGTTCAACCAGCGCGCCAACGGCAGCGAGACCTTGTAAAACTCCGTCTGCTTCGGAAACGCCCAGACACGAAAACCCTCGCGCTGCACCGGCCCGGCACCGAGGCTCAGGCGCCGCCCCGGGCCGTCGTCGTCCGTGGTCGCCACATCGACTTCCATTCCCTGCGCCCGCAACGCCCGCGCCATCGCCGGCAGGGCGAAACTCGGCCCGCCCTGCGAGGGCGAAAGCGAGGGAATGACGTGGAGGACGCGCACGGAAAATGGAAGATGAAAGATCGGAGATGGAAGATGGGTGGCGATCTGAAATCTGAGATCACCCACCGAGCCATTGGCGCAGCATGAAGACACACCAGAGTTGGTACCAGGGCGCACGCGGATCCGCGAGTTCGGCGCGGGCGTCGGCAAAAGCCGCGCCCCAGTCGGCCGCCAGCCATTCCTGATAGGGGAAGAGGAACCCGCGCTTCGGCGCTCCGGCCACCCAGTCAGGGATCTCCGGCACGGCCTCCAGCAGCAGGCGCTTGCCGGGCCGCAGGCGCAGCTCGGCGGGAATGACGGCGATGCGCTCAAACAGCACGCGGTCGACCAGCGGCACGCGCAATTCCAGGCCGTGCGCCATGCTCATGACATCGCTGTCCTTGAGCAGTTGATGACGCATGTAACCGGTCGCTTCCAGCAGGCTGACCTGATCACGCACATCCTCCGCCGTCACCGCCGGCGCCGGCTCGGTGGGCGTCAGCGCGGCCTCGCTGCAACCGGCCAGGCGCGCCGCCAGTCGCCGCGCCTCGGCACGCGGGAAGATGCCGCGAAACACCCGCCACGCTTCAGCCAGGCCCGGCCCGCGCTGCAGCAGGTCGCCAATCCGGCGCAGGCGCGGCGGCAGCTGGGCGGTTTCAAGGCGCCGGCCGAGCGCAGACGCGCCGGGCAGATGTCTTGCCAGGTCGGCAAGCCGGGCCAGACGCGGCACCGCCTGAAAACTGGGATAACCGCCAAAGAGTTCATCGCCCCCCAGGCCGGAGAGCACGACCTTCATGCCCTGCTCGCGAGCGAAGCCGGCGACCACGAAGCTGTTGAAGCCGTCGACACTGGGTTGATCCATGCGCGCCAGGAACTCCGGGAAGCGCGACGCGACGCCGGCGGCATCGAGCCGCCGCAGGTGATGACGCAGACCGAAGTGCGCCGCGGTGCGCGCGGCCACATCCGACTCGTCGAGCCGCGCGGCATCGACGCCGATGGAAAAACTTTCCAGCCCGCCATGGCCTCCCGCTTGGGCGAGCGCCGCCAGCAGGGTGGAATCCACGCCCCCGCTGAGGAAGAGCCCCACCGGCACATCACTGACGAAGTGGCTCTGCAGGGAGTCGACCAGCGCCGCGCGCGTCCGTTCCACCGCCTCCTGCGCCGTCATCGCCTGCGGCGCAAAACCGGGTCGCCACCAGGCCTGCTCGCGCACGCGGCCGTCCTGCCAGATCAGGTGGTGGCCGGCAGGCAGGCAGCGCACGTCGCGCAGCAGCGTCGCCGGCTCGGCGACACTGCCATTTTCCAGGTAGCGCTGGATCGCCACGGCATCGGGCGTGTCACCGGCGAGACCCGCCGCACGCAGGGCCCGCACCTCGGAGGCAAAGGCGAGGCGACCGCCCTGCAGGCTGTAGTAGAGCGGCTTGATGCCGAAGGCGTCGCGCGCGAGGAAGGCCGACTGCTCCCGCTCGTCCCAGATCGCCAGCGCGAACATGCCGCGCAAGCGACCGAGCATGGCCGGCCCTTCGCGCTGGTAGAGACGCAGCAGCACCTCGGTGTCGCTGCGCGTGTGAAACACCCCGCCGGCAGCCTCGAGTTCGGCGCGCAGGGCGCGGAAGTTGTAGATCTCGCCGTTGAAAACGATGACGTGACCCTCCGCCACCATCGGCTGATGTCCCGCGGCGGAGAGATCGAGCACGGCGAGCCGCGTGTGCGCGAGGCCGGCGCGACCGCCAGGCGAAAGCCAGAGTCCGGCATCGTCCGGACCGCGGTGGCGCAACGACGCCTGCAGTTTGCCGAGCGCCAGCGCGCAGGGCGAGGGCTCATCGTTCAGGATGCCGGCGATGCCACACATGCTCAGAGTTCCTCCACCAGGGCCTGCCAGCGCGCGCGAAAGGCGGCAGCACCAAAGGCGGCCGCCACCTCGTCATGCAGACGCTGCGGTTCAAACAAGAGTCGGTTCGGATGACGACGCGCCAACACCTCGCGCAGGGCCTGCACCAGCGCCCCGTGATGGCCGGGCTCCACCAGCACGCCCAGCCGGCCGTCGTCCAAGGCATCCACCGAGCCGTCGGCATTGCCGGCAATGACGGGTCGCCCGCAGGCCATCGCTTCCAGAAACACAATGCCAAAACCCTCGCCGCGACTCGGCATGGCCAAGGCATCGGCCAGCCGGTAGTGATCGGCCAACTCCGCAGTCGGCACGAAGCCGGCAAAGATCACCCGGTCGGCCACCCCGAGTGCCACGGCCTGCCGCCGCAGCTCCTCCGCGTAGCCGCCCTGCCCGGCGATCAGATAACACAGCCCGGGAAATTCCGCCTGCAACTCCGGCAGCGCCGCCAGCACCTCGGCATGACCCTTGTAGCGCTCGGCCGGATCCAGCCGCGCCACCGTCAGCAGCACCGGCTGGTCGGCCTGCAGGCCGTAGCGCTGCAGCAGGGCCAGCGGTTTCGGACCCGGCGTGAAAGTCCTTTCCTCAAAGCTGTTCGGCAGCACGCGCAGACAGGCGGGATCCACGCCCGGCAGCGCAGCAACCCGGTCGCGGGTGTACCGGCTCACTGCCACCACGCGCTCGGCCCGGCCCAGGGCGCGCCGGCGCGGGCCTTCAGGCAGATCCCAGGCATCGATGCCATGCACCACCGCCACCGTGCAGCGCGGGCGGGCGGCGGCGATGGCCGGCAAAAAATTCACCAGGGTCGAGATGACCAGATCCGGCGTTTCAACACGCAGGCGCCGCACACCGGTGAGCGCGTAAGGCACCGTACGCAGGCGGGCCGGCCAGTGCCCCGACCCGGAAAAGCTGATCCCCTCCGGCAATCCCTCGACCGCCGCGTCGTTTTTGACATGCAGGTGCAGGCGCGCCTGCGGGAAGGCCGTGTGCAGGGCCAGGGCGAGATCGCGGCTGAACGACTGAATGCCGCCGCTGCCCGGACGCAGGCCCGGGGCCCAGAGATGGATGCAGCCCGGGGTCATGACGGGATCTCCAGCAGCGCCGACGGCTCACCGCGGAAGCCGTGCAGGAGCGAGCGCGCATCGCCCAGATCCTGCGGCCGGCGACGCAGGCGCAGCCAGGTCAGCAGGCGGTGCACCGGCACCCGCTGCACGCGCGCAGCATGAAGACGCAGCACGTCCGGCGCCAGGCGCAGTCCGGGCAGCACGGCACCCCCCTGGCCGTGGTTGAACATCCAGCGCATTTTTAACAGCACCTGCAGCGCCGCCACCGGCCACAGGGCGACCGGATACCGCAGCCACGGCAAAAGCAGGGTGTTGACCAGGCCGAGTGCCGCCACCTGCGGCCCGGGTGGTGGACGATCCGGTGCCGGCTCATGGTTCACCCGCAGCAGTGGATCGTGGATGAGGCGACCGCCCAGGGCATGCAGCTGCAGGCTGAGATCAACCTCCTCCATGCCGTAGGCAACCGCCAACGGAACGAACCCGCGCGTGCGCAGAAACCAGGGCTTGTGGAAGACACAGCCGCAGCCGGAAAACACCGCAATGCGCCGCAACTGCAGGCTTTGCCACTCGGGCGCATGACTCGCCGCGCTCAACACCGCCGCCTCAGGGAAGGCCCGCACCAACTCGGCCGTGCGCGCAAACCAGTCGGCCTGGGCCGGATACGAATCATCGTCAAAGCTCGCCACCCAGTCGTGCGTGGCGGCGGCCAGCAGGCGGTTGCGTGATCCGCCCGGCCCGAGCCGGGTCTCGGAAAACAGGCAGCGCACCTGCGGGAACCGCTCGGTCACAGCCTCGCGCAGGGCCGCGTTGCCGGCATCGACATGGACGAGGATTTCATCCGGCGCCGGCTCGCAGGCAAGCAACCGGTCGAGCGTGCGCGCCAGCAGATCGAACCGCGCATGCGTCGGCACGATGGCACTGAAACGGGGACTGGCGATGGCGTCGCTCATGACAGGACCCGGCCTTCAACCAGCCACTGCCCGCGCCGCCCGCCCGGGTTGCCGGAGGCGCGCATGGGAACGCACCAGCGGCTGCAACCGCGGCAGATAGGCCAGACCATACAAGGCGAACAGCAGGATGGCGGCCGTGTGATTGATCACCAACTGCATCGTCAGGAATGGAAACGACAGCAGCAAGGCCGCAAGGCCGATGGATTTCTGCAGCGGCGACCTGGCCTCAACGTACCCACACCAGCACAACCCAATGAGCAAAAACCGCAGCGCATACCAGGCCACAAAACCGAACAGCCCCACCTCCATCCAGACATTGCCAATCTCGGCCTCGACACCCACCGCTTGCTGCTTGGGCCCTTCAATGCCAAGGAAGTTTTTCAACGCGCTGGTGGCCGGGTGCGTCAATCCCAAGCCATACCCGAAAAAGCCAGCCTTCTCGACGGCATAGGCCATGGCCTCATAAGGATGCTCAATGGCGCGCTCGTAGAAGGTGTCACCTGCCGTTTTGGTGCGCACCGACATGTGGAAATAGGCGTCGTAGAAAAGATAGCTGATCATCAACGCCCCCGCGGCCATGGCACTGACCAAGATGGTCTTGAAATAGGTGCCGGCACCGATCTTGCCGGCAAAGGCCGGCACCGCCATGCCGGCCACAACGAAGGCCACGACGTACAGCGCCGCACGCGAACCGCCCATCAGGGCATTGACCGCCAGCAGCGGCAACACGACGCCGGCAATCAGCCATTTCCAGCGTGTTTCACGCACGGTGAGCAGCACGAGGCAGAGGCAGATGAAAAAGACCACAAAGGTGGTGTGACCGGTGATGTAGGAGAAGGTGCCGGTGATGCGGGCACGCTCCATGCCAAAGCCGAAGCCGGAGGCTCCTCCCTCCATCGCCTCACGCTGGGCGTAGACGTTGAGAAGGCTCGTCGGCCCGGCCTGCCACTGCAACAGACCGAGCAGACAGATCGGCAGGGCGATCAGGGCAAACCAGGTCAGTTGCCGGTTCATCTCCTGCTCCGTGCGGAACAGGTAGGGCATCATGAAAATGAGCGGCAGGTAGTAGAAATAGACCTTCAGGCCAAACAGGCTGAGGATGGGTGAGTCGATGTTCGGATTGAGCGCCCCCAGCCCGACCACGAAACAGAGCAGGACAATGACAAAGGCCGGGAGGTGCAGGCGGTAGGCACGCACGTCGAGATCGGGCGACAGAAAGAACTTCAGGTAGGCGCCGAACAGGAAGACGTCCTTGAGGAAATACACCAGTTCCTGGCCCTGTGGAAAGGCCCACTTGCGGATGGCCCCCTCCAGCAAGGCCGTGACCAGGGCCACTTTCACCGCGGCGCGCCAGTGCGTGAAGCTCCACAAAACGATGATGACCGAGGCCGCCGCCCCGATCATCAGCAGGGTCGTCTTCGGCAGCGTCGCTGCCAGCAGCAGGGTCTCGGTCATGTCCGTGAAAGCCATCATTCAAACTCCAGCAAACGCCTTCCAGGCCAGTGCGTCCATGCCAAATTCTTCGATCCTGTAACCGTTTGCGCCCAGCTTTTCATCGACTGCAGCTCGGCACTCACCCAGATGAGCGCTCTCAAAGGCGATCAATCTCGCGCCGACACGGGCATAATCCATGCCGAGGAGAATCTGCGCCTCGGCGCCCTCGACATCGAGAAACAGACAATCGACGGACGCCAACCCGTGTTTCTCCAGCAGGGCCTCGACCGTGCAGGTGGGAACCTCCACCTCGCGCATGCTTGCCACCCCGTGCCGTAAAAGATGCTCCTTATCCAGGCTGGCCACGGCACTGCGATCCTCCGCTTCGGGCACATGCAGAATCAGGCTTTGCCCATCGTAGGCGACCGCCACCGTTTCAAAAATCAGGTTCTGCCGCTGCCGGTAATTCCGGTGCAACCGATCCGCCAGCCAAGGCAGCGGCTCCACCAGCACCCCCACGCCATGCGATTCCAAAATGAATTCCCGATAAGGGTCCAGAGAAACGCCGTCGTTGGCGCCAATCTGCACAAAACTGAAATCCCGGCGCTCGTTGAGCAATTCCCTCAAGCGCGCGGCAAGGGGTGTCGTGATGCCCAGCCTGCGCTTGACCCTTTTGAGCAGGTCGTAGATGCGGACGGGAAGATATCGGCTCCAGTTCATGGGATGGAAGGGGTCATGCGGTCGTCGAGCCCACCCTGGGCGCATTGACCTGCTTGATGCGGCTGGCGAGGTCGCGAAGCTCCGCTTCATATGCCGCCACCACCGCGGACGCCCGGTGCCGCGCCAAATGCGCCGCCACCGCCGCCGGTTCCGGCAGAGGCAGCGTTTCAATCACACGGGCCAGGGCGGCGGCATCGCCCGAGGCGAAGACGCTGCCGCAGGGCCCCACCGCGTCCGGCAGGCCACCACCGTCGGAGGCGACCACGGTACAGCCGCTGGCCGCGCCCTCCAGGGCGACAATGCCAAAGGGTTCGGCCCAGCGCGAGGGCACGACCAGCACGCGATGGGCATTCATCAACCGCGCCAGTTCCTCACCGCGCTTCGGACCGGTGAAGGTGACACGCGATGCCACCTTCCATTCCTCCGCCCGCCAGGGCAGCGCCGCCGCCTCAGGCCCGTCGCCAGTGATCGTCAGGCGACGCCCGGGCAACAGCGCCAGCGCCTGCAGCAGCAGGTCGACCCCCTTGTCGGAGACCAGGCGCCCCACAAACAGCAGGTCGCGGTCGCGCGGAACTTCCGGCCGCAGCCGAAACAGGAAATCGTCATACGGATTCGGAATCACCTCATGCGCCAAGCCAAGGTCATGGCCGATGGCGGCGCTGCAGGTGACGTTGCGGGCAAAACGGCAGGCAAAGCGCTTGAGCCGGGTCGGCCAGGTCATGGCGGCCCCGTCAGTCTCGCGCAGCCAGGTCTGATGGCTGACCAGCAGGGGCTTGCGCGTCAACAACCAGGGCCGCAGACCCTTCAGGCTGATCTGCGCATGCACCACGGCGTCGGCCCGGCCCAGCCAGTAGGCTTTTTCAAAAAACGAGGCCCGGCGCACCACCCGGAACGAGAAGGGCTCGGCCACCCCGGGCTCAAGCTCCGACTCACACAGCACCACGACCTCATGACCGCGCGCCTGCAGGCCGCCGGCCAGCATCGCCGCAAAGGCTTCCAGCCCGCCGATCATCGGGTAAAAGGCCGGAGAATGGAGAACAATCTTCATGCACTGTCGACCTCACACTCCATGTGAGGCTGATGCCAATCAAGTCACTCGGAGAGTGACTTCTGCATGGCAGCCCTCGCTCTCCGAGTGAGCTTCATTCAAGCCGGTCACTCGGAGAGTGACCGCCACTTTCCAGGTACTGTTCCGCGGTCGCCTTCAACGAATGCCCGTCATACCAGCGGCGCAGCTCGGTCTGCACGGAGGCCAACTCCGTCCCGTCACCGAGCGCCGCAGCGGCCAGGTAATGACACCCCTCCTCCAAGCCCTCCGACAAGCAACCGCGGCCACGCGTCAGCAGGGGCACGACACCGAAGCCCGCATAGGCCGCCAGCACGCCGGACTTGCCGAGAAAGTCCGGGTTGTACTCGAGCACCCCGCAGCGGGCGGCGCGCAGTTCCTCCGCCATCGCCTGCGGCTCCAGCACGCCGGTCTGACGCACGGCATGACGCGCTGCCAGCGACGCCGGCACTTCGAGGGGATGACTGACCACCACCAGTTCGTTCAAGTGCAGCCGCTCCATCGCCGACTCGACCTGCGGCCAAAATGCCGCCGCCCGCGGTGGCCCGCCGCCAAACAGCAGCAGCCGCGCTGGCCTTGCCAACGGCGGCAGCGGATCGACCGACTCGCCAAAGTTCGAAAACACCGGCCGCACGGTCACCGGCACCGCCGCCGGCAACCGCGCACGCAGCCATGCGCCCGAGGCGCTGCGATTCGTGAAGACCGCGTCGCTCAGCCGTGCCAGGCCTGCCGCGACGCGGCGCTGCAAGGGTGACAGCCAGAACGCGCTCGTCCAGGGCGCCCCGCCGGCATAAAGCTCGTGAAACATGGTCAGCAGCCGCACCCCGGGGCACTCGCGCCGCAGGCCCTGCAAATCCCGCAGCAGCGCCAGCGGCGCGCCGCGCCTGGCATAACCATACCCGGAATAATGCACCAGCCAGGTCACCGGCCCTCCGGTTGCCAGCGAATCTCGCAGAACCTGCCGCCAGTCCGCCTCCGCCTGATACGGCACGATCCTCGACGTCATCCCATGCGAATCCAGCGCCGTCGCCAGCATCCGTGCATAATCGGCCACACCGCACACCGGCGGCGGCAGACGAGGGATGAGATGGAGGAAGACCATGCCCGTTTAAAGTTGAAGGTTTAAGGTTTGAAGCTGGAGGGCGGTCAGAGATGATGGTTGATGGATGATCGTTGATTGAGCCAATCCTGCGCGAAGCGCCCTGGAGTGCGGCGCTTCTGCGCCGCTCTGACCGATGATGGTGATAGATGAGGGTTGATAAAAAAACCCAAAGCCCCGGCCCCGCCGACTCTTACCTCCATCATCCATCAACCATCATCCATCAACTCCCCCCGCCTCCATCAACTCGGCTTCGCGGCGCAGCCACTCTTCAAAAATCCCCCCACCTCCCGCCGGTACTTCTCCGGCGTGAAATGGGCGGCGAACGTCTGGCCGATGCGGCCCTGCTCGAGTGCACGGTCGGGTTGCTCGGCGTACCAGCCGATCTTGTCGGCGAGGTCGGCCGCATCCATGGCGCGCACGCGCCAGCCCGGGTGCGGCACGGGAGCGCCGCAGTGGTCACTCACCAGGGCCGGCGTGCCGCAGGCCATGGCTTCGAGAGCCACAAAGCCAAAGGAATCAGCCACCGAAGGCAGCACAAACAGGTCGTGCTCCAGGTAGAGTCGGCGCAGGTCGGCCTTGGTCTGCGGCGACAGCAGGCGCACCCGTCCCTCATAGGGGGCAAAGCGCTCGCGCAAGGCGGCATCGACCCGCCCGACCAGGGTCAGTTCCCACGATCCGCGAGCGCGCTCGAAGGCCTCCAGCAAAAACGGCATGCCCTTGCGCAGGGTGATCGAACCGGCAAAAAGCACGCGCAGGGGGCCGGGGCGGCGTTCGCGCTCGGACTCGGCATGCCAGAGCAAGGGGTCCACCCAAAGTGGAATCTCGACCTGGCGCGCCGGATCGAAGCCGGCACGCTCGAAGCTGCGCCGATGCATCTCGGAATAGACCAGCCGCCAATCGGCCAATTCATACTCGCGTTGCTTGCGCGCCGCCATCGCCGGATCCTCGGGCACCAGTGCCGCCGGCAGGCGCGCACGCTCGGCCGCCTCACGCATGACTTCGTCAAGCCAAATCGGATGGAATTGGGGACAGTCAAGCACGCGGATGGCCCCCAGATCGCGCGCGGCCTCAAAGCTGTGCTGGGCGCAGGTTTCCGTGCCAATGAGGATCGGCGTGGGCCGCTGGCGGAACTGCCGCGCCGCCCAGCGATCGAAGGCGTCGTTCACGCCGAACCAGTCGGCCGACCGCCCCGGCAGCAGGCGGTCGCGCAGGGCCTTCCACAGGGCCGGCCAGGGAAACTCACGGGTGCGCGCCGGATTCAACCCGGGCAGGTCGCGACTCGCCAGCGCCGCCGATCCCATCACGGCGGCCAGCCGACCGCCCCACTTGCCCGGTCGCGCCTGCAAGGAGCAGAGAAACGCCTCCAGCAGCCCCGCTTCCTGCGCCGCCAGCGCCAGCTGAAACGCCTGGTGCACGCCGGAATACGCGACGGTCACGGGGTTGGGAGAGGGAGTTTTCAAGTCTAAAGTTTAAGGTTTAAAGTCGCACGGCACTATGGACTGCGTGACCTGCTTCCGCCTGACCGCTGCGCCCCCGTCTTGATGGAAGTCCCAAGTCTCAAGCCCCAGCATTATCCGCCCCCAAAATCAGCAAGGTCTAAGTTCAAACATTAAACCTTAAACTTGAAACTCAGCACTGCGCTTGAGCGCCTCCTGAATTCCGGCCAAGTCTTCCGCAAAGCTCCAGCGGTGGATGATCTCCAGACTCGCCAGCCCGGCGCGTTCGCGCAGGGAGGCATCGATCAGGAAGGGGCGCAGGGCGGCGGCGAGCGCGGCGGCATCGCCGGCCGGGAACACCGCGCCATTGAGACCGGGCTGCACAAGGTCGGGCCAGCAGCCAACCTGATCGCTGGCGATAATCGGTTTGCCAGCGTTCATCGCCTCGTTCACGACAAGACCAAAAGCTTCCTTGTTCGAAGGCAAAACAAAGACATCCGCCAAATCATACAGCGCCGGCAATTCGGACTGGTTTTGAAAGCCGAGAAAATGCACGTCACCCACGAGATGCTGTTGCACCCAACCTTCAAGTTCCGCGCGCAACTCCCCGTCCCCGGCCAAAAGAACATAGGGTCGGGGTGAGGTCACCTCCCAGGAGGACATCAACCGCAGGACCGCCCGCAGCAGGATGTCGACGCCCTTGAGAGCAATGAGCTTGCCGCAGAACAAGATCACCGGCCGACCCGGTTCCAAGCCAAGACGACGGCGCAGCAGTTCACGCCCGGGCCGGGCCTCGCGCACCCGCTGCTGAAAGAACGCATTGTCCACCGCATACGGCACGTCGAAGATGCGCTCCTGCGGCACGCCATAGGTTTCGTAGAGCCGGCGGTTTTGCCTGCCAATGGCCAAACAAGCCGCGACGCGCCGAAACCGGTGCGTGTAATAAAGCCGGTGCGCCAAGCGTCGCAACCGCCCGCCAGCCACACTGCCCAGGCAGGTATCCCCGCGCAGCAGCAGGGGCTTGCCCAAGCGCGCAGCCACATCCCAAAAGGCGAGCGCATAGGGATCACTCCAGCCATGAATCCAAAGAACGTCGGGGTTGATTCGGCGCGCCAGCTCCAGTACCTGGACTCGGAACAGGCGGCGCAGATCACGTGACGAGCCGGTCGGCATTTGCCGATTCAGCGCCGTGTGGCGATAGCCCTCAAGCAAGGGCACATCCCAGGCCACCTCACGCCCAAACTCGGCATCAAAAAAACGCTCCTCGGCCCGGCCATAAACCACCTCAAGGTCCACACCTGCGTCCACCAGATGCCGGATCAACGGACTCTGGTACTGGATCGGATGCGTCAGGCCGTAGAGGAGTTTCATCGCGTTACCGTCGCCGCCGAATCTTGCTTGCTCGCCACGAAATTAACCTCCCCATTTCCCAAGGGACGCACGACAAAACCTGCCTCAGAAAGCCTTCTGGCGGCTGATCCGGCGACTATTCCAAGCCGCTCCTGACGCCACAAGTTTTCTTCAAAGACCACGTTCGCCATCCAGTTTTTTTGGAGAAGTCCCTGCGCGCCTTCAATGACCCAGGCGTCCGCTCCTTCGCAGTCCACCTTGAGGAGCGCCACGGGTTCCCGCACCACTTCATCGAGACGGCAACTGGACACTTCGAGGGTCGCTGCCGCCCCATTTGAAGCAATGCCACCCCACCCCGTCTCGTCGTCACTGCCGATTTCAAAACGCACAAGGCCTTCGCGGTTCGAGGCCGCACACTCAAGGACTTGAATGCGGCCGTCCATGCCATTCCTGACTATGTTCTCCCGCAAAGCTTGCACATTCGCAGGCGAAGCCTCAATGGCCAGAGCCCGATTCCCCTCCCTTGCGGCACACCAAAGAAGCGAATAATAGCCATAATTGGCGCCGACATCGACGAGCAAACCGCCCTTCTCGACCGCCAATTGGTGGATCAAGGCGGTCTCTTCCGCCTCATAGATGCCACAGAAGGCAATGTCGCCGTGGAAGGAATCGCCAGGCGACAACTTCATGCGCACGGACGGCGCCCATTTGAGCGGCGCATCCTCAAACCACCGGCCAAAATTCTGGCGGTGCGGACAAATGAATCGTCTGTAAAGCGATGCCTGCACCCTGACGGGCAGGATCTGGAACAAACTTCGCGCCATCATAAATCATCCTTTCAGGAAACCGAGTGATACACCCGGCTCAGCGCCACCGCGATCTGCTGCCGGAGGCGGCGCCAGCGCAGTTCGTCCGGCGTCCAGGAATGCACGGGACCCTCGGCATAGTGCCAGAAACGGCGATGGGCATTGCCGACCCCGCGACCATGGCGCAGCAGCTCATACAGATCGTTGCGGCGCCAGGGTTTGGGTGCGTCAGCGGCGTGCCAGAGCACCTCCACCCCCGGCGTGAAGCCCATGCCCTCGGGGCCGAGGCTGCTGACCCGGTCCGGGTGGGCAAGAGCGGCGACATTGAGCATGTCCTGATCCGTGCCAAAGTAGGCATCCAGCCGCGTGCCAGGCTTGAGCTTTTCGAGCGGCACACCGACCTCAGGCAGTTCTTCAAGCGCGCGCCGCCAGGTTTCCAGGAATCCGCGATCCTTGCGATTCACACCGATGAAACCGCCATTGAAACCGCAGGTCATCGTCGGATCAAGTTCAAGGCCGAGCCGCTCGCGCGCGAAGCTGGCCCAGGCGCGGCGCAGGTAGTGGTGCGGGGCAAGCTTGGCAAAGCAGTTGTCCTCGCACAACGCCACCCCCTGCCCCACCCACCGCTCAAAAAAGGTCCAGGGCGCATCGACGACAAGGTCGGGATCGGCGTACCAGACCGCGTCGGCCTGCGGTTCAATCCGGTCGAGCAGATCCAGCAGAAAACACGGTTTGTAGTGCGACAGCGACCAAGTCGTCTGCAAAGCCTCAAGACGCACGCGCACCGCGCCGACCCGCCAACCGCCCTCGGGATGACGCTCCAGCGTCTCCAGCCAGGGCGGCGGCGCACCGCGCCAGCCGATGACGAAGACGCCGGTGAAGCCGTTGCGCACCAGCGAGTTCAGCAGGGCTGCGACCCCGTGATGGTAGTCGCCCTCGCCGAGGGTACAAAAGACGAGGGAAGTATTCATATGGCGGTCAACGGTCGATTAGAGGCAGGTCCACCATCTGACCTTCACGGCAATAGCCCACCATGAGGGTGGTGCCATCGATCAGGCGCAGCGGCCAGCCCTGGACGCAGATCTGGCTCTTCAGATAGGGAGCGACGCCATACAGCGTGGCATCGTGCCAGACAATCCAGCCGCCCGCAGGTTTGACCAAACGACGCGCAATTTCCGTGTCATTCTCCGCATAGGCCCGCGTGTGCGAGCCATCAATGAAGACCAGATCCAGCATGCCTTCATAAGGTCCAAAATCAAAAGTGGCGGAATCGCCAAAAACCTGCACGATGCGGGCGGCCTCAGGGGTATGGAGGAAGCGCTGACCACTGGTGACCTTGAGATTGAGGGCACTGTCGACCGTGCGTTCGCCCGCCTCATTGGCATCCTTGCCAGGCGGGAGATTCAACGTGAACAAGCGACCCTGCGCCGGCAGATTCATCGCCATGGCTCGCGAGGAACGGCCATCGTAGGTGCCAATTTCGAAGACCTGTTCGGCCCCGGACGCCTTGACCAAGGCGGCAAGGCAAACCAGTTCGTACTCGGTCGTGTTGTGGTCAAGCGACTTGAGCGGACCAACGGCAATCACGAAGGGTTCCGGCAGCAGGCGCGACAAGGCGATGCGTTCCAGCACGAAGGGATCGCGACAGATCGACAGCAGGCGCAGCGAACGCCAGCGGGAGGCCCGGCTGAAAGGAAAGGTCAACAGGTGCCAGAGGGAGTAGAACAGCCCGGTCAGGGCAGAGCCTAGTTGCTGAAGAAGAGCAGACATGGAGTGGGTATCGTTTCCGCAGGATGGGTGATGCAGCTTACTTCACTGCCTCAACATACAGACTCTCGGGCGCGCGCACCTCCAGGTCGATCGCAAGCTCCGGCATCCGCGACTGCCCGTAGGCGACGACCTTCGCCTCGCTGAAACCCACCTCTTCCAGCAGGGCCGCGAGGGTCTCACCGTCATAGGCATACTTGTGCTCGCCGAACTGGCGGTAGAGAACATTGATCAACTGCATCTTGGTCTGGTAAGTGATGGGATAGGCCGGGTCCGTGCGACCATCACGAAGCTGGCGCAGCCGGATCAGATCCTGCCAGTCGGACGTCGAATAGGCTTTTGTGTAGGCACCGGCATCGGGCACGATAATGCGAATCACTGCTCCAGGCCGCATGATGCGGTGGCACTCGCGCAGGAAATCGCGCGCCTCGGTCTCATACTCCAAATGCTCCAGGAAGTGCTCGCTGAAGATACCTCGCGCGCAGGCATCAGGCAGCGGCAACGGGTAACGACAATCCCAGACTAGGTTGACACCCGGACAGCGGTAGGCATCGACGTTGATCCAATCTGCGTGCCCGGAACTGCCAGCACCGAAGTTCACCAGCGCCTCGTGGGCGTCGGCATGCTGTTGCTGGAGGCGGCCACGGGTCTGACGGATACGGAAGAGATAAAACTCCATTCGCAGGGCGGCCCAAACCGGGGAGGGGGCAAGAAAATGCAGCAGACGCTGAAGCATGACAAAAGATGGAATCAGGGAGGGATCAGACGATAGAATTGTAAAAGGGAAACGCGTCCTGGGGTTGACGTCGTGCGTGCCGTTGCAGCCCCTGGCGCAGACCGATGAAAAACCAGAGAAGGTGCTTTGGCCAGAGATCCGACAGGAAAATCCGGCGATTGAAGAGCATGGCGATGGCCAATCCAAACAACCACGTCAGTCGCCTCAGCGGCCTCGTCTCCACACTCCACCAGTAATAAGAGGCGTTGTCGGCATAGGCGACGAATCCCTCCCTCTGCCTTGCCTCATCGCGACTGCCGCCCGAGGCAACGGCCCGGTGGAACAACCGGGTCTCGGGCACGAAGCGCAGGGAGCCGCCGGCCTGCCGGAGGCGGTGGCAGAACTCGGGTTCCTCGCCAACCGCGACGCCGTAAAAGTTTTCATCGAAGCCCCCTGCCCTGAGGATCCACTCGCGGCGGAAGGACATGTTGCAGCCGCGGGCCCAGAGCGTCGGAAAGGCGAAGTCGGCATTGAACAAGACCAACCGCCCTGCTCGCAAGTCGGCACGCTGGCGCCGCGTGAGCTGGTCGTGTCCGATCGTTTTCTCCCCCTCATGAAGCACGCCCCCGGCAACCCCGGCAAGATCCTGGTCCCCATAGGCGGCGCGATGCGCCTCAATGAAGCCCGGCGGCAGCAGGACGTCGTCATCTAGGTAAACAATCACTTCGCCGCTGGCCTGCAAGGCACCAAAATTGCGCGCTTTCGTGGTACCGCGAAAGCTCACCTGGTGATGGTGGATGCGTCCTGCCTGCTCCCAGGCGGCGAGTTTGGCCGTCGCCTCCGGTTCCACTTCAGAACTCTGATCAACGACCCGCACCTCCACCGAGCCATCGGCGGGCACGATCGCCAGCAGGGATTCCAGAGTCTCGCAGAGGACAGCAGCGCGGTTCAACGTCGGAATGACCACGGAAACTCGAAGCGGAGAACTCATCCGGCCCGTGCCTCCTTTGATGCAATAGGATCACGCGTCATTTTCCAGCCAGCCACAGTCAGGCAGAAAAGCAAGGTGGGCACATTGGAAGCGATGGAAAAGGCCAGCAATCCCCACACCTGATCTAATGGGAAGAAGACCGCCCCGCAAGCATAGCCTAGGAGCGCCGTCCCAATCGTCGCCCAGGCGTGACGAACCCAGCCGCGCACGACTATCAGTCCCCAGCACACGCCGGATGACAGACTCAAGCCTTGAGCAGAGAGTGCCAGCAGCAGTTCATTCGAAAGGTGGGCGTACTTGGTCCCCAGCAGCCACAGAAATACCTGCGGATGCCACCACGCCGCCGCTAGCAGCAGCAGGATGCAAACCGCCACCACCCCCAGCGCCAGCGCGAAACGCCGACGCAGGACATGAGGATCCTGAATGCGCGCCAGCGATGGGGTCACCAAATGGGCAAAGGGGGCACCCAAGGCGGCAAACAGCACGGCCAGTCGCGACAGCGCACCGAGATCAGCAAGCTCCTGAGCTCCGGCCAGCCACCCAATGATCCACGTGGTGACCTGGCCCTGCACACAAAAAAACAGGTAGTTGGCATAGAGGGAGCGCACAAACCCGCCCATCTCTCGCCCATGCCCACGGGCGTCCGGAACAGGCAAGGTGTAGATCCGGGTGCGCCTTTTCAAGAATGCAGCCTGCACGAGGACAGCCAGCAGGGTGGCAGCAAAGAAGCCTCGCGCTTCGACCCAGCCGAGCCCGAGCAGGCCAAGCGTCAGCAGCAGTCGCACACCCGCGCTGATCAACTCCGCCATCTGCACCTCGCCTGCACGCGAATGCAGACGACTGGCCACGGCGAGCAACGTGCTTGTGATTGCAGGCAAAGTCGCCAGCAATGCCAGACCGATGAGCCAAGCCGCAGTGGCCGGCGGGGTTTCCAGCCTTGCATACAGATGCCAAAAGAACGGAGTGGCCAGCAAGACCCCCACAAGGCCGAGTCGCCAAGCCAGCCTTCCGCCATCGGCCAGCAGACGGGAAAACGCGGGCGCGTCCTGATAGACGCGCCCGCCAATGGAGGTCAGGGCGGTGGAAATGCCGCCGTCGGCCAGTAGGTTGAGGGTGGCGAGCATGGAGGCGGCGAGCGTGAACCAGGCATACTCCTCCTTGGGCAATGCCCGGATCAGCAGCAGCCCGGTGATGGCGCTGACGCCCTGCACCAGCACCTGCATGCCGGCCACCTGCCCTGACAGCAGCGACCAGCGCCTGAGCGTGGCCAGGCGGGCCTTTTGCGATTCAAGGAACTTGATCATGCGCGGCCGCCTCAGGCTTCCAGCACCTCCAGCCCACTCTCCTCCATCCGGCGACGCCCCGCGGCATCAAAGGCGATCAGGTCGGTGGCTCCGGCTGCCAGGGGATCGCGGGCATTGAGGCAGCGGGCCTCGCGATCGTAGGCCGCCACCGTGTAACCCCGCGCGCGCAGCCAATCGAGCAGGTCGACCGCTTGCTCGCCAAAGGCCTGCAGGTGACCGAGGCATTCAAAGGCGATCAGCGGCAGGGCACCCTGATCCATCAAACCCGTCAGCCCGCGCAACACCCGCCCCTCGGCTCCCTCGACGTCGATCTTGGCGAAGTCCACCCGCGCCTGCAGCCCGAGCGCGCTGTCGAGTCGCACGGCGGGCACACTCGCCGCCGCGGCATCGTCGCGGAGACGGGTGAAAACATCGTTCCCTTCGAGCGCCACCCTCCCCTCGCGCTCATCCGCGGCCACGGCAAGCACGGTCGCCGAATCGAGCCCGTTCAGCGCCAGGGTGTGGCGCAGCCGCTCCAGATTGCGCGGCTCGGGTTCGACACAGGTCAGCCTGTCGGTCACGGTGGAAGCAAGCAGGGTGTGCAGGCCGGTGTTGGCCCCGACATCGAGGTAGTGATCACCAGGCCGCAGCACTGCCTTCATGAAGTTCAGCAACTCCCCATCATACCAGGCCGAGCGGTACATGACATGCTTGGCGATGAGGCTGTCGGTGTGACAGGGATACACCCGCGAGCCAAACACCGGCATCAGCACCGGCCCGCTGCCCGGGCGCCAATGACAGCGCAGAAACCAGCACCACGCCCGCCAGACCGCCGCCAGCCTCGCCCCCCGGTTCCCCGGCGCGCTCCAGATCGCGCGCAGGACGTGGAGGTGGGGGAGGTGCATGGAAGATCGGAGATGGGAGATCGAAGATGGCAGATCGGAGATGGGTGAAGGGCATCAGAGCCCGACTTTGCTTTTCGTGAGCTTCGTGTCCTCCGTGCGAGGCCTGCCTCCAGCCAAGCGCGGGGTCACTGCACCCGCCTACAGGTTCCAACTTCAAACCTTAAACCTTCAACTGCTTCAAAACTGCCGTAGTGTCTGCAGCCACGTCCGTTCCACCTCGCGGACCTTGCGGAAGAGGGTGAGTTGCTGACGGCCGAGGCGGCGGGCCAGGGTACGACGCCAGGCCGGCCAGTCGGGACGGGTGACCGGATAGGGCGAGTGCTCCTCGTAGGCATCGGCGAAGTTGCGGCGGAGAAAGCGCAGGACCTTGCCGACATGCGGATGGGCACTGTCGTCGAAGGCGAGCAGGCCGCCGATTTCGAGCAGCTGATGGGCGTAATAAAAATCGACGAAGACCTCTTCAAAAAGATGGCTGCCATCGAGGTAGATGAGGCCAAAGCGTTCGCCGAGCGCGACGAGTCCCGGCAGGGCCTGATCGGAGGGTTGGGCGTGATGAACCAAGCCGGCCGACAGTCCCTCGGCCTGCAGATGGCGCAGGGCGCAGTCGCGCCAGAGGTCGCGCTGAAGCGGATCGACTGCATGATGGCGCACGCCGCCCTGGCCGGCGCGGCGGTGCAGCTCGCAGAACAGGGTGGCGGAAGCGCCGCAGCCAAGCCCGGTTTCCAGCGTGCGCTGCGGCCGGATCACCTCGAACCAATGGGCGAGGGCGGTCAGATTGTTCGGCGTCGAGGTCGAGTGCGGTCGCATCGGCTCGCCCTCGGCGACCGGCATCGGCCGGCCATCCACAAAGGGTGCCATGCAGGGCCAGGAGCGCCAGTCGGTACTCACGCGCGCCACCTTTCCAAAAAGCCGCGCACGGTGGCGCGCAGGCTCGTGTTGAAATCAGCCGACGGTTGCCAGCCAAGAGCCCGCAGCCTTGTGGCATCGACCGCGTAGCGACGGTCGTGACCGGGTCGGTCGGCGACGAAGCGGAGTTGCTGGCGCGCGGTGCCGGCAGGGCGGCCTGTCTCGGCATCGAAGAGGTCGCAGAGCCGGCCGGCGAGGTCGAGGTTGTCGAGTTCGACCCCGCTGCCGAGATGGTAGATGCCGCCGACTTCGCCCTGCCTGAGCACCCGCCACAGGCCTTCGATGTGGTCACTGACCGCCAGCCATTCACGGACGTTGCGGCCGTCGCCATAGATCGGCACGGGCTGATCCCCGGCAAGGCAGCGCAGCACCGTCGGGATGAACTTCTCCGCATGCTGGCGCGGACCGAAGTTGTTGACGCTGCGGGTGATCACGGCCGGCAGACCATGGGTGCGCACGTAGCTGCGCACCAGGTGATCGGCCCCAGCCTTGCTGGCCGCGTAGGGCGAGTTGGGCAGCAGCGGACTGGCCTCGGTGAAGGCTGCCTCCTCCGGCCCGAGGGTTCCATAGACTTCGTCGGTGCTGACCTGCACGAATCGGAACTCCGGACCCTGAGATGGAACATTCCACCCAGCCCTGCAGGCTTCGAGCAGGTGGAGGGTGCCAAGCACGTTCGTCTCGACAAACACCTCCGGTCCGGCAATCGAGCGGTCGACATGGGTTTCGGCGGCAAAGTGCACCACGTGGGTGATGCCATGCCGGCTTACCACCTCGCGCACCGCCGCGCGGTCGCGCAGGTCGACCTGCTCCAGCACATAACGCGGATGCACGCCATGAATGCCTGCCAGGCGGTCGAGATCGGCCGCGTAGGTCAGGACATCGAGATTGACGAGCTTCGCCACCTCCGGCCGGTCCACCCAGGCGCGGACTGCTTCCGCGCCGATGAAGCCGGCGCCACCGGTGATCAGGAGATGCATCACTTGGAAGATGGAAGATGGAAGATGGAAGATGGAAGATGGAAGATCGGAGATGGGAGATGGGAGATGGGCAGACCGAACTTCGATCCGCCATCTTCCACTCAGGCCATGGCGGGGCCGAGGCGGCGGACTTCAGCGGCGACGGCCTGCAGGGCGTCGCGGTACTCGCAGGCGGGCATGGCGGCGGTCAGGGCTTCGAAGGCGGGCAGATCGATGAAGCCGCGACGCAGGGCCGCCTCCTCGGGGCAGCCAAGCTTCATGCCCTGGCGCTTTTCAAGCGTCTGCACGTAGGCCGAGGCCTCGTGCAGGCTGCTGCTGGTGCCGGCGTCCAGCCAGGCCGTGCCGCGGCTGAGGCGACGCACCTGCAGGCGACCGCGGCGCAGGTACTCGCGGTTGATGTCGGTGATCTCCAACTCGCCGCGTGCGGAGGGCGACACCGCGCGCGCGATCGCCACCACGTCGGCGTCGTAGAGATAGACACCGGGTACGGCGTAATTGCTGCGCGGCGCAACCGGCTTTTCCTCAAGGCCAAGCGCGCGACCGTCGGCATCGAGTTCAACCACCCCGTAATCGCCCGGATTCTGCACGTGGTAGGCAAAAATCTGCGCGCCCTCGCGGAAGCCGTTCACCGCGACGGGAAAGGCATCACCACCGAAGAACAGGTTGTCGCCGAGCAGCAGGGCGACCGAATCCCCGGCAAGAAAATCCTCGGCCAGCAAGAACGCCTCGGCAATGCCGCGCGGTTGCGGCTGCTCGCGGTATTCAAGCCGAATGCCCCAGGCCGAGCCATCGCCCAGCAACTGCCGGTAGCGCGGCAGATCCTCCGGCGTCGCGATCAGACAAATCTCCCGTATCCCCGCCGCGATCAGCACGGTCAGCGGGTAATAAATCATCGGCTTGTCGTGCACCGGCAGCAACTGCTTCGACAGCACCCGGGTCAGCGGGTACAGTCGCGAGCCACAGCCACCGGCGAGGAGAAGGCCTTTCATGGGGAGGGAGGAAGTTGATGGATGATTGTTGATGGAGCTCAGATCCGGCCGGCCGGCTTGGGGGGGCGATCAACGATCAACCATCAGCTATCAGCTATCATCTTTTCACCACCCAATCCCCGATCACCAGCACATCCATCTTCGTGCGCAGGAAACAGTCGAGGGCTTCTTCGGGGCGGCAGACGACGGGTTCGTTTTCGTTGAAGCTGGTGTTGAGCACCATGGGTACGCCGGTGCGGGCGTGGAAGGCGGAGATGAGGCGGTGGTAACGCGGATTGGTCTCGCGATGGACCGTTTGCAGGCGACCCGAGCCGTCGACGTGGGTGGTGGCGGGCACGAGGGCACGCTTGGCTTCGCGGACCTGGAAGACCTGCATCATGAAGGGCACGTCCTGATCCTGCTCGAACCAGTCGGCGACCTGCTCGCGCAGGATGCTCGGGGCGAAGGGGCGGAAGGATTCGCGGCGCTTGATCTTGAGGTTGAGGATGTCCTTCATGTCGGCGCGACGCGGGTCGCCAAGGATGGAGCGGTTGCCGAGCGCGCGCGGTCCCCATTCCATGCGGCCCTGGAACCAGCCGATGACACCGCCCTCGGCGATGGCGGCGGCGGTGGTCTCGCAGAGTTCGGCCTCATCGCTGATGCGCTGCACCTGGCAGCCGGCGAGGTCGGCGGCGCGCACCTCGAGCAGCGCGGCGATCTCGGCATCGCCGGCCTGCGGACCGACGTAGGCATGATCCATGACGAAGGGCGCGGCGCCGTGGCGGCGGGCCACGACCATGGCGGCGCCGATGGCGCCTCCGGCGTCGCCGGCGGAGGCGGGCAAGTACAGCCGGCGAAAAGGCGTGCGCAGGTGAATCTTGCCGTTGGCGACCGAGTTCATCGCGCACCCGCCGGAAAGGGCGAGGTGATCGTGGCGGTAGCGGGCGTGCAGGGCTTCGAGCAGGGCGAAGAACGCCTCCTCATACATCGCCTGGGCGCTGCGGGCAAGATCGCGGTGGCGTTGTTCGAGCGGCTGGCCCGGCTCGCGCTGCGGTCCGAGCAGGGCTTCGAGCGACTCCCGGCAGTACAGGGTGCCGACCTCGGGGATGCAATCGTCCCAGGTGTAATGAACGTCCTCGCGATGATGGCGGAAGTAACGCAGGTCGAGGCGGAACGTGCCATCGCTCCGGACACGAACCATCTCGCGCAGCTGCGGCAGGAACTTCGGCTCGCCATAGGGCGCCAGACCCATGACCTTGTATTCGTCGCCATAGTGCGGGAAGCCGAGGAACTGGGTGAGCACGCTGTAAAAGATGCCGAGCGAGTGCGGGAAATGGATGCGGCCGTCGATGGCGATGTCGGCGCCGCGGCCCATGCCCCAGGCGCAGCTGGCGAAGTCGCCGAAACCGTCGACCGAGAGGCAGACCGATTCCTCGAAGCCAGAGACCAGGTGGGCCGAGGCGAGGTGGGCAAGGTGATGCTCAATGTGATGGGACCGGGCGCGCAGGGTTTCACCGGGGAAAGCGGCGCGCAGGGCGTCCTCGAAGGAACCGGCCCGGCGCAGGTTGCCAAGGCGCTTGAGGATGAAGCCGAGACTGGGGCGGCGGCGCAGCACGTAGAGCGCTCGGCGCAGGTGATTGGCACGGGGGTCGCGGTTGATGGCGATGTGGTCGACATCGGCGAGGCGCAGGCCGGCGTCGCGCAGGCACCAGGCGACCGCCTGGGTCGGCAGGCCGGACCAGTGCTTCAAGCGACGGAAGCGCTCCTCTTCCGCGGCGGCAACCAGACGGCCGTCGATGACAAGGGCGGCGGCGGAATCGCCATGCCAGGCGTTGAGTCCGAGGACGATCATGAGTCTAGCGGGCAAGCTGCCGCCCTTGGTCGCCCTGAAGATCGGGGCACCACGCGCAGCAATAAAGATTCGTTCTGAATTTCAGAATTCGGGGGAGAACGTACCATGCAGGTTTGTGCCGCAAAGAACAAACTCGACGTCCAGCACCTTCTTTTTTGGTGAAGGCAGGCGGCGCGTACGCTAAACAAAGGTCGTGTTCCCCACCCTTCCCCCGCCGTTTCGTCAGG
>DAIUCN010000061.1:0-25112 GCA_036846165.1 Prosthecobacter sp.
TTCGTCAGGCGCGCCCCCGCCATCCAGCCCGCCTTTTCCAGGCCGGCCTGGTTCTGCTGGCGCTGCGGCTGGCGGCGCCGTTGACGGCACAGGAACCGGCGGTGCGCACGCATCGCAGCAGCCTCGATCAGGAGTTCAAGGCCGTGCCCGGCGCGGTGGTGCTGGTGGCGGCGCATGAGACGACCCTGGCTCAGTGGCAGGCCTTTGTGCAGGCAAGCGGCCGCGAATGGACTTACAAACCGCACTTTGAGCAGGGACCGGATCATCCGGTGGTCGGCATCACCCTGCAGGACGCGCGCGCCTTCTGCGGCTGGTTGACCGAGCAGGAGCAGCAGACCGGCAAGCTCACCGCCAACCAAGGCTACCGCCTGCCAACCCGGGCCGAGTGGGATGCCGCCGCCGGCTTGCTGCGCACCCGCAAGCCGGATCTGACGCTCGACGACAAACTGGCCGATGACCGGGCCTTTCCCTGGGGCATGGACTGGCCACCACCGGCCGGAGCGGGCAACTTCGCCGAGGGGGAGATCGGCGGTTACGAGGATGGCTTCCCCTTCACCGCACCCGTGGGCCAGTTCAAGCCTTCCGCCGAGGGCCTGTTCGACCTCGCCGGGAACGTCTGGGAATGGTGCCATGATCCAGAGATCCGCGCCGATCAGGTCGGCGTGCTGCGCGGCGGTTCCTGGGCCTACTTCCAGCCCGACAGCCTGCGCTCGGCACATCTTTACACCGTGCCGGCCACCCTGCGCATGCCGACGATCGGCTTCCGCTGCGTGTTCGAGGATCGCGCGCAGACCGGCAGCCTGCTGGCGGCCATGCAGGCGCAGACCGAAAAGGCGCGCAATGAGCGCCGCGAGGCACTCACCGGAGGCGAAGTCAGCGAGGCCGAGATGGCGGCGGTGCGGCGCCGTCTCGAAGGCGGCGGCTCCGGACGCCCCGACCCCTCCAGCCTGAAAGCCGCCGCTGCGGGCGCTCGCCACACCAACGGCCTCGGCATGGAACTGGTGCCGCTCGACGCCACCCACCTCATCGCCACCGCGGAGACTCGAGTGCAGGACTACGAAGCCTTCCTCAAGGCAAGCGGTCGCTCCTGGCCGGCGAAACCGCCCTTCCTTCTGGCGGCCAGTCATCCGGCCGTCGGAGTCAGTTGGGACGATGCGGTTGCCTTCTGCGAATGGCTGAGCGCCAGCGAACGCGCCGCCGGCCGCCTGCCCGAGGGCGCTTTCTACCGCCTGCCGAGCGACCTCGAATGGAGCCGGGCGGTGGGGCTGCCGCCCGAAACCGATGCCGATCCGGCGACCCGCGCCAAGTACGCGCCCAAGCACCACCCATGGTCGGCCGAGGGCCGCTTCCCGCCGCCGCCCTACAGTGTCAACCTCGATGCCAGCCGCATCAATGGCTATGACGACCGCTTTTCCTACACGTCACCCGTGCTCGGCGAGGCCGCCAACGCGCTCGGCCTGCACGGTCTCGGTGGCAATGCCTCCGAGTGGGTTCTCGATCCCTGGCCGGACGCGCCGGAGGAACGCGTCATCCGCGGCGGCTCCTGGCTGTCCCACGATCCGGAGTTGCTGCGCAGCGGCCACCGCCAGCATGCCGCCCGCGCCACCGCCACCGCCGGCACCGGCTTCCGCGTCCTGCTCGAACTGCCCGCCCCCTGACGCCGGCCATGAATCGCCAAGACGATCTGGTGCTCAATCCGCGGCCGTGGTTCACCTGGATCTTCGGCAGCCTGATACTCTGCGGCCTGCTCGCCCTGGCCTTCGGCCGCCCGCTCGCCGCCACGGGGCGCCGCCTGCTCGCCGAGCATTTCGCCGCCGAGGCCGAACGCCGGCTCGCTGCCGCCGATTTCGAGGCCTGCGCGAAGGCCGTGCGCTCGGCACGGCGCTGGAGCCCGCAACACCCGCCCGTACTACGGGCCGCGCTCGCCTTCCTCGATCAGGCGGGTGGCGAAGACCAAGCCCGCCTGCACTTCCTGCGCGAACTGGTCGAAACCGGCGAGGCCAGCGTCGGCGAACGTGCGCGCATCGGCCTGCTGCTGCTCGCCCGAGGCGAAGTGCAGTCGGCCAGGATCGAACTGGAGCGCTTCAGCGAAGCCGAGCGCCGGAACCGGCATGTGCTGGAACTGGTCGCCGGCCTCGAACGCGCCGACGGCTTTCCCGAGCGGGCCGACCAAACCCTGCGCGCCGCGCTGGCCGCCGCCTCCGACGACCCCGAGTGTCGACTGCGCCTCGCCGAGCTCGACGCCCGCGATCCTTATGCGGAAACACGCCGGCGCGCGCGTGCCGTGCTTTTTGAACTGTCGGCCGCTGACTCCCCCCTGGCGCTGCGTGCCCTCGACCGACTAACGCGCGACAGCGAACTGAGCGGCGATGAGGCGCAGCGTTTGCTGGCGCGGGTCGAGGCGCATCCGCAGGCCGGACAGGCACGCCGGCTGGAGGCGCTGGCGGCCCTGCTGCGCGCCCGGCCGCAGGACCGGGCTGTCCGCCTCGACGCCGTGACCGCGCAGACGCGCGGTTTCGACGAGGAGCAGCTCGTGGTCCTCACCAGCTGGCTGATCGGCCAGGGCGAAGCCGCGCGCGCGCTTGACCTGCTGCCGGTCGAGCATGCCCGCAAATCAAGCCGGCTGTTCAACCTGCACATCGCCGCCCTGGCCGGACTCGGTCGCTGGAGCGACCTCGAAGCGGAACTGAAGCGGCCCGATGTCATCCCGATGGCGCGCCACGGCATCCACCTCTGGCTGGCGAAGGCGGCCAACCAGCGCCGCGACGGCCTCGGCGAGGTGCGCCAGGCGTTGCGCGCCGCGCTGATGGCCGCCGGTGAGGGGGCCGAACTTGCGGCCACGCAACGCACCGCCGAGGTGGCCGAGCAGACCGCGCAATGGGACCTGGCCGCGACCGCCTGCGAGGGCATCGCCCGCCACCATCCGCGCACGCGCGCCGCCATGTACGAAAAGCTTTTCGAGTTCGCCGTGCGCGACAAGAACACCACCGGAGCCGCGCGCGCCGCCGCCCGCCTCGCCGAGTTGCAGCCGCAGAACGATCAGGCGCTGTTCCGCGCACGCTGGTTCAGCCTTGTCGCTGGCGCTGCCATCGAGGCGGATGCCGGGCATCTGCAGGGCGAAAGCCCGCGCTTCCGCCGCGACGACCCCCGCCATTTGCTGCTGGCCCTGGCCGCCTTCCGCCTGGGCGACCTCGCACAAACGCGCGCCCACCTCGCTAAGATCAGGGATCCGGAGGCGCTGAACGCCGGCCAGCGCGCGGTGCATGCCGGTCTGCTCTCCGTCTGCGGCGATGCCGGACCGGCCTTCCGCCTGGCCGAACGGGTGCCGGCCGCGCTGCTGCTGCCCGAGGAACTGCGCTTCCTGCAGCGGGCGCTGTGATACCCGGCTACTGGGGCACGGCGAGGTGCAGCTCGTTGTGATGAACCTGCACGAGACGCCAGCTCCACGGCCAGATGCCGCGCTTGTGCCAGTGGAAGAACCAGGGCTCGTTCAATGAATTGAGCCGCGCCACCACGACATCGCTGAAGCCGAGGCCGTGCCCCTCCAGACGCAGGCGCATCTTCACCATCGCCAGGTCCGGCACCGCCTGGAGGGTGTCGAGCTCGCCATGGATCGTCAGGCTGAGAAAGCCACCCAGGGCGGTCTGTGCATCCTCGATCGCCGATTCGCGATCGTGCCCGTAGTCATCGCTGTAATCCTCCGCCAGGCGCGCCTTGACCGAGCCCCAGGAACGGCTTTCGACCTTCTTCAGCAGGGCCGCCTGCGCGGCCATCACCTCGGCCTGCGGCCCGCGACCGAAACACCACCAGGCGCCGGCCCCGAGCAGGATCAGGAACAAAACCACCGCAACCCCGCGCTTTAGATTCATGCCCCAGTCTGGGCAGAACCCCGCCGCCAGGCAAGCCGCAAACGCAGGCAAGGGTTGAACCCGGCCGGCGCATGGGCGATGACATGCGCTCCGCATGCCCCGCGAGTACACCCTGCACAGCCACGCCCACGCCGGGCCGCGCATCGATTACGCCGCCGAGCTCAATGAGCAGCAGCACGCGGCCGTGACGGCGCCGCCGGGCCAGACCCTCATCATCGCCGGCGCCGGCTCGGGCAAAACCCGCACCCTCACCTACCGGGTCGCCTGGCTGCTCGACAACGGCGTGCTGCCCGAACAAGTCCTGCTGCTCACCTTCACCAACAAGGCCGCGCGCGAAATGCTCGAGCGCGTCACCAGCTTGGTGCCGGTCGAAACCCAGCGCCTCTGGGGCGGCACCTTCCACTCGATCGGCAACCGCCTGCTGCGCTGGAACGCCGAACGCCTCGGCTACCGCGCCGGCTTTTCCATCCTCGATCGCGAGGACCAAAAGGACCTGCTGGAGACCGTGGTCGGCGCCAGCGGCATCGACACCGCCGGCTACCGCTTCCCGAAGGCGGAGGTGCTGGGCGACATCTTTTCGCTCGCCGACAACACCTGCCAGCCGCTCACCGAGGTCGTCGCCGAACGCTACCCGTGGTTTGCACAGGTGGTCGAACCCATCATGCGCCTGCGCGGGCTTTATCAGGAGAAGAAGCGCGAAACGAACAGCATGGACTTCGACGACCTGCTGACGCTGTCGGTCAAGCTGCTGGAGGAGCACCCCGACCTGCTCGAGCGCTACCGCCGCCAGTTCGAGTTCATCCTGGTCGATGAGTACCAGGACACCAACCGCCTGCAGTGCCGCTTTGTCGAACAACTCGCCGGCGACGACGGCAATCTCATGGTGGTGGGCGACGATGCCCAGTCGATCTACTCCTGGCGCGGCGCCGATGTCGGCAACATCCTGCGCTTCCACGAGCGCTGGCCGCGGGCGCGCACCCACAAGATCGAGGTGAACTACCGCAGCGTGCCCGAGGTGCTGGCGCTGGCCAATGCCTCGATCGCCTGCAACCGCGCGCAGATCCGCAAGGAACTGCGCGCCGCGCGGCCAGCGCGCGGTGCCCTGCCGGCGCTGGTGGCGCTCGACAACGCCTCGGCGCAGGCGGCCTTCGTCGCCCAGCGCATCCTCGAACTGCAGGACGAGGGCGTCGAATTCAGCGAGATGGCGGTGCTGTACCGCGCCCACTTCCACAGCCTGGAAATCCAGATGGAACTGACCAGCCGCGGCATCCCCTTCCAAATCACCAGCGGCCTGCGCTTCTTCGAGCAGGCCCACGTCAAGGACGTCGCCGCCTTCATGAAGTTCGCCGTCAACCGCCGCGACGAGGTCAGCTTCATGCGCCTGGTCCGGCTCGTGCCCGGCATTGGCGCCACCAGCGCCAGCAAACTCTGGCTCGCCTGGCTGAAGAGCCCGGCCGCCGCTGCCGAACCGATGACCGGCAGTTTCTCCGAAGTGCTGCTCACCCTGCCCGTGCCGAAGAAGGCGCGCGAGACCTGGGAACAGTTCGCCTACACCCTCGACGAACTCGTCGTCGACGGCAAACCGGCGCCGCCGCCGGCGATGATCCGCAGCGTCGTCGAGGGCGTGTACGCCGACTACATGAAGGCGAAGTTCAAGAATGCCGACCAGCGCGCCCAGGACCTCGACCAGCTCGGCAACTTCAGCGACCGCTTTGCCGACCCGCTGGAATTTCTCGCCCAGCTCGCCCTGCTCAGCGGCGTCGACACCGCCGACAAGCCGGACAACCGCGAGCGCGATCGCGACGCCGTCACCCTCACCACCGCCCACCAGGCCAAGGGCCTGGAGTGGCACAGCGTCTTCGCCGTCTGGCTGGCCGACGGCATGTTCCCGCACAAGCGCGCCGTCGAGGAGGGCGGCGACACCGCGCTCGAGGAGGAGCGCCGGCTGTTCTACGTGACCGTCACCCGCGCCAAGGACGAGCTGCACCTCTGTTATCCGCTGCTCAACCACGCCGCACGCGATGGCGACATCCTCATGCGCCCCAGCCGCTTCCTCACCGAACTGCCCGAGGATCTGGTGGAGAAGTGGAACGTGCGCAGCAGCTGGTGAACCTGTCAGCGCGCCTGCTCCGGATGGGCGCGCGCCCATTCGAGGTACTCGGCAACGCTGTGGAAGACGCCGTGGCGGTACAGCCGCCCGCCCTCCTCGACGAGTTCATTCGAGTTGAAGCTCCAGGCATCCCCGTGCCGGCGCATGAGTGCGGCAAGACGGGCATCGAGTCGTTCGCGCACGGCCAGCGCCGACGGATCCGTGGCGAGGTTGCGCTGCTGATGCGGGTCGGCCTGGTCGTCGAACAGCACCCAGGGAGCCTCCTCGAAACGGGCGTAGGTGTGCTCGCGGGTGATCAAACCGCGCCACGGTCGGGCGATGCCATCCGGATTGAAGGGCACGAAGATCTGGAGCAGCACGGCATCGGGACCCTCTTCGGTTTCGCCACGCGCGACGCGGGAGAGGTCGGCCCCCTGCATCTCCGGCGGCACCGGCAGGCCGGCGAGGCCGAGCAGGGTCGGCGCCATGTCGACGTGGCTGAACAGCGTGTCGACCACGCGCCCGGCCGGCACGTGCCCGGGCCAGCGCAGCAGGCCGGGCACGCGCGCGGATTCATCGTGCGGCTTGCGCTTGCGGCGCAGGCCATGATTGCCAAGCATGTCACCATGGTCGGAGGTGAAGAGCACGATCGTGTTTGCCTCCGCGCCGGTCTCGCGCAGCACCGCCAGCAGGCGCCCCACCTGATCGTCGATGGCGGTAACGGCGGCGTAATAGGCCGCGATCTCCTCGCGTCCGCCCACCGGCACAAAACGGCTCGCCAGCGGTCCGCGACGCAGACCGGCCTTCGGCATCGGCCGCGTCTCGCTGCCCTCCACCCAGGTCGGATCCGGCGTCAGGCTGGCCGGATCATACTGCCGCAGGTACTCGTCCGGCGCGCCGTAGGGATCGTGCGGCGGCCCCATCTGCACGGTGAGAAAGAAGGGCCGGTCCTTCGGCTGCGTGCGCAGGAATTCGACCGCAAAGTCGCAGGAGGCCTCGGGTTCGAATTTCTCCACCACGATCTTCTCCGGGCTGTCGCGAAAGTAATCGGGTTCGAAGTGGCGATGGTGGCATTCGTAGGCCGCCCAAAACTCGAAGCCCTGGCGACGCGGCCCCGGCGGCACGTAGCCGGGCTCGCGCGGACCGCCGTCGAGATGCCATTTGCCGACAAAACCCGTGCGCCAACCGGCGTCACGCAAAAGCTCGGCCAGGGTCACCTGCTCCTCGCGCAGGCGCAGGTCGTTCGCCATCATGCCGTTGACATGCGGGTAGGTGCCGGTGAGCAGGATGGCGCGCGCCGGACAGCAGACCGGCACGTTGGCATAGGTGCGCCGGAAACGCACCCCCTCGCCGGCAAGGCGGTCGATGTGCGGGGTCTTCACCTGTGCGTTGCCATCACAACCCATGGCGGTGGCACGCATCTGATCGGGCAGGATGAGCAGGAGGTTGGGCCGGTCCACCGCGGCGGCGGGATCGACCGAAAGCAGGGCGAAGGCAGCGAGCCATGAAAATCGGAGCATGCCCGAAAAACGCCGGTGCAGTGGCGCTGTGTCAAGGAAACCGCAGCGGGAATTTGTCGGATTCGCAAAAACAGGCTTGGCATCGGCGACGAAGTTTTGGAGGGTTTCGTCATGCGGCCGATATTCCCGAAATTCGCCCTCCTGTCCGCGCTGGCTCTGCTGGCAGGCAGCGCCGCTGCCGAATGGCAGGCCGGCGTCGCCAAGGTGGACATCACTCCGGACTTCCCGGTGCGCCTGAGCGGCTACGGCAGCCGCACCGGTCCACATGAAGGCGTGTCGATGCCCATCCATGCCAAGGCCCTGGCCTTGCGCTGGGAAGGTGACGAACCCCTGGTCATGCTGACGGTGGACAACTGCGGCGTGCCCGCCGCGATGCGCACCGCCGTGCTCGCCGGATTGCAGAAGGCCGGCCAACCCCTGGCCAACGCACGCTTCGCCCTGCATTCCAGCCACACCCACTGCGCCCCGCTGGTCAATGGCGTGCTGGGCTTCTTGTTCGGCGAGGCTCTGCCCGCGGAAGAGCAGGCGGCCGTCGACCGCTACACGGCCCTGCTGACGGAACGCATGACCGAGGTCGTGCTGGCGGCGCTCAAGGACCTGCAGCCGGCCTTGGTCGACCGCGGCACCGGCCGCGCCGGCTTCGCCCTGAATCGGCGCCTGAAGACGGAAACCGGCTACGCCAACAGCCCGAACTACGCCGGACCGCGCGATCATGATCTGCCGGTGCTGCGCGTGCGTTCGCCCGAAGGCAAACTGCGCGCGCTGTTCAGCAGTTACGCCTGCCATTGCACGACGCTGTCGATCAACCACATCCACCCCGACTGGGCCGGCACCGCCCAGGCCGAGCTGGAACTGCGCTTCCCCGGCGCCATCGCCCTCACCGCCATCGGCTGTGGCGCCGACCAAAATCCCTATCCCCGGCGCGAAATGCCCCACGTCACCGCCCACGGGGTCGAGCTTGCCAAGGGGGTCGTCGCGGCCATCACCCAGCCGATGCAGCCCGTGCACGGCCCGGTCACTTGCCGCACCAAGGAGCTGGACCTGCCCTTCGACACCCTGCCCGACCGCGCCGAGTGGCAGCGCCGCAGCACCGACAAGAACAAGTGGACCGCCCATCACGCGCGCCATTTCCTCGGCCTGCTCGAGCGCAACGAGTCGATCCCCACCCAACTGCCCTACTTGGTGCAAACCTGGGATTTCCACGGCGGCCTGCTCATGGTGCAACTGCCCGGCGAGGTGGTCGTCGACTACGGTCTGCGCTTCAAAAAGGCCTATGGCCGCGACCGCACCTGGGTGAACGCCTACACCAACGACGTGCCCTGCTACATCCCCTCCCAGCGCGTCTGGGAGGAGGGCGGTTACGAGGCGGCCGGCGCCATGACCTACTACGGCAGGCCCACCCGCTTCGCGTCCGGCGTCGAGGAACTCATCGCCCAGGCGGTCGATGAATTGACGCCACCCGCCTTCAAGCAGCCGGCCCACTGACCGATTCGGCCTCTTGCCGGCGGATGGCGACCTTGTCGATGCGCCGGCGGTCGAGGTCGGCAATCTCGAACTCGCAACTGTCGTGCACGAGTTTCTCGCCCTCGCGCGGCACATGGCCGAAGCGGTGCAGCAGGAAACCGGAGAGGGTGCGGTAAAGCCCCTCATCGATTTCCTCCTTGGGCAGGGCAAAGCCGATCTGCTTGGCGACGTCCTCGATCTCCATGAGGGCATCGACCATCCAGGAGCCATCGGTGACCTGGCGCGCCTTCGGCAGTTCGCGCTGCTCGGCGTCCGGCATGTCGCCAAGCACGGACTCCATCAGATCGTGCAGGGTGACCAGGCCGGCGACTCCGCCAAACTCATCGACCACCAGGGCCAGGTGGCGGCGCTGGCGACGGAACTCTTCGATGATGCGCGGGCAGGGCATCGTCTCGGAGACAAACAGCGGTTCGGTGACCAGGGCTTCGAGCGGCCGCGGCGCGCCCTGATGCGTCTCGGCCCAAAGCGTCTTCACCGAGATCATGCCCAGCACGTTGTCGCGGGTGTCGCGGTAGGCCGGAAAATGGGTGTGCCCACTCTCGACCATGCGGCGACGGTTCATGTCGTCGGGTTCATCGAGATCGATCCAGACGATTTGATTCTTCTGGGTCATGACGTCGGCGGCCACCAGGTCGTCGAGCTCGAGCACGCCCTCGACCATGCGCTGTTCGCCGGGTTTGAAGACGCCGGAAAGGGTGCCCTGATGGATCATGGCACGCACCTCCTCCTCGGAGACCCCCGGTTCATCGCCCGGCTTGGCGCCCAGCAGGCGGGCAATCAGGCCGCTGGAACCATCAAGCAGGTTGACCACCGGCCCGGCCAGGCGCGCGAGCAGGTTCATCGGCGGGCTGAGACGGGCGGCAGCGGTTTCGGGCGACTGGATGGCGAGGCGTTTCGGCACCAGCTCACCGAGCACGACCGACAGGTAGGTGATGAGGGCGACTACCAGGACCGTGGCAATCATGCCGGCCCAGGGAGCGAGGGGCGGCAGCGTGGCAATGACCGGGGTGAGACGGGCGATCAGGGAAGCACCGCTGGAGGCACCGGCAAGGGTGCCAACGAGGGTGATGCCCACCTGAACCGTCGACAGAAATCGGCCCGGCTGGCTGATCAAATCGAGCGCCGCGCGGGCACCGCGGCTGCCGGAGTCGGCCAGGGTCTGCAGGCGGGCTCGGCGCGACGACACCACGGCGAGCTCCGCCATGGCAAAAATGCCGTTGGCCAGCAGCAGCAGGCCGAGCAGGCCGAGTTCCAAGAGAATCCCCGTCATGAAACGGAAACCCAACACGCGGAAAGGCCAGGATGCAAGAGGAGTCGGCCGACTCAGCCGGCGTCCAGCCAGCGCTCCAGCGCGACCAGATTGAGAGCGGCCTTGGGGGCGAAGGAGTCGCGCTCGACGTATTCCGGCAGCTTGCTGCCATCGACCGACCACTCGGAGCAATGGGCATTGCCACCGGCCGGGCCCAGACCATCGAGGGTCGGCGCCAGGTCATGCAGGTAATTGGCGTCGCTCAAGCCGCCGCGCGACTCGACCACCACCGGCAGACCGAGACCGGCGCCTGCCGCCTGCCAGCCTTCAATGAGCCGTGCCGTGGCGGCGTCGCCCGGCCAGGCACGGGTGTGACCGAGGCGTTCAACCGTGATGACGGCGCCCCCTGGACTGCGGCCGGCGCAGGCCTCGACCGCGCGACCCGCCGCCGCCAACACCGCGGGATCAAAGGCGCGGATCTCCAGTTCGGCGACCGCTTCATGCGGCACGCGGTTGAGCACCGTGCCACCATGGCAGGTGGCGATGTTGACGGTCAACTCACGCGCGGGATCGCTGAGGGCGGCGAGCCGTGGCAGGTGGGCGGCAAGTTCGACGACGGCGTTGATGCCCTGCGTGAAACCGCTGCCGGCATGGGCGGCGCGACCCGACGCGGTGAGTCGGTATTCCAGCCGCCCCTTGCGCGCGGCCACCACGTGCCAGCCGTCGGCAGCGCGCGGCCCGCCCTCAAACACCAGCACCACCCGCGCGCCATCGGGACAGCGTGCGCGGGTGCAATCGGCAAAGTCAGACCCGACCACCTCCTCGGCGGCGTTGGCGGCAATCAGCCAGGAGGTGTCGGCGAAACGTTCCGGTCGCAGTTCCTGGAGCACCCGCAGCATGAGCCAGATGAGGACCGTACCGCCCTTGTTGTCGACCGTGCCCGGTCCGAACAGGCGCCCGCCTTCCTCACGCCAACGGAAGTCGTTCCGCAGCTCTTCCTCGGGCGGAAACACCGTGTCAAGGTGGGTGACCAGCACCACCGGCGGACCGTCGCCGCGGCGCAAAAACAGGTGCTCCCCATAGGCCGGGTTGGCGGCAGCCACCCACTCCGCACGGAACCCGAGCCCGGCAAAACACTCGGCGGTCAGCCGGCCAAGTCGGGCCACGCCTTCGCGATGTGTCGTGAAACTGTTGACCGCCACCATGCGCTGCAGCCAGTCGAGGGCTTCGGGCAGGTACCGGTGGGCGGCGGCGAGAAAGGGATCCATGGCGCCATTGTCGCCCGCAGCGGCGCGACGCCAAGGACGAAGCGCCGAATTCGGGTTTCCCATGGCCGAGTTGAGGCTAAACTGATCGGATGCCCCTGCCTCGCCCGCTCTTCCTGCTGCCCGCCGCCGCGGTGCTGGCGGCCGCGGTCTGGTCGGGTTCCATCGTCCTGGCACGGCGTGCGCAGGATCGGCCGCAGGAGTGGCGCCTGCTGCTGTCCGGCAGCCTGCCGGCGCTGCGCCCGTTTGCGCCGGCGGACGAGGCTGAGCGACAAATCCTCGACCTGCTGCACGAGCCGCTGATCCGGCTGGACCGTCAGGGACGGCCGGCGCCGGCCCTGGCCGAGGAGTGGCGCTGGCACCTGCGCGTGAGTTGCTGGTTTGCCGACGCCGCCCGCGCAGAGGCCGCACGCACCCGACTGCTGGCGGTGCCGGCGGAAACCCGGCTCGACTGGGGACTCGAAGAGGTGCGAACGGAGGCGGAAGCCCTGGTGCTGCGCTTCGCCAAACCCGACCGCACCGCCGCCGATGCCGCCCTGGGCGCGCTCGCCGGCGCGGAACCACGACCGCTGACGTTTCTGCGCATCGAAGCCGTGCCCGGCCTTCGCGCCGCCCTCGAAGCCCACGCCGCCGGCGCGCCGGCCGGACTGCAGCGAGTCTGGTTCGACACCGACGGCGCCTGCGAGATCGTCACCAGCCAACCGCCGCTTGCCGCGCGCGAGGCCCTGACGGCGGCCCTGCGCACACGGCTGCCTCGCCTGCCCGAGATGCGTCCCCTGGCCGAGGTGGCTGGCCTCGCCGAGCCCGTGCTCGAATTTCGCTGGAGCCCGGCACGCGCGCGCTGGCCCGACGGTCGGGCCATCGACGTCGGCGATGTGCAGGCGACGGTGGCCGCGGTACTGGCCGAACCGGAGGCGCGCAGCCGCGACGGCCTGCGTGATGTGCAGGCGATCGAGCCCAGCAAGGACGGCTTCCGTGTCCTGTATCGGCGCAGCCGCGGCGCCGCCCTCGCTGCCTGGATCGACCTGCCCATCCTGCCAGCCACCGACCAAGAACCGCCGCCCCCCGCCGAAGCCCTCGGCAAAAATGCCTGGCATCTTGGAGCGGGTGCCTGGCATGTGGTGGAGCGCAACACCGAAACGCTGGTGTTGGAAACCGACCAGGACACAGGCCAAGACGGCCCGCGCCGGCTGCGTTTCTTCCCCGCCCTGCCAACTTCCGGCACCCGCCTCGCCGTCGCTGCCGGCAGTCTGGACGCGGTCTGGCCATCGTCGACCCTGCTGACGGAACTGGCCCCCTGGCTGGAACGCCGCGCCGGACCACCACGCAGCCGTGTCCTGCTGCTCTGGAACAGCCGCCGCCTCGATGACCCCGAACTGCGGGCGGCGCTGGCACTCGCGGTCGACCGCGAGGCGCTGGTGCGGGAGGTGGCACCAGGACGGGCCCGCCCCTTGTACAGCCACTTCCCCGTCAGCCTGTGGTTCGAACCCCCACTGCCGGCGCCCACTGCCGATGCCGAAGCCGCACGCGCGCATCTGGCCCGCCTGGGCTGGCTGCCGGCCGATGGCGGTCTGCGCCGGCAGGGTCGCCCCCTGGCCTTCAACCTGATCCTGCCCGAGGGCAATCCCCAGCGCCTCGCCCTCGCCCAAGCCCTCGCCCAGCAGTGGCGGGCACTCGGTGCCGATGTCCGCATCGAGCCGGTGCCAGCCACCCGCCTGGTGAGCGACCGTCTGGCCACGGGCCGTTTCGACGCCGTGCTGCTCGGCCGCGCCGACACGCCGGACTGGGATGTCGCCGACGGCTGGCACAGCCGCCGGGGCAGCCTCAACTTCACCGGCGCCGCCGATCCGCGCCTCGACCTGCTGCTCGAAGCGTTGGCCGACGAGTTCGACATCACCCGCATCCCCGAGCGCGTGCTGGCCGTTGAGCAACGCCTGCGCGACCTGCATCTGGCACTGCCCCTGCTCGGCGACGAACCACAGATCGGCGTGCGCCGCGACCGCTTCCGCGACCGTCCCGGCGCCAGCCTGCGCGACCTGCTGCGCCCCGCAGTCGTGCCTTCACCCTCCCTGCAAATGCGCGCACCGAAGGAATGAACGCCGATCCTTGGAACCGTCTCGACCTGCCCCTGCTGCGGCAGGCGCTGGGCGATGCCCTGTCGCCGGCACAGCTGGCCTCGCTGGCAGGCTGCCTCGGCTTCGCCCTGCTCGCCCTGGCGCTGGCCCACAGCACGGCCCATGCCCTGCGCGGCCAACAACCACCGGGTCGCTGGACAAGGCTCAGCCGAGGTCTCGCCGGCCTCATCGCCGCGCTGCCACCGGCCGCGCCGGCCCTCGCCCTCGCCGGTTGGGCGGGCGCTCACGGCTGGCCTGTGCCGAGCCTGATGCCGACCGAGCGCGGCGAGGCCATGGCCGATGTCCTCTGGTTCTGGCTGCCGCCGCTGCTGCTGCTCGCCACCCTGCTCACCGCCGGCTTGCTGTCCTCGTCAGGCCGGCGCCGAAGCGGCGTGCAGGCGATCGCCTCTGTCTGGCTGCTCAACGATGCCCTGGCGCTGTTCCCCGACCTGACCACCCCGGCACGCGCCATCCAAGCGGATCACCCGGTGCGGCTTGCCCAGGCCTTGGTGGAATTGGCGCTGCTGGCCGCCGCTGCCAAAGCCCTCTCAGCCTGGCAACCCCGACCCAACCCACCTCCACCGGACACCGCCCAACTCGTGCGCGAGGGCGCCCTCGCCCTCGGCCACAGCCCTTGGTCCGCCTGGCGACGGCATTGCCTGCCGGAACACCTCCGGCAGGGACTGGCATGGCTGGCCAGCCTGATCGCCTGGGGCGTTGTCGCGCTCGGCAGCACCGCCCTGCTGGCACCGCTGCCCGGCCTGGCCGGCCTGCAGCGCGCCGGCGCCGGTTTTTTGGAAAACCCCACCGGGGTGTTGACCGCCACATGGCCGGTGCTGCTTTGCGTCTTGTCACTGCGCCTCGCCGCAGGCATGCTGCGGCGGCCACCCCGATCCACCGCGACTCCCGCCAAACCATGACGCCCCTGCTCCGCATCCGCGACCTGCACATCGCCTTCAGTCGCCACGGCGCCGAACCGGTCGAGGCGGTGCGCGGCATCGACCTCGATCTCGCCGAAGGAGAATCGCTGGCCGTGGTCGGTGAAAGCGGCAGCGGCAAGAGCGCCACCGCCCTGGCGCTGGCGCGCCTGCTGCCGGAACCGCCGGCCCAGATCACCGCACAGGAACTCCGCCTCGGTGACCGCGACCTGCTGCGCCTCAGTCCGCGCGAGTTGCGCGCCGTGCGCGGCCGTGACATCGCCTACATCTTTCAGGAACCCACCACCTCGCTGAACCCGGTGCTGAGCGTGCGCACCCAAATCGGAGAGGCCCTGCGCCTGCACCGGCCGGAGGTGACCGACCGCGACGCCGAAACCCTCGCCTGGCTGCGCCGGGTCGGCATCACCGAACCGGAAAAGCGCCTGCGCGCCTATCCGCACGAACTCAGCGGCGGCATGCAGCAGCGCGTCATGATCGCCATGGCCCTGTGCTGCCACCCGCGCCTGCTGGTCGCCGACGAACCCACCACGGCGCTCGACGTCACCATTCAAAAGCAGATCCTACAACTGCTCGCCGAACTGCGCCGCGAACTCGGCATGAGCCTCATCCTCATCACCCACAACCTCGGCATCATCCGCGACGTTGCCGACCGCGTTGCGGTGATGTTCCGCGGCCACATCGTCGAGACCGGCCCGGTCGAGCAGATCCTCACCCAGCCGCAGCATCCCTACACCCGCGCCCTGCTTGAATGCGTGCCACGCCTGGGCGAACGCCGCGCCCGCCTGCAGACGATCGACCACGCCGCACTCGAGGCATGATCCCGCGGCTGTTCAAGCGCCGCCGCCGGCGCGGCGGCCCCCTCTGGACCCTGCTGCTGATCGCCGCCGCGGCCTGGCAGTTCTGGCAACACGGCCTGCCCCCGCCCGACGCGCCCCGTCGCAGCGGCCCCGCCGCCGCCTTCGAGAGCCTGCAGGGCGCGCGCCTGCTCCGCCACGGCGGCAACGATGGCGACAGCTTCAAGGTCGAGCATGGCGGGCTCGCCCACCATTTCCGACTGTACTTCGCCGACTGCGCCGAGACCTACCTGAATGCCCAAAACGCCGAACGCGTGCGCGATCAGGGCCGCGCCTTCGGCGGGCTCGACGATGCCCGCACGCTGACCCTCGGCCGCGACGCCCGCCAATTCACCCGCGCCCTGCTCGAGGCCGGCGGCTTCGTCATCCACACCCGCTGGCAACGCGTGTACGACAGCGACCGCTTCTACGCCTTCGTGGTTTTTGCCGATGGCGAGGACCTCTCGGAAAAACTCGTGCGCGCCGGCCTCGCCCGCCTCCACACCACCGGCACCACCCTGCCCGACGGCCGCAGCGCGCGCCAGTTCGAGGCGCACCTGCGCGAGCTTGAGCGTCAGGCACAGGCCGCCGGCCGCGGCGCCTGGCGACGCTGAGGCGACTCAGAGCCGGCGCAACCGCAGCTGCTTAAAGTCCATGACCTGCGTGCCGGCCTGACGCGCGACCTCAACCGCCAGCTGCTGGCGGCCTGCCTCCAGCCTGAGGCGTCCCAGCGGCAGCGTGCTCCACACCCGGCTTTGATAGCGCTCGCGCCCCTTGGCATCGCGGGTGGGCAGGTCCAGCGGACGGATCGGCGCGGGCGCCACGGTCGCCTCCGCGGTGGCCGAACCGGCACGCACGCGAATGACCGAACCCGCCTCGGTTTCGGGACAGGCATGGTCGATCTCAACGGCATACTCACCCGCCTGCGCGACCTCGACCTCAAACCACAGCCTTGCCTCGGCCGTGGTCCAGCCGGTCAGCCAGTCGTGGGCAAAACCCGGGCCGGCGTGAAAACGCAGCCCGCCACTGAAGTAGGCCTGCGGTGCATGCAACTCGACCGGGTTGTGGGCCGCATGCCCCACCGGCAATGGCAGGCGCTCACGGCCCTCGCGGGTGACCTCGTCGAACCAGGCGTCGTAGGCCTGCGCCAACCGCGCGACAAGTTCCGGCCTGGCCGCCGCAAGGTCGCGCTTCTGCCCCGGATCGGCGAGCATGTCGTAGAGCTGCCAGGGTGTGGCACTCGCATCATTGGCCTTGGCCGCGGAACCGGCCGATGGCCCCGGAATCTCGCGCACCAGCCGATGCGTCGCACTGCGCACGGCGCCCGGATAGCGATTGGTTTCGTCGATCGGATTGTGGAAAAACAGCAGGCGTTCCGGCCAGTCAGTGCCACGACCTTCGAGCAGCGGTCGCAGGCTGCGACCGTCCACCGCGGGCCCGGGCGGCGGTGTCACCCCGCAGAGGTCGAGCAGGGTCGGGTACAGGTCGAGATGCGCGGCAAGCTGCGGCAGTGCGCGCGGCATCCAGCCGGCGGCCGGCCAGCGCAGGAAGCAGGGCACGCGCGCGCCGCCCTCGTGCACGCTGGTCTTGCCACCGCGCATGCCGGCATTGAAATGCTTCACCCCGGCGGTGCCACCGTTGTCGGTGACAAAGACGACGATTGTGTTGTCGGCCAGCCCGAGCTCGGCGAGTCGGCCAAGCAGGCGACCGACGTTGTCATCGACGTTCTCACACAGGCCGTAAAAGGCCGCCAGGGTGTCGTCGAGACCGCGCGCCTTGTATTTGTCAAAGTACCGGTCCGGGACCTGGTAGGGCGAATGCGGTGCGTTGTAGGACAGGTGGCAGAAGAAGGGCTCGCCGGCGCGGCGTTCGATGAATTCGATCGCGGCATCGGTCAGCACATCGGTGATGAAACCGCGCGTCGGCTCCGGTTGCGCGCCGCGCAGCAGCACGGCATCGAAGTAGGCGTTGATGTGGCCGTTGGTGAAGCCGAGGAACTCGTCAAAGCCCTGGCCGGTCGGCGTGTGCGGGAACTGCTCGCCGTTATGCCACTTGCCGAAAAAGCCGGTGCGCCAGCCGGCGCCGCGCAGGGCCTCGGCCAGCGTCACCTCGCGGTCGCGAAACGCCTCGCGGTTGTGGGTGACCCCATGCGTGCCGGTGCGCAGGGTGTAGCGACCCGTCAACAGGGCGGCGCGGGTCGGCGCGCAGACCGAACTGACATGGAAGTTGTCGAGCCGCACCGACGCGCGGCCAAGACGGTCGAGGTGCGGTGTCTCCAGCACCGGATTGCCATGCAGGGATAGGTCGCCGTAGCCCTGATCGTCAGTCAAGATGAGCAGTATGTTGGGGCGTTCGGCGGCGGACGCGGCGAGGACCGCCAACAGCATTGCGACAACGGGGAAGAATCGGCTCGGCATGACTGGGGAACGCCAGCCGGGCGCGAATCTACCCACCATCAGGCGGACGGACCGGAGGTCATTTTCAGGCCGGCGATGCCGATCAGGATCAGGCCGATGCAGGCCAGGCGCAGGGCCGTGCGCGGTTCACCGAACCAGAGGATGCCGACCACCACCGTGCCAATCGCGCCAATGCCCGTCCAAACTGCATAAGCCGTGCCGATGGGCAGGCTCTTCAGGGCCTGCGAGAGGAAGCCGAAGCTGGCAATCATGAGCAGGACGGTGATCACGCTCGGCCCCAGGCGCGTCCAACCATGGGTGTGCTTGAGGCCGACCGCCCAAGCAATCTCAGTCAATCCGGCGAGAAGAAGGTAAAACCAAGCCATGCGCAGCGGATTACCTCGCACGTTCGAACCGATTTGCCAGCAAGAAGACCGGCCGGCGCATCGTGCTTGTTCCATCACCATGATTCGTCGCCATCTCCTCGCCCTGCTCGCTGCCACCGTCGCCCTGCCCGCCGCGGCTGCGCCGAAAAAACTGCTCGTCGTCACCGTCACCACCGGCTTCCGCCACTCCTCCATCGAGACCGCCGAAAAGGTGCTCGCTGAGATTGGCGCCACCACGGGCGCCTTCACAGTCGATTTCGTGCGCCAACCGGAGGGTGGCCAGCCCAAAAGCCCCGGCCGTCCGCCGGAGCGCAAGCCCAACGAAAGCGACGAGGCCTTCAAGGCGCGCCAGGAGGCGTTCAGCACGGCCCTCGCCGAGTTCAACCGCGCCAACGCCGCCTGGAATGACACGGTGCGCGCGCACATGGCGCAGCACATGAGCCTCGACAAGCTGCGCGGCTACGACGGCTTCGTCTTCGCCAACACCACCGGCGACCTGCAACTGCCCGACCGCGAGGGCTTCATCAACCTGATCCGCGAGGGCAAGGCCTTCATCGCCATGCATTCGGGCGGCGACACCTACCATCCCTTCCGCGGCTACGTCGACATGCTCGGCGGCGAGTTCCTCACCCACAAGCAGCAGGTCGAGGTGCAGCCAATCCTGCACAACCCCGCGCATCCCGCCACCAAGCCCATTCCCTCGGCCTGGCGCGTCTTTGACGAGATCTACATCTTCAAGAACTACGATCCTGCCACCGTGCACGCCCTGATGGGACTCAACGAGCATCCGAACGACAAGACCCCCGGCTACCATCCGATTGCCTGGTGCAAGGACTTCGGCAAGGGCAAGGTGTTTTACACCTCGCTCGGCCACCGCGAGGACGTCTGGGATCCGACCTGGAAGGAAGGCAGCAACGAACGCAAGAATTCGCCGGAAGTCGCCCGCACCTACCAGGCCCACATCCTCGGCGGCATCCGCTGGGCGCTCGGCCTCGAAACGGGCGAGGCCGGCATCGGCAACCTCAAGCCGTGATCGGCTCCAGACTCAACCGACCGCCGCAGCACAGCACGCGCTGCGGCTGACCGAGACGCTCGCAGGCCCGCTCGAACTCCGCGGGCGACTCGGTGTTGAAGGCGAACATGTCGTAGTGACAGGGCACGACCAGCCCGGCCGCACAGGCGCGCGCCAGGGCCGCCGCCTCGGTGCCGTTGAGATTGCCGGCCACGCGCCGCTCCGGCCGGTTGCCATTGATCGGCAGCAGCATGAGGTCGCATGCCAAGGGCCGCAGCACCGGCACCAGGCCGTCATGCCAGAGGGTGTCGCCACTGTGATAGAGAGTGAACGGCCCGCTGCGCAGAACGAAACCGAGGTAGTGATGGCGTCCCTGCGCGTCGGTGGCCAGGTCGTTGTGCGCGGCGGCCACCCCCTGCAAACTCCAGCCCTCGCCCTCCAGACTTGCTCCGGCATCCAGCGGCAAAAGCTGCACATCCTCACCGGTCAGGCGCCGCTGCGCCTCATCGAGCACCGGCCAGGGCAGGACGACCTTCAAACCGGGATGCACCCGCGCCAACGGCCGCAGGGTGTCGCCATCGAGATGGTCGGTGTGCACGTGGCTGGCGGTGACAAAGGCCGGTCGCGGCAGCCGCCCGGGCTCGACGCAGCGCGCGCTCAGCCGCACGTGCGGTTTGTCGGTGCCGGCATACTTCTGCGTCAGGGAATCCGACAGGTAGGGATCGAAGAGAAAGACACGCCCGGCATGCCGGATCAGGAAGCCGCTCTGACCGAGCCACCAGACATGCAGGCGCGGATCGTCCGGCCCACCATGGGCGGCCATGTCGGCCAGCAGGGCCTCGTCGCGCTGTTCGGGCTCGATCATGGCGTCAGCAGGCCGGCGATGCAGGCGGTGAGGTAGCAGGCGAGCAGGCCGCCGATCATCGCACGCAACCCAAGGCGGGCGAGTTCGCCGCGGCGCTCCGGCACCAGGGAGCCAATGCCGCCGGCCTGGATGGCAATGCTGGCAAAGTTGGCAAAGCCGCAGAGGGCATAGGTGGCGATGACCGCGCTACGCGGCTCCAGGGTGCCGGACGCCTTGATCTGCTCGCTGAGGTGAAGATAGGCGACAAATTCATTGAGCACGATGCGCTCGCCAAGCAGGGCACCGACCGTGCGACAGTCCTGCCAGGGTACGCCCATGAGCCAGGCACAGGGGGCATTCAGCCAGCCGAAGGCCGTCTGCAAGGGCGTCGCCTCAACAAGGCCAATCTGGGCAAGCAGGAGCGAAAGCAGATGGTTGGCAAGAGCGACGCAGGCGACCAACGCCATCAGCACCGCCATGACCCGACCGGCAAGGATCAGCCCCTCGTAAGCACCGCGACAGAGGGCGTCGAGACCGTTGACCGGCGCCTCCTCCGGGTCTGCGGGCGCACTGGGGGCAGCGGCGGGCGCGCCTGTCTCCGGCAGCAGGATTTTGGCGATCATCAACGCCGCAGGCGCGCTCATGACCGAGGCGGTCAGCAAGTGGCCGGCCGGAATGCCAAAACCAATGTAGGCGGCGAGCACACCGCCGGCAATCGTAGCCATGCCGCCCACCATGAGCGAAAGCAGCTCACTGCGTGTCATCACCGCCAGCCAGGGCCGGACCACCAACGGCGCCTCGGCCTGCCCCATGAAAATGTTCGCCGCGGCGGCCAGGCTTTCGCTGCCGCTGGTACCCATGGAGCGACGCATGACCGCGGCCAGCAGGCGGACGACCCACGGCAGGATGCCGTAGTGAAACAGCAGGGCGGAGAGTGCGGAGACGAGCACCATCGTGCCGGTGACAGTGACGACAAAGATAAAGGCATGCCCCTCGCCCAGGCGTTCACGCAGCAGGCCGGTATCGGCGAGCGGCCCGAAGACCATGGCCGTGCCCTGTTCGGCGAAGCCCAGAAGCACGCGGAAGGCGCGGTCAAGCCCACTGAAGAAGGCGCGTCCAGCTTCGGTGCGCAGAATGAGCCAGCCAAACAGCACCTGCAGGCCGAGACCGGCGACAACGGTGCGCCAGGGAAACCGCCGGCGGTCTTCGGATAGAATCCAGGCAATTCCGAGAAAGACACAGAGCCCGAGCCAGCCGGCGGAAGTCATGTCGGCGTGACGAATCGTGGCTTACTGGCCGCCGAGCCGGCGCTGTTCCTCAACACGCAGGCGCTGCTCCTCGGTGAGGGTCGAGGGCGTGTTGCGGTACTTGTGGGTCAGCCCGGCAACGATGACACCGACATCGAGCAGCAGGAAGACCATCGCGATGAGGATGCTGTAGTGCTTGAGCTGCTCGTCGAGATACTTGTTGCGGTTGACCGACACCTCCTCAATGCGCGCGATGCGCGCCTGCCAGAACCGCCGCCACTGGCGCGGCTCACGCGAAATGCTGAAGGCCACTGCAAACAGGGCGGTCAGCAGGATGAAGCCGATCTGGTAAGGGAGGGGGAAGCGCTCGTCCATACGGAAGCCGGGATGCTGCTCTGATACGGCAACCGGCTGCGAATGGCAATGATGGAATGCAGCCCCGCCGAGGGAAGGGTTCGCGGTTCGCGGTTCGCGGTTCTGAGCCGTTCGAAATCCACTCTCCACTCCCCACTCTCCACTCTCCGCCCTACTCCGCCGCCAGGAAGCGATCCTGCGCGGGTGTCTCGCCTTCGGCCGCCACCCGGGCGGCACCATTGGCGGCGAGGTGCGACAGCATGTGCCAGGCATCTTCTGGGTCGATGCCGAGCTCGGCAGCCATCTGCTCCGCCCCGGCCCCGGGCCCGGAGGCCGGCAGAGCGAGGCGCACACGGCCAAGCTGGGCGAGAAATTCCGTGGCAGCCTTTTTGCCGGCCTCAACACCGGGCTGATGGTAGGCATTGACGTTGACCAGACTCGCATAGAAGCCGACAGCGCGCTCAAACAAGGCAATGAGCATGCCCAGACTGAAGGCGTTCAGCTCGCTGATGCCCAGGGTGATCGATTCGCGTCCCTTCTCGGCCAGTGCCTTGCGCGTGCCGCGCAGGAACCCTTGCAGGTAATCGCCACTGCGGTAGCCGGGCTCCACCTCAATGCCGGCACTGTCGCGGGCGCGCGCCACCTGCAGGAAGACGGCGAAAAAGTTGTTCACGCCGTCGCGCAGCTGCTGCACGTAGGCATGCTGGTCGGTCGAGCCCTTGTTGCCGTACACGGCGATGCCTTGGTTGACCACCTTGCCATCGAGATCGTGCTCCTTGCCCAGGCTTTCCATGACGAGCTGCTGCAGGTACTTGCTGAACAGCACGAGGCGGTCCTTGTAGGGCAGCACGACCATGTCCTTGGCGCCGCGGCCACCGCCGGCGTGATGCCACATGAGGGCGAGCAGCATGGCGGCGTTTTCGCGAGTCGGGCGACGGCGCGTTTCGGCATCCATGGCGGCGGCGCCGGCCAGGAACTGGCGCACATCAACGCCCTGCAGGGCGGCGGCCAGAGTGCCGACCGCACTCATCACACTGGTGCGGCCGCCGACCCAGTCCCACATCGGGAACCGTGCCAGCCAGCCCTGGGCGCGCGCATGCTTGTCGAGTTCACTGCCATCGCCGGTGATGGCGACCGCGTGACGGGCAAACTCGAGGCCGCGCGCCTGGTAGCCAGCCTCGGCCTCCAGCATGCCATTGCGCGTCTCCTTGGTGCCGCCCGACTTGGAAATGACCAGGGTCAGCGTGGTGGCCAACTCGGGGCCGATGCGCGCCAGCACTCGGTCGATGCCGTCGGGATCGGTGTTGTCGAAGAAATCAATGGCCAGCGGCGGGTTCGCCGGCGTCAGGGCGTCGGCGACCAATTGCGGTCCGAGTGCCGAGCCGCCAATCCCGACAACGAGCACACGGCTGAACTTGCGACCATCCGCCGAGGTGATTTTGCCGGCATGAATGTCGGCAGCGAAATTGAGGGTTGCATCGAGCGTGGTCTCGATCTCGGCCTTCAGTTCGGCGCTCGGCGCCAACCCGGGACTGCGCAACCAGTAGTGACCGACCATGCGCCCTTCGTCGGGGTTGGCCATGGCGCCGGCCTCGAGCTCGCGCATCGCCGAGAAGGCCCGGGTGATGGCGGGTTCCAAATCGCCAAACAGGGAGTCCGGGAAGTTCATCCGGCTGACATCCATCGAAAAGCCGATCTGCGGGTAGCGGAGGAAATGGGTCTGGAAGCGGTCCCAGGGGCGGTTAGGCGTGCTCATGAGCCGCCAAGAAGCATGGCCACCCCGTGCGTGCAACCGCTATGTCGACCCATCGCCGATGAAAAAAATCCATCCAGCCCATGAACCGCAACGCGCGTCCCACGCTCAGACGCCGCGGCCCTTGCGGTTGAAGCTGGACACCACGCGCTGGGTTTCGCGCTGCACGGCCTTCTCCTTGAGGTCGATGCGCTGGTCGCCCTTGGTCTTGCCCTTGCCGACCCCGAGTTCCACCTTGATGTGCGAGCCCTTCCAGTAGGCCTTCAGCACCGGCAGGGTCAGGCCCTTCTGCTGGGTGTGGGCAAAGAGCTTGGCGATCTCACGCTTGTGCAGGAGCAGGCGACGGGTGCGCCGCGGCTCGTGCTGCTCAAAGCTGGCCTTGTCATACGGCTGGATGTCCATGTTGTACAGCCAGACCTGGCCGCGTTCGACACGCGCAAAGGCGTCGGTCAGGTTGATCCGCCCCTGGCGGATCGACTTCACCTCGGTGCCGCGCAGTTCGACGCCCGCCTCATAGCGTTCGAGGATGTGATAGTCCCGGAGAGCCTTCCGGTTGGTGGCAATTTCTTCAGACATGCGGCGGCGGAATCAAAAGCCGCCCGGGGCCGAGATTCACTCCTCTTCGAGGTCGGCGATGGTGATCTTGCCCTGGATGATCTCCAGCAGGGCGAGGTCGGCCTCACGCAGGCCGGGGCGACGCTCCACCAGAGGCGCACGACCGGAGGTGAGCTGCTTGACCCGCTTCGAGACCATGTTGATCAGGATCGGCGGGTCTTTGACGATCTGGGCGGCTTGTTCAACGAGTTCGGATTTCATCGGCTGGGGGGCCAGTCCTGGGACACAGGCGGCAAGGGGGCGTGACCTTAATGCCCCAGCCCCACCTCGCAAGGCGAAATTTCAAGTGCCCCCACCTTCCCAAATGCCAGGCATATTGTCCCTATTCAGAGCTGGCCAACGCCTTCGGCTCCATGTACTAAAATGCCAGGCATTCTGAAAAGCCCGGCCGACACACCCTCCGAGCGAGAAAATGCCAGGCATTGTTGCAAGGCTTCAATTATTGGACCTGAAAGTACATACGTTGAACGATTCCGAACTCGTTCCGCCTCATCTTGGCGCGACTCATCGGCGTATTGCGCTGATTTCAGTGCTTACGACCATCTCGTTCAGCCCTAAGGAGAGCGATTCCAATCAAATCACGGCAGGCCCCGTCAACCAGCGCCAATGGTTGGATCGATTCGAAACAAGCCCTTGCATCCCTCCGACCTCACCACCTCTACCGCAATCGTCCCAGCGTAAACAGAGGCACTTCACTCTCCATCACCAGCCTCGCACCGTGGGCTCGATTTGTCCCAAATCGCTGCCGCTGCACCTCACACACCCTTCGCACGTATTCCTGGCTGCCCAGCACCAGACTACAACTGAAATACTTGACCCGGAGTCGTGCCAACTCGGCAATCCCCAGCCTACCTTTCAATTTCAAAACCTCCTGTCTTTTCTGAGCCCTGTCTCTTGCTTGTTCTGGGCTTTCGTTCTGACCAAGCCGCCCCCTTGGGCTGCTAGAAAACAGCAGGCAGCGATACCTTTTCACTGTTCGTCCCGAACCAGTGTCAACATCGCCCGTCACCTTCGCCAACCCCCGCCGTGCCCGCTGACCGCCGCCCATGGCCTCGCCGTAGCCGCTCCAGCGGTAGTCCTTCGGGTCCTCCACCAAGCCCGCCC
>DAIUCN010000062.1:0-24840 GCA_036846165.1 Prosthecobacter sp.
GGTCGGGTTGGGGCCATGGGGGGTGGGAATGGAGCCAGAAGCTTCCATGCACCGGACACCAGTTCAATCGGTTTGTCAGACCGGAGCCGGGGTTGCGCTTGGGGTTCAGGCGTAGCGAACAACGCCTGGCAACTTCCGCATCTTTCGCGGCCCTTTGGCAGAAGCAGCCCGAGTGACCGCTGGGCCTCAGTTTGTTGGAGTTATTCACATGAACAGCGGGTTATCCCCACCTCTGTCAAGTCGATTTCTTGTAAAATTATCAGAGATTCTGGAACTTGGAGCCTCTCATAATTGAGAATAACTGGGAGTTTTGCAAAAAAAGGCCGTTTCGGGCAGGCCGCGGGTTGACTCCTGGCTCAAACTTTTTAACCTTGGGGCGTTCCCGCAGCGGACACGTCCGCGTCGGCAACCGCGAAGTTGCAGCTCTCCTCAGCTAAGACTTTCGTGCCAACGATCCTCACTGTTGTTGGTTGCTGGATCGCCAAACAGACCCTCCGGCTCCGCATGCCGGAGGGTCTCTTGTTTTTGACTTCAGCGGCCGATATGGGCCTGGGGATAAAGTCGCACGAGCAGGCAGGCCAGACAGTCGCCAACGAGATGGTTCGCTGCTTTTGACAGCATCTCGGGCATGGCCCCCTCTTCGACGCCTTCACGCCACAGGCGGTCGACTCCTTCGACATGTTCCTGAACGACTTCCTCGACCAGCCGGCTCCAATGCGCGGGTTCAGCGCTTTGCTGCCATTCACCGCGTCCGCGACCGAAGTGGGCGACGGCAAGGTAGGTGAGCAGTGAGAGACGAACTTGTTCGCGAAAGTGCTCGCGCGACCAGTGCAGGCGGTGATCGCGGCCGCGAACGAGGTTGTAGCTTTTGATCAGGGCATAGGCGCCGAGGCCGGCGGCAAGGCCGCCAACGAGCGCCCCACCGCCGAAGGTCATGCCACCCATTTTAAGATCGGCGATGAGCCCGCCCATGGCGCCGCCGGCGACACTGCCGAGGGCGCTCCAGATCGCTTCCGGCACCTGCTGGCGGTTGTGAAACTGTGTCTCGGCGATCTGACCGAGGCGGCGCGCGGCCTCACCCTCGAGGCCGTGCAGGCGGATCAGCTCGTTGGTGGCACGGACGACGCGGTCAGCCAAGCGCACGGCCAGCAGCTCGCGTGCGGTCTGGTAAGCTTTGTTCAATTCGGTGCGGCCGATGCCGACGCGTTCCAAGAGGGTCTCGCTGCGAACTTCGGCGCCGTCGAGCACGGCGGCGGTGAGTAGTTCGGCGAGGCAGCGGGCCGATTGCTGAAAAACCTGCAGGTTTCGGCTGCGCCAAGCTTTCTTGAGGTGCTTGAAGGCTTCCTTCTTGGCCTCCGGCAGCAGTGGCGTGAGGGTTTCCATGAGCTGGTCCTCCTGCACCCAGCAGCGGGCGAAGGCATCAAGGCTGAGCACCTCCCTGACATGCTCAAACTCGCGGAGCCACTGTCGCCAGGAGGTGGTTTCCGCCTCCTCCTCAGTGGGGGCACGGGCGGGGCCGGTCTGGTTGAGCAGGACCAGCACCGGCTTGCCAACCCAGGCCAGCACCTCCATTTCGGGACGGATGTAAGCGGCGATCTCCGGCGGTTCGGTGGCGTTGACCAGATAGAGCACGACATCTGCCTCATCGCGAACATTGCGCAGTGCCTGCTGGCTGCACCAGAGGGGGCGGTCGGTGAGGCGGTCCCAGGTTTGGGACAGAAACCAGAGCACGGGATTGCGTTCGCGCCGCAAACGCTTGAGCAGGCGGGCACTGTCGCCGAAGCCGGGCGTGTCCCAGAGCTGCAGCAGGCGGGCGTCCTGTTCCAGCAGGATGAACGACTCGTTTTGCAGCGTCACGTGGGCGGCATCGCGCACCTCGCCGACGTCCCGGCGCAACAGGGTGCGCGCGAGTGTTGTCTTGCCGGCATTGGTGTGGGAGATCAGGCTGAGCGTGACGATGTCCGAGGCGGGCGGTATGATGCCGGATGGCGGTGGCATGGCGGGCGGAGCGTCGGGGATGAGGGGTTCAGGCGGCGCGCCGGGCGGCGATCAGGATGGTGTCGGCGACTCCCTCCAGCAGGCTGTTCCAAAGCTTCTCGCGACCGGCTGTTTTTTCCGGCGGCCAGCGGTTGCCGATGCTGGTGGCGTCGAGCAGCACTGTCAGATCCACCGGCGTGCCGGCGGCCGCCAGCCGGCGGCGAATCTCGGCGGCCAGGTGGCGGTGGACTTCCGACTCCGGCGTGGTGGCGAGGTTGAAGACCAGAAAGGCGCGCGCGTCATCCGGTTTCCAGGAGGCGAGAACTTCATCTTCCTCCCCAGGTGGCACGTGCAGCACGTTTGCACGGGTCATGCCACCGAAGCGTTCACGCACACCCCGTGACCAAACTTCGCGGTGGCCGGGGCTGGAACTGGCGGCGTGCACCAGCAGGGGCACGATGGCTTGCTCGCCCTCGACCGCACGCAGCGTGCGAATGACATAGCTGCGCCAGCCAAGCTGGGCAAGGGCTTGATCCGTGCGCCGGCGGGCGCGCCAGGCGGCGAGCCCGGCCAGGGCGAGCCGGGGCAGCACCACGCCCAGGAGCAGGGTGCCGGCGTAGAGATGAATCCACGGCAGGGCTGGGGCGGGTTGGGTGGCGCGGCCCTGGCTGCGGCGCATGGCGGGCAACCGTTCCAGAGGCAGTTCGAATTCAAAAACATGCGCCGCCGGCCCGAAGACACCGGTGAAAAAATGCCCGGCCGCCGCCTCATCCAGCAGGGTGCTTTCCCAGACTGCGTGGTACTCGCGTGCCCAGCCGCGGGCATAGAGGCCGCCGATGCTGCCGAGCGCGACGGACGCGGCGGCCAGATGCAGCCAGGCGCGCAGACGGCCGCGCAGGCGCGCGCTGGCCGCCGGCAGTGCCAGGGTGGCGAAACGCTGGTCCGCGGTGCTGCCCGTCAGTGTCTCGCCCTCGGCGGCACGCTCCGTTGAGCCGTTGGCGGCGGCACGCGCCAGCCATTCCAGCAGTCCGGTTTGCGGTGATGGCGCGTGGCGCAGTTCAACAACCAGCGAGACCAGGACTATGACGGCATTCCACAGCAGCAGACCCACCAGAGGCAGGGCCAGCAGGTTGAACTCCTTTTCCTGGCCGAGACCCGACAAGGTGTAGCCGGCGGCGAGGGCGCCCCCCCAGCCGGCACCAGCCCAGGACCAGCGACCCTCAGGGACGCGCAGGCGCTCCATCATGCGTGCCACGGTGCCGCTCCAACCCAGGGTTTCGCGCTCGAACCACTCGGCGCGCTTGCGCAGAAAGGCGAATTCACGTTCGCCGGCCGATTCACCGCGCAGCTGGTCGCTGAGCAGGCCGCCGCGCGTGCGGGCGGTGGCTTCCTGCCGGCGTTCCTCGGCCAGCAGCGCACCCTCTGCGTCGCCCTCCTCCAGGGCCCGCCAGCGCAGGAGCCTCAACCAGTCGTTCCACTTCATGCGCAAAGATCAGCCATGCTTGAGCCTGATGTCCCGGATGCCGGCTCCCTTGAGCTGCTGCTGCAGCCGGCGCAACAGGCGCGGGCGCTCGACCGCCAGGGCATGATGGACCGCGGGCTGCAGCACGCGCACGATGAGCACGCCGCGCTGGATGGAGTCCGGTCGCGAGTTCTGGAAAAGGAAATCGCCGACAATGCCGCGCCAGGCGGCAAGCACCTCCTCAAGGTGCATGCGCTCCGCCAGACCGGATTGTGCGACCACGGCGCCAACCAGGTCGGCGGCATTGCGCACCGGCAGGTCGAGCAGGGGGCCATCTTCAACACCGCGCCACTGGGCGATCAGCGCGTGGCGCCGGCGCTGGGCAGCGGTGGCATGACGGTCGGACATGCTGGCAAGATGTCGGAGGCCGCCGGGAAATGCGAGGAGGATTTTTCCCCTTTGCCGGACTGGCGTGCCGCCGCTCGTCCTTGCCAAGTCCTGCATCCGCTTCAATAAGTAAGGCTTCCCCTGTCCGCGCCCGGCGCCCATCCCGCCCTTTTCATCTTCTCATGTTCAACTGGATCATCAAAAAAATCATCGGCACCAAGAACCAGCGCACCGTGCGCCGACTGCAGCCGGTTGTGGCCGAGATCAACCGCCTTGAGGCTGAACTTCAGAAGTTGCCCGACGAGGTCCTGCGCGAGAAGTGCGCTGCCTGGAAACAGCAGTTTCGCGCCTTCCACACCCCGCATTTCCTGGGTGGAGTCTCCCTGCGCATCGCCGGGGTGGAGGAGGTGGAGGCCTGCCTGCGCCACATCGCCGGCTACTTCTCCGCCCTCAAGCCTCATTTTCCATCGCTGGACCAGGACTACCTTGCTGAATCCGACTGGGCTGGCGCTGGTCTGGATGACAAAAAGTCGCGCATCGATCGCGCCCGCGAGGCCTGGAACGAGATCCAGCCGCGCTTTGCCGCCATCGAGGCAAAGCTGCTCGAGGAGTTGCTGCCCGAGGTCTATGCGGTCGTCAAAAACGCCGCGCGCCGCCTGTGCGGTCAGGAGCACCTGGTCTGCGATACCCCCCTCAAGTGGAACATGGTCCACTTTGACGTCCAGCTCATCGGCGGCATCGCCCTGCATCGCGGCATGATCGCCGAGATGGCCACGGGCGAGGGCAAGACCCTGGTTGGCACCCTGCCGGTCACCCTCAACGCCCTCACGGGCCGGGGCGTTCACGTCATCACGGTCAACGATTACCTGGCGCGCCGTGACTCGGAGTGGATGGGTCACCTCTACCAGTTCCTCGGCCTGACGGTTGGCTGCATCCAAAACGATCAGCCACCGCACATCCGCCGGCAGCAGTACACCTGCGACATCACCTACGGCACGAACAGCGAGTTCGGCTTCGACTACCTGCGCGACAACGGCATGGCCTCCAGCCGAGAGCAGCAGGTCCAGCGCGGGCACTACTTCGCCATCGTCGACGAAGTTGATTCCGTGCTGATCGACGAGGCGCGCACGCCTCTCATCATCAGCGGCCCGGTTGCCGGTGCCGACAGCACCCACCAGTATGAGCGTTACAAGCCGCTCGTCGAACAGCTGGTGCGCCGCCAGCAGACCTACTGCAACAGCCTGGTCACCGAAGCCAAGGAACTCGCAGCCGCCGGCAACCTCGAGGAGGCCGGTCGCAAGCTCTATCAGGTCCATGTGGGACAGCCGAAGAACCGCGCCCTGATGCGCTGCATGGAGGATCCGGATCTGCGCCGGGCCATGGAGAAGGCCGAGCTGAAACTGTATGAAGACACCCAGAAGAAGGACCTTTTCGCGCTCAAGGAAGAGCTGTTCTTCTCGATGGACCAGAAGTCGCACGACGCCGACCTCAGTGAAAAAGGCCGCAACTTCCTGAGTCCCGACGAGCCGGACGCCTTCGTGTTGCCGGACCTGGCCACCCTGTTTTCCGAGATCGACGTCGATCCCGCCCTCAGTGAGGCGCAGAAGGCCGCCAAAAAGACCGAACTGCAGGATCGCCTGTCGCACCAGGGGCAGCGCATTCATCAGATCAGTCAGTTGCTGCGCGCCTACTGCATTTACGAGAAGGACGTCGAATATGTCGTCGAGGAGAACAAGGTTGTCATCGTGGACAGTCAGACCGGTCGCAAAATGCCCGGCCGTCGCTGGAGCGACGGTCTGCACCAGGCGGTCGAGGCCAAGGAGGGGGTGCAGATCGATGCCGAGACCCAGACCCTGGCCACCATCACCATTCAGAACTACTTCCGCCTGTACCAGAAGCTTGGCGGCATGACCGGTACCGCCGAGACGGATGCGGCCGAGTTTCACGACATTTACGGCCTCGACGTGCTGACCATCCCGACCAACCGGCCGGTGAAGCGTGTCGACGACAACGACAGCATCTACAAGACGCGCCGCGAGAAGTACGCCGCCGTCATCGCCCTCATCCACGAACGCCACGCCAAGGGCCAGCCGATGCTGGTTGGCACCGCTAGCGTCGAGGCCTCGGAAACGGTCAGCCGCATGCTCAAACTGCAAAAGATTCCGCACTCGGTGCTCAACGCCAAGTACCACCGCCAGGAGGCGGAGATTGTCGCCCGAGCCGGCCAGCGTGGGGCGGTAACCATTTCCACCAACATGGCGGGCCGCGGCACCGACATCAAGCTGGGCGAGGGCGTCTCCGAACTCGGTGGTCTCTTTGTCATCGCCACCGAGCGCCACGAGTCGCGCCGGGTCGACCGCCAGCTGCGCGGCCGCTGCGCGCGCCAGGGTGATCCCGGCGAGAGCAAGTTCTTCCTCAGCTTCGAGGACGACCTCATGCGCAACTTCGGCGCAGCCGACCGCATGACCAAGATCATGGAGCGCTTCGGCATGAAGGAGGGCGAGGAACTCCAGCATCCGTGGCTCAACCGCAGCGTCGAAAGCGCCCAGAAGAAGGTCGAGCAGCGCAACTACACCTGGCGCAAGCGCGTGTTGGAGTATGACGATGTCATGAACCAGCAGCGCGAGGTCATCTATGAGCGCCGCAACGACGTGCTCAACAGCAACGACCCGCGCCTGCTCATCGATGAGGCGGTCAGGGAGGGCATCACCGAGCGACTTGAGGAGTTTCTGCCCAAGGACAGCGGCAGCGACCTGGAGCCGGACTTTGTCGGTCTGCTGCACTGGGTGAACACGACCTTCCCGGTGGGCTTGCGCGAGTTTGACGACGCCTTCAAGGCGTTGTCGTACGAGGCGCAGTGCGAGTGGCTGCGCGAGCGCATCCTGCACGCCTACGACGCCAAGGTTGCCGGCGCCAATCCGCAGGCGCTGCAGGAGATCGAGAAGATGATCCTGCTCAACGCCATCGACCGTCTCTGGCAGGAGCATCTGTATGCCCTTGACGCCCTGAAAGAAGGCATCTCCCTGCGCAGTTACGGTCAGAAGGACCCGCTCATCGAGTTCAAGCAGGAGGCTTTCGCCATCTTCGCCGACCTCATGCGCAGCATCAACGGCGAGGTTCTTGGCAACCTGTTCAAGAGCACCCAGCAGCTCGCCGCCTTCGAGCAGTTTCTCGCCCAACTCGCCCAGCAGCAGGCCGGAGCGGAGCCGGCCCCGCAGCGCCGCCCCGCCGAGGAGGAATCGAAGCCGCACGATCCCGCCACCGAGGGGCCGCGCCTCATCCTGCCGCGGGCGGCCCCCCAGGCCCGGCCCAAAATCACTGCCGGTCGCAACGACCCGTGCCCGTGCGGCAGTGGCAAGAAGTTCAAGCAGTGCTGCGGCCGGATGGCCTGAGTTACCTTCAAAGCGCGATGAACGAGGACACCCTGCAGTCGGCCCTGGAAAACCCGCAGAACCTGGGCGAGATGGCCGATGCCGACGCGGTCGGCACGGTCGGCAGCCCGGATTGTGGCGACATGGTGCGCATGTGGCTAAAGTTTCGCGAGCAGGACGGTCGCAAGGTCATCGACAAGGCGACCTTTCAGAGTTTCGGCTGCCAGACGGCGATCGCCGTGGCCAGCCTTGCCACCGAACTGATCCGCGGCAAGACCCGGGAGGAGGCTCTGCAGCTTTCGGCTGAGGCCTTGAGCGCACCGCTCGGTCCGCTGCCGCCGATGAAGATTCACTGCGGCCAGATGGTCGAGGGAGCGCTCAAGGCCGCGCTTGAGTCGGAGCAGGGAAGCCCGCCCCCGGCTGCGCCCGCCCTGCCTCAGGGACCGACCCTGGCCGACAGTCTCGCCGCCGCCGGCAAAAGCGCCGGCAAGATCCGCATCATCCTGGAATCCTGAGCTGCCTCAGCCCGCGCCGATCTCCGCGCGCTTGGTCTTGTCGAAGCGGATGTCCTCGGCCTTCTCGATGAAGACCGTGTCTTCGCAGATGTTTTTGCAGTGGTCCCCGACGCGCTCCAGAAAGCGGGCGATGAAAATGAGGTGCAGGTAGCCTTCAAGTGGGGCGTTGCGCGCCTCCATGACCTGCAACAGCGCCTGGTCGAGGTGCTTTTCGGCGGCGTCGAGTTCCTTGTCGCGCTGGCGGATCTCAGTCGCGGCCTCGGCGTCGCCATCGCTGAAGGCCTGGATGGCGGCCTCGAGGTTGCGCGCGCAGAGGTGGTAGACCGGCTGGATCAGGCTGGTCTCAGGCATCTCCGGAAGCAGGTTGATGGCGCGCGCCCGCTTGGCGATGCTGCCGGCCTGGTCGGAGATGCGCTCCAGGTTGTTGGCGATCCGGATCGTGCCCATGACCTGGCGAAGGTCCTGGGCGGTGGGCTGGAACTTGAGCAGGATCTGCATGCCCAGCCGGTCGATGCTCTTCTCTAGCTCATTGACATCCTGGTCGGCGGCGATGGCGGCATTGCAAAGATCGGTGTCGCGCTCCATCAGGCCGCGCATGGCGCCGGCGAGGTTCTTGCGCGCGATGCTGGCCATGATCAACACCTGGTCGCGCAGGCTGCGGAGATTCTGGTCAAAGCTGGTGAGGATGTGGTCCTGCATGGGGATTACATGGCGGGTCGCGGCGCAGTTTCGCCCGGGCCGGGGCCGGCGGCAACCTCGGCGACGTCGGCTCCGCCCTTCGGCTCGCGGCCGGTGCGCTCGCAGAACTGGTCGTAGGTGATCACCTCGAAGCGGCCGTCGAGGTGCTCGAGGATGGCGGTGAGCGATTCCACCCAGTCGCCCGAGTTCAGGTAGTGGGTGTCGCCGATGATTTTGTCGGCCGGGCTGTGGATGTGGCCACAGATGATGCCCCGGCAGCCCTTGGCACGGGCCAGTTCCTGCAGCTGCTCCTCGTAGCGGCCGACGAAGCTGACGGCGGACTTGACCTTGAGCTTGACCCAGCGGCTGAGCGAGAAGCTCTCCTTGCCGCGCACGCGCCGCCACCAGTTGTAGACGCGGTTGACGCGCAGCAGCAGGTTGTAGCCGATGCCGCCCAGATGGGCGATCCAGGGGTGGTTGGTGGTGACGTGATCAAAGCCGTCGCCGTGCACCACCAGGTAGTCGCCGGAGCCCGTGCGGTGGATGTGCTCGCCGGTGATGAGGAAGTTGTCGAGCGCGATCGGGATGAAGCGGTCGAGGATGTCGTCGTGGTTGCCGCGCAGGTAGATGATCTGGGTGTTTTCCTTCTCCATCTTGCGCAGCACGGTGCGGATGAAGTGGGTGTGCGCCTTGTTCCAGCCGCCGGCCCGGCGCAGGTGCCAGGCATCAATGATGTCGCCGTTGAGCACGAGCTTTTCACAAAGCGTGTTGCGCAGGAAATGCGAGGCCTGTGCCGCCTTGCAGTCGGGCATGCCGAGGTGCACATCGGAAACAAAGACCGTGCGCACGCGCAGCTTGGTTTTGGCGCCGACGGCGGGCTCGGCGGCCGGGGCTTCGCGTTCTTCAGGCATGGAGGGATTCAACGATGGTATGGGGGCGGGCGTCAAGGATGGGCTGGTTGAACGGCAAGCAGTTCAGCCTCAAACTGCTCGATGACCTGCGGCCAGCCGTGCTCAAGGGCGGCGGCTCGTGCCGCCTCGCTGTGGCTGGCCGTGTTGCCATCGGCCGCCGCCGTGGCAACGCAGTTCAGAAAGGCGGCTTCGTCGCCCAACGGGGCAACCCAGCCGTTGACGCCGTGGCGGATCAGCTGGCGCGGCCCGGCGTAATCGAAGGCGACCGGTGGCAGGCCGGCGGCCAAAGCTTCGAGCACGACGTTGCCAAACGTCTCGGTGACGCTTGGAAATAGAAAAATGTCGGCGCTCGCATAGTGCCGGGCCAGTTCCTCGCCGGTGCGCGTGCCCGCAAAGACCAAATCGGAGTGGGCAGCCTGCAGGGCTTGTTTTCTTGGGCCATCGCCGACGATGACGCAGGGAGCATGGGGGCGAAGGGTGCGGAAGGTCTGGAAGGCGCGCACCAGCAGGTCGAGGTTCTTTTCCGCCGCCACGCGGCCGACGTAGAGGGCGACCGGTGTGTTCTCATCCGCCCCCCAGCTCCGGCGCAGTTCCGGGCAGCGGCGTGCCGGGTCAAACAGGCGGGTGTCGACGCCGCGGCCGAGCACGCCGACATTGTGCACGCCCCAGCCGGTGAGCATGGCCGCCGTGTCGGCGCTTGGCGTCAGGGTTCTCGCGGTGCGGTTGTGCAACGCACGCAGCAGGGGGCGGGCGAGGGTGGCAAGCCCGGCCGGGGCGTAGTCGCCCAGGTAGGTTTGGAAATTCGTGTGGAATCCCGAGACGACCGGCACGCCTGCACGACGGGCGGCGCGGATGGCCGCAAGGCCGAGCGGTGTTTCGGTGGCGACATACAGGACATCCGGGCGGAACTGCTCGAAGAGTCGCAGCAGGCGGCCGCGTCTGGCCAGGCCGACCCGCAGGCCGGGGTAGCCGGGCAGGGGCAGGGAGGGCACCAGGTGGCGCGCCGGCGCCCCCTCCGGCTCGGCCGACTCCGCTGCGCGGGTGGTGACGACCTCGACCGCATGCCCGCGTGCGGTCAGGCCCCGGGCGAGGGTCGACAGCGTGCGTGCCACGCCGTTGATCTCGGGCGGGTAGGTGTCGGTGATCAGCAGCAGCCTCATGGCGGGCGGTCGTTTGTATAGACTCCAGATGGCGCCGGACTCAAAGTGTCGCATGGTGACGAATCCGTCACGAAGCCCTTGGGCTCCGGCGCGATGGGTGTAGGATGTGTCGTACTCGTCACCAATTCCCGTTTGTTGGAGTCCCTTGAGGCTGGTGTACTTTCGTGTCCTATGAGCAAAATCCTGGTCGTTGACGACGAACCCGACATCTCGGAGCTGATCACCCTGCATCTCATGCGCGAGGGCCATGAATGTGTCTGCATCACCAACGGCCTGCAGGTTCTCAACGCCGTGATTGAGCACGAGCCGGATTTGGTGGTGCTCGATCTCATGCTGCCGGGCCAGGATGGCATGTCGGTGTTCAAGCGTCTGCGTGCCGACAGCCGCACCCGTGCCGTGCCGGTCATCATGCTGACTGCCCGCGCCCAGGTGACCGACAAGATCAATGGTCTTGAACTAGGTGCCGACGACTACCTGACCAAACCCTTTTCGCCTCGCGAATTGGCTCTGCGCATCACGGCCATCCTGCGCCGCACCAAAAAGGTTACCCATGTTTCGGAACTTCGTGTCGGTCCCTTCCTGCTCGACCGCAAAAATATGAAGTGTTTCCACGACGACCATCCCGTGGAACTGACCACGACCGAGTTCAAGCTGCTCGCCGTGCTCATGGAGAACACCACGGCCGTGCATACCCGCGCCGATTTGCTGCGCGAGGTCTGGGGGTATTCGGACGACGTGGCCACGCGCACGCTCGACACCCACATCAAGCGGTTGCGCGAAAAACTGGGCGATGCCGGTCGTCACATCGTCACGGTGCGCGGAACGGGTTACCAATTCGTCGCTGAACCGGCCGAACTGGAGCGGGTTTGAACGCCGACGGACGGTCCGGCTGCGTCCTTGCTTTTTTCGCCGCGCCGTCTTTCGATGCCCGTCATGTCCCCGATGTCGTTGCTCCTGCTCCTCTGTCTGCTCACCCTGGCGGCCTGGAGTTGGACTCGTGAGCGGCGCTGGCGCCAGCTGACGGATCGGCTCACTTTGGCGGCCGGCCTGCGCCCCGCCGAGGCCGACAAGCTTGCCGCACGCTTCACCGGCCTGGTGGAGGCCGAGGGGGCCCTGGCCCGGGAGGAGTACCTGCGGCGCTTGTTCGAGGCCCTGCTTCAGGAGATCCGCCAGGGGGTGGTCATTGTTGATGAGCAGATGCGCATCAAGTTTTGCAACCGCAGCATGGAGCGGCTCATGCACAAGGCCGCGATCCGCCGCGGCCGGACACTGCTGGAGGAACTGGCCGATCACCAGGTTGCGGAACTGGCCCAGGCCGCCCTGCGCGAGGAGCGGCGCTGCGTCCGTGAGATCGAGCACCAGGCCGTGCTTGAGGGCGGGGCTTTCGGCACCCGCCACTACCTCGTTGAGGCTGCGCCCCTGCCAGCCAAGGCCGAGCGCGGCGTCTGGCTGATGGTCTATGACATCACTGAACAGACGATGACCGAGCAGATCCGCCGCGACTTCGTCGCCAACGCCTCGCACGAGCTGCGCACACCACTGACCCTGATCAATGGCTACATCGAGTCGTTGCAGAGCGGCATCATTCGCGATGACGCGGGTCGCGCGCGCTGCCTGTCGGTCATGGAGAAGCATGGCAAGCGCATCCTGCGCATCATCGAGGATCTGCTGACCATCTCGCGGCTCGAGAACGGGGCTTCGGCTCTGACCCTGGAGCCCTTCCATGTCCGCGCCTGCGTCGAGGACGCTCTCGACCACCTGGCGCCGCTGCTGGAGGGGCGCGACATCCGTGTCGAACTCGAATTTCCAGCCGAGGGCGGCAGTCTGTGGGGCGACCGCTTCTATTGGGATCAGGTTTTTACCAATCTGCTTGAGAATGCCATCAAGGAGAATCCGAACCCTGGACTGGTCATTCGTGTGCGCGGCGAGTGGCGGCCCGAGGGTTGTACCCTGACGGTCAGCGACAATGGCATTGGCATCCCGGCCCATGACCTGCCCTTTGTCTTCAAGCGCTTTTACCGCGGCCACAAGCATCATTCCCCCGAAATCAAGGGGACGGGTTTGGGCTTGAGCATTGTCCGGCGCACGGTCGAGGCCCACGGTGGCACGATCGATCTGGCCAGCACGCCGGGGGTGGAAACCCGCTTCACAATCCGCCTGCCGGCCGAGGCGGTGAGGCCTCTGGATCCGCCAAGTCGGCTTTGACTTCGCGCGGCTTGCCTGCATTTTATCGGGCCGGCACGCCGGCTCCCATGCATACCACCTCACGCTTGGAACGGCTCTTCTTCTGGCTCTCCGGAGCCGCCACGGACAGTCTGGAAGCCTGCCCCGCCTGGGAACGGCGCAAGTATGTCGCCTTCGGCGCCACCGTACTCGTCCCCTGCGTCTTCGCCTTCATTGCCTGTGCCTACGCGCTGTCGACGCTTACCGAAAACTGGCTTGTCATCGCGCCGGTCTCGCTGGTTTGGTCCTTCATCATCCTGACGGTCGACCGCGCCCTTCTCGCCACTTACCGCGCCTATCAGAACATCTTCCGCAAGTTCGCCCAGTTCGCATTGCGGCTGGTCGTCGCGACCCTGATGGGGGTGACCATTGCCCATCCGCTGACCCTGCTGCTGTTCCGCGACACCGTCTCGGCTGTGATTGAGCAGGAGCGCCAGCAGGAAATCGACACAGTGCGCCAGTCGAGCACCCTGAACCGGGCCGGTGTTGAGGAGAAGATCGCGCCGCTGGAGGCGCAGATCGCCGCCCAGCGCGAGGCCTGGAACGCGACCTTCAGTGCCGATTTCCTCGACAAACCGGCGACGGCCGGCGAGGCGCTGCCGACCGAGGAAGAATTGAAGGCGCGCGCCGAGCGCGAGGCCAAGATCACCGAGGCCACCGCGGTCGCCCGCCAACGCCTGAGCGCACTGGAGGCCGAACTCGCCAAGCAGGGGGCCGAGCACCAGAAGATCGCTGGCGAACTGAACCATTGGCAGACGGAGTTTGAGCGCGAGGTCAATGGCCAGCGCAGCGGTATCATCGGCCTAGGCCCGCGCGCCAAGAGCATTCAGGAGGACCAGCTTGCCTGGCGCCGTGCCGAATCGGCCCGGCTGTCCGGCGTGCTCGACAGCCTGACCGCCGCCCGCACGGCCCTGCTGGCCGAAATCAAGGGCGAGGAGGCCAAGGTCAACGCCGCGCTGGACGCCGCGGCCGCCGAAACCGCCGCCCGCCTGAAAGATGAGCGCGACCGGTTGGACGGTCTGCGCCGCCAGGTGCAGCAGCAGCAGGCCGACCAGTTTGTCGGCCAGCAAAACGCCCTGCGCGAAACCCTCAAGGCGCAGATCGACGCCCTGCTGGTGCAATTGCGCGGCCTGCAGGAGGAGTCGGCGCGGCTGAGTGCCGATGCCGAAACCCGCATCGCCGTGCTGCGCGCCGAACCGCGACGTGACATCCTCACCCAGACCCTCGCCCTGCATGCCCTGTTTGACCGCGGCGCGGAGGGCGGACGCTTCGCCCTGATCGCCTACCTGGTACTCTCGGCGCTGTTCATGCTGGTCGACACCATCCCTCTGGTGGTGAAGTTTTTCTCCAAGCCCGGGCCCTACGACACCCTGCTGGATTGCGACGAGGTGAAGTTTGACCGCGAGCGGCTCGCCTTCCTGCGCGGCTTTGACCGCTACATGAAACAGCTGGTCGACAGCCCCTTCCTGCACGTCACCCAGAACCGGCCGCTGGAGCGTGCGCTCATCGAGGGGGTCGATCGCAGCCGCGCCGCCAAGGCCTTCCTGGAGCACCTTATGGATCTCGAACAGGCTTTTCAGGAGAAGATGCGGCTGGAGCGTGAGCGCCTCGCCCAGGGTGGCATTGCCGGCAAGGCGGAGATGCTCGAGGAGATGGCCGAGACTTTTTATGCCGATCTGCGCCGGCGGATGGAAGCCTTTTTCCGTGACGACCGGCGCACGCCAGTCGGCGTTTGAACCAACAGCCTGCTATGGGGTTCCGTCGCTGCCGGCCAGACCGTGGATGAGCGGCTCGACCAGACGGTAGCCGCCGGGTAGTTCGGCCCGCACCAGCAGGCCATCGCCGGTGAACCAGGCACGCGCTGCACCGAGGCCCGGCAGGTCGAGGGTGAGCCGCATCGCGGGGCGGCGTTTGCCGGCGAGCTCCATGTCGCCCTCGACCGCGTGCAGAACCGGCGGGTGGGAGGCGAGTTGCTCCGTCAGGCCGGCCGGCAGCAGGGCGCCGCCGGATCGCAGCAGATTCTCCAGCCCGGCGCTGTCGAGGATGATCTGCCCGTTTTGGCGGATGTCGACCTTGGGCAGTTCCTGGCCGCCCTGCCAGCCGAGGCGAGCGCGCAGGCCGGCTTCAGGAGCGTTGGCGTCAAGGTCGAAGGCCCGCCAGGCACCGCCGGCGGCGAAGGTCAGGCCCAGTCGGAAGGACAATTCCACACGGCCTTGACCGCTAGAGGGATGCAGGCTTCCGGGAGTGACCGTGCCCGTGGCCACGAGGTGGTGGCGGGTTTCGCCGGCCTGTTCGCGCGGTTGCACGCTGATCACAGCGTGGCCTGCCGACTCCTGCCCCTGATAGATTTGCAGCGTGGTGTTGAAGGCATCGGCCTGGGCAAGAAAGCGGTCGAACACTTCTCCAGGTGGGAGGGTGCGGTGGCTTTCGGCCGGTGGAAAGTAGGTGTCGCGCACCAGCCAGCCGGTCAGCACGGCCCAGAACCCCCAGAGGCAGGCTGTCGTCAGTCGCGGCGGCATGGGGGTTTAGGCAAGGATGCCTTTGACGAGGTGGCCGGCGACACCGGTCAGGCGCACGTCGAGACCCTGGTATTTGACGGTGAGCCGCTTGTGATCGATGCCGAGCAGATGCAGCATCGTCGTGTGCAGGTCGTGAACGTGAACGACGTCCTCGACGGCGCGGTAGCCGAGTTCATCGGTGGCGCCGTGCGAGTGGCCGGGATTGATGCCGCCGCCGGCCAGGAAGACGTTGAAGGCGAGGATGTGGTGGTCGCGGCCGGTACCCTGGCCCATGGGTGTGCGACCGAACTCGCCGCCCCAAAGCACGAGGGTGTCCTCGAGCAGGCCGCGCTGCTTCAGGTCGCGGATCAGTCCGGCGGTGGCGCGGTCGACATCCAGCGCCGAGCTCTTCATGCCGTCGACGATGCCGCCATGGTGATCCCAGGCGCGGTGGTAGAGCTGAATCATGCGCACGCCGCGTTCGGCGAGGCGGCGCGCCAGCAGGCAGTTGGAGGCAAAACTGCCGTCGCCGGGCTGCTTGACGCCATAAAGGTCGAGGATGTGCTGGGGCTCGCCGCTCATGTCGGTGAGCTCCGGCACGCTGGCTTGCATTTTGAAGGCCATCTCGTACTGGGCGATGCGCGTCTGGATCTCGGGATCGAGTTTTTCCGGGGCGAGCAGGCCGTTCAAGCGCCGAACCTCCTCGACCACCTGGCGCTGGGCACTCTGGCAGACCCCGTCCGGACTGCCCAGATAATGCACCGGCTGGCCCTTCGACTGGAACTGGATGCCTTGGAACTTGCTCGGCAGGATGCCGGCCGACCACTGGCGCGCCGAAACCGGCTGCTGGCCGGTTTTGCCGGCCGAGGTGAGCACCACGAAACCCGGCAGGTCGCTGGTGTCGCAACCGAGACCGTACAGCAGCCAGGAACCCATGCTCGGGCGGCCCTTGATGATGCTGCCCGTGTTCATGAAGGCGTGGGCCGTGTCATGGTTGATCTGCTCGGTCTGCATCGAACGGATCACACACAACTCGTCGGCAATGCCGCCAAGATGAGGGAAGATGTCGGCGATTTCCTGGCCGGATTGTCCCCACTTGCGGAAGTCGCAGAAGGCACCGCGCGCCTTGAGTTCGGCATTCTGCAGCTGGGCGAGCTGCTGGCCGCGGGTGAAGGATTCCGGGAAGGGCTTGCCATCGAGTTCCTTCAGCCGCGGTTTCCAATCGAAGGTCTCGAGGTGCGAGGGGCCGCCGGCCATGCACAGGAAGATGACGCGTTTGGCCCGCACCGGCGTGTGCGGCGCTGCGAGGGCGCCGGGCACGCCGGCGGCAGCCTGGCCGGCGAGGGCGGCGAAGGCCATGCCCCCCAGGCCGTAGGCCGACTGGGTCAGGAAGGCGCGGCGGTTGACGCTCAGCGCGTGGGCGGATGGGTCGAACGGGGCCATGCTGGTGAATACGTTCGCCACGGCCGCCGGCGTTCAACGATGCTCGACGACGTCGCCCGCCTCGAAGCGCACCTTGGGCAGCCCGGCGTAGCGGTCGTCCGGGCTGCGGTAGCCGGCCGGGCAGAGCACGGCGGTGGTCAGGCCGCGTGCGTCGAGGCCGAGGGCGGTGTCAAACTTGCCGGCATTGAAACCTTCCATCGGACAGGTGTCGACCCCGTGCAGGGCGGCGGCGAGCATGAACTGGCCGAGTGCCAGGTAGGCCTGGAGCTTGGCCCATTGCTCAAGGGCGCCCTCGCGCGCCGCCATGCCGTCGCGGAAGCCGCAGACCATCTTGCGGAAGCCGGCCAGGGCGTCGGCGGTGCCGCCGCGCACTTCGATCATGCGGGCGATATTGGCGTCGATGTGCGCCTCGTCCATGACCTTGGGTACGGTCAGCACGAGCAGGTGCGAGCAGTCGGCGACCTGGCGCTGGTTGTAGGCAAGCGGCACGAGCGACTCGCGCAGCGCCTTGTCACGGACGACAAGAAACTTCCAGGGCTGCAGACCGAAGGATGAGGGCGTCAGCACCAGCGACTGCTCGAGTTCAGTCCAGGTGTCCGCGGAGATTTCGCGTGCCGGATCAAAGACCTTGCAGGCGTAGCGCCACTGGAGGGCATCGAGGGCGGGGCTGGCCATGGCGGGATCAGCGCTCGTCGATGGGCACCACCTTCTGGCCGTAGGGACGGCCGACGTATTCGCTGAGCGGGCGGAACAGGCGGTTTTCGCTCCACTGCTCCAGCACATGCGCCGTCCAGCCGCTCATGCGCGCGATGGCGAAAATCGGTGTGAACAGGTCGGTCGGAATGTCGAGACTGTAGTAAACGGTCGCCGAGTAGAAGTCGACGTTGGCATTGAGGCCCTTGCGCTCGCGCATGATCTGCGCAATGCGCTCCGACATCTGGATCCACTTCGGTTCGCCGAGCTGGGCCGTGAGTTGGATCGCCATCTCGCGCAGGTGCGGCGCGCGCGGATCGAGCACCTTGTAAACTCGGTGGCCGATGCCCATGATCTTCTTCTTCTGGGCGAGCGCGTCCCCCACCCAGCCGTCAACCTTGTCCGGGCTGCCGATTTCCTCCAGCATATGGATGACGCCCTCGTTGGCGCCGCCGTGCAGCGGGCCCTTGAGCGCGCCAATGGCGGCACTGATGGCCGAATACATGTCGCTCAGGGTCGAGGCAACCACGCGGGCAGTGAAGGTCGAGGCGTTGAAGCCGTGCTCGGCGTGCAGAACGTAGGCGACGTCGAGGGTTTTTTCCGCCTCCTTGGACGGCACCTCGCCGGTCATCAGGTAGAGGAAGTGGGCGGCTTCGCTGAGGTCCTTGCGCACCGGCGGCAGGCTCTTGGCCTGGCGGGCGCGATGGAAGTAGGCGGCAATGACGCTGATTTGCGACACCAGGCGGATCGCCGTGGCAAGGTTGTCGCTCATGTCGACATCGTGGCGGGCCAGATCGTAGCAGCCAAGCATCGACACGGCGGTGCGCATGACATCAATCGGCCGCGCCTTCTTCGGCGCGTGCTGGAGAAAGTCAATCACGCCCTGCGGAAGCTCGCGCTCAGCGCGCAGGGCGGTGGTCAGGCGGTCGAGTTCGGCACGGTTGGGCAGCTTGTTGTAAAACAGCAGGTGGACCACTTCCTCATAGGAGACCTTGCCGGCGAGTTCGTTGATGTCGTAGCCGCAGTAGTAGAGGATGCCTTCCGCGCCGTTCACCTCGCCGAGGCGGGTTTCAGCTGCGACGATGCCTTCGAGACCTTTGGAGACGACTGCCATGGGTGGAGTGGGTGGGGTTGCGTGGGTGAGAGGAAGAACCATACGGCGTTTGACGGCCGAGTCTTTGACCGAGTTAGCCGCAAGCCGCCGCCGGCTCAAGGCAAAATACGCCGCAAAGCCGCCATGGACACGGTTTTCGGCCGAGGCTGGCGAACTGCAGGCTGCCGGCGACCCACCGGGTTTGCCGGGTGGCAGGTGTCAGTCCAGGAAATTGTTCCTGCCAGTGTGCACACTTCTTGCATCACCAGCAAGCCCCGTCTTCGTTTGCGGGATCATGGCTGAAGTCCCCTCCACCCGCGCCCTCGCCCTCGGCAGCACTGCTCCGGAATTCGAATTGCCCGACCCTTCCGGCCGGGTTTTCACCCTCGACGACGTCCGCGGCCCGCGCGGCCTGCTGGTCATGTTCGTTTGCAACCACTGTCCTTTCGTGGTTCATCTGGCGCCGGCCCTGGCTGGTTTTGCCCGAGAATTGGAGGGGCAGGGGATCGGTGTCGTGGCCATCAACTCGAACGATGCAGACAACTACCCGGCCGACGCCCCTGAGCGGATGCTTGAGTTTGCCGCGCGACACGATTGGAGTTTCCCCTATCTTGTCGATTCCAGCCAGGAGGTCGCCCATGCCTATGTGGCCGCATGCACGCCTGATTTTTACCTGTTCGGCGGTGCTCTCGGCCTGTTTTACTGCGGTCAGTTCGACGCATCCAGGCCGCGCAACTCGGAGCCGGTGACCGGTGCCGACCTGCGTGCTGCCGTGGCGGCTCTGCTGGCCGGCGAGGCAGCCCCGGAACCGCAGCGTCCAAGCACGGGCTGCAACATCAAGTGGAAGCCCGGCAAGGAACCGGGGCATTTCCGCTGAATGCCGCAACTTGCCGCCACGGCCGGCGTTAAACCCGCTTCATGGTCACTTCCACGCTCACCGATGTCCTGTTGCAAGCCGCCGCCGCGGCCGGTTGCCGGGATGCCCCCAGGCTTCGCCACGCCCTGGAGGAAGCGGCTGACAGACGTCTGCCACTCATTGAGGCCGTGCTCGACTCCGGCCTGGTCGACGAGGAGTCCTTTTTCGAGCGCCTGGCCGGTCTGCTGAAAATGCCCTTCGCCCGCGAGGAGGGTGAACCTCAGGAGGGGCTGCATGCCCGCTTCCCGGCCAAGCTCGCCCTGCGCCACCGCATCTGCCCGGCGCACGTCGGCAGCGTCGAAGCCACCCTGCTCACCTACAATCCCTTCGACCTCGGCGCGCGCCAGGCGGTGGCGCAGGAACTGGGCAAGCGCGTGCACTGGCAGGTTGCCAGCCGGCACCGCATCCTTGAGGCCCTGCATCAGGGCTATGGCGTCGGTGCCGAAAACTTCGAGGAGTTGCTGGAGGGGCGGGAAGGCACCGAGGACGACGATGATCTCAAGCAGGAGACCACGGTGCTCGACGAGGCCGACGAGGAGGCGACGGTGATGAACTTCGTCAACCAGATCTTCCGCGAGGGACTGAAGGAGCGCGCGACCGACATCCATGTCGAACCGCTCGAGCGCGACCTGCGCATTCGCTACCGCATTGATGGCAAGCTGATCGAGGTGCCGGTGCCGCCGAACATGCGCCTGCTGCAGAATTCGCTTGTCTCGCGCCTGAAGATCATGGCGCATCTCGACATCGCCGAACGCCGCTTGCCGCAGGATGGGCGCATCAACCTTGAGCTGGATGGTGAACCCATTGACGTCCGCGTCGCCACGATTCCCAGCGTCAACGGTGAGTCGGTGGCACTGCGCCTGCTGACCCGCAAGAAGTTCGACATGGCCCACCTCGGGCTCGATGGCCACACCGAGGGCATCATCCGCCGTCTGCTGGCTCAGCCGAACGGCATCATCCTGGTGACCGGGCCGACCGGTTCCGGCAAGTCGACGACCCTGTACACCTTTCTCAAGGAGCTCAATACCAAGGACCGGCGCATCGTCACCATTGAGGATCCGGTGGAAAACAAGCTCGACGGCGTCGTCCAGATCGCCGTCAAACCGGAGATCGACCTCACCTTCGCCGCGGGCCTGCGTTCCATTCTGCGCGGCGATCCCAACGTCATCATGGTGGGTGAAATGCGCGACCAGGAAACCGTCGAGATCGCCATTCGCGGTGCCCTCACCGGTCACCTGGTCTTTTCCACCCTGCACACCAATGACGCGGTCGGCGGCATCTCCCGCCTGCTCGACATGGGCATCGAACCCTTCATGATCTCGTCCTCGGTGCGCGCCTTCCAGGCCCAGCGTCTGGTGCGCACGCTCTGCCCCTACTGCAAGAAGCCGGCGCATTACGAGGACAGCCATCTGCAGTCGGTTGGTTTCCCGCTGGAATGGAGGGACCGCCTCAGCCATTCCGTCGGCTGTCGCGCCTGCCGTAACACCGGCTTCAGTGGACGCCTCGCCATCATGGAAATCTGCCAGATGTCCACGGCACTGCAGGAAAAGATCAATGCCCGCGCCACTGCCACCGAACTGAAGACCCAGGCCCTTGCCGACGGCATGGTGCCGATGCGCCAATATGGCTTCCGCAAGGCTGCCGAGGGGGTGACCACCCTTGAAGAGGTGTTGACCGTAACCGCTGCCGGCGAATAGCGGCAGCGGCCCGTTCGAGTTTCCGAATCCAGTTTCTGCCCCGAGTTCCGTTGATGCCCTCCTTCACCTACATCGCCCTTGATTCCGCCGGGCAGACCGTCAACGGCAGCCTGGCGGTTGGTTCGCGGGCGGAAGCTTTTCGCAAGCTGGAAGCCCAGGCCCTGACGCCCGTGCGGGTGACCGAACAAGCGAAGCCGACGAAGGCCGGTGCCGCCGCCGCGGCGGAGCGGCCGAATGTGCCGGTCAGGCTCAAGCGCACCCAGATCATTCTGTTTACCGAGGAACTCGCCGACCTGCTCGACGGTGGCCTGCAGATCGATCAGGCCCTGCGGGTCATGAACGAACGCCAGGAGGCTCCGGCCCTGCGCCAGGTTTCGGCCATTCTGCGCGAGCACATCCGCGAGGGTGCCACGGTTGCCAAGGCCCTGCGCAAGGCCTCGCCGAGTTTTGATGAGTTGTATTGCAATCTCGTTGCCGCGGGCGAGGTGAGTGGCACGCTCGCGCCGATTCTGCGCCGGCTGGCGCAGAACCTGGTCGTCATCGCCGAACTGCAGGCCAAGGTGACCCAGGCGATGATTTATCCCGCCTTCCTGGTGGGCGCCTGCGCAGTGCTCATGATCGTGTTCATGACCGTCATGGTGCCGCAGATCACCGACCTGCTTGCCAAAAGCGGTCAGAAGCTGCCGTTTGCCACCCAGATGCTCATCAGCTTCAATCAGTTCCTCGCCTCCTGGTGGTGGGTCATGCTGAGCGCGGCCGTGATCGTGGCGCTGTCCTTCAAAGCCTACCTGGCAACGCCCGGTGGCCGCCTCTGGTGGCACCGCACCAAGCTGCAGACACCTCTCTTTGGCCCGGTCATCGCCACCCGTTTCTACGCCCAGTTCGCCCATTCGATGGGTAGTCTGGTCGGCAACGGCGTGCCCCTGCTCAACAGCATCCGACTGGTCTCGAAAATCTCCGCCAATGTCTTCATTCAGGGCCTGCTTGCCCGTGTCAATGGCCTGGTCGCCGAGGGCGCCTCGCTGTCGAACGCCCTGAAGAAGGTCGGTCACTTTCCCATGATGCTGGTCGATATGATCGCCGTCGGCGAACAGACCGGCGAGATCGGCAAGTCGCTTGAGAAGGCGGCTGTGCGCTACGACAAGGAACTCGACAAGCGCATCAAACGCATGACGGCGATGATTTCCCCGGTCATCATCCTGATCATGGCCGTCGTTGTCGGCGTCGTCGCCTACTCGATCATCTCCGCCGTTTTCCAGTCGGTCAACGGCATCAAGAGCCGGGTGTGAAAAAGGGTGCGCATCCCCCGCCAAATTCCAGGTTCAAATTTCCCGCCCCATCCTGTAGCATCCGAGCAAATCCCGAATCTCCCTCCACCGCCATGAACATCCCCATCTCCACCGAGAAATTCGAAGCTCGTCATTCGAAATCCCCGTTCCGCAGTCCGCATTCCCGAATCCGCAGTCTCAGTTCCGCCTTCACCCTCATTGAGATTGTGATTGTGCTGACCATCATCTCGATCCTCGCCGCCGGCTCGATCTACATGCTCAAGGGCAACGTCGATGTCGCCAAGGAAACCCGGGTCGATGGCGACCTGCAGAACCTGATGACCCAGTTGCAGCTGTACGAAGCCCGCAACATGCGTCCGCCGACCACCGAGCAGGGCTTGAAGGCGCTGGTCGAGAAACCGACCACTGAACCGCTGCCGGAAAAATGGACCGCCCTGCTTGAGGAAGTGCCGAAGGATCCCTGGGGCCAGGAATACAAGTACCGTTACCCTGCACAGAAATCGAAAAAGGCCTATGACGTCTATTCAGTCGGCAAGGACGGTGTCGAGGGCAACGAGGACGACATTGGCAACTGGAAGGCCACGGCACAGTGAAGACCCGCCCGGAAATGCGAATTTCGGATTTTCCGGGTCACCCCTCCCGCGTACGCCGGTGGGCTGCGGCCTTCACCCTTGTCGAGATTGTCATTTCGTTGACGATTGTCATCGTCATCGCCGCCGCGAGCATTCCGACGATCCGCGGCATTCGCGACGAGCAGCTGGCCCGGGAACCGGTTTTGGAGCTCTCACGCTTGGCCAAGGAAGCGCGCTTGCGGGCAATGAAGGAAAAGCGCCCCTACCAGGTGGCCTTCTACTCCGGCGGCTTTCTTGCCTCACGCTATTTCAATCCCTACCTGCAGCTTGCCGACCTCGACCTGCTGGTTCAGGAGGAGCTCGGCGGTGTCGTGCGAGAGAATCCCAACGAGGATGTCAACCTGCTCGACCTCGATTCGGGCGCCACGGTTGTTCCGAAAAGCCAGTTGCCGCTGGCGCCGCCAGGGCCTGTGCTCGACAATCACTGGCAGGAACGTTACGAACTGCCTGCCGGTGTGAATTATTCCCTCAAGTTCTGGCATGACCTTCAGGAGACGCCGGTGGAGGGCGAGATCGTCAAGCTCTGGGTCTTTCAGCCGACTGGCATCTGTCAGCCGCTGCAGATTCATCTGGAGGGGCCAAGCGCGGTGTTTGACGTCGAATTTGGCGCCCTCACCGCCGATATCGTCAAGGAAGTGATCGACCTGCGATGAAGATCCCGCTTCAGTTTCACCGGTTTGGCACTCGCGCGTCCGGCAAGGCTTACATCCTTCTGGAACTGGTCATCGCGCTGGGCATGTTTGCCATCGGCGTGCTCGGTTTGGCACGCGCCCTCAACACCTCGATCGAGGTCGCCAACATTCTTAACCGCGATCAGCGCGTGCGCGTTGGCCTGCGCTCCTTCCTGGAGGAGGTCCGGCGCAAGCCCCTGGCTGAGATGAGCGTCAGCGTCGCTGATGCCGCCGCGGGTGTCACCTACACCAGCAGTGCCCAGCCTGTGGTGCTGACAACGACGCGTGGCGGACAGCTCGCCGACTTGTACAACCTCACCGTCACCGCCAGCTATGCCGTCGGCGGTGAGGCGCGCGAGGAAAGCGTCTCCCTCTATGTGCACAAACCCGCCCAGCGCTGAGAGGTTCGACGCACAAGGCGCGAGGCCCGGGTTTCGGGCCTTCACCCTCATGGAGGTGGTCATCGCCCTGACCATTCTGGGCATGATCACGGCGACGCTTTTTTCGATCATTCAGGGCAGCGTGCGCGCTGCGGCGCAGATCGAGCAGTTGCAGCGCGAGAATGACGGCATCAATCGCTTTCTGGAACTCTGCCGCAAAACCTTCACCACCCTGCCGAGCACGGCAACCCTGACGCTCGCCGCCCTTGATGCCAACGTCGATGCCGGCCAGGAGTTGACGATCAGCGGCGCGCCGAACTGCTTTGGTTTTGGCATGCGCCCGATCTCCTACAGTGACACTGTTCTGGGGCTGCGGCCGGACCCCGCCGGAGCGACCGATGCCAACGAGGCCCTGCTGAAATACCTCTGCCTTTCGCGCGAGGATCTCATTGCCCAATCCGACAGCCGGGACATCGCCCTGCGGCAGGAGATCAGCGGTCTGGCGGCGCCGGATGAGCAGGGGCGCTACTGGATGCCGCTGCTGCCCGATGTGGTTTCGCTGAAATGGCGGTTTTACCAGGAGCAGGATGACACCTGGCTGGAGGAATGGTCGGCGAGCGAGTGGCCCCAGCTCATCGAGCTGCAATTGCTCATGCGCGACCGGTTGACGCCTTTGCGCATGGTCTACAGCCTGCCGATCATCCAGATCACAGCCGGCACGGGCGGCGGCGGCAACAACAGCCAGGCACCTGCTGCCACGGGCACGGGCGATGCCCCGGCGGCCGGAGCTGGGGCGGGAGAAGGGACTCGCGGTCAGGAGGGCGGTCGGGGTGCCCCAGGCGGG
>DAIUCN010000063.1:0-24651 GCA_036846165.1 Prosthecobacter sp.
CAGCCCCGTCCCGACTCTCTCACAATAACCGTTCCAAACTCGGGGGGCAGGTCAGATTGATGTGAATGATCCGCCCAGAAAGAAGGTGGATTCACGTTCAATGATTGAGTCAACTCTTCGTCATTTGCCTCACAAGTCCAGCGAATCCGCTTGGATTTTCATCAAGCCCTCGAGGAGGGCATCGGGAACCATGGTGATGAACTTTTCCGGGGATCCAATTCATTATCGATACATAAACAAGCTAACATGGTCGGTCTACTCAAGTGAGTTCAAGCCAGTGCAAGAGCTTTTCAGGACATTTTGTTTAACACTAAATGCGGCTCACGGCTGTCTAGATGTGGCGGAGCGATTTGACGTCCGCTTGCATAAAAAGGTGGGCGATCGAATTGAAAAAAACACTGGGAGCATACTGAGTTACCTGCCGGGACTGTTCAGGGACAACTTTTTCACAGAGGATTATGAATCGTGCCTCAACCTTCAGGAGGTTCCGTCTGAAATCCGTGTGGATGAATCAGAAGGAGGATTTTTTATGGAAAATAACTTCGCCAATGAAAATCTTGAATACAGTGAAGGTGAGTCAAGTCTTATCAAGACACTTGGAGAATGTTATTTCCATGTTGCAGGGACTTTTGACTTCAATAAAAAATCTCCGATTAAATGGCAGTGAATTATGCAATGTGGCCAAATAAGCGAAGAATGATTTTCTTGAGTGCTAGTGTTATTTGAAATTATCACCGCGTTGTGCGGTTTATCCTCCCATGAACCTCTTCCCTCCCGACCTTCCACTGGCGCGTGCCCGCGGGCAGATTCTTGAAGACCTCATGCTGGGCGATTCTGGCGGGTGTGGTCGTGACCGGGCTGGTGGCGCATTTCTGGCGGAGGCGTAACGCGAAATGAGGGAATCTGCCATGACCTGCCAGGACTTTCCGAGGAAGCGCGGCTATGCGCGCCTGTTTTTCGTCGCCGCCCTGCTGACGCTGCTCTTGCCGCTGCAAGTTGCCAGAGCTGCGATGACCGGCTGGGCCGCCGGGGTGGAGGTGCCCGCCGACTTTGGCGAGGAAATCCACACGGGGGAAGAGGCCACGGCGCGGGTGCTGAGCGTGCGCGCGGCCGGGCCGGTGGAGCAGGGCGCGGGCCATGTCGTGACGGGGACGTTCCAGACCTGGAACGCGGACGTGCGGGAACTGTGGATGGAGGGCCTGGAGGCACCGGTGCGGGTGACCGGCGGTCACCGGTTCTACAGCGCCTCACGCGGCTGGGTGGAAGCGCACCGGCTGGCGGTGGGTGAGACAGTGCGCACGCGTGACGGCAGCGGCGCGCGGGTGCTCGGCCTGGAGCGCCTGCCGGGCGTGCATGCCGTCTTCAACCTGGAAGTCGAGGGCCTGCACCAGTACCACGTCAGCCCGCTCGGGCTGCTGGCGCATAATAACAAAAAGTGTGAGACCACCAACACCAGCGCGCAGAAGACCAAGGGGGCGAATGAGGCGGCTGAGAGCCGCGCAAAATCGACGGGTGAAAACGCAATAGAATTACGGTCGAATATAGAAAAAGAAGGGCGATTCTTCGCTGAAGGTGAAGCAGCTGGACATATTGTTGCATCCACCGGAAGCCAGAGACAATGGACTGCCTCTGCTGAATCACGCTCCATGCTGGATAAATATCGCATAGGCGTAAATGATGCGGCAAATGGAGTCCCCGTAAAACATCATCGCCCACACAATGAAATGCATACCAGAGCTTTTAATGAAGGGGTTCGAGATCGCTTGCAAAGTGTTGAAAGCAAAATGCGTGAAGGTGGACGTGGAGCTAAAGCGATACGCTCAGCTTTGAGGCACGAATTGAGAAAAATCGGGAAATCTGTAAGGCGTCGTTAACTTCTTGGGTCTTATGTTATGAACACACCAGATCACGAAACTGTTAAATTAGTTGCCAAACAAGCGGTGAAGACTGTTTATGAGTTATTAAAAGTTACTCACCAGGAAGAATTTTATTATCTCGCGCTAGTCACCACGGGCGAGGCCTTGCCGCCAGCCTTCACGGCATGGTCGCATGAAGCATTAAAACGAGAAGCCGCCAAGTCATCTGACAGAGAGGCGGAATATTACCTTAAATGGTCATATGGTGAATCACCTTACTTTTGCTATCAGGAAAACAAGTTTGATGAGTTAAGGGAAATATTCTCGCAAAGATCAGAGATGAAAACATCCATGTCAAAATCTGAATGGCTGGCTGAGTATGATTTCCGGTTGAACGCGGTGGAGTCGGCTCTCCGGGAACTCGATCAAGAAGGCCTGTTTGGTGTTGGTGAATCGCGAAATCAAATCATGATCAATGTGGAAGTTGTGCCGCCAGACTGGACAAATACGGAACGCGCCAAGCGACTGAACCCGCCTTCCAGCCTGCCGCTCAAGGAATGGCTGGAGGAAATGGCAGAGTGAGGATTCACAAATTAGGCAACCAACGGCGACTCGAAGCGTGCCCCGTTTGAAAGTCGCAGCCCCCACGGTTCCTCCTGCGTCGGGCTGCGCAGCTCGATACTTCACGGTCCGCAACGATGGTGGAACAGCTTTTCTTGTCATCGGCATCACCTCAATCACTTCGCCCATCAAAACCCCCGCTGCTTAACAACCCTATCCCTCCCATGAACCTCTTCCCTCCCGACCTTCCACTGGCGCGTGCCCGTGGGCAGATTCTTGAAGACCTCATGCAGGGCGATCCTCTGGCCTGGGCGATTCTGTCGGGCGTGGTCGTGACCGGGCTGGTGGCGCATTTCTGGCGGAAGCGTAACGCGAAATGAGGGGAGCTCCGAAGAATCAAGGCCTGAACCCATAGATCTGCCAGGTGCCGTCCACGCGGCCGGTGGCCAGGTGCGTGGCGCCGGTGAAGGCGAGGGCGGCGGTCCAGTCGGGCTGCGACTCCAACAGCTCGTGCTCGGTCAGGTCGGCGGTGCGCCAGAGCTTCAGCGAGCGGTCGCTGGCGCTGGAGGCGAGCAGGCGGCCGTCGGCCGAGAGGGCGAGCCGGAGGATGCCGCCCTCGTGCGCGAAGCGGGTGGTGAGCAGGCGGTTGCTGCCCTCGGTCGCCGCGGTGCTGATCGACCACACCCGGATGCGGTTGTCGGCCCCGGCGGCGAACAGGGTTTTGCCGTCGGCGCTGAACACGACGCTCGTCTGTTCCTTGGTGGGCTGCGAGAGGGTGTCGAGCCGGCGACCCTCCGGAATGCTCCAGAGCTTCACCGTGCGATCGGCGCTGGCGCTGGCCAGCACCCGGCCATCGGCGCGGAAGCTGAGCCCGTTGACCGCGCCGTTGTGGCCACTCAGCACGGCAAGCTCGCGGCCGGTCGCGCTGTCCCAGAGGCGGATCTTCTGATCGTAGGCGCCGCTGGCGAGCACCTTGCCATCGGGCGACACCGCCAGAGCGTCGACGGCGTCGAGGTGGCCTTCAAAGGCGTGCTGCGGCATGCCATCGCTCGTTTTCCAAGCGCGCACGACCCCGACGATGCCCGGCTCGCCGCCGGCGGCATAGACGGTTTTGCCATCGGGCGAAAAGGCGACCGCGTTGACCTTGCCGGTGAAGCCGGTCAGCCGGCGCACGACGGCGCGCGTGTCCGGGTGAATCAGTTCCACCTCGCCATGGCGACCCAGCGCCACGAGTTTCGCCGGTGGCGAAAACGCCGCCGCCTGGATCGAGCGCTTCGGCGGCACGGTCGGGGCGATCTGGGGCGTCACCACGACCCGCGGTCCGGGCTTGGCCTCGGTCGCCGGACCCTTGGCGCCGGCGTTGATCCACGACTTGATGAGCGCAATCTCCTCGGGCTTGAGCTTGTCGCGCTTGCCCGGCGGCATGAACTCGTTTTTGCCGCCGCGGCCCGAGCGGCCTTCAAGGAACTTCACCAGCAGCGATGCCTCCGCCTTGCCCGGCACCAGCGCCGCGCCCTCCTCGCCGCCCTTCACGAGCGCGGCAAACGTGTCCAGGGCGAAGCCGCCATCGGCGTCGTCGGCACTGTGGCAGTCGATGCAGTAGGCGTCCCACAGCGGCACGATCTGCTTGGCGTAATCGACGGTCTGGGCCTGGCTGGTGGCAGCAAAGGCGAGGGGAAGAAGAAGGCGTTTCATGACAGTCGGGAAATGAACTCACGCGCCAGCGTCCTGGAGTGCTCCAGTCCTCTGGAGCTCTGGCAACCCCGGATGGCAAGGTCCAGCGTTTGGAACTGGCGTGAAGTGGAGCCGGGCGGGTGGGCGAAAGCGGCTGAGGACCGCCGCACTCCAGGGCGCTGCGCGCGGTCGGGGGTGTTGCTGGGCCCTCTGGAGCTCTGGCAAACCCGGGTGGCTGAGTACCCGTGTTTGGCATCGGGATGGGGTGCAGCCGCACGGGTGGGCGAAAGCGGCGCAGAGGCGCCGCACTCCATGACGCGGTCGCGAAGGGCTGAATCTGGGCTTGAATGACAGGCCGCGGAGTTGGATAATACTTTCGTGAATCCCGCCGAGCTGCGCAAACTCCAGTCACTGCCCGTGGGTGAAAAGCTCATGCTGGTGGAAGTGCTGTTGCAGTCGATCGGCCAATCAACGGATGAGCCGGAAGTGAGTGAGGCTGAGAAACGTGAACTTGATTCCCGCTGGGAGCGCTTTGAGAAAGACCCTTCACGTGCGCTCACGCTTGAACAATTCCGTGCCTTGGTGAAAGCCAAACGCGGATGAAGAAGCTGCGTGTGCTTCCTGAAGTCTGGGACGACCTTGATGAGGCAGTTTCTTGGTATGATGAACAGGGAGGAAAGGGACTCGGCGACCGGTTTGCTGCGGCGTTCGATGGCCAACTGGAGCCGATCGCCGAACTGGCTGGAACCCACGGCAAAGTTTACAAAGACTTCAGCCGAGTCTTCGCCAAGCCCTTCCCTTATGCGATCTACTTCCGCATTCATCATGAATGGGTGGTTGTCACCCTGCTTTGGCACACGGCAAGGAATCCCAATGACTTGAAGACCACGCTCGGAGAGCGCGCAGCGGGCGAAGGAACGTGAGCTGCCGGCAGGCGCCTGACGGCCCAGCGGATAGGACGAGAGGGTGACGGACTCACGCGCCAGCGTCCTGGAGTGCTCCAGTCCTCTGGAGCTCTGGCAAACCCGGGTGGCAAGGTCCAGGGATTGGAAATGGCGTGATGTGGAGCCGGGTGGGTGGGCGAAAGCGGCGGAGGACCGCCGCACTCCAGGGCGCTGCGCGCGGTCAGGGGTGTTGCTGGGTCCTCTGGAGCTCTGGCAAACTAGGGCGGCTGGGTACCCGTGTTTGGCATCGGGATGCGGTGCAGCCGGACGGGTGAGCGAAAGTGGCACAGAGGCACCGCACTCCAGGACGCGGTCGCGCCAGCTGGCCGTGGGGGACAAGGCTTTCGTCAGAGGCATGGGAACCAGGGGTGCACGGGGTGGCCGCCTCAATGCTGGAACAGGAATTCCTTGGAGCTCATCAGGCCCCAGAACAGATCCTCCAGCGCGGCGCGGCGGTCTTCGGGTTTCGCGTCGGCCAGCAGCGGCGTGGCCTTGACCCGCTCGCGCTCGGTTGGCAGGCGGCCGAGCGTGAGGAGGTAGGCTTCCTCGACGAGCTTCGCATCGGGCTGCTGGGAGGCGAGCAGGGCGTCCAGGCGGTTGTCCTTCTGGGCGAGCTTTTGGTTGAGCGTTTCGCCATTGGCGAGGTGCAGGGCCTGGGCCATGCTTGGTTCGTTGGTGCGCTCGCACTCGCAGGTGGCGACGCGGTCGGCACGGCCGAAGCTCTTCAGGAAGTAGCTGGCGATGTTGCTGTCCGGCAACTGCAGGGCGCGGAACCCCATCGGGTAGGCGTCGGCGGTGCCGCGGTTGGCGTTGCGACGGTCGATCTTGAAGGTCGTTGGCGCGGCCGTGACCTGGCTGACGGTGTCGAGCAGCACCTCGGCCTTCAGTCGCCGCGGCACGCAGTGCGAGCCGTAGCGCGTGTCGGTGGCGTTCTCGGGCCGGGTCAGGCTGCTGCGCTGGTAGGTCTCGCTCTGCAGGATGGTGCGCATGAGCGACTTGAGATCGAACTTCTGCCGTACCAGATGCTCGCAGGCGGCGGCGAACAGGGGCTCGTTGCTGGCGGGATTGGTGACGCGCAGGTCGTCGACCGGTTCGACCAGGCCGCTGCCAAAGAAGTTCGCCCAGACGCGGTTGACGATGGCGCGCTGGAACAGGCGGTTGTCGGGCGCGGTCAACCAGTCGGCCAGCACGGCGCGGCGGTCGCGAGAATCCGTGAGCGACACCGGCTCGGGCGCATCGAGCGGCCGCGGCGGCTGCGGTTTGCCGGTGAGCGGCGCAACGAGGTCGCCCTGGCTGTCGCTGAACAGCACGCGTTCCTCGGCCTGAACGCCGTTCTTGGTGCGCACCCGGGCGAACAGGTTGGCGAAGGCGTAGTACTGATCGTAGGTCCACTTTTCCATCGGATGGTTGTGGCACTTGGCACAGCCGATCGAGGTGCCGAGGAAGGCGACGCTCACCGTCTCGGCGCACTTGGTGGGCTCGTCGTTGAGGATGAAGAAATTGCCGCCGCCATGCTCGAGCGTGCTGCCGGTGGCGGTGAGCAGGTCGCGCACGAAGGCATCCCAGGGCGTGTTGGCGGCAACATGCCGGCGGATCCAGTGGTAGTAGGACCACATCGCCTGCGGCATGAGCTTGTCGCCGTTGACGAGCAGCAGGTCGCTCCAGCGGTGCGACCAGTAATCGACGAACTCCGGCCGCTGGAGCAGCGACTCGATGAGGCGGTCGCGCTTGGTGGGCGCGTTCGCCAGAACGCGGGTCTCGGCAGCGGTGGACGGCAGGACCTCCGGTTCCGCCAAAAACGCCCGGGTTTCCTCCGGGGTCGGCAGCACGCCGATCGTGTCGAGGAAGGCGCGGCGCAGGAACTCGGCGTCGCTGGCGCGTTCGGAGGGCGGGATGTTCAGTTCGCGCAGCTTGGCCAGCACGTGCTCATCGATGAAGTTGCGCGGGGTCAGGGCCGTGAAGGCGGCCTCGTCGCGCGGGCCGGGCTGCGGCACGGTGACGGTGGCGACGGCAAGCTGGCTCAGGTACCAGGCACTGACCGTGCCCTCGCCGGCGCCGGTGACCTTGATCAGGCCGTCGTCATCGACCGTGGCGACGCTGGCATGGCTGGCGTTGTACTTTGCCCAGCGCGTGACGTCCTCGCGGCGGCCATCGCTGAAGGTGGCGGTCACCTTCAGCGGCACCGTCTTGCCGGCCTCGGCGATGAGGTGCGGTTCCGAGACCTGGAGCGAAACGATGCGTGGATCGTCCGCCTGCGGACCGGGTGCGCCCGCGGCGATCCAGTCGACGATGGCCCGGTACTCCGGCGAATCCACCTCGAAGCGTTTGTCGCCCTTGTGCGGCACCGCCTTGACGGCCTTCAGCAGAAACAGGCTGCGTGCCGGATCCTCGAGCATGATCCGCCGGCCATTGGCACTGCGGGTGATGGAAAGCCAGTCGCCCTCGTCATCAAAGCCGCGCAGCGACAGCCGGAAGCCGCCCTGGCCCGCCGCCGCCCCGTGGCAGGCGCCCATGGCGCAGCCGTAGCGCGTCAGGATCGGCTGGATCGTGTTGCGGAAGGACGGGGCCTCGGCGGAAGCCGGCAAGACCAGGCCTGCAGCGCAGAGAAGGAGGATGAAAAGGATGACGGAGAAGCTTCGCATGGTTCAGTCGTGGAGAGTTGTGAACCGCTGATAGGACGCTAATCAGACGCTAATAAATCCAGGTGGATTGGGATCAGGGCTATTAGCGTCATGTCAGCGTCTCATGAGCGGTTAGGAATCCCTCTTCACGCAAACAGCTCCTGGATGCCCTGCGTGCCGAAGTCGACGACCGGGAAGGGGCGACCCTGCGGGCCGGGCAGTTCGGTGTGCAGGTCGACGCCAAGGGCCTGGTAGATGGTGCCGACGATCTCGTTCGGGGCGACCGGTCGCTCGGTGGGATAGCCGCCGATGTCGTCGGACTTGCCGATGACTTCGCCGCCCTTGACGCCGCCGCCGGCGAAATTGACGGTCCAGCAGTTCGGCCAGTGGTCGCGGCCGCCGGCCGGATTGATCTTGGGCGTGCGACCGAACTCGGCCAGGCAGGTGACCAACGTGTCGTCGAGCAGGCCGCGCTGGAACAGGTCTTCGATGAGGGCGGTGTAGCCTTGGTCGTACATCGGGGCGACGATGTCGCGCATGCCCTCGATGCTGGTGAAGGGTTTGCTGCCGTGGATGTCCCAGGTGATCTCGCCGAAGACGGTGATGAAGGTGTTCACCGTGACGAAGCGCACGCCGCGCTCAACGAGGCGTCGCGCCAGCAGGCAGCTCTGGCCGAAGCGGTTCAGGCCATAGCGCTCGCGCACCTTCTGCGGCTCCTTCGACAGGTCGAAGGCCTCGCGCGCCTGGGTGCTGGTCATGATCCGGTAGGCCGACTCGAAATTCGCGTCCATGAGCTTGGCCTGCTCGCTGTACTCGAAGTTGCGCACACTGCTGTCGACCAGTTCGCGCATGAGCCGGCGGCGCTCCAGGCGCACCTCGCCGATCTCCTTGGGCGGCAGCAGGTCGGGCACCTTGAAATCCTTCACTGACGGATCGGCATTGAGCACGAAGGGATCCCAGGCCTTGCCGAGGAAGCCGGCGTCCTGGCCGTGCGGCATGTTGCCGCCGGTCGGGCCCATGCTCTCGGGCAGGATGACATGGGCGGGCAGGTCGCCGCGCCGGCCCTTGAGGAATTCCAGGGCGCTGCCGACATGCGGGGTGATGATGCCGCCGCTGAATAGGCGACCCGTCTGCATCATCTGGTGGCCGGTGTCATGCACCGCCGCCGCGGTGTGGTAGCAGGAGCGCACGAGCGAAAACTTGTCGGCGATCTTGGCGTGCAGCGGCAGGATCTCGGAGATCTCGAAGGCGTCGCTCTTCGTGCGGATCGGCTTGAACGGCCCGCGGATCTCGCTCGGCGCGTCCGGCTTCATGTCCCACAGATCCTGCTGGCTGGGCGCGCCCAGGTTGAAGATCATGATGCAGGACTTGCCATCCTTTTTGGGATCGACCCGGCCCGCGGCCTTGAGCTTGGCGAAGCCGGGCAGGGTCAGGCCGATGGCGCTGAGCGCGCCGGCCGACAGGAAGTCGCGGCGGGTGACGCCGTCACAGGTCGTGGCGGAGGCGTGGTCGGTGCAGGTGAACATGGCGGGTGGGTCGAACCAGAAAGAATACGCGATTCCCGCCCGCATCTGAATGGAGGATGCCGCTTTGGCTTTGGTGGATTTCCGGTCGCCCGGCCTGTCAGCATGGCCGGTCCGGGCGCCAAAAGGCCGGCAGCGCGGGGCGATGCCGGCCGGTAATGGATGGTCGCGGACAGGGTGGATTCAGGGAATCACCTCAAAGAACACGTTTTTCGTCGTGCCGCTGGCGTGGCCGTGCAGCTTGGGCGTCATGCCGTCGAGGAAGAGGATGCCGGTGAGGTTGCGCTTGAGGCCGCCGTTGTCGATCACGCTGCCGGTGACCAGCCCGGTGGCCTTGTTGAGCTTGAGCACGGGTTTGCGGGTGTTGGAGGAGAAGGCAAAACTGTTGGCGGTGCCAAAGGTGAGGTTTTCCAGGATGGCTGGATCGAGTTCGCCATTGACCAGGGGCAGGCTGAGTTTGCCTGCGCCATCCGTGCCGTTGAGGAAGCCAAGGGCGCGCGTGTTGGCCGCCGGCGGCGTGTAGGTGGCGCCGGTGATGGTCAGGCTGCCGGACCAACTCAGGCCAGCCGGCATGAAGAGGGCGCCGGGATTTTCCGGGCGGAGATAGCGGGAGGTTACAGATTCGTCGGCGCTGACGGCATCCACCTGGCCGTTTTCCGTGATGAGCAGGTTGCACATGAAAAAGCCCTTGTGCTTGTACAAAGAACTGAAGAGAGGCACGGTGCAAGTGCTGGCGTCTTTTTCACAGAGCCAGGATCCCACCGTCAGCTTTGTGCCGTCCGGCAGCACCGCGGCGGCGACCACCGTGCCCTTTGCCGTGGTCGTGAAGGTCAGTGCGCCGCCCGTCCACTGGCTGGCAGCCCGGCTGATGACCGCGCTGTGGCGCCCCTGCATGGTGTTTGGCTGCATGGGGCTGAATTTTTTTGGATTGTAAAGGCGACTGCCGTACCAGTCCTCGGCCGTGACGAGGTTCAACCAACCGCCGGCTGCACCATCCAGTTGCAACGTCAGCGGCGGCAGGGGCGCGCTGCCGGGAGCGGCCTTTCGTTCAAAGGCGAGGGTGGCCAGTCCATCCTGACTGAAAACCCCCTTGAAAGGCATGGCCTTGCCGGCGATCACCAGCTTGCCGCTGAAAGCATGGCCGGCGGTTTTGTTGAACTGCACGGAGCCTTGTCCGAGGGCCTCGCTGAAGGAGCCGATGGCACCGTAGTAAGCCTCCGGCACTGAACGCAGCAAGCGCAGCCGGAGCCGGGTTCGGTGGACGCTTGCAGTGATCGAGCTGCCACTGTAGCCGTCCACGGCGATCCGATAAGTAGTTCCCTCCTCGGCGTAGAAGGTGACCGAAGAAGTGTTGCCGGCAATGTAAAGCAGGTGCGCGTAAGTGTCGTCATTGCGGGTGACCCGCGTCAGGTCGTTGACCGCGGAACCGGTGTAAACCGCCAGCAGGGTGTCGTGAATGTAATCCGTGTCACTCCAGGTCATCGTATCCACGGTGCAAAACCCGCTGGCTGGAGCGGTCCATTTCCACCAGGCGCTTTTTTGGCTGCCATTGTTGCCATTCGGACGATGTCCGGGCTCTCCGGCCTCGGCGGTGTAACTCAGCAGCGAGATGGCATTGGCCTGGATGTAGGTGCCGGTGATCTCTGTGGCATCGGCAAAGGTGTCGGCGCCGGCATGGACACCAACGGGGAGGGCGAGGCCGAGCAGGGCGGCGAGGCGGAGGAGGGCGGTGGATTTCATGGGATGGGAGGGTCGCAGGGACCTCCCATCCTGCGGCCAGCGCGGGAAACCGGGTATCGGACCTTGGGCGGAGCTGGCGCGGTTTTTTTCTCCGACCAAAGTCGGAGGCGGCTCAGGCGGCGCTCAGCACCTCCAGCGCCATGACGGTGGCCGCGTTGCGACCCTCGACGCCCATCTTCTGGAAGCAGGTGCCGAGATGCTGCTTGGCGGTCTTCTCGCTCATCTCCAAAATCGCCGCCACCTCGGCGTTGCTCTTGCCCTGCGCCACCCAAACCAGCACCTCAGCCTCGCGCGGGGTCAGGCCCCAGGCGCGTTGCAGCAGGTCGGGGCGACCGAAGTCCGGATTGAACCCACCGCTTCCGGACAGGCGCTTCTGCAGGGCCTCGGCCCGCTCCAGGCGGGTTTGCACCGCTGCCAGCAGGTCATCCCGGACCACCGGCTTGGTCAGGTAATCGTCGGCGCCGAAATTCATGCCGATGCGCAGATCCGCGGGGTCGCTCTTGGCGGTGAGAAAAAGAAACGGGGTGGCGGCGAAGCTGGCATCCTCGCGCAGCGTCTGCACGACGCCATAGCCGTCGAGTTCGGGCATCATGACATCGCAGAGGATGAGGTCGGGTCGCTCGCGGCGCGCCATCTCCAGGCCGGTGCGACCATTCTCCGCGGTGCAAACCTCGTAGCCTTCGAGCTGGAGCATGAGGGCGACGTTCCGGCGCATCGGCGCCTGATCTTCGATGACGAGGATTTTCTTCGGCATGACGGTGGCGGTCGGGATTCCCGGGGGGCGGGCCATCCGACCAAAGTCGGATGGCTTTACCGGCCCGCCATGGTTTAATGCAGAAAATGACACCGCGCCAAGTCCATCTCGTTCGCAAGTCCTTCGCCGAACTGGCCCGCCATGGCCATGTGGCGGCCCTGGCGTTCTATCGACGCCTCTTCGAGATCGCGCCGCAGTTGCGGCCGCTGTTCAAGACGGAGATCGAAGAGCAGTCGCGCAAGCTGCTGGACATGCTCGGCGTGCTGATCGCCCTGCTGGAGCGTCCGCACGGACTGGAATTGGAGCTGAAGGCGATGGGTGCCCGCCATGCCGGCTACGGCGTCAAGGACGCCCACTATGCCATGGTCGGCCAGGCCCTGCTGGACATGCTGGCCGAGACCCTTGCCGGGCAGTTCACCGCCGAGGTGCGCGAGGCCTGGGCAGCACTCTATGGCGAGGTGGAAACCCACATGAAGGCCGGTGCCGCCCTGCTGCAGAGCGGTGAGCCGCAGCCGGCCTGAAGGCTCCGCCCTCAGGTGTCGCCGTCTGCAAACAGCGGTAGCCGGACGGTGAAGGTGGTGCCGCGGCCCGGCTCGGAATCGAGCTCGAGGGTGCCTCCATGCAGATCCACGCAACGCTTGACGATGACCAGGCCCAGGCCGCTGCCGGGGATGTCGCCGACATTGCTGCAGCGGTGGAAGGCTTCGAACAGGTGCTCGCGATCCGCCGCGGGAATGCCGATGCCGGAGTCGGCCACCTCGAAGACCACCTCCGCCTCCTCGCGCCGCGCGCGGAACTGCACGGCACGACCGGCGGGCGAGTACTTCACCGCATTGCCCAGCAGGTTGCCGAAGATGTGCCGCAGCAGGGCGGCATCGGCCCGGGCGCCGCTCAGGTCGCCCTGCGGCTGCCACTCGATTGGGCACTTGTGACCGCTGGCCGATTGGCACTCGTCGATGAGTTTGCAGGCCAGTGCCTGAAGATCGCAACGGATGGCCTTGCAGCCGAGTTTGCCGGCCTCGACGCGGCCCAGAACCAGCACCTGTTCCATGAGGCCGGCCATGTGGCGGGTGGCATCGAAAATGTCGTGCTGCAGTTCCTCACGCTGCTCGCCGGGCAGGCGATCGCCGTAATGACGCATGAGTTCGATGGCGCTCATGATGATGCCGAGCGGCGTGCGAAACTCGTGGCTGACCATGTTGACAAAGCGCGACTTCAGTTCGCCCAATTCGCGCTCCTGCGCCAGCGCGCGGGCCAGGTCGGCCTGGGCTGCGTGCAATTCCCTTGTGCGGTCCGTCACGCGCTGTTCAAGGGTCTGGTTCAGGGCACGCATGGCCTCCTCCGCGCGCCGGGTCTCGGTGATGTCGTGGTGGATGACGACGACCTCCAAAATCTCGCCGGCCTCATTCTTCAGGGGATAGAGCAGGCCGCCGATCCAGCGCACTTCCGGTGGGTTGCCCGGGATCGAGAACGGCACCGGCGGCACCTCGACCACCTCGCCGGCGAAGGCCTTGCGGATGTGTTCGACGGCCCCCGAGGCGACCAGATCCGGCGCCTCCAGCACGTTGAAGGCGAGACCTTCGGCATCACTCAGGCGGAACAGCCGGCGCCAGGCGTTGTTGAAGCGCTTGGTGCGGCCGTCAGGGGCAAAGATCTGCACGCTCAGAGGGCTCTGTTCAAAGAGCAGTTGCCAGCGCTGCTCGCTGGCGTGAGCGGCTTCGGCGGCGGCCTTGAGTTCGCGTGCGGCGGCACGCTGCAGCCGCTGATTGCGCAGCAGCAGCAAAACCCAGGCGCCCAGCACGCCGAGCGCAAGCGCGGCGCCACCGCCCAGCACGAGAAGTTGTCGGGTCCGCACGGCCGGCGCGAGACCCATCGATCTCGCGTCTTCCGCCGCCGGCAGCCAGAGGTGGCGCGGTTCGCTCCCGGTCGCGCGGTTCACCAGGCCCTGTACGACCACTTCATCGTCCACCTTGAACGTTGCCAAGGCCGATGCCTTGCGGGTCAGGCAGATCACGGGCAATTGCGCCCCGTTGGCCTCAAGCAGGAGCTCGAACTGCCATTCACCGCTGGCCAGCGGCGTTGGCTGAAGGCGGATCAGCCGGCCGCGCGTGCGCACCCGATCGGCGTCATGCAAACCGCGCACGAGGTCGGGCAGGGCGGCGTCCGTGGGCTCGGGCGGCCTGTGCTGACCGACCACACGCACCGAGGCATGGAGCAGATCGTGAAGTGCTGCCTCCTCATCGCCTGCGTGGCACAAGGGCGTGCCGACGACCTCCACTTCATCACCGGCCTTGAGTGGCGGCGGGCCGGCATCGGCAAAGGTCATGTCCTCGGGGTTGCCCTCGAGTCGCGGCCAGGGCGGCGGCAAGAGCACGCACGCGGCGGCTGAATCCGCGTCGCGGAGATAGACCGACCGACCGTTCAGCCCGGTGATGACGCCCCGGGTGCGCACCCGCTCGACGAGGGGCACGCGCGGATCCCGGAGGCTTGCCAGGGAGATGTCCGGGGCTTCGAAGAGATCGGTGGAGCCGGGCTGAAGGATCACGACAAAGGCCAGGCCAGGCACCTCCAGCGGCGCGACGCCCGAGCCACGTCCAGGCAGCTGGCTCATGCCGGTGAGACGAACGCGCGCGCCAAACAGATCCTTGGGCAGCGCCTCCGGCGGGCACTCGCGCACAAGCACGCTGACGGATCCCGTGGCATCACTGCAGGCGAGCAGCGTCTGCGTTTTGCTCGAGGCCCAGGCGTGCACGACACCCTCCAGCGTGACCCAGTGATTCACATCCGCGAAGCTTTGCAGGGTGCGGATGTTCGTCGCCTCGGGCCTGGGCACCGTGCCCTTGCCCGTCACCCGCACCTGGCTCCAGCGCAGGCCGGCCTCCGTGCCGATGGCGGATCCCACGACCTCCACCTGATCGCCCGGCGCGAGCTCAGGCAGCAGCCCGGCATCGCCATGGAGCAAACCGGGACGCGCATCGCTGACACGCTGGTCCAGTTGGCAGGTCAGCGCGCCATCGCTGCCCGTGAGATAGAGATGCGACCGGCCGCTGAGGGCGGCGACCTCGCCCTGAACACGGAAGCGCCTGCCGGCCTCCAGCCTGCGGCTGGTGACGTCCTTGAAGGAGACCCGCGGCGCGTCAAACACACCGGCATGGCCCGGTGTGAGCACTTCGACATGCGCAAGATCCGGAACGGCCAGCGCATTCAAGGCGGTGTGATCGCCGGTGTTGACCCCGGTGAGACGGACGCGCGCGCCAATGAGATGAGGCGGGATCTGCGCCGCGTCCTCCAGATGTACCTGGGCGGTGCTCATGTCCCGGTCGTCCACGAGCTTGATCGAGAGCGTGGAGCCGGCGTGTCGCCACGCCATCACATGCCCTTCCACGCGGATCCACTGATCGTGGTTGGCAAAGCTGTTGAGCGTGGGGATGTCGATCCTGGTCGGCTCGGGAAGGGGGCCTTGGCCTTCGACGGTGATCGTCTCCGCCTGCACCCGCGTGTGGCTGAAGCCGGCGATGCGATGGAGCACGGCCCGGCCTTCAATCACCACGACCTCACCGGGCGCGGGACAGTCGGTCGGCGATTTGAGCAGCACGCCAATGCCACCGGTTCCATCGTGCAGGTAAAGCGTGCTTCGGCTGGCATTCACCGCGAGCACCACGCCACTCAGCCGCACGCGGCGCGGCGTCTTGCCCAAGGCTTCCATCGGCGGCAGTTGACGCACCTCCGCCGCGGATTCGATCATGGGCGGTGCGGCGGTCTGCGCGCCCGCCGTGGTGCCGAGCAGCGCCAGCGCGACCGCCAGCCCGGCCTGAAAGCGTCGCCAGCTCAGGGCCTGGGTGACGGCCTTCATCGAGGATCCAGGCGAGGGCATGACAGCAGGAGCGAGGGCTGGCGGACGAGGGTGAAAAAATCTCCTCCGCCATCATGGAGGTGGTGCGGCGGCTTTCCAATCCCATTTCCATCACCGCCCCAGCAGCCACTGCCAGGCCGACAGGATCTCGATGCCCGGTGGCAGGGCGGGAGGCGGCAGACGCGACTCCAGGGTGAGCAGGCACTGTCGCGCCCGGGGGAAAGCCGCGGCGGCCGCCTGCAGGGCGCGCACCTCGCGGGCGAGGGTGTCGGCATCGTCCACGGACACGCACACCTGCAGCAGTTCCTCGCTGCCGTCGGCGTGGCGGGCCAGGAAGTCGACCTCAAAACCCTCCGGCGTCTTGACGTAAGCGACCTCCGCCTGGCGGCGCTGCAGCTCGACAAACACGGCGGTTTCCAAGGCGTGCCCGGTGTTCGGTTTGCCGCTGCGGTCGAACACGGCGATCAGGGCCGGGTCGGCAGGGTACACCTTGCGGGGGTTGACCTGCCGGCGCTTCTCCGAGTCGGTGGCCACCGGCACCGTCTGCAGCAGGAAGGCGTCCTGCAGGTGGTCGAGGAAGTCGTACAAATGCTCGCGGCTGGCGGGGATGCCCTGAGATTTCAGATCGGCGGCGAACTTGGTCACCGAAAACAGGCCGGCCGGCGCGCTCAGCAGGCGACGGACCAGCCAGCGCAGGGCGGTGGCATTGGCAATGCCGTGGCGCTCGATGACGTCGCGCAGCAGCAGCACATCGACGTAACCCTGCAGGAGCTGGCGGCGCTGAAGGGGAGGCAAGCCCTGCGCCTCCGGGAAACCGCCGGCCTGCAGGTAAGGACCGAAGTGATGGTCCAGGCGGGCGGTCTGCTGCCGGTTGAGGCGGGTGGAATCGGTGGGCACCGGCAGGGCCTGATGCCGGAGGAACTCAGCAAAGCTGAAGGGATGGATCGGCACCTCCCAGGCGCGCCCTCGCATCGAGGTGGCGATTTCGCGGCTGAGCAGTTTGGCCGATGACCCGGACAGGAAAATTTCGTGGCCCGGGGTGTCGAGCAGGCGGCGGACAAACCGTTCCCAGCCTGGGACCAACTGGATCTCGTCGAAGAAAAACGTCACCGGTTCCCGCGCCGGCTCGGGGAACAGGCGCAGGTGGAGGTCGGGGATGCGATGCAGGTCGGCAACGTCGAGGCCGGCCAGGCGCTCGTCTTCAAAGTTGAAGTAGATGAGCCGGTTGGGCGAGCGGCCCGCGGCGAGCAGGTCGGCCCGGCACTGGTGGAGGAAGCTGGTTTTGCCGGCCCGGCGCATGCCGATGACTGCGATGGCCTTGCCCGGCAAGCCTGGCAGGCAGGCGTCGCGACGCGTCAGCGCCGGCGGTGGGGTTTCCACCGCCGCGATTAGCTTTTCCCGAAGGATTGACTCCAATTGGACTTCCATGAAGTCCAATTATGACATGGGTTGGACTTTTTGAAAGTCCAATTGTTGATGGCCAGCTCACTTGCCCTAGCGGTTCAAGACCGAGGTTGGAACCACGAAGGGCACGAATTTCACGAAGGCAAGAGGTCGTCTGTTTCTTGGCCGCTCAAGAGCGCAAAGATGCAGCAGCGGGGTTCTTTTGTGTTCTCTGCGTTCTTTTGCGGCCCAAGTCCCTGGATCACCCTTCCGGCGCTGGGTGCTGCCATGAACTTTGGAACCGGTCTCTCACGGAGGACGCGGAGTTCCAAGGCATCGGAAGGGGCATGCTACTCCGTGTCCTCCGTGTAAAGCCTCAGGGCAGTTGGACCACGGTTCAAGGCCAGTCTTCGCAAGTCATGGATCTTGCAAGCGCACCCGGAAGGGATCGAACCTTCGACCTACGGATTAGAAATCCGCTGCTCTATCCACTGAGCTACGGGTGCTGATGGGCAATTCATTAATCTATCGCCACGAGGGGCCGGGGGCAAGCGGATGTCAGCGGCGGCCGCGCTCGCGGTGCAGGCCGACGATTTGGCGCAGGGCGGCGAGCAGGCCGCCGAGCTTGCCCCAGTAGGGCCGGCGCGGGGTGAGCACGGTGACGTCGTGCTGCGGGAAATGCCTTCGCAGGCGACCGCCCGGATGCACGAGCACGCGGTTGCCGGCGAATTCCAACAGGGGGATGTCGGCCGGGCTGTCGCTGTAGGCCCAGCAGTGGAAGCGCTGCTCGTCGCTCAGCGCCTTCACCCCGGGCAGGGCCTCGCGCATGGCGACGATTTTGGCGTCACGCTTGTTGTTCGGTCCCTCCAGCGCCGGACGCAGCGCCACGGTGCCGCCCAGGCGGAAGCGGGTGCTGATGCAGTGATCGAACTCCAGCACGGCGGCGATCTCATGGGCGTAGAAGTCGGGGCTGGCGGTGTTGAGCACGAGGCGGCGTCCCTGATGCTTGTGGCGGAGGATCTCGGCGCGCAGCTCGGGGTAGATCCAGGAATCGACGCAGTCGCGGGCGAAATCGCGCGCCAGCGCCTGCAGCCGGCTCTTCGGCATGCCCCACAGGTAGGAAAGGAAGGCGCGCTTGGCGGTGGCGGTGCTGACCAGGCCGACGGCCCGGCCGAGGGCGAAGGGCAGGAACAGCAGGTGCAAACCGACGCGCCAGGGGTGGCGATGCAGCACGTAGTTGCAGAACAGGGTCTGCGTGTCGAACGGCAGCAGGGTGTGATCGAGGTCGAAGAAGGCGTAGCGCATCCTCCAGCAGCACACTGCCGGATGTGCCGCCGGTCAAGCGCAGGCTCACTCCAGCGACACCGGCTCGCCGGCGGCGGCTTCGTAGAGGTGATGCAGCTGCAGGGTCTGGGCTTCACCGAGCCGGCGCCCGAACTGGGCGAGCAGGTAGAGCCCGACTCCAGTGGCAGCCATCCCCGCAAAGATCCACAGCCCCCAGGGCCGCATGCCCAGTCGTGCCTGGCAGGCGCCGAGGATGCCGGAGAACAGGCCGGCAGTGCCGACCAGCAGCCAGGCGTAGAGGAAGGCCGACCAGAGATTGGCGTTCGGTCCATAAACGCCCTCGACCCGGGTGTGGCCTTCGCCGTCGGACTCCAGGCTGAGGGTGAGTCGGGGCGAGCCAAAATGCCGTTCGGTCTCGGGCACAAAGAGGCTGAGGTAGCCGGGAAAACTCTTCCATTCGCAGCGCGCCGGATCAAGCGCGCCAGCCAGGCGCGCACGCACGGCCTCGGGGTCGCCCTCGAGAGTCTGGGTGAAGCGCGGACGCACCTGCAGTCGCTGCATGCGCATGGGTACGCATTCGCCAGGCCGTTCTGGCGGCGTTTGCATGACATGGGCGACTCGAAAGGCGGCCACGTCACACACGTTCCCTTGCCATGAACCGTCGCCGTTTCCTCCGCCAGTCCGCCGCCACCACCCTGGGGTTCCCCGCCATCCTGCGCTCGGCGTCCCCGAACTCCATGCTCCAGGTCGCCTGCATCGGTGTCGGCGGCATGGGCGGCAACACGATGCGCAGCGTCGCCCGGCACGACAAGGTGAAGGTCACCGCCCTCTGCGATGTCGACGCCGGCTACCTGGCGAAGGCGGCCAAAGACTTCCCCGAGGCGTCGAAGCATGTTGACTGGCGTGAGCTGCTGGCTTCCGCCGCGGGCCGCTTTGATGCGGTGACGATCGGCACACCCGACCACATGCATGCCGCACCGGCGGTTCTGGCAATGCGCGCCGGCAAGCATGTCTATCTGCAGAAGCCCATGGCGACCACCCTGCACGAATGCCGGGTCATCACCGCCGAGGCTGCCAAGGCTGGCGTGGTCACCCAGCTTGGCAACCAAGGCCGCTCGAGCATTGAGGCGCGCATGACCGTGCAGCTGCTGCAGTCGGGTGCGATCGGCAAGGTCAAGGAGATCGTCATGTGGGAGAACAAGCCGCTGAGCTGGTGGCCGAAGAACACCACCCTGCGGCCGCAGGGTGATCCCGTGCCGGCCGGTCTCGACTGGGACCTGTGGTGCGGCGTGCGCGAGCCGGTGCCGTATCTGGAGAACACCTACCATCCGAAAAACTGGCGCGCCTGGTTCGACTTCGGCTGTGGTGAAATGGGCGACATGGGCTGCCATCACCTCGATGCCAGCTTCGACGCCCTGCAGCTCGGCGCACCCATCCGTGCCCGGCTCACCCATGGCGGCAGCAGCGGGCCGCTGTGGGGCGAGAAGCGCATCGTCGAAATCGATTTCCCCGGCGGCCCCCACACGGCCGGCGAAACCCTGCGCCTGACCTGGTATGACGGCGGTGTCGAACCCGACCGCAGCAAGATTCGCATGCCGTCGGTGCTGAAAGAATTCCCGCGCTCCGGTGCCTACTGGGTTGGCACCGAGGGCGGACTGTTCAAGCCCTACGGCGTGCGTCCGTTTGTCGTGCCGGAGGAAATGTTCCCCTCGGAGAAGTACCCGCGCGGCATTCCCGGCCAGGATCACTACTTCGACTGGGTCGACGCCATCCTGCAGGGTCGCAGGAGCTGTGCCGATTTCAGCCATGGCGGTCCGCTGACCGAGGCGGTTCTCGTGGGGGCCTTCACGGATCGATTCCCCGGCCAGTGGCTGGAATGGGATCGCGCCGCCTGCGCCTTCCCCGGCCACGCCGGTGCCAACGCCCTGGTCAAGCGCAACTACCGTGAGGGCTGGCAGGTGCCGGGCCTGGGCTGAGCCGCGGGGTCCCATTGCGGCTATGGCAGGGGGCGAAGCCTTGGACTGGCATGGCCCCGCATTCGCCAGAATCGACCGAACAAACAACGCCGAAGACGCATGCGGCGGCAGGGAGGACTCGTGGCGGGTCAGGACTTCTTTTTATCGGTTTCCTGACCGCCGCCGGCACCATTGCGTCGGCCTGCCGTTTTGGAAAACTGCATGTGGCTGCTGCCGAGGCGGAGCAGGCCGGAGAACACGGTCGGATCGTGGCCGGCAAGGTAGCCGATGAAGGAGAAGATGCCGGCGTAGCGGATGTAGCGACCCAGGGAGTCGATCTGATCCGGCGTTGTGGTCAGCGTTTCCGCGCCGGCAAACACAAGCAGGCCGGAGGTGACCAGCAGATAGACGACGAGACCGCGGAAGGCCGAGTAGGCCGGGTGCTCGGTCAGGTAGTGAAGGCGGCGTTTGAGGTCGTAGTGCTCCTCGGAATCCTTGTCACTGGTTTCCATCTGATTCTTGATGTCCTGGATCAGTTCGGGGCTCACCGAACAGCCGCCGAGGAAGGCGGCGACGATCGAGAGCAGACCGACGTTGATGGGTAGGTAGGTGACGAGACCGATGAGGAAGGTCTGCCAGGAGGCGGCAGGTTGGGGACGGCCTGGGTCGGCGGCCGAATCGGTCGGGGCGGGCGAAGCGGCGACCGGTGAGCGGGCCGGTTTGGCAGGTCCTTTTTCAAGCGCTTCGATCCGCTCGGCCAGCGTTTGCAGTTCGGTTTTGGCGGGTTGCCCCCAGCCGAGCGCCTGGCGATAGGGCAGCGAGTCGATCAGCACGCCCGCTCCAAACAGCAGCAGCCAGGCGAGCATGGCGGCGATGCCGCAGCGGATGTGCCAGCCGCTGGTTTGACAGGGGCCGGAGGAGGGGGCGCCAGGCGTTGGCTGCGCAGTGGAGGTGACCGGGGTGCTCATGGCAGGGCGGGTTACTGGATGACACGGCAGGGATGCGGTTCCAAGGCGGTGACAATCATCCGTCCAGCGGCAGGAAATGGCTGCCAGGCGAACCGATGCCCTCACAGTGACGGATGGCTAGCTCGGCAGAACCCGGCCACCATCACGGAAAAATTCTGCCATGATCCGCGCGCCAACTGCAAGAAAAAATTTGTTATTCCTGCCTTTGGGCTGGCGAAACGGACCGCCCGGCTCGGTTGCGCGACTTGGGATCAGCCCGGCTCCACGACGCGGTGGTGGACTTCCGTGATGAGTTCCTGAACGCGGATGTCATGGCTCTCACACGGCACCCGGTCGCTGACCTGCCATTCGCAGGCAACGCCGATCCGGCGGGCGCGCAGGCCGGGTGTGGCGAGGAAGCGATCGTAATAACCGCCGCCACGGCCGAGGCGTGAGCCGTCGCCCGAGCCGAAGGCGAGCCCGGGCACGAGGATGAGATCGAGTTCACTGGCGGGCAGCAGCGGGCAGCCGGGCTGCGGTTCCCAAACGCCGTGGACGCCGCGCCGGCAGTCCGGTTCGCCGCGCACCTCGGCGGGGTGCAGTTGCTCGCCGGCGACCGCCAGCAGCACGGTGCGCCAGCCGCGGGCCCGCAGCCAGGGCAGCAGGCCCTGAACCAGGTCGGGCTCGCCGCGCAGGCCTCCAAACAACGCCACGGTTCCGGGGCGCTGCCAAAGGTGTTCCGCCGCCTGCAACCGGCTCAGCACGCCGGTGGTCGCCGTCGCCAGTTCGGCGTCGGGCACGGCCCGCAGACGCTCGCGGATTGAACGCCGCAGGCGGGATTTGGTCCATTCCAGAGTGCCATCCTCCATGCTCGATCAGTCGCTCCTGCCGGGGCCTTTGAAAAGCGGGACTTCCTGCTTGTCAGTTCCCCCCGACAGCCTTTAATTTCCTTGAACGATCGAGCGTCCACCCGCATGCCACCCGACCCCACGCCGGCCCCCGGCGGAGCCTCCGGTTCCGGCAAACGCCGGTTTGGCAACGGCGATGTCAACCGCGTCGGCCTGCTGCCCACGGAAGGCTGGCGCAAGCGCAACCTGCAGTTCCTCGGCGAAGTGCTGATCCCGTCGCTGCTCGCCCCGCGCCAACCCGGCCGCGTCATCGACGGGGTGCCGCTGGCCGGGGCCGACGAGATCGGCGTTACCTGGCTCGGCCACGCCGGCTTCTTCGCCCGCATTGCCGGCGTCAACCTGCTCATCGATCCGAACTGGGCGCTCTGGCACGGCCCGATCAAGCGCCTGCGCCACCCCAGCCTGTGGGCCGGCGACCTGCCGCCCATCGATCTCGTGCTGGTCACCCACGCCCACTACGACCACCTGCACCTGCCCAGCCTGCGGCGGGTGGCGCGCGGCCAGCCGGTGATCGTGCCGCATGGCGTCGGCGATGTCGTCAAACGCTGCGGCTTCGGCCGCATCGTCGAACTCGACACCTGGCAGAACTTCAAGTTTCGCGACCTGCAGATCACCCTGACGCCCGCCCGCCACTGGGGCGCGCGCATGATCCACGACACCCACCGCGGGTTCGGCGGCTACCTGATCCGGTCGAAGGAACGCAGCCTGTTTCACTGCGGCGACAGCAGCCTGTTCGACGGCTTTGCCGAGATCGGCCAGCGTGCCGACATCGATCTGGCGCTCATGCCGATCGGCGCCTACCTCGCGCCCAGCGGCCGGCCCGTGCACATGAATCCGGCTGAGGCGCTCGACGCCTTCGAGATGCTCGGTGCCCGCCACATGGTGCCGATGCACCATGAGACCTTTCCGCTCGGCGGCGAACCCATTCACGAGCCCGGCCAGTGGCTCGATCACGCCCGTCGCCAGCGCGGCCTGCTCGACCGGGTGCGCCTGCTTCACGAGGGCGAGTCGGCACTTTACTGAGGCCATGCCGCCCGTTCTCAGCCTCATCGCCGCCGTCTCCAGCGATGGCTACCTCTCGCGCGGCCGCGGGGTGCCCTGGGATCTGCCGGCGGATCGCGAACATTTCCGCGCCTGCGCCGCCGGCAAGTGGCTGCTGCTCGGCCGCACGACCTATGAAGAGATGATCGGCTGGTTCAGCGATCATCATCCGCTGGTGCTCTCGCGCGATCCGGCCTTCGTGCCGGCGGTTGGCCAGCGCGTGACCAGTGTGGCGGCGGCCTTGGCCCTCGCCGCGTCCGCCGGGCAGGAGGAACTGCTCGTCTGCGGCGGCGCCCAAGTGTACGCGGCGGCCCTGCCGGTCGCTGACCGGCTCATCCTCACCCGCGTCGATCAGAGGCTCGGCGGTGGCCTGGCTTTCCCGGCCTTTGAGGAAGCGGATTGGCCGGTGCGGGTGCGTCGCCGCCATGCCGCCGATGCCTTGCATGCGCAGGCCTTTGAGATCCGCATCCACGAGCGTGCGAGCACTGGGTCCTGAGCAAGCAGGCTGTGCCCTGCACGCGCCCCGGTGGAGGATCGTCAGTTCCCCAGCTCAGCGGTCGAAGAAGCTCTGCTCCTCGCGGTCGCCGACCTTGAGGTAGCGGTAGTACACCTCCAGCATGAGGGTGCACAGGGTCTGCCGGTAGATGGGGTCGGCGGCGTCACCGCCCGGCCAGTTGGGGCGTCCGCGCTTGAAGCTGCCGTCGGGCTGCTGGGAGGCGAGGATCTGCGGCAGGAACTGCTCGTTGTAGAATTTCCAGTCGTCGCCGCCGGTCTGGAAGAAGGTCTGGGTGTAGTAGTACCAGCAGTAGAGGTTGCAGTTCTTCTCCCAGTCGAGCGGCTCGGCGGTGAGGAAGTCGCGCAGGAACTTGGTACCCTTCTTGATGGCCGTGGTCTTGCCCTTGCTGAGGGTCTGCAGGCCGAGGGTGCCGACACCGGTCAGGCTCCACTGGTTGTAGTGGGCGTCGCGGTTGCTGCCGCCGAAGCCGCCATCCTTGGTTTGCATGCGCTCAATGTAGGCGACGCACTTCGAGATGGCACCGTCGAGGCCCTGAATTTTCAACCCGGTGTACTTGGCGGCCTTGAGCGCCTGGAACTGCCAGCCGGCCACCGACAGGTCGGGACGCTTGGAGGTGAAGTTGCCCTCGGCGACGTTTTTCGTGTAGTAATCCCAGGAACCCTCGCCGGTGCCGGCATCGGAGCCATTCTGGCACTTGATGATGAGTTGCACGCCCTTCTCGAAGGTTTCGCGCATGCCCGGTAGTTCCTTGCTGCCCAAACGCGCCAGCGTGTACATCTCGCCCAGCGCGTAAGTGGCGATGCCATGTTCGTAGGCGCCGGAGTTGCCCTTGAAGTCGTCGGTGATGAAGCCGTGCGGATTCTTCTTCGACAGCTCAATGAGGTACATGATGGCGCGCATGACGTTGTCGCCATAGAACGGCGAGTCCGGCGTTTCGCAGCGGCCGAGGTAGCAGAGCAGGGCCAGGCCGGTCATCGCCGCCTTGTTCGACTTGCCGCCGTTGCGGCCCCACGAACCGTCCTCGTTCTGCTGGCTCTTCAGCCATTCGAGCGAGGCCGACACCGCGCGTTCGCACTCCGGCGAACCGCCG
>DAIUCN010000064.1:0-24611 GCA_036846165.1 Prosthecobacter sp.
CGCCAGGCGCGAAGCGGCTCAGTTCAACAGGAGTGCATCCGCACTGGAGGCGACCCCCTCACCCCGCCAAACACCTTTCCCCCGCCTCCAGCACGGATACACTCCTTCACGTTCGGCGAGATTACACGGAATATTTTATGCTTGATCTGTCCACATCAACAAACCTGATAGAGATGTGCTGCGAGAGTTTTCTCCGTGATTTCTGCGCAAAGAACGGCAGAGCGCAGATGATGTTTTGCCATGTGCATCCGTATTGGGGGCAATCTCATTTCTATTTTAGCACGAACCAACATGTCGATCCCTACGATGGGCTTGTCGGAAGCCCAATTGAATACTTGATCAATCATGAAGACTGGGAGGAAAATATTGGGCACCTAAATGACAAGGACTACGTAACATTCCGGATCGCTGACGGAGGTCAGGTAGCTACTCGTGAGCAAGAAGTTGTGAATATCATGGGAACGATCCATTATTGTCGAGTTATCAAGTCTCTGTTGCAGAGGATAGATCCGGCGATAGTACCCGACAGAATCGATATACGATCTGAAAACCATGAGTATTATCACCAATGGTTTCAAAGAGGGGCCGAACAAGGCGGTGGTGGACAACAGGCTACCCGCCCCGAGTCTAAATGACCCTCTTGACTACAACCCTCAACCCTGTTGCGGAGTGGCGCTCTCGGTAGCCGCTGCCACACCTTGACGTTGTTGGGCAAAAGAAGATGTCTGCGATGCGCCCCGAAGTTTCCTCATTCTTCTCTGCACTGCACATGGTCGTCTTTAAACCGCGTGGATACAGAAAGGTGCGACACACCTTCGAGAAAGTGCACGGTGACCATGCGGTAGCATTTCAATTTCAGGGTAGCGACTGGAATAGTGCAGGATCTCCTTGGCGTTTCTATATGAACGCTGGTTTGCGCTTTTTGGATCTACCACGCCGAACTCCCGATCGAGATTTCCCTACGATTCACTCCTGGACACGGGTAGGAGCAACGCTTTCACAGTTGGCGGAGCCACATTATGAAGTTGTCGATGGCCACGAAGGGAATGTTTTGGGTAGGATTTCTGCCGTTATCGAAGATGCGGAGCGCTATTTTGCGACCAATCATCAGTTGCTGCGGCAGAAGTATGAATCAAGGCCGATGTCCTTTCTCGGCTACTTGGACGACAGGCTGATGAAGTAATGAAAAAAATGCCCAACAATGCGATCCACCGAACACTCACCTGTATCACGCCTCCTGCTGACTCGCTATCGCTCGCTTTGCAGGAGTCGCGCCACGGGTGAGCGTCGGTGATCGCGGACGATCGGGCCTGCCGGGCTTGATGAAGTCCCGAAGTGCCCATCGGCGTTCCAAGAAATCTCCCGCCCCAGGTCTGAAGGAGCGCGAGTGTGCCGGAGGGAACTCGCCACTTCGGGGAGCTGGCCAAGCGCTGGACTCAGAGCGAGCAGGCTCCGCCAGGCTCGCGCTCCGGATCTGCGGCGTCGCAAAAGTTGCCAGGCATACTATGCGCTCGACAACGGAATTCTACATGCGATCATGAGCCATGAAAACAAGGCAATGCATTGAAGGTGAGTCGGCTGTGGAGGTCGATCCGCTGGTGGGGATTGAGGCGAAGACGGGGCCGTATCCTGCCGCGCGTTCGTGGTCGGGTGGACGGCGCCGGGTGCTGGGACGAGAGGTCTGGGAGTCGAACACCTACCATGTCATGTCGCGCACCTGCGGTGGGGAAGTCTTCTTCGATGACGTCGAGAAGGAGGCGCTGCGCCGCCTGCTCTGGAAGATGAGCGAGTTCTGCGGGGTGCGGCTGGTTACTTACTGCATCATGGGCAACCACTTCCATGCTCTGGTCGAGGTGCCGAAGCGGGAGATCTGGTTGGAACGCTTCGCGGGGGCCGAAGGCGAGGAGAAACTCTTTGAGCACCTGCGGCTGCTCTACAGCCGGGAGTTCATCGGCCTGCTGCGCCAGGAACTGGCGGAACTGCGCAAGCAGGGCCTGGAGTCGCTGGCGACGGCGAAGCTGGAGCGGCTCCAGCGGCGGTTCTGCGATCTGTCGCTGTTTGTGAAGGAGGTGAAGGAGCGGTTCAGTCGCTGGTTCAACAAGCGGCGGGAGCGTCGGGGCACGCTGTGGATGGACCGGTTCAAGAGCGTGCTGGTGGAGGGGAAGGGGGAGCCGCTGCAGACGATGGCGGCTTACATCGATTTGAACCCGGTGCGGGCGGGCTTGGTGGAGGACCCGAAGGACTACCGCTGGAGCGGCTACGGCGAGGCGATGGGCGGCAGCCAGCGGGCGCGGAGAGGCTTGGCGAAGGTGACGGGACGGCCGGTGGATGGCTGGGAGAGCGCAGGCGGGGCGGAAGCCTACCGCTGCCTGCTGTTCTCCAGCGGGGTGGAGATCAAGGACGCCCAGAACCTGCATGTCGTGGAACGCGGTGTCACCGCTGAGGAGGCAAGGACGGTTCTCCGGGAGAAGGGTAGGCTGTCGATGGCGGAGTTGGTGCGGTTGCGGGTGAGGTATTTCAGCGATGGGCTGGTGCTGGGCAGCCGGGAGTTTGTGGAGGCGGCGTTTGCGGCGAACCGGGGCCAGTTTGGGCTGAAACGGAGTTCGGGAGCGAGGCGGGTGTCGGAGAGTGAGTCGCCGCTGTATGCGATTCGGCGCTTGCGGGTCGATGCGGTGACTTGACCCCGGCTTGTGTGGCAGTCAAACCGAGTGCAATGGGTGAACTGGTATTGGCATTAGCGTCCTATGAGCGTCTCATCAGCGGTTCTAAACCGGTCTGAAGGACCATGATGGTCGAAGGCGGGTGCTGGGGGCGGTTCGCAGGCCATGACTGAGCGTGCATGCACTGTCTACAATGAACCCGCCCTTATGGCCGCCCCGTCCGAGGGTGCGCTCGGCGAACCCCGGTCCCCCGGCGATCTTCCGCCGTTGCGGCTTTTTTTGCGTGCCTTGGGCGCGGGCTTCGTTATCATCTGCCCGCCTTCGGGCATTCATCCCCACTTCCACCCACCATGAGCCATTCCCTTCCCAAACTTCACAACGCCATGTGGCCCGGTCTCGTCGGCAAAGGCGACGGCCCCGACCAGGAGCCGCCGATCAGCCTGGAGCGCATGCTCGACCTCACCGCCGCCGCGGAGGTCAACGGTCAGAAGTTCGAGGGCATCGACTACTTCCTGTTCCTGCCCCACACGAACCCGCAGGCCAGCGACGACGAACTCAAGGGCATTGCCGACCTCATCGCCTCGAAGGGCTTCTCGGTCGGCTCCCTGGTGGCCCCGGTCTGGCCGGGCACGGTCGGCGACTCGGCCATGGGCGATGACGCCGCGCAGGCGAAGTTCCTCGATGCCGTGACGATGGCCTGCCGCATCGCCAAGGTCTTTAATGCCCACGGCGTGCGCAAGTATGGCGTCATTCGCGTCGACAGCGCCGAGTTCGGCGTGGCCAAGTGGCGCGAAAACCCGAAGGCGAACACCGCCCGCATCGTCGACACCTTCCAGAAGGCCGCGAAGATCGCCGCCGACCACGGTGAGCGCCTCGCCGCCGAGGGTGAAATCTGCTGGGCCGGCATGCATTCCTGGAAGGACATGCTGGACGTGCTCGAAGGCGTTGGCATGCCGGAGTCCTTCGGCTTCCAGGCCGACCTTGCCCACACCTACCTGTACACCCTCGGCTACAACGCCCCTGAGCACGCCCTGCTCCAGGAAGGCTACTCCGACGCCGAGTTCTGGGCCGCCTACGCGAAGATGACCGACGCCCTGCGCCCGTGGACGATCGACTTCCACGTCGCCCAGAACGACGGCAGCGTGCACGGTGCCGGCTCGCACGACAAGACCGGCAAGCACTGCCGCGCCGACGATCCGAACGGCAAGCTCGACATCGTCAAGGCGGCCGGCTACTGGCTCAAGGACGCCCCGGCCCGCGGCATCCAGCACATCTGCTGGGACGGCTGCATGTTCCCGAACGCCGTGCTGGAAACGCCGGACACCTGGAACAAGATCCTGGATGTCATGCTCAAGGTCCGCGCCGCCCACGGCTGGTCCTGATCGTTCGCCGCCAAGGCAAGCCGCGGCGCGGAGTCCGTCTCCGCGCCGCTTCCCGTTTCCCATTCATGACCGATCTCTTGTTCTTCCAGGCCGTCCAGGAGGCGGTCGCCAAGGACTCACGCTACGACCCGCACGCCTACGAGTTCGTGCGCGAGGCCCTGCATGTCGCGGTCAAGCACTTCCGCGAGGGCCAGGAGGATCAGCACGTCACCGGTCAGGAGGTGCTGGAAGGCGTGCGCCTGCACGCGCTCGAGGAGTACGGCCCCATGGCCCTGCACCTGCTGAACGACTGGGGCATCCAGCGCGGCGAGGACATCGGCAACATCGTCTACAACCTCATCGACACCGGTTACTTCGGCAAAAAGGACGGCGACAGCCTGGAGGACTTTGCCGGTGGCTACGACTTCAAGGAGGCCTTCGGGGCACCCTTCCTGCCGTCGGTCAAGCCGCGGCCGTGACCGCGTCATGCCGCGATCCGGGCCGAGGGTGAGCCGACTCGGGACTCACTCCGCGTTGGGCAGCGGCACCTGGCTTGGGTGCATGAGGTAGGCGATCAAATCGCGCACCTGTTCCGGTGCCAGGGCGTTGAGCATACCCTCGGGCATCATCGACACCGGCAGCTCGCGGGTTTCGGCGACCTCGGCCTTTTCCAGCGTCAGCGTCTCGGTCATCGTGCGCAGGCTGAGCGTGCGACCCCCGCGCGGGCCGAGCACGCCGCTGAGCACGCGGCCGTCCTTCATCGTCACGACGTTGAGACGGAAATCGGCGGCCACCTGGGCGCCGGGATCGACCAGGTTTTCCAGCAGGTAATGCAGGCTGTCGCGACCGGCGCCGGTGAGGTCGGGACCGAGCGCGCCGCCGTGGCCGTGCAGGCGGTGGCAGGTCGCGCAGGCGGCGTTGAACAGCAGGCGACCGTTGCCGCGGTCGGCCTTGGCCAGCACCTCGGGGGTCAGGGCGGCGGCGAGTTCGGCCATGCGCGCCTTCTTGTCGGCCGCGCTCTCGCGCGTTTCGCCCCAGACCTCGGTGACGCGTTGGTCGAGGCTGGCATCGCCGAGCTCGCGCATGCGGCGGGCGTGGTAGGCGCTGACCGCGCCGCGCGGGATGTCGCCGTTGGCGACGGCATCCAGCAGGGCGAGGGCGAAGACGGGGCGGGTGGTCAGCACCTCGAGCAGCTGGTTGCGTTCGGTGTGATGGAACTTGCGCCAGGCCTTGACCAGCAGCGTGGCGGCGTCGGCATCGCCGAACTGGGCGAGCCCGGCGGCGGCGAGCGGGTTGAGGTAGCGTTCGTTGAGCAGCTTCTCGCAGATCGCGCGCAGGTCGTGCGGCCGGCTGTCGATCAGCGTGCGCAGGGCCGCCTGGCGCTGGGTCATGGCGGCTTCCTTGGCGAAGGCGAGTCGCTTCACCTCATCGAGGGCGCGGCCGTCGCCAAACAGCGCGCTCAGTTCGCGCACGGTATCGGTCAGTTCGGGGCGACCGGCGAGCTTGCCGGCGAGCGCTTCCCAGCCCGCCGGTTTCGGCGCCTTGCGCCAGCCGGTGAAGGCGGCGCTGAGGCCGGCGAGCAGGTCCGTCTGCACCTCGGGCTTGGCCGTGGCGGCAAAGGCGAGCAGGGTTTCCAGCGGTTGCGGTCGGCTTTCGATGTCCTCGGCCAGGCGGCGGGCCAGGCACTGGCGGGTCACCGGCAGGGCGCAGGCGCGGGCGAGGTTGACCAGGTGCTGGGGATGGTTCTCGGCGACCGGGATCAGGCCGTACCAGATCATCAGCGGCAGGTTGTGATCGTTGGCGTCCTCGGCGCGGGCGACCAGGCCGGCGGCGACCTCGGCGCGGCGGTCCACGGGCAGGCGCTGGAGCAGGGAGGCGAGCGTCAGGCGGACAAGGGCGGAGTCGTCCTCGCGCGCCAAACGTGCCAGCTCCGGCAGCCAGGCTTCCGGGGTGGGGGCGTTGGCGACCGGTCTGGCGCCGAAGTTCGCGGGGCGCACGCTCATCAGCGTGTCGAGCGACCAGCTGTCGGCGAGCAGGCGCAGGGCCCAGGCGCGCAGGTGCTCGTTGGCCTCGCCGAGCAGGCCGCGCAGCAGGGCTTCATCGGTGCCGCCGATGACCTGCAGGCTCCACAAAGCGCGCAGGCGCACGACCGGATCCTTGGCGGTGGCGAGCAGCTCGCGCAGCGGCGCGCGTGCTGCTGCGGCATCGGCGCGACCGGCAAGTTCGACGCGGGCGCGGCGCGGGAACCACTCGTTGGCATGGGTGTGCAGGGCGGCGAGTTCGGCGGGCGACAGGCGCGCCAGATCGACCGTCACCGGCTTGGGTTGACCGTGCTGGATCTTGTAGATGCGGCCGCTGCTGCGGTGCACGCCGTCGCGCTCATGGCATTCGCCGGTGTCGCTCCAGTCGAGCACGAAGACGCCGCCGTCGGGGCCGTAGCTGAGGTCGAGGCCGAGGAACCAGCGGTCGCCGGTGCGGAAGAAATCGGGGCGGTGGCGGGCGAGGTAGCCCGAGCCGTGGCGTTCGACGTGCTCGCGGTTGGCTCGGCGGCCGTGCTGGTTGAGGGTGAAGAACTCGCCGCGGAACTCCTGCGGCCAGTTGTTGCCGAGGTAGAACATCGCGCCAATGTGGACATGGCCGCCGCCGAGGGTGTCGGAGAGGTTGACGTCCTTGCGGCGCGCCGTGTCCTGCCAGCCGAGCGCGGTGTCGAAGTGCCAGTGATCGGCATGCAGGTCGATGAGGCTGTAGGCGCGCGGGTTCGGATCGAGGGTGTGGGCGCGGACGAAGTGAGCGCCGGGCGTGGCGTGCCAGAAGTGGCCGTTGACGGTGTTGACGTAAAAGAGTTCGCCGACCTCGTTCCAGTCGTGGCCCCAGGGGTTGGTGTTGCCGGAGGTGATCGCTTCGAAGACCTTGCGCTGCGGGTGGTAGCGCCACATGCCGCCGCGCACGGGGATGCGCTGGTCTTCCGGCGTGCCGGGCACGCCGACCTCAGCCGCGCCGGTGGCGCCGCAGCGACCGTAGAGCCAGCCGTCGGGACCGAAGCGCAGGCCGTTGACGAGGTTGTGATAGCTGTCCGGCGGCACCTTGAAGCCTTCGAGGTGCGGGATCGGCGCGGCATCCGGAAGGTCATCGCCATCGGCATCGGGGATGAAGACGATCCGCGGCGGGGTGGCCGCCCAGACACCGCCGTGACCGACCTCGAGGCTGGTGAGCTGCTGCAGCTCGTCGGTGAAGACCTTGCGCGTGTCGAAACGGCCGTCGCCATCGCGGTCCTCGAAGATCAGGATGCGGTCGCGCAGGGTCGGATCGAAGGCCTGCTCGCCGTAGCTGTAGCATTCCGCCACCCAGAGCCGGCCGCGACCGTCCCAGGCCATGGCGATGGGGTTGCGCACCTGCGGTTCGGCGGCGCTGAGCACGGCCTCAAAGCCGTCGGGCAGGCGCAGTTGGGCGAGGGCCGCCTCGGGCGCGAGGAATTGCTCGAGCTTGGTCTCGGTGTCGAAGGGCTCGGGAAAGTCCGCGCCGAGGGCGGGCAGCAGGGCGAGGAAGAGCAGGCGGAGTGGGCGCATGAGGCGGCAGACTAATCTGCCGAAGCACAGCTTGCCAGTGCCTTTCAGCCGGCCGGCTTGAGCGAGAGTTTTTGCACGCGGAACAGCTCGCCGCTGGCCGGCAGCTGGCGCGGGCGCAGGTAGAGCTTGTAGATGCCGGCGGCGGGAATCTCGATCTCACCGAGGATGAAGCCCTTGAAGGCGCCATCGGTGTCGACCACGGCCGCGGGCAGGATCGTTTCGCCGAGTTGAACCTCGTAAGTGCCGGTGGCGGCACCGTCGTGGGCCTGATGGATGAGGATCTCGTACTTGCCGGGAGCGGGCAGTTCGACCCGCCAGGCGGCCCAGTCGGTGGTGTCGCTCCAGTCGACCAGGGCGCCCTCGCGGTGGATGAGTTTGCCGCCGAGGCGGTACTCGGCGCGATCGGCCGGCAGCACGGTGGCTTCGCCGCCGGGGGTGATGGGCAGGATGTCGGCGAGCTTGTCGCGGAAGGACTTGGCCAGTTCGCGCGCCTCGCGGCGCTGGGCGCCCTGCAGGGTCTCGGCGTAGCGCTCAAAGAACTCGGCGGTTTCCGGGGTGTGGATGCGGCCGAGCAGGCTGAGCACGTAGCGACGCTCGGCGCTGTCGCGTGCCTGGCTCCACAGCTCCTGACCGTGGGCGAACAGGGCCTGCTGCGAGAGCGGTCCCGGCCGGCTGACCAGTTCGATCGCGGCGATGAGCAGGTAGGTGCGGCAGGTGTCATCGGCTTCGGCGGGGAAGCGTGCGGCGATGGCCGGCAGCGGGTCGTGCGAGGGGTACTCGGCGAGCAGGGTGATGGCAGCGCGGCGCACCTGCTCGGAGGGATCGGCAATCGCCTGGGTGATGATGGCGAGGGTGTCGTTGCCGCCGACGCGGGTGAGCACGTTGAAGAGCAGGGCGCGGTGTAGGGAATCGCCCGGCGCGGCCTGCCAGGCGGCGATGACGGCCTGGGTGGCGGCGCGGCGGTCGTCGGCGTTTTGCACTGCGGCGACCAGGCCCTTGCCGACGGCTTCGTGGTCACGCGGCGAGGCCTTGGGCACGGCGGCGAGCACGCGCGGCAGGTCGGCCGGCGCCGCCAGGGTGCCGAGCGCCGTCCAGGCTGCCTGGCGCACCGGGCCGCGGGCATCGTCGAGGAAGCCGAGCACGGTGGCGAAGGCAGGCTGGTGGCGGCGCTGGCCGATGACCTGAATCAGTTTTTCGCAGGCGGGGAAGTTGCGCACCTTGTCAAGGTGCGCGAGCACAAGGGCGTCAATGTAGTCGCCGCCCTGCAGTTTGGCCAGGGTCGCCGTCGCCGCATCCTGGGTGGTGGGATCGTCGAGGAACTCCAGCAGCAGGCGGGTGTCGAGATCCGAGCCGGCCGGATGATCGAGCGCGGTCAGTTCGGCGAAGCGTGCCGCGCGTTCCTCGCGCTTGCTGTGCTTGTACCAGCTGATGAAGGCGAACTGCGCCACCAGCATGACGACGAAGGCGACAATGATGATCTGCAGGGCCGAGCGTCGCTGTTTGGGTGCGCGGGCGCGAGGCGGTGTCGGCCGTGACGGGGGGGGCGGTTCGTCGTGGTAAGTTGCAAGGTGCCGCGGGACGCTGTCGACCGTGGCAACGAGCGGGGCCGTGTCAGCCGGGGAGAGCAGGGGAGTGGTGTCGGCCGGGGCGACGAGCGGGGTGGTGTCGCTCACCGTCAACAGCGGTGCACTGTCGGAGGCTGCGACGAGTGGCGTGGTGAGGGCGGCGATTTCCACGTGAGCGGGTTCCGCGTCGGCCGGTTCGGCAATGGCGATCAGCGGGACCGCTTCCTCGATGACTTCGGTTGCGGTGAGTGGCCGGTCTTCAAGTCGCAAGCATTCAAAGCCCGCCAGCGCTGTTGCCGCATCGGCCGGCCGGCCAGCGGGGTCCTGGCTGAGCAGGCTTTCGATCCACTGGCAGAGCGCGGTCGAGAGATCGGGGCGAGACTCGGCGAGTGGTGTCAGCGCATGTTGCAGGTGGGCGGCGGCGATCAGGGGGCGGTTGTCGCCCTCGAAGGGCATGCGCCCGGTGAGCGCCTGGTAGTAGATGACGCCGAGGGCGTACAGATCCGTGCGGGCGTCGACCAGGCCGCCGGCGAAGAGTTCCGGGGCCATGGTGTGCACCGAACCGGCGGCGGATTCATTTGGGCTGCCACCGGGCGCCAGTGGCTGGGCCAGGCCGAAGTCGACGATCTTGAGGCGGAAGGCCTTGTGCACGTCCCAGAGGACGAAGATGTTGCCGGCCTTGAGGTCGCGGTGCAGCAGGCCCGCGTCATGGGCCGCGCCGATGCCAGCCAAGGTCTGGCGCACCAGTTCGCGGAAATCCTCCATGGATAGCGGCCCCTTGCCCAGGCGCTGTTCCAGGCTTTCGCCCTTGAGCATCTCCATGACCAGGTAGGCGCCTTCGTCGTCCTCGCCGTAGTCGAGCACCGTGACGAGGTTGGGATGCCGAACGCCATAGAGACGGCGCGCCTCGCGCAGCAGATCCTCCTTGCCGGCGCCGTTGGCATGCAGGCGCTTGAGTGCGACATCCCGGTTTTGCGAGGTGTCGAAGGCGCGATACACCGTGCCGCGGCCGCCGGCAGCCAGGGTGGACAGAATTTGGTAGCGGTCGTTCATGGGGGCGGGACGCATCCAATAGGGGCGGAGCGAATCCAATACAACGTTTTCGCGCGCGCGGGATTTCGCAAAAGCCGGGGCGCCCGTTGAATCAGGCGATTGCCACAGGGGCGGGGCCGCGCTAAAGCAGGGGAGCGTGAATCCCGCCCTCAACGAAGCCGACACCCCTTTCGACCTGGCCCTGCGGCCCGGCGACTTCTCGGAGTTTCACGGCCAGGCCAAGGTGAAGGAGCAGCTGCTGGTCATGGTCGAGGCGGCGCGCCTGCGCGGTGAACCGCTCGACCACGTGCTGCTCTGCGGTCCGCCCGGTCTGGGCAAGACCACCCTCGCCAACCTCATCGCCAGCGCGGTCGGCTCGCGCCTGCACACCACCAGCGGTCCGCAGATCGAGCGCGCCGGCGACCTTGCCGGCATCCTCACCAACCTGCAGGAGCGCGACATCCTGTTCATCGACGAGATCCACCGACTGCACCCGAGCGTCGAGGAGTACCTGTATCCGGCCATCGAGGATTTTCGTCTCGACATCATCATCGACCAGGGCCCCAAGGCGCGCACGATCCGGCTCGACCTGCCGCCCTTCACGCTGGTCGGCGCCACCACGCGTGCCGGCATGCTGACCGCGCCCATGCGCTCGCGCTTTGGCATCCCCAACCGGCTGGATTATTACACCGCCGAGGAACTCGGCTGCATCCTCGAGCGCTCGGCCCGCCTTCTCGGCGTTGCCGCCGATGCCGAGGGCCTGCATGAGATCGCCCGGCGCGCGCGCGGCACCCCGCGCATCGCCAACCACCTGCTGCGCTGGGTGCGCGACTACGCCCAGGTGCGCGCCGACAGCCAGGTCAGCGGCGCGGTCGCGCGCCAGGCCCTGGAGATGCGCGACATCGACGAGACCGGCCTCGATGAGATGGACCTGCGCATCCTGGAGGCGGTCATCCACAAGTTCGAGGGCGGTCCGGTCGGTCTCGGCAGCGTCGCGGTTGCCGTCGGCGAGGACGCCAGCACGCTCGAGGACGTGCACGAACCCTACTTGGTCATGCAGGGTTACCTCAAGCGCACCCCGCGCGGCCGCGTCGCCATGCCCGCCGCCTGGCGCAAGCTCGGCCTGGTGCCGCCGCTCAGCGGTCAGAACGAGCTTTTTTAATCCTGAGCCGCAGGGGCGGCAAATCGCGTTCGGGAGTTGGCCTCAGTCCTGCTCACCTCCAATCCGCCAACCCAAGCGACTCATCCTCATGCTTTTCGACAATTACCAGCCGGAGGACTTCTTCGACGAGATGTTCGAGGCCGACGGCACTGTGCGGCCGCACTACCGCGGCGTCGCCGACGCCCTCAACCCGGTCGAACCGGGCGAGTTCCGCAACAAGCAGGCGGCGGTCGAGGCCGCTTTCATGCGCGGCGGCGTCACCTTCACCGTCTACAGCGATGCCCAGGGCACCGAGCGCATCTTTCCCTTCGACTGCGTGCCGCGGGTCATCTCCGCCGAGGAATGGGACGTCGTGGAGCGCGGCTTGATCCAGCGCCTGACGGCGCTCAACCTTTTTCTGCACGACATCTACCATGAGCAGAAGATCCTCAAGGACCGCATCATTCCGCCGCAGTACCTGCTGAGCGCGAAACATTTCCGGCGCGAGTTCATGCACTTCGAGGTGCCCAAGGATGTGTACGTGCACATCTGCGGCAGCGACCTGATCCGCGACCGCGACGGCCGCTACCTCGTGCTCGAGGACAACCTGCGCTGCCCGTCCGGGGCCAGTTACATGCTGGAGAATCGCGCCGCCTTGAAGCGCACCTTTCCCGAGCTCTTCCAGGCCAGCGGCGTGCGACCGGTGAGCCATTACCCGGCCGAGTTGCTCAAGGTCATGCAGCACTGCGCCCCCAAGCATTTCGACGGTCGCGACGCGCCCCAGTGCGTGCTGCTGACGCCGGGCGTTTTCAACAGCGCCTACTTCGAACACGCCTTCCTGGCGCGCCAGATGGGCATCCCGATCGTCGAGGGTCGCGATCTCGTGGTGCGCGACTTCAAGGTCTTCATGCGCACCACCGCCGGTTTGGTGAAGGTCGACGTCATCTACCGGCGCATCGACGATGACTTCCTTGATCCCTCGGTGTTCCGGCCCGATTCCCTGCTCGGCGTGCCCGGCCTGGTCAATGCCTACCGCGCCGGCAATGTCAGCCTCGCCAACAGCATCGGCACCGGCGTCGCCGACGACAAGGTGGTGTACTACTTCGTGCCGCACATGATTCGCTACTACCTCGGCGAGGAACCGATCCTGCCGAACGTCGACACCTACCTGGCTTCCGAGCCGAAGGACTGCGCCTTCATCCTCGACAACCTCGACAAGCTGGTCGTCAAGTCCGCCAACGAGGCCGGCGGCTACGGCATGCTCATGGGCCCCTGGGCCAGTCGCCAGGAGATCGCCGATTTCCGCGTCCAGATCGAGGCGAACCCGCGCAACTTCATCGCCCAGAACCCGATCTCGCTGAGCCGCCACCCGACCTGGGATGGCGACCACTTCGAGGGCCGGCACATCGATCTGCGCCCCTACATCCTGTGCGGCGAAAAGATCGTCGTCACGCCCGGCGGCCTGACCCGCGTCGCCCTGCGCAAGGGCTCGCTGGTCGTCAACAGCTCGCAAGGCGGCGGCTCCAAGGACACCTGGGTGCTGCGCCACGAGGCCTCCTGAATCGCACCGGACTCCAACCTTCCGTCATGCCCCCCCCTCCGCTTCCGCACGAACAGGTCGCCCGCCACAAGCAGGCGAACATCATGCTGTCCCGCGTCGCCGGCAGTCTGTACTGGATGAGTCGCTACCTTGAGCGCGCTGAGAACCTGGCGCGTCTGGTCGACGTCAACCTGCAGATCCTGCTCGATTTCGGCCAGGTCTCCGATGAGACGCTCAAGGAGCACTGGCTGCCGATCCTGCGCTCGACCGACGACGAGGATCTGTTCTTCCAGTTGTACGAGACCGCCGACAGCGCCAGCGTCACCGAGTTCCTGACCTTCCGCTCGGAGAATCCCAACTCGCTGTTCTCCTGCATCTCCGGAGCGCGGGAGAATGCCCGCCAGGTGCGCGACCAGATTTCCACGGAGATGTGGGAGGTGCTCAACGAGGCCTACCACTTCATCAAGGGCGCTGATGCCGCGCGGGTCTGGCACGATGGCGCCAGCACCTTCTACGACCAGATCAAGCGCTACTCGCACCTGTTCCAGGGCATCACCGTGTCGACCTTTTCCCGGAGCGAGGGCTTTGAGTTCATCCAGTTCGGCAAGTACCTCGAGCGCGCCGACAAGACGACGCGCCTGCTCGACATGAAGTACCACATCCTGCTGCCCAAGGTGACCGACGTCGGCGGCGCGGTCGACGCCGCCCAGTGGCAGGCCGTGCTGCGCTCGGCGAGCGCGGTCGAGGCCTACCGGCGTTTCTACGTGGCCGACATCCTCTTTGCCAAGGTCATCGAGTTCCTCATCTTCCAGGCCAGCTTCCCGCGTTCGCTGCTGTTCTGCCTGCAGCAGATGGATCACTTCGCCCACCTGATCGCCGATCTGCCCCAGGGCGAGTACCGCAGCCCGGGCGAGCGGCGCTTCGGCAAGTTCCTCAACAACCTGCACTTCACCACCGTGCAGGACATCATCCAGCAGGGCCTGCACGAGTTCCTCATGCAGGTTCAGGACGAGATCAGTGCCTTTGGCGCGCATCTCTACGACGCCTTCATGTTCGCGCCCCCGGTGGATCTGCAGGCCGAGATCCGCTTTCACCAGCAGCAGGAACAGCAGCAACAGTGTGCCGTCTGAAGGCCGATTTTGCTTGCACGCCGTCCTCATCCCCGCAAAGCCCTTTCTCTCTTGCCCCCGACCGAATCCACGCCTCCATCCACCGGCCTGCGCTTGAGCGTGCGCCATCTGACGCGCTTTCTCTACGAAGGGCCGGTGCGGGACAGCTACAACGACGCCCGTCTCTGCCCGGTCTCCGATCCGCTGCAGCGCTGCGTCTCCTATCAACTCACCCTGAGCCCGCCGGTGCCGGTGCACACCCACCACGACTTCTACCTCAACCGCGTCGATCACTTTGAGGTGCACGAGGCGCACGACAGGCTGGAGGTCGAGTCGGTCGCCATCGTCGAAACCCGCGTCGATCCGCGCGGCGCACCGCCGCCCGGCCTGGTGCCCGACAACCTTGCCGCGCCCGAGGTGCATGAGAACTACTTTGATTTTGTCGTCGAATCCAAGTTCGTGCCGCAGAACGTCGCCATCTGGCGCGAGGCTGCCGATGCGCTCAACGGCGAGGTTGGCGATCTCTGGGGCGATGCCGTACGCCTGGGTCGGCATGTGCATGCCACCTTTGCCTACGATCCGGACTGGACCCATGTCCACACCGATGCGGCCGAGGCCTTGCGCGACCGCCGCGGCGTCTGCCAGGACTACGCCCATGTCATGATCGCGCTCTGCCGCAGCCGCGGCATTCCGGCGCGCTATGTCAGTGGCTACTTTTACAGTGGCCGCACCGGCGATGAAAACGAAGCCTCGCATGCCTGGGTCGAGGTCTTCCTGCCCGGCTTCGGCTGGAAAGCCTGGGATCCGACCCATGACCGCGAGGCGGATGCCCGCTACGTCAAGCTGGCCATCGGTCGCGACTACGACGATGCCAAGCCGGTGAGCGGTCGCTTCCGTGGCACGGCCAGCCGCCGCATTGAGGTCGTCGTGCAGGTGCGCCGACTCGACTGAGCTGCGCACTTTGGCAAATCCCGGCTGGCGCCGGCCCCGGCTTGCGGGTATGGGCTAAAATGCCCTTTTCCGCCCTCGGCCTCGCTCCCGTCATCCTGAAAGCCATTCAGGAGGCCGGCTACACGGAGCCTACGCCGATTCAAACCGCCGCCATTCCCGCCGTCCTCAAGGGGGGTGACGTCATCGGCATCGCCCAGACCGGTACCGGCAAGACCGCCGCCTTCACCCTGCCGATCCTGACCCGCCTCGCCGAGGCGCCGCCCGCCACCGGACGTGCCCGCACCCGCGTCCTGGTTCTGGCACCGACCCGCGAACTGGTTGCCCAGATCGAGGAGAACGTGCTCGCCTACGCCCGCCACCTGCCGCTGCGCATCGCCCGCGTCTTTGGCGGGGTCGGCGAAAAGCCGCAGAAGGACGCCCTGCGTGCCGGTGCCGACATCGTCATCGCCTGCCCGGGCCGCCTGCTCGACCTCATGGCTCAGGGCTGCGCCGATTTCACCGGCCTGCAGCACCTGGTGCTCGATGAGGCCGACCGCATGCTCGACATGGGCTTCCTGCCCGACATCCGCCGCATCCTTCGTCAGCTGCCGACCAAGCGCCAGACGCTGCTGTTCTCGGCGACCCTGTCGAAGGAGATCGAGGCGCTCACCCGCGAGTTCCAGCAAAACCCGCAACTGGTCCAGGTCGGCCGCCGGTCGAACCCCGCGGAAACGGTGGCCCAGTTCGTCCACGAGGTGCCACGCCACCTCAAGCAGGCCTTGCTCGAACGCCTGCTCGAGGACGAAAAGATGCAGATGGTGCTGGTGTTCAGCCGCACCAAGCACGGGGCCGACAAGATCGCCCGCAAACTCGAGAAGACCGGCGTCACCTGCGCCACCCTGCATGCGAACCGCTCGCAGAACCAGCGCCTGCGCGCGCTCGCTGATTTCAAGGACTGGAAGGTGCGCGTGCTGGTGGCGACCGACATCGCCGCCCGCGGCATTGATGTCGATGGCATCTCGCACGTGGTGAACTACGACTTCCCCCACGTCGTCGAGGATTACGTCCACCGCATCGGCCGCACCGGCCGTGCCCAGGCGATTGGTGATGCCATCAGCTTTGTCAGCCCCGACGAGATGGACGATCTGCGCAAGTTGGAAAAGTTCATCGGTCGCGGCCTTGTGCGCAAGAAGCTCGAGGGCTTCGACTATCGCGCCGCGGCTCCGGCCGGCGCCGCCGCGGAAGCTGAGCGCGAGGAGCGCCGTGGCGGCCCGCGCGGTCGTCAGGGAGGCGGTGGCGGTCGCCAGGGCCCGCGCGGTCGTTCGCCGCAAGGCGAGTCCGGTCGCTCGGGCGGTCGCGGTGGCCGTGACGGCGGTCGGGGTCGCCCGGACGCCGAGGCGGGTTCGGACAGGCCGCGCCAGGACAAGCCCCGGCAGGACAAGCCTCGTGGTCCGGCCAGTTCGGGTCGCTCTGCCTCGGCTCCGGCCAAACCGGCGGCCACCGGCGCGCGCAAGCTCTGGAACCGGCTGACCGGACGCTGAGCGCAGGATTCGCGGCATTTCCGCGCTTGCGACCTGCGCGCCCCGGCGCTCCATGTGCCACCGCATGTCCGCCGCCCACGCTCCCACCGTCGTTCTCGAAAACTTCTATCCCTGCCTGGAGGGCGGCCGTCATGTCGTCAAGCGCATCGTCGGCGAACCGCTCGAGGTCTGGTGCGACGCCTTCACCGACGGGCATGTGGTCATGAGCGCCGTGCTGCGCTGGCGCCTGCAGGGCAGTCGCCGCTGGCAGGAGGCGCCGATGAAGCCGGTCGACAACGACCGCTGGCACGGTCGTTGCGAATTCAGCAAGGTGGGGCGCTGGGAGTATGTCGTCGAGGCCTGGGCCGACAGCTTCAAGGGCTGGAAAAAAACCTTCGTGGTCCGTGTCGAGGCCGCTGATCCGGATGTGTCGGTCGAGGCGCTGGAAGGGGCGCGCCTGCTGCGCGAGGCCGCCGGCCGCGCCCGCGGCGCTGGCGCCGCCGAGGCGGCCGCGCAACTCGAGGAGATCGCCGACCTGCTGGCGGGTCGCCCGGCCGCCGGCCTGCTCGATGTCCTGCAGTCGGCCGAACTGCAGGCCCTGATGGATGCTTTTGCCGACCGCTCGCTGTCAACCACCTCCGCGCCACTCGGCGTCATTGTCGAGCGCGAGCGCGCCCGGTTCTCGGCCTGGTACGAATTTTTCCCGCGCGGCGCCGAGGGCCGGGCCGACAAGCACAGCACCTTCCGCGACTGCCTGCCGCGCCTCGAGGACGCCAAGGAGATGGGCTTCGACGTCATCTACTTCCCGCCGATCCACCCGATCGGCATCACCGCGCGCAAGGGCCGCAACAACACCCTCACCGCCCTGCCGGGTGATGTTGGCAGTCCCTGGGCCATCGGTGGCCCGGCCGGTGGCCATCGCGCGATCGAGCCGCAGCTTGGCACGCTGGAGGACTTTGTCTGGCTGGTGGGCGAGGCGAAGAATCGCGGCCTGGAAATCGCCCTCGATTTCGCCATCAACTGCTCGCCGGATCATCCTTATGTGAAGGAGCATCCGGAGTGGTTTTACCAGCGGCCCGACGGCAGCATCCGCTACGCGGAAAACCCGCCGAAGAAGTACCAGGACATCTACCCGCTCAACTTCCACTGTGCCGACTGGAAGAACCTCTGGCGCGAGCTGATCGACGTCGTGCTGTTCTGGGTCGACAAGGGTGTGAAGATCTTCCGGGTCGACAACCCGCACACCAAGCCGGTGGCCTTCTGGGAGGAGCTCATCAAGACCGTGCACCGCAAGGATCCCGAGGTCATCTTTTTGGCCGAGGCCTTCACCAAGCCGCGGATGATGCAGGTGCTCGGCAAGATCGGCTTCAGCCAGAGCTACACCTACTTCACCTGGCGCGAGGACAAGGCCGGTCTCACCCAGTATGCGAGCGAGCTGAGCCAGGGCGAGATGCGCTGGTACTACCGCGGCAACTTCTGGCCGAACACGCCGGACATCCATCCCTACTACCTGCAGAACGCGCCGGCCAGTGTCTTCCGCCTGCGCGCCGCGCTCGCCGCCACGCTGTCCTCGTCCTGGGGCCTGTATGCCGGTTACGAACTCTGCGAAAACCAGCCGCTGCCCGGCAGGGAGGAGTACCTGGATTCGGAGAAGTTCGAACTCAAGCAGCGCGATTACAATGCCCCGGGCAACATCAAGGGTTTCATTGGCCGGCTCAACCGCCTGCGCCGCGAGCACCGCGCCTTGCAGCTCTACGACAACCTCGTCTTCCACGCTGCCGACCACGGCGAGATGCTCTGCTACAGCAAGTGCACGCCGGATTTTGAGGATCGCCTGCTCTGCGTCGTCAGCCTCGACGGCCATCGCACCGTCGCCGGTCTGGTCCACCTCGACCTCGCCGCGCTCGGCCTCGATCCGTCACGGCCCTATCAGGTGCACGACCTCATGCATGGCCAGACTTACGAGTGGAGTGGTGCCGACAATTACGTCGAGCTGAATCCGCATGGCACCTCGATGCACCTGTTCGCGGTGCGTCAGTGAGGGTTCATTTCCAGTCCTTGGTCCAGAAGGTCAGCTGCTTGGGCGATTCCGTCGCCTCGCCGATCTCCTTCCAGACGAAGGTGGCGCGCAGTTCGGGGCGCCGCTGGTAGCCGAGCGAGGTCCAGAACTCGTCCAGCGGCCGGTAACCCGGGGGGCGCAGCGGATGGTCGTCGGGACGATCGACCGCGCAGAAGGTGGTCATGCGGGCGCCGAGCTTGGCGGCGTGTTCCTCGCGGCGCTGGAAGAAGCGCTTGCCGATGCCGCGGCCGCGGTAGGCCGGCAGCAGGATGGACTCGCCAAAGTAACAGATGGGGGCGACGTCGATTCCGGCCTGCAGGAAGGGCGCCTGAAACTCCGGCCCCTCCTGCGCCAGCGGCAGGCAGGTGCTGGCACCGACCACGGATTCGCCGTCGAACACCAGCACGACCAGGCTGTCCGGGCTGCTCAGGTAGGTGCGCAGGTAGTCGCGCTCGTACTCCAGCGTGCCGTCGTAGAGATAGGGGTAGTCGCGGAACACGGTGATGCGCAGGGCGCCGAGCGCGTCGAGGTGCGGGGCGAGGCGGGGGCCGTGAACGTTTTCCAGACGGAGCATGGCCACCCATTTCACAGGCCGCGCCGATGTCATGGACTGTTTTCACCGCTTGAACGCAGGCCCGGCCTGCGCCATGTCGCGACCATGTCCGAATCCGTCCAAATCTGGCTCAATGGCCGCGTGCTGCCCGTGGAGGAAGCGCGGCTTTCGCCCTTCGAACACGGCCTGCTCGTCGGCGACGGCGTCTTTGAGACCCTGGCCGTGCGCAAGGGGCGCGTCATCGGCCTGCGCGAGCACTGGCAGCGTCTCGTGCGCTCCTGCGCCACACTGGGCTTGACCGCCATGGACGAGGCGGAATTTGCCGATGCCATCGCGGTGGCGGTGCGCGCCAATGGCCTCACCGATGCGCGTGTCCGTGTCACCCAGACCAGCGGCGACGGTCCGCTCGGTTCCGATCGCGGGGCAGGCAAGGGGACCCGGCTCGTTGCGGCCACGCCGCTCAATACTTGGCCGCCGAGTGAGAAGGTTTGCCTGGTGCCCTGGACTCGGAATGAAAACGGCGCGCTCGCCGGCGTGAAGAGCATCTCTTACGCCGAGAACGTCATTGCCCTTGCCGAGGCCAAGCGCCGCGGCTGCGGCGAGGCCCTGCTGGCCAACACCCGTGGCGAACTCTGCGAGGGCACCGGTTCGAATGTCTTTGTCGTGGTCGACGGCCAACTGCACACGCCACCGCTCGCCTCGGGCTGCCTGGCCGGTGTGACCCGCCTGCTGGTCCTGCAGGCCTGCGCGGCGGCTGGCATCGACTGCGCGGAAACGGCGCTGCCGGCCGAGGTGCTGACGCGCTGCGAGGAGGCCTTCCTCACCTCCTCGACCCGCGATGTCCATCCGATCGCCGAGATCGACGGTCGTGCATTGGCCGCTCCCGGACCGCTGACCCGCGCGGTGCAGGCTGCCTATGCCGCCCACCTCGGCGCTTGACCGGACGCCCGGCCCCGGTCAAGGATGGGGTTCCATGAAGTCGCTGCTGATTCTCCCCCTGCTCGTCCTCGGCCTGCACGCCGCCGAACCTGTGTCGCTGTTTGATGGCAAAAGCCTTGCGGGCTGGAGCGCCGCGGGTGGCAAGGCGCCCGGCCCGGGCTGGAAGATCGAGGACGGCGTGCTCGTGCTCGACGGCGTCGGCGGCAACCTGCTCAGCGACAAGGAATACACCAACTTTGAGTTCGAGTGGGAGTGGAAGATCGCCGAGGGCGGCAACAATGGCGTCAAGTACTGGGTCACCCAGGTCGGCGGCAAGGAATGGCTCGGCATCGAGTATCAAATGCTCGACGATCAGAAGCATCCGGATGCCAAGAATGGTGCCAAGCGTCTGACCGCCTCGTTCTACGACATCCAGGCGCCGACGGTGAAGACCCCGGTCAACCCGCCCGGCCAGTGGAACGCCAGCCGCGTCGTCGCCAAGGACGGCAAGCTGCAGCACTGGCTCAACGGCGTGCTCGTGGGCGAGGCCGATACCCGCTCGGCCGACTGGCAGGCCAAGATCGCCGAAAGCAAATTCAAGACCAAGGTCGGTTTCGCGCCCGGCAAGGGCCGGATCATGCTGACCGATCACAAGGACAAGACCTGGTTCCGCAACCTGCGGATCAAGGAACTTTGACCTGCCTGGGACAGGCTCAGGCGGCGAGGCGGTCGCGCACCGCAAACGTCTCGGCCGGGGGCACCCCCCAGACCAGATGCCGTGACAGCAGGCGGATGAGTCGCCGGCTGTAGAGCGAACGCGTGCGCCCCCCCGAGGCCATGCTGGCGATCTGGTGTTTGGAGTGGCGCTCCATGACGCTGGCGATGTTGAAGGGCGAGGGTTTCTCCGCCAGATGCCGGCCCGCCAGATGCAGGCGGAAGATGCGGCCGTCGTAGAAGTAGGCGATCAGCTCGGTCCAGGCCTGATGCCAATCGATCATGCGCCGGCTGTAGGTGTCGAGCGCCCGCGCCAGCGCCGCCGGTCGCTGCAGCACGGCCTTGCCATGGGCGAACACACAGGCGTCGAGTTCGAGCGCGCCCTGCAGCGACAAAAACAGGCCGGGCGACAGCATGGGATCGACAAAGCCAAAGGCATCGCCGAGCAGCACCCAGCCCGGGCCGTGACCGCGTTCGGACAGCAGCTGGTAGTTCGTGTAGGTCATCACCGGCGTCACGCGCCGGGCGTGCGCGCCGCGACCGCCGAAGGCCGGGTCCTCGCGCAGGATGCGCTCAAGTCGCTCCTCGGGCGTGGCGCCGAGTTCGCGCGCCGCGTCCTTGCGGATCACCACGCCGACCGAGAGTCGCCCCGGCAGCGGGATGCGCCAACTCCAGCCGGCGCGCAGCAGCGAGATGATGACCTGGCCCTCCGGCACCTCGTCGTGCGGAAAGTCCTCGAAGTGGGCGAAGTGGGCGACGTCATCGCGGCCGCCGCGCTGCGCCGGCAGATTCATCAGGCGGGCAAATACCCGCGCGCGACCGGAGGCATCGATGAGCAGCGGTTCGGCCCCGGCCGGCAGGCCAGCCAGGGCCCGGCTGGCCTCGCTGAGGCGCACCGACGGCTGGCCTTCGCGCTCACAGGCTTCGAGCTGGGCGCGGGCGTGAAGGAAGCGTGCGCCGAGTTCCTCCGCACGCCGGCGCAGCAGGTTGTCGAGCTCGGGCCGCGGCGTGTTGAAGGCGTAGGGCGGCAGGTGGTCGGCGACGTTGGTGAAGCTAAAGTGGATGCGCGGGCCGTCGGCGCCGTCGAAGAACGAGGCGCCCGGCTTGCGCATCGACATCGCCTCCACCTGATCCTCGATGCCGAGTTGCCGGAACACCGGCACCACCCCGGGGATGAGCGACTCGCCGACCAGCAGATCGGGACGCTGATCGTCGTCGAACACGGTGCAGGCAAGACCGCGCTGGGCAAGCAGCGCCGCCAAGGTGCAGCCGGCCGGCCCGGCCCCAATGACAACGACTTCGGACATGACGAATGAAATGCCGCGGAAGCGACGGAAGGCAACGACGAATGACGCCGAGTGAAGGTCGCGCCGGGTGACAGCTTTGTCCGCGTCAGCCACATTGAAGCGTGTGGCTTCGGGGAAGGTCCCCGCACTTGCCCGCGTCTGCCATCCGGTGGCAAGTCCTCTTATCTGGCCTTTGGTGCGGTGCTGGTGGCCGCCTGGGGGCCGGGGTCACGGCCGAACAGCTTGCGCACGAGGCCCATGACCTTGTTGCGGCGCACGGGTTCGAGGTCGGCCGGGCGGGATTTTTCCTGCTGGATGAAGGCGGTGGTTTCGGCGGCGAAGGGGCTGGTGCCGGCGGAGTCCTGGACGCTGGGTGGCAGATCGTGCATGCCCTCGACGATGCGCGGTTGCAGCATGATGAGCAGTTCGCGGCGTGAAACGCTGTCGGAGCGCGAGCCGCTGAGGTACTTGAGTACGGGGATTTCCGAGAGGATGGGAACGCCGCTGCGGCCGACGCTCTTTTCCTCGCGGATCAGACCGCCGAGGATGACGGTGTCCATGTTCTTGCACATGACCGTCGTGGTCAGCTCCTGCTTGGTGAGGATGGGGTAGGGGTTGTCGGCAATGGTGGTTTCGCCGGCCTGCTCGCTGTTTTGCTGGGAAATCTGCAGGGTGAGTTCGTTCTCGGAGTTGATCAGCGGCACGATGTTGAGGCTGAGGACAACGTCCTGATACTGGACGTTGGAGAGCAGGCCGGTGCCGGTGGTGCCGCCGCCAATCAGGCCCTGGGTCGAACTGGCGATGGGGAAGGAGGAACCACTGCTGATGCTGGCCGGGGTGTTGTTCATGGTGAACACCGTCGGTCGTGAGATGACCTTGAAATCGGTGTTGTCGTTGAGCGTCTGGACGATCAAGTCGAGGCCCTCGCGCACACCGCCGTAGAAGGTCAGGGCGTTGCCCGAGGCGGCTGCCGCCGCGGCGCTGACGGCACTGCGCGGATCGAGCACCGTGTCGCCAATGGAGGGGATGCCGCTGCTGCTGCCGAACTGGCCAAACAAGCCGCGCTTGGCGGTGGTGGCGTTGCCATTTTTGCGGGCACGGAAGAGGGTCTCGATTGCCCAGCCGAGCCGGTCGCGCACCTGATAATCGCCGATGACAGCGGAGATGACGATTTGCTGCGGACGCCGGTCAAGTTCGTCGAGAATTTCATTGAGCACACGAAGGTGCTCGGGCGGGCCGGAGGCAAAGATGGAGTTGGCCACCGGATCGCTGATCAGCAGGGTTTTGCCGACAACGAGGGAGCGCGGGCCATTGTTGGGCCGGATGGGCTGCAGGTTGGCGCCGCCGCCGAATCCGCCGCCGCCGCCGCCGAGGCCGCCGCCCAAGCCGCCGCCACCGAAACCGCCGCCGCCAAAGCCATTGTTGCCGAAACCGCCGGAGTTGTTGCCAAACAGACCGCCATTGTTGGAGTTGCCCGTGGTGTTGGAGGTTGAGTTGGTGGTTGCGGGCTGGCCCAGGCTGTTGACCTGGCTGCCACTGCCGCTGGAGCCGGAGCCGGTCTCGCCACCTTCCGTGCGGGCGATGGCGTCGCTGATGATGCCGAGTGCCGCTTCGACGCCGAGGTACTTCAGGCTGCGCGAGACAAAGTTGCGGATCTCCGAGGCGGCATCGAGTTCGTCGACGAGGGTGGTGATCGTTTCCATGGTCTCCGGGCTGGCCATGACCAGCAGGCAGTTGCGGCGGACGATGGCGTGGATTTTCGGCGGCGTCTCCTCGCTGGCCGTACCCTCGGCAGCGGGGTTGCTAACCGGGGCGTTCATGGCGGCGACCGGGGGGGGCGGCGCTCCCGGCTGAGCACCGGTCGGTGTGGGCACGTTGGTTGGGCGTGAACCCGTGGAACCGCCCGATTTCGACTCGCCCAGGCCGAGGATTTCATCGAGCGCCTTCTTCACGTCCTCAGCGTCGGAGCGGGTGAGCTGGATCGTCTTGGAGATCGTTGTCGCCGGTTTGTTGTCGATGCGCTCGAGCAGGGCGAGGATCGAGCGGATCGTACTGCTGTTCTCGGTGATGATGAGGGCCTTGGCGTTCGGCACCGGGGTGATGACACCGTAGCTGTGACGCGGGATCACCTGGTCGATGGCCTTGACCGCGTCCTCGCCGCTCAGGTACTTGAGCAGGGCGACGTAACTGACCACTTGGTCGGTCTCCGGCAGGTCGGCGGACGATTCATAGAGGGGAGCGCCCTCGGTTTGCGGCTTCTTGGCATCAAAGGCAAGCAGCTTGACCATGCCCTCGCCAGCCGGCACAAAGGAGTAGCCGTTGAGCAGCAGACTCTTTTCGATGAACATGATGGCCTTGTCCTTCGGCAGTTCGCCGGTGGTCTCGATCGAGACGGTGGCCTGCTCGGCATTGGCATCGCGGATGATTTTCAGACCGGTCAGATCCTCGTAAACGAGCAGGATCTGCGAGAGCGGGGTGTTGGGAAACTGCAACTCCACGCCGCCGCCGGGCTTGATGGCCTCTTCCGGCCGGATGGCGGTGCGTTCGGCGGGATCGGTGGCGGCCGCTCCGGGGCGGGCGGCGGCACCGGTCGGGCCTCGTGCCGCGGGCAGGGTGGGGCGCACGGCGTTCGGGCTGGCCGGGCGCTGTCCCTGGGG
>DAIUCN010000065.1:0-23557 GCA_036846165.1 Prosthecobacter sp.
CCTTTCCACTTCTCCTCAAGACCTCTCTGAAAATCTGCGTCATCTGCGGATCACTTGGCTTGCGTTGAGGAACCCTGATGCCGACCCCGGCGCAGCCAGAGCAGGGCAATGATCAGGCCGAGCAGGGCGCCGAGATAGCTGCCGTTGTGGATCCAGCCGACGCGGACAAAGGCGGCAGGGTCGGTGACGCCGCGCAGGTCGAGGAAGGCCTGCCAGGCCTGCAGGCGGTCGGGATTCTGGGGCGCGAAGACGCCGCCAGCGAGGCCCGAGGCCAGGGCCAGGCCGAGCATGACCGAGACGGCGCGCAGGGCCTGGCGCGCGGCGGTCGCTGCGGGCAGGTGCGGCAGGGTGACGCGGCCCATGAACCAGCCGGCGAAAAAGCCCACCCACCAGGTCGCCAAAAACCCGATCTGCGCCACCCGAACGCGCGGCGACAGCGCGTCATCGAGGTAGTCGAACTGGTCGAACTTGAAGTGCGTGAAATACTCCGGCGACAGCGTGAAGGTGACCTGATCGTGCAGGATGCCATAGGCGCCCGCGATCCCGGCCCCGACCAGGCCAAAACCCATCATGCCCAACCCCTGCCGCCAGGTGAAGCGGGGGTACAGCCAGTCGGTCGAAACGCGCATGGCGGCAGATTACTCCGTTGCGTGGAGCGCGGCGAGGTGGAATCTTCAACGTGGCTGCGGTTTCAACCGCAGGGTTTGGACGGATACGATCCCACAAGGGAAGCGAGTGGCCTTCGGCACACGCGCGCTCCTGCGATCGCCAAGTCGTGTCGGAACTCTGTGCCTTCTAAGCCGGGCCGGAATCGCGCGCCAGCGTCTGGAGTGCTCCAGTCCTCTGGAGCTCTGGTGAAAGTGCGTGGCTGGGTGCCCACGTTTGGAATGGCGGTGGGGTGAAGCCACACGGGTTTGCCAAAGCGGCGCAGAAGCGCCGCGCAGAGCGCTGCGCGCGGTCAACCGTTCATCCTTCCCAACCGCGGTTCAAAACCCTCGCCTCATTCAAACCCGAGAAACATCCCCACTTCCGCTACTGCCTCCCAGCCCTTCCGGGCTTTCCGTGTCTTCCGTAGGCCCTCTCCACCCGCCTTCCGGGAGTGTTGATCCTGCGTGACCCCACCTCACCGAATCACGCGGGCGAGGGGCGGAACGGGGGCGCCGATGGCTTCGGCGGTGGCGCGCAGCAGTTCCAGTTCCTCGTCGTTGAGGTGCCCATCATGAAGGGCGATGCGCACGCCGAGGCGCAGCAGGGCGCTCTTGACCATCGGGGTGGCGGCCTCGAGTTCCTTGAGGGCGGCGGCCACTTCTGCCAGGGGCAGCAAGGTTGCGGGCGCGGGTGGCAGGGGCTGTCCGGTGTGCTGCTGAAACTCTGCGGCCGCGGCGCTCAGGGCCTCGGGGTGGCCCGACACCTGGGCGAAGGCCTGCAGCAGGGTCGCAGCCTCGGCATGCACCTGGCGCAGGGAGGCATGACGCACCGGCACCAGGGGACGCAACCCCGCGCCGACCGCGACCTGGCGCTCGATCAACTTCTGCAGCATGAACTCGAAGGCATCGAGCTGGCCGTCGGCGGCGATGAAGGCGCGGGTCAGCTCGATGAACTCGCTAGCGCCCTCGCGACCCAGGTGGCGCAACCAGGGCAGGGCCAGATCCAGGAGGGCGAGTTTTTCCAGGGAGCGACGCCCGCGCAGGCGCCGGCTCCAGTCGAGCGCCTGCTGCACGAGGGTATCGCCACCGTGTTCAGCGAGCCGGGCCAGGGCGCCCTGGCAGGCCGCCTCATCGCGGCCGATGAGCAGACCGAAGAGCAGGGCCTGGGCGTCCGCGCGGGAGGCAAGGCGCTTTTGTTCGGCCTGCAGCAGTTCGCGCACCGCGGTGCCGACGGCCGGATCGATGCGTTCGGTGAAACCCAGGGTTTTCACCAGGGGCAGCACGGGCGGCGCCGGCGCGAGCGGCCGGATCGCCTCCTCCGCGGTGCCGCGCCTGACCGGCTGCAGCATGACGCCGTTCCACGACGGCTCCAGGCGCCGGATGCGCTCCGGCAGGGGCGGATGCGTGGCCAGACCCAGGCGGAGGAAGTCGCTGGCGACAAAAAACAGGTGCCGGGCCTCGCCCGCCTGACCGTGGTGCAGAACGCCATGGGCCGAGTGTCCGCCGATCTTTTTCAGGGCGCCGGCGATGCCGGAGGGCTCGCGGGTGAACTGCACCGCCGCGGCATCCGCGAGGAACTCGCGCTCGCGCGACACCGCCGCCTGCAGCAGGCGGGCGAAGAAGGTGCCGATCGAGCCGATCAACCAGAGGGCCAGACCGGCCACGAGCAGGGCCAGCACAAGCCCGCCCGCGCCGCGGGAATCGCGCGAGGAACGGATGCGCACGTGGCGCAGGGATTCGAGGATGAGTCGCCCCGCCGTGGCGACCATGATCAGGCCGAACACCCAGCCGATGAGCCGCTGGTTGAGGCGCATGTCACCGTTGACGATGTGGGAGAACTCGTGGGCGACCACGCCCTGCAGTTCGGCGCGCGTGAGCAGTTCCAGGCAGCCGCGGGTGACGCCGATCACCGCGTTGGCCGGATCGGTGCCGGCAGCAAAGGCATTGATGCCGGCTTCGTCCTCAAGCACCCACACCTCCGGCACACTCACCCCCGAAGCGATGGCCATCTCCTCGACCACGTTGAGCAGGCGTCGCTCCAGGGGATCGGTCGTGCCCGGCGAGACCGGGCGACCGCCCAGGTCGCGGGCGACGACGCTGCCGCCGCCGGCGAGGCGCACCTGCTTGTAGGCACTGCCGAGGGTGATGGTGCCGCCGACCGTGGCGGCCACCCAGCCGAGCAGGTGCGGATCCCACCAGGGCGAGGCGGCTCCCTGCAGGGCGGTGATGTTGGGGCCGGAGTCGAAGAGCACGGGCTTGAGCAGCACCGCCACGGCAAAGGCGCTGGCGATGACACCGAGCACGCACAGCGCGAAACCCACCACCAGCCAGCGGCTGCGCGTCAGGGCCTGTTGCTGCGCGGCAAAGAAGTCCATCGCACTCGAAGCCTCGGGAATCGATTCGGCCGACGGGTCAGAACTGGACTTTGACGCCGTCGCGCTCGCCCTCGCGGGTCACCTCAAACAGGCTGGCGGCCGCGAACTGGAAGAGGCCGGCGACCAGGTTGGCCGGGAAGATCTCGCGGGCGTTGTTGTAGCTCATGACCGAATCGTTGTAGGCCTGACGGGCGAAGGCGATGCGGTTCTCGGTGCTGGTCAGTTCCTCGGTGAGCTGCATCATCGTCTGGTTCGCCTTCAACTCCGGATAGGCTTCAGAAACAGCGAACAGGCGTCCGAGCACGCCGCCGAGACCGCTCTCCGCCTGGGCCAGCGCCGCCATGGCGGCGGGGGAACCGGGATTGGCTGCGGCGGCCGCGCAGGCACCGGCGGCCTGATTGCGCGCGGCAATGACCGCCTCCAGCGTCTCGCGCTCGTGCTTGAGGTAGGCCTTGGCGGTCTCGACCAGGTTGGGGATCAGGTCGTAGCGACGCTTGAGCTGGACATCGATTTGAGCAAAGGCATTGCGGAAGGCGTTGCGCCCGCGCACGAGGCCGTTGTACTGGCCGATCACCCAGAGCACGAGCAGGACGGCGATGCCGGCCAACGACAGCAGAACAATCATGGAGGTTGCCATAGTGCTGCAGTCTAGGGGTCGCGGCGGTGGACCGCCATTCCAAAAGTGATGACGGTTTGCAACCGCCGGTGTGCCTCGAAAAGCCGCTGCCTGAAGCAACCCCGAGCGTCGGGTCAGCGTCCCATCAGCGGTTCAAATCCTCCGCCCCGTCCAAGCCGGGCAAGTCAGACGGCCCAGGCACCTGCACCCCTGCTTCTGACTTGGACATTCCTTGTTGGGCATGGGGGATTCCCGCCTGCTTCCCGCAAAGATTGACCGCGGCGCCGCCGTAACCCCTGCCTGCCATGACCACGCGCCGCCGCTTCCTCCATCTGTCCGCCGCCACCGCCGTCGGCGGTCTCAGCCAGTGCAGCACCCTGACGCGCGCCGGCGCGATCGATGCCCATGTCCATGTCTGGACGCCGGACACGGCCCGCTACCCGCTGGCCGAGGGCTTTCAGAAATCCGACATGCAGCCGGCGAGCTTCACCCCGGCGGAATTGTTCGCCCAGTGCCGCCCCGAGGGGGTATCGCGCATCGTGCTCATCCAGATGAGCTACTACCGCTTCGACAACCGCTACATGCTCGACAGCATCGCCGCCGATCCCGGGGTGTTTTCCGGCGTGGCCATCGTCGATGAACACGCCGCCGGCCTGCGCGCCCGCATGCGCGACCTTGCCCGCCAGGGCGTGCGCGGTTTCCGCATCTACACCAGCGGCACGAACGTCGATGCCTGGCTCGGCTCGGCCGGCATGGCCGAACTCTGGAAGGTGGCGGCCGATGAAAATCTCAACGTCTGCCTGCTCATCAATCCCGAGGCCCTGGCCGCCGTGAACCGGATGTGCGACCGCTTCCCGCGCACGCCGGTGGTGATCGACCACTTTGCCCGTCTCGGCATGGCCGGTCCCGTTGAACGCGGACCGCTCGACCGCCTGCTGCACCTGTCGAAACACTCGCAGGTGCATGTCAAGACCTCGGCCTTCTACGCGCTCGGCAAGAAGCAACCGCCCTACACCGACCTTGGACCGATGATCCGCACCTGCCGCGACCACTTCGGTGCCGAGCGCCTCATGTGGGCCAGCGACTGCCCCTTCCAGGTCGGACCCGGCCACAGCTACCGCGACAGCATCGCCCTCGTACGCGACCGCCTCGATTTTCTCAGCGCCGATGACCGCCACTGGATGCTGCGCAAGACAGCGGAGAAGGTGTTTTTCCGGGCGTGAGAAGACCGGGGATCCAGTCCCCGCATGAAAGGCGCGCTTGCGACACGGCCGCAACTCGCGTGATTTGAGGACGTTTCATTCTCTCGAATGATCTCACGCCGCCACTTTCTCGCCGCCAGCGCCGCCTCCTGCGTGGCCGCGGCGCGCGCGCAGCCCGCTGCGGGGGCCTACAGCTTTTTGTTGCTGGGCGACCTGCATTTTGACCGTTGGGAGCATCATGACCGCGCCTGGCTGGAAAAACACCACCCCGGTGACCTCAGCCAGATCGAGAATTACACGCGGTTGACCCGCGAGGTCATGCCCCAGGTTTTTGCCGCCCTGAAACAGCGCGCCGATGCCCTGCGGGCCGATGGGATGCGACCGGCCTTTGCCCTTCAGGTCGGCGACCTGGTCGAGGGGCTCTGCGGCAGCGCCGAACTCGCCGCCCTGCAGAATCGCGAGGCGGTTGAGTTCATCCAAACCTCGGCGCTCAGACTGCCATTTCTGTTCACCAAGGGCAATCACGACATCACCGGCGACGGTGCCGTTGAAGCCTTCCAGGCGATCCTGCGTCCTTTCATGGCCGCGCAGGCACGCCAACTCGACACGGCTGCCGGGCAGGCCGGCGATAACTGGACCCTGCGTCATGACAACGACCAGTGGGTCTTTTTCGACGCCTACGACAAAACCAGTCTCGACTGGCTGGAAGCGACGCTGGCGCAGCGGACGGCGCGCCATCTTTTTGTTAGCGTGCATCCACCCGTCGTGCCCTACGGCGCCCGTGCCTCGTGGCACCTGTTTGCGGGTGACAAGGCCCGCGCCCAACGCGAGCACCTGCTGGCCCTGCTGGGGCGCCATCAGGCCATCGTGCTGGGCGGACACCTGCACAAGTTCTCGGCCCTGACCCGCACGGCGGGCGGCGGGCGTTTCACCCAACTGGCCGTCAGCAGCGTGGTCAGCTCCCCCAAGCAAACGGTGCGCCAGGAACTGCGTGGTGTCGCCACGTATCAAGGCGATCAGGTGGATTTGGAACCCCGTCACAGCCCCGAAACCGCGCCCATGCGCCGGGCCATCTACGAGACCGAGCGTGCCTCAGTGACGGCTTTTGAATTCGCCGACACCGCGGGGTACGCCGTCATCACCGTCGATGGCACGCGCGTCGAGGCCGCGATCCATGCCGGCACTGCCGCCCTGCCCTTTCGCACGGTCCGGCTGGCCGGCTAGATCATCGGCCCATGGCCACGCCCATGATAGAACCTTGTCCAATCCTCGTTGCCGAAGACGGCCCATGAAACCACGCCTCCTCGTGCTCGGCTTTGTTCTGGGCCTGCTCGGCGACAGTTGCGCCGATGAGGCTGCCATCACCGCCGCACGTGAAATCGACGCCCTGCTGACCGACCACTGGCAGCGCCAGGGCGTGACCCCGAATCCGCCGGCCGACGATGCCACCTTCGTGCGGCGGCTTCACCTCGATCTGGTCGGTCGCATCCCGACCCTGGAGGAAACGCGGGCCTTTCTTGACGACCGCTCCCCAGACAAGCATTCCCGGCTGATTGACCGCCTGCTTGCCAGCCCGGGGTTCGACGCACATTTTTTCCATTTCTGGGCCGACCTGCTGCGCGTGCAGTCGCGGGCCAACGGTGGCCAGGGCGAGATGACATCCAAACCCTACGTGGAACACATCAAACGGCGCATCCGCGAGAACCTGCCCTATGATGCGTTCGTGCGCGAACTGCTCACGGCCCAGGGCAAGGTTTGGGACAATCCCGCCATCGGCTATTCGATGCGCGACCTTGGCATGCCGCTCGACAACATGGCCAACACCGTGCGTGTCTTCCTTGGCACCCGCATCGAGTGCGCCCAGTGCCACAACCACCCCTTTGACACGTGGACGCAGATGCAGTTCCACCAGATGGCAGCCTACACCTACCCGCTGGAAACCAATTTTACCGGCGTGGCGGAAAAGGGTGAACTCGCCGCCCTGAAACGCCAGGCGGAGCGTGCGCCCGGCCGCACGGCTGCGGTCCGTCACCTCGGCAGCGTGTTTGAAAACCTGGGCGACTTCGTCCGCTACAGCAAGGTGCAGGCCCTGCCCACGCGGGTGCTCAAGCTGCCGCACGACTACGCCTATTCGGACGCAGCCCCGCGCGCCGTGGTGCCGGCGAGCCCGCTGTTTGGCAGCACGACCGATGCCAGCCTTCAGGCCTTTGCCGACTGGCTCACCTCGCCCGAGAATCCGCGCTTTACCAAGGTGATCGCCAACCGGCTGTGGAAGAAGGTTTTTGGCGCGGGGCTGTTTGAACCTGTCGACGAGATTTTCGACAGCACCGCACCGGTGAATGCACCGCTCATGTCCCACTTGGAACGGCTCATGATTGCTTGCAGTTACGACCTGCGCGCCTACCTGCGCGCACTCTACCACACGCGCGCCTATCAGAACGAGGCGACGAGTGCGGAACTGCAGCCGGGGGAAACCTACGCCTTTCCCGGACCGCTGTTGCGACGCCTGTCGGCGGAACAGATCTACGACAGCTTCGTCACCCTCATCCAACCCACGCCCGATCTGCCGCGCCGGCAGGGCATTGATGCCGAAATGGCGGCGAAGCTGGCCTACAAAGGCAAGCTGAGCGACGCCCTCGACCTGATGAGCCCGCAGGAGATTTTCACCGGTGCGCTGCGAGCCGCCGAGGTCTACGAGACGGTTTCCGCCCGGGCCACACCACTGCGCCAAGCCTATGCCGCCGCGCTGAAGGCGAAGGACAAGGCGAAGATGGAGCAACTCAACCTGGAGATCCGCTCGACAGAGTTTGTCGCCCGCACCGGCATTCACGAGCACGTCGTCGTGCCCGCCGTGGCGCGGCTCTACAAACGAAAAACCGGCCAGCCGGCGCCACCACCGCCACCCGTGGCACCACCCACTCCAGACAACCTGCGCAAGGCCGGCCAGAACCGCTCCTACCTCGAAGTGCCAGGCTACGACTTCGGCCGCAGCATTCCGGACGAGGAGCAGGCCGCCGCCGAGGCCCGCGACGCCGTGTTCCGCGCCGAAGTCGCACGCTACGGCGTCGCGGATCCCGAGCGCCATCTGCGCGCCCGCCGAGCCCAAGCGCGCGACTGGCCCCGAGCCGTGGATCTGGAATCCCCCGCCCCGCGCGGGCACTTCCTGCGCGAGTTCGGCCAAAGCGATCGCGAACTGATCGACAACGCCAACATGGATGCCTCCGTTCCGCAGGCGCTCGTGCTGATGAACAGCAGCCTGCTCGCCGCCGTCATGGAGCCGCACACCCAACTCAGCCTGAATCTGGCGGGCGCCAAACAGCCTGAGGATGTCCTCGCGGTGGTCTACCTGACCGTGCTATCCCGTCCTCCCAGCGCACGGGAAAAACGCGTCTGGCAACAGTCGGGCTTAACCCAGGCGGAGGACCTCGTACACGCCCTGATCAACACGCAGCAGTTTCTCTTCATTCCCTGACTGCGCCCGCACCGCCCTTTTCCCGCTTCCTAATGCCGCTTGCAGTGCGTCCGCAAGGACCTATGCTGTACGCCCCCTTTTTGCAATGGAAGCCCCTCTCCCCGGACAGCGCTGGGTCAGCGACAGTGAGCCTGAGCTCGGCCTCGGCGTGGTCATGAAGGCCGAATTCGGCCGCGTCGAAATCTTTTTCCCCGCCGCCAACGAACACCGCCAGTTCGCCATGAAATCCGCGCCGCTGCGGCGCGTGCGCTACCAGCCTGGCGACAGCATCAAGCTGCACGACGGCAGCAGCCTGGAAATCAGCACGGTCGAGGATCGACGCGGCCTGCTCCACTACCTCGGCAAGGACCGCACGGCCAGCGAGGCGGAACTGTCCGACACGATCAGCTTCAGCAAGCCCGAGGACCGCCTGCTGGCGGGCCAGATCGACGAGGCGCGCGCCTTCGACCTGCGCGTCGAGGCCCTGCAGCGGCGCGCCGGCTTCCGACAGTCGCCGGTGCGCGGTTTCTGCGGCGGCCGGGTCGATCTGCTCTCGCACCAGATGTTCATCGCCGCCGAGGTCGCCGGCCGGCTGCTGCCGCGCGTACTGCTGGCAGATGAGGTCGGCCTTGGCAAGACCATCGAGGCCTGCCTGATCCTGCACCGTCTGCACCTGACCGGCCGCGCCGAACGCGTGCTGATCCTGGTGCCCGAGCCGCTGATCAACCAGTGGTTCGTCGAACTCTTCCGCCGGTTCCACCTGCTCTTCGCCCTCTTCGACGAGGCGCGCTGCGATTCGATCGAAACCAACGAGGAGAACGGCAATCCCTTTCTCGACAGCCAGCTGGTGATCTGCGGCACCGGCTTCCTTGCCGGCTCGCCCGAACGCGCCCGCCAGGCCGCCGAGGCGGGTTGGGACCTGCTCATCGTCGACGAGGCCCACCACCTCGAATGGAGCGCCGCCTCGCCCAGCCCGGCTTACTCCCTGGTCGAACACCTGGCCGCATGCGTGCCCGGTCTGCTGCTGCTCACCGCCACCCCCCAGCAACTCGGTCCCGAGGGGCACTTCGCGCGCCTGCGCCTGCTCGATCCAAACCGCTACGCCGACCTCGACGCCTTCCTCGCCGAGGCGGAGCACTACGAGGAACTGGCGCGTGCGCTCGACCGCCTGCTCGCCGGCAAAAAGCCGAGCGCGGCCGATGAAACACTGTTCATGCGCAAGTCGCCGCACCTGCGCGAGCGGCTGGCCGAGGTGAAGGCCGGCGTCGAAGGGGCGCGCGAACGGCTGGCGACGGCCCTGCTCGATGAATTCGGTACTGGCCGGGTGATGTTCCGCAACACCCGCACCGCGCTCGGTGGTTTCCCTGAGCGGCGGGCCTTGCTGGCGCCGCTGGCGCCGGACGGGGAGGAGATCGAGATCAAGGTGCAATGGCTCGCTGGGCTGCTGCGCGAATTGGGCGAGGCCAAGGTGCTGCTCATCTGCTCGAGCCGCGCCCGAGCCGAAGCCGTGCAGGAACGCCTGCTCCATGAAACCGCTCAAAGCGTCGCACTCTTCCATGAGGGCCTGACCCTGCTGCAGCGCGACCGGCAGGCGGCGTGGTTTGCCGAGGAGGAGGGCGCGCGCGTGCTGATCAGTTCCGAGATCGGCAGCGAGGGCCGCAACTTCCAGTTCGCCCAGCACCTGGTGCTGTTCGACCTGCCGCAGGATCCCGAACTGCTTGAGCAGCGCATCGGCCGCCTCGACCGCATCGGCCAGACTGCGACCATTCAAATCCATGTTCCTTACCGGCGCGACAGCGACGAGGAGGTGCTGGCGCGCTGGTACCACGAGGGCCTCGGCGCCATCGAGGAAAATCTGCACGGCGCCACCGAAATCGCCCAAGCCCTGCAGCCGCGCCTGCAGGGCCTGCTGGCGCAGCCCGGCTCCGGCGACCTGACCGACTTCCTGCGCGAGTCTCGTGAGCTGCGCCGGCGCGTTGTGGAAAAACTCGAACGTGGCCACGACCGCCTGCTGGAACTCAACTCGCACCGGCCGGAGGCTGCGGAGGCGGTCATTGAGGCCGTGCGCGCCCAGGATGCCGACACCGACTTCGAGGAGTTCTTCATCCGTCTCGTCGACCACTTCGGCATGCACGTCGAGGAACTCGGAAACCGTTCCTACTTCCTGCTTCCGGGCAACCTGACGACCGACGCCTTTCCATCACTGCCCGATGACGGCTTGACGGTCACCTTCAGCCGGACGCGAGCGCTGGCGCGTGAAAACGTCGGTTTCCTGACCCCGGACCATCCGATGGTGCGCGCGGCCCTCGACCTGCTGCTCGGCAGCGAAGCGGGCAATAGCAGCTTTGGCCTCTGGCGCGGCGCGGGTGCCGAGGGCCTGCTGCTGGAAGCGCACTTCGTCGTCGAATGCGTGGCGCCGACGGCCCTGCATGCCGACCGCTTTCTGCCGGCCGTGCCGGTGCGGGTGGTGGTCGACCACAGCAAGAAGGACCGGCGCGAGGACGCCGCCTACCGCCATGCGCGCCTGGAAAAGGGCAGTCCCTCGCGCCTGCTGGAGAATGCCGGCATCAAGCACAAGCTCTTCCCCGCCATGCTCAGCCGGGCGCGCCAGCTGGCGGAAGCGGAGCTGACGGTTTTGGCCGGCCAGGCGCTGACGGCGGCGCGCGCGCAGCTGGGCGACGAGATCGCCCGGCTCGAGGATTTGGCGCGTCTCAACGACCATGTGCGCCCCGAGGAAATCGCCGCCCTGCACACCCAGCAGGCCGCGCTGGAACAGGCCCTGACCGGCGCCCGCCTGCGCCTCGATGCGGTGCGCCTGGTGCTGCAGGCGGTCTGAGAAAATCAGGCCACCGCCAGCCCCGCCGCCTGCCGGCGCAGCAGCTTGCCGCCCGGTTCGTCGCTTTCAACGACGCCGTCGCGCAGGCGGATGATGCGGGTGCAGCGCTCAACCATGCGTTCGTCATGGGTGACGAAGACGAGGGTCTTGCCCTCGGCATTGAGCTCGTCGAACAGGGCGAGAATCTCCTGGCCGGACTTCGAGTCGAGGTTGCCAGTGGCCTCGTCGGCGAGGATCATGAGCGGATTGTTGGAGAGGGCGCGGGCGATGGCGACGCGCTGCTGCTGGCCGCCGGAGAGTTCGTTCGGCTTGTGATGCATGCGGTGCGCCAGGCCGACGCGTTCAGCGAGGTTTTCCGCCACCTCGATCATGCGTGCATCGTCGGCACCGCCGTAGTACATCGGCACGGCGATGTTCTCGAGCACGGTGAGCTGCTGAATGAGATTGTAGCTCTGGAAGATGAACCCGAGGTTGCGGTTGCGCGCCGCCGAGAGGTCATCGTCGTTGAGGTGGGCGACGTTTTCACCACCGAGAAAGTAGTCGCCACTGGTCGGCTGATCGAGGCAGCCAAGCACGTTGAGCAGGGTCGACTTGCCACAGCCGGAGGGTCCCATGATGCAAACGTACTCGCCGGGATGAATGTCGAAGGAGACGCCCTGCAGCACCTGGCTGAGGACGTCGCCCATCTGGTAGGACTTGCGGATGTCGACCAGCCGGATGATCGGCTCGGAGGCGGGCGCAGGCATGGCGATGCGGTCAGCTGCGCACGGCGGCGACGTTCTTGTCCTTGCCCTTGGCCTTGGGTGCCGGCTTGCCCTCGCCGCCTTCGGCAGGCGCTGTGGGTGAGACAGAGGCGGGCTTGAGTTCGGGCGTCAGACTTTTGGGCAGCGCCAGAGCGACAAATTCGCCGGACTGCAGGCCTTCGCGAACCTCAATGAACTCATCGTTGAACAGACCGGTGACAACACTGCGGCGGGCGAGGCCGGAACCGCTGTTAACGTAGCAGAAGTGCTGGTCGTCCTGAACTTCGATCGACTGCACCGGCACGTAGACGACATCAGCGAGCTGGTCGACGATGATCTCGACCTTGGCATTCATGCCCGGCTTCATCCATGGGTGGGTGCCGATGATGTGAACCGTGGCTGGATAAACCTTGAGGTTGGGCGTGTAGCGGCTGCTGCTGGAGTCTGGCAGCATGGCGAGTTCAGCGACGCGGCCCTCAAGGACCTTGCCGGGTTCGGCGTCAACGCGGATCAGGGCGGGCTGACCGATGCGCACCTTCTTGACCTGGGACTCGTGAATGTTCACGTGCACGCCCATCTGAGACATGTCGGGGATGGTGAGCAGGGTCTGGCGGAAGCGCACGGTGGCGCCCTCCTCGATCGGCTCGCTGTAGCGGCTGGAACTGCTGGCGTTGAGATTGCCATAGGCGACCAGGCCCGGCTGGGTGGCGCGCATCAGGCAGGCTTTGAGCTGGCGCTCAAGATCGTCCTTTTTGGCCAGCTCCATCTCGTAGCGGCGCTTGGCGGTCTGGAAGCGGGTCTCGGCCTGGGCCATCTTCGAGCGGTTGGCGCGAACCGTGCGCTGGAGCTTGGTCAGGCTCTCGCGATAGTTCGAGAGCAGCTGGGCGCACATCTTGGAGAATTCGTAGGTCTTGAACAGACCGAGCTGGGTCTCGGCGGTCTTCACCGAGAGCGAAACCTTTTCAAAGTTGACCTGGTCGTTTTCCAGCTGGGTGCGCGGAATGAACTCGCGGGCGGCAAGGCGTTCCGAGGCTTCCACCTTCTGCTTGGAAACGGCCAGTTCCGACTTCCGCAGGAGCAGCTCATCCTCAAGCTGGCGCAGCTTTTGCTGGGCTTCACCGTCGCCACTGCCGCTCTTCTCAAGGAAGGGCGTGAAATTGATTCGGTCTGCCGCCGCCGGTTCCTCGGAGGCCACGACCTTTTCCGTCTTGCTCTCCGCCGCCTTGTCCGCGGGCGCCGCGTCGCCGTTGACACGCAGGGCGGCGCCGGATTCCAGCTGGGCATTGGCCTGGCTTTCCAGTTGGTCGGCGAACTTGTCGAAGTCCTGCACGTCCCTGGGCAGGCCAACGCTGGCCAGCACTTCGGCGGCGAGATCGCGACCCAGGTACTTTTCAAAGTCCATCAGGGCAAAGACCGAAGTCTGCTTGACGTCGCGCACAAGGCTCTGGTTTTCGCTGCGCTGAATCTCGCGCCCCTCGTCGGCATCGATGTAGTTGGAGACCGTGCCCTGGAACTGAATCTCGTGGTCCTGGATCCGCGACTTGAGGTCCGTGTTGTCAAGCTCGACGAGCACCTTGCCCTCCTTGACGTCCTCCTCGGTCACATGATAGCCCTCGGGAATGACGCTGATGATCTTGGTCGGCGTCTCAATCTCGGACTTGTGCTCGAAGTTGCGCAGGGCGCGGATCTCGCCGCCCTGGAGCACGTTGATCTGCAGCGGACCCTTCTGCACGGCGAAGGTCGGCACATTCTCGGTCGCGGCCTGGCCGCGTGTGAGCCAGTAGCCGGCCGCCACAACGGCCACCACAGTCACACCCGACACGATCCACGATTTGCGAGTTATTGTCATTCCTTTGTCTGTCTCTTGGGTTCTTCTTTATTCAATACGTCCCGCCAGCGGCCGTCTTTCTCCAGGAAGAGGATTCCCATGTCGCTCCAGAGCTGGAGACGGGCGAGCACGTGGTCAATGCGGGTGGAAATGACGAGGTCGCGCGCGGTGATCAGGCGGTCCTGCGACTCAACGATGTCACGCGCGGTGCCCTGCCCCTCGGCCATGAGCGCCTCCTCAATCTCCAGTCGCTTCTGGGCGAGGGCGAGCCCCTCCCGGGCAAGCTTGAACTGCTTGCCGGCGACCTCAAGGTTGCGCCAGTCGCCACGGATGGCGCTGCGCAGCTGCTCCTCGGCGAGCTCGAGCTCGCGCTCGGCACGCTGCTCGGCAATCTGGCTGGCGCGCAGGACATTGCGCTCGGGTTTGGTGTTCAGATTGAGGTCGACGTCGAGGCCGGTGGTGAAGCGGCGGTTGCTGGCGTCGAGCTGCAGGCCATCCGTGTTCGGCGGCGTGTTGGCCTGGTAGCTGACCAGAGCGTTGACGGTGGGCAGGGTCTGCTGATGGGCAATCTTGACCTTGCGCGCGGCATCCTGCAGACGATCGCGCTGATTGAACAGGTCGAGGCGGGTGACCAGGGCGGTGTCCATGGCCAGCTCGAGGTCGCCCTCGGCATCCATGATCTCGAGCTTTTCCAGCTCGCCACTGTCGAGCACGATGCGTTCGGTCACCGGCAGGCCGAGCGAGATCTTGAGGTCGTCGAGCTGGTCCTCGTAGGCGCGGATGGCGGTCAGCCGGGTGCGCTCGTAGGAGAGCAGGCCCTGCTCGATCTGCTTGAGGCTGGATTGCGAGCGCAGGTTGGCGGCGGCGAGGGCGCGCTCGCGCTCCAGCGACAGGATGGCGGCGCGATAGGCGGTGTCGCGGTTGCGGGCGGCTTCGCGCGCCTGCAGCACGCGCAGGTATTGGCGGGTGATGTCGACCGCGAACTCCTTGCGATACTGGGTGAATTCGCGAATCGCGTAAAGAACGTTGCGCTCATCCTGGCGCAGGGGTTCGGAGGCGGCGAGCACGCCGGCACCGCGCAGGAGCGGCTGCGACAGGGTGGCGGCGGCGCGCGAGTCGCTGAGCCGGCGGTTGTCGCCTGTGAAAAAGCGGGTGAAATCCGTGCTCAAATCCATCGCCAGGCGGGCGCCGGTGCGCATGAGGTAATCGAGACCGACGGCACCATCGGTGCTCAGCGTCGAGTTGCGGACCAGTCTGTTGACGCCTCCCTGAACCTGCTGCTCGGTGTAGAAGACGCCACCGCCGCCGTCAGCCACGGGGGCGAACTGCTGGCGGGTGAGGGTAAGGCCGAGGGCGCTGAGATACACCAGTTCCTTGCGTGCGAGGTAGGCGCGGTTGCGGTGCAGGGCAAAATCAAGGGCGTCCGCGAGCGCCAAAACGCGCGCATTCTTCTCGATGAAGGCCCGCTCGCCGAGGAAGTCGCTGCCGTCGCCATTCTTCAGCAGGCTGTCGAGCTTGACCGGCGGCGGCGGCGTGATGTTGAGCAGGGTGTCGTCGGCGCCCGGCACAACCGTGGATTTCTTGCCAATGATGCCAAAGACTTCGCGGTCGGCCGAGCGCTTGTAAAAGGCCTGAGAGCAGCCCGCAAGGGCACAGAGCCCCAGCAGGGACACGGCATTCAGGAGGTGGGCGAAGGGGTTACTGGGCATGCAAAGGACACAAGCACCCGTGGAACGCCTGCTTGGGGTGGGTTTTCAAGGCAGTTCCGGCGGGACGAAACAACGCCGGCAACGCCCGGCTTCTATCGGCAGGGGGCAAATTAGGGCTTGGCCCGCCGCCCAGCCGGCGATAGATTCCGCCCCGCATGGAGGATCCTCTCCCCAAAGACATCACCGAAGAGCTGGTCAAGGAGGCGTCCGGCACCCTGCCGACGCGCAAAACCCTCATTGAGCGGCTCGACAACTGGTCCGACTGGTCCAGCTGGGACGAGTTTTACCGAACCTACTCGGGTTTTGTCTTCCACGTTGCCCGCAAGTCCGGCCTCAGCGACGACGAGGCGAACGATGTCGTTCAGGAGACCTTCATTGGTGTCGCCAAGAACCTGCAAAAGAAGAAATTCGACACCAGCCTCGGCTCCTTCAAATCCTTCCTGCTCAACCAGGCGCGCTGGCGCATTCTCGACCAGTTCCGCCGCCGCAAGAAGCAGCAGAGCCGCGAGGCCAACCTGTATGCCGACGAGACCGACGAGCGCCGCACCGCGCCGATCGACCGCTGCGCCGATCCCAACGGCATGGTGCTGGAGAAACTCTGGGACCAGGAGTGGCAGGAGAAGGTCATGGACCTCGCCCTGCGCCGGGTGAAGGCCATTGTGTCGCCCCGCCAATACCAGATTTTCTCCTGCTACGTGCTCAAGGGCTGGAGTCCGGAGCGCGTCAAGAAGGAGCTGGGTGTCAATGCCGCCCAGGTCTACCTTGCCAAGCACCGCGTCGGCCGCATTCTCAAGCGCGAGGCCGCCAAGCTGGCCGCCGAGGACCAATAACCCCCAATCCCCCATGCCCAGCCACGCCATGAAAACCCTGCTCTGCTGCGCCCTGCTCAGCGCCCCCGCCCTGCTGCATGCCAACCCCGACGTGCTGGCCGCGGTTGGCCGCCAATTCGGCGCCTCGGTCCAGGCCAATGTCCTGCTGCTGAAAGGCAGCGGCAGCGTCGCCGAACCCACCGAATGGACCGCCTACGCCCGTGACACTTTCCGGCCCCAGGACGTCTTGCGCATCCGCGTCCGCCGCGTCGACAGCGCCTGGCAGGCCGAGGCCGCAGGTTCGGGCAGCCGGGTGCTCGACCGCGCCCCGCAGCGGCCCTTTGACGCCGCCCTGCTGAAGCTGCGCAGCGAGGCCGCCCGCCAGGAGGCCGGCAAGGCCGCGGTCACCGCCAAGGCGGTCTTTGCCGCGGTCGACTACCAACTCGCCGCCAACCCGCAGACCGGCGCGCCCGAATGGGGCCTTGCCCTCAAGGATGAAACCGGCCACGAGGTCGGCTTCGTTGTCGTCGCCGCCGACACCGGTGCTGTCACCTTCCAGGACTGGACCCCTCGCGTGACGACCGCCCAGCGTCGCGCCGAGGAGGCCGACGCCGGAGAACGCGCTGCGCGGGCCGTCAAACGCAGCGCCCGCCGCGCCTGGAACTGGACCGACAACGCCCGCAAGGAAACCGGCAACTTCTTCCGCGAACTCTTCCGCTGAAGCCGGTGCCCGCGACCCCGCGCTTTCCCGGACCGGCCACCTGGCTGGAGCAGGCCGCCGCGCGCTGGCCCGATCGCCCCCTGCTCGACGACGGCGCCACCATGCTCAGCTACGCCGAGGCGATGCGGCGCAGCAACTCCCTGGCAGGCTGGCTGCAGGACTTGGGCCTGCGCGCCGGCGACCGACTGTTGATCGCCGCGCCCAACCGGCTCGAACTGCCACTGCTCGTCTTCGCCGCCCTGCGCCTCGGCGCGATCTTCTCGCTGCTGCCCTCCCAGCTGCAGCCGGCCGGGCTGGTCAAGATTCTTGACCAGTGCACCCCCTCCCTGCTGCTGCTCGACGCCGCCACCGAGCCCCTGGCGGTCGCCGCCGAGGGCCGCTGCCCGGTGGCGCGGCTCGACCGCGCCGGCATCGGCGAGCCGTCCTTACCCGCGAACCCTGGCGCGGACGACCCGGCCTTCCTGGTTTTCACCTCGGGCAGCACCGGCACGCCGCGCGGCGTCATCCTCAGCCACGGCAACGTCGCCTTCGTGACACCGGCCATCCAGGCCCGGCTGCAGTACCACGAGCAGGACCGCATCGCTGTCCTCCTGCCACTCGCCTTCGACTACGCGCTGTATCAACTCTTCCTCGCCTGCCTGAGCGGCGCCTGCGTCGTGCTCGGCCGCCCGGAGCTGGTCGGCCCCGGCCTGCCGCAGTGGCTGGAGCAGCAGCGGATCCGCGTGCTGCCCGGCGTACCGACCCTGTTCGCCGCCCTGCTGCGCCTGCTCGAGCATCGCCCGCGCGACCTGCCCGAGCTGCGCCTGCTCAGCAACACCGGCGACCGACTGCCACCCGCGCAGATCGGCCGCCTGCAGGCAAGGCTGCCGCAGGCGCGGATCTTCCCCATGTACGGACTGACCGAATGCAAGCGCGTCAGCATCCTGCTGCCCGAGGAACGCACGGCACACCCCGACAGCGTCGGCCGTGCCCTCGACGGCACGCGAATCTTCGCGGTCGATGCCGACGACCGGCCGCTGCCACCGGGCAGCAGCGGCGAGATCGCCGTGCAAGGCCCGCACCTCAGCCCGGGGTACTGGCACGCCCCCGAGGAGACCGCCGCGCGCTTCCGCCCCGTCGACGGCGTTCGCACCCTCTTCACCGGCGACCGCGGCAGCGTCGACGCGGCGGGTTTCCTGACCTTCGAGGCGCGCGCCGACTTCCTCATCAAGCACCGCGGCACACGACTCAATCCCGCCGAGGTCGAGGAGGCGGCGCTTGCCCTGCCCGGCGTGAGCGCTGCCGGCTGCGCCAAGGATGAGGCGCGCGACCTGCTGCACCTGTTCCTGACCGCGCGTGGCGATCCCGCACCCGAGCCGGCCGCCGTGCTCGCCGGCCTGGCGGCGGTGCTGGAGCGGTCCAAGCTGCCCGACCGCGTGCATGTCCTGACGGAACTGCCGCGCACCGCCAACCAAAAGCTCGACCGCAAGGCCCTGCGTGCGCTGGCAGCGACGCTCTGAGCACCGCTCAGGCCAGCAAATCGCGGACAACGTGGCCGTGGATGTCGGTGAGCCGGTAGTCGCGCCCCTGAAAGCGCGCGGTGAGGCGCTCGTGATCGAAGCCGAGCAGGTGCAGCACGGTCGCCTGGAAGTCGTGCACGTGCACCTTGTTCTCGACCACCGAGAAGCCAAGCTCGTCGGTGGCCCCGTACTCGAAGCCGGCCTTGACGCCACCACCGGCCATGAACAGCGAGAAGCAGTCGGGATAGTGGTCGCGCCCGAGCACCTGGCTGGCGGCGGTGCGTCCCTCGCGGAAGGGCGTGCGACCAAACTCGCCGCCCCAGATGACCAGGGTGTCGTCGAGCAGGCCGCGCTGCTTCAAATCGGTGATCAGCGCCGCCACGGGCCGATCGGTTGCCGCCATCTTTTGGGTCAGGCCATCGGTCAGGCCGGTGTCGGCACTGGTGCCGTGGAAGTCCCAGCCCCAGTCGAACAATTGCACGAAGCGCACGCCCTGCTCCACCAGGCGCCGCGCCAGCAGGCAGTTGTTGGCAAAGCTGGATTCACCCGGCTTGGCACCGTAGGCCTCCAGCACCTTCGCCGGCTCGCGGCCGATGTCCATGACCTCGGGCACGCTGGCCTGCATGCGGTAGGCGAGCTCGTACTGGGCGATGCGGGTGGCGGTCTCCGGATGGCCGAGTTCAGCGGCCTGCAGGGCGTTCAGCTCGTTGAGCGCGTCCAGGCTGCGCCGGCGCAGGGCGCGGTCCATGCCGGGTGGGTCGTTGACGAAGAGCACGGGATCGCCCTTCGACCGGCATTGCACGCCCTGATAGACCGAGGGAATGAAGCCGCTGCCCCAGCAGCCCTGGCCGCCGGAGGGCTGGGTGCCGCTGGAGATGAGGACGACAAAGCCGGGCAGGTTTTCATTTTCCGACCCGAGCCCGTACGTGGCCCAGGAGCCCATCGACGGCCGGCCCTGCCGGGTGTGACCGGTGAACAGCAACAGCTCGGCGGGCGCGTGATTGAACTGGTCGGTGTGCATCGAGCGCACCAGCGTGATCTCGTCGGCCAGGCGGTGGAAGTTCGGGCAGGCATCACTCATCCACATCCCGGCCTGCCCGTGGCGCTGGAAGCGGCGCGGCGTGCCGAGCAGCTTGGGCACGCCGCTGGTGAAGGCGAAGGTGCGACCCTTGAGGAAGGCGTCCGGACAGTCCTGGCCGGCGCGCTTCACCAGCTCGGGTTTGTAATCGAAGAGATCCAGGTGCGGCGGCGCACCCGACATGTGCAGGTAGATGACCCGCTTTGCCCTGGCGGCGTGATGCGGTGCACGGGCATCGAGCGGACCGGGTGGCGTCTTTTCCGCGAGCGCCTGCAGGGCGACCGCGCCCAGGCTGAACTGGCCGGCGGCGCCAAGAAACTGGCGGCGGGTGCGCAGGTGCAGGTGTTCGAGACGGGGCGACATCCCCTCCCATACGTTGCGACGGCGGCGGTTATTCCCGGCGTTTGCGGCGCAGCAGCCAGAAGATCAGGCCGAGACCGATGAAACAGGCGCGGCCGGGTTCGGGCACGAAGACGACAGCCAGCCTGCCCTGGTTGAGCAGGGCTGAAGTGTCCCAGGCAAGACCCACGGGCAGGTCCGGCAGTTCCAATGTCGTGAACAGGCCTTCGGCCGTGCCGGTAAGCGTGGCCCAGTCGAACAGCCGCCAAGCATCACCCGCAGTCCAAGCATCCATGCGGTTTGGATTGCCAACCCGCAGGACGGCGTTGCTGCCGAGCACAAGGCTGCCACCGACCCTGAGCAGATCGGCCGCGTCGGCCTCTGCACTCTGATCGCCCAAGCCTGCGCCGGACAAGAGATCGAGGACCAACACCGAGCCGTCGAGCAGCCTTGTTGAGCCGCTGCCGGAGGTGTGCAGGGTCAGGCTTGCCGCCGTGGCCGGCTCGCCCTGCAGATCCAGCCCGACCTGCAGCGTCGCGCCGGTGAGGGAAATCTCGGCATCCGCCGCGGGTGCGATCCGCCCCGTACCTCCGAGCACGGCGCCGGCAGCAACCGTCACCGATCCGAGACCGGTGGCCGAGCCACTGCTGTTGGTCACCAGCAGGCGGCCGGCCTGCACCTGCGTGCCGCCCGTGAACAGGCTGGCACCGGTGACCGCCCAGGTGCCCGTGCCGGTCTTGACCAGCGAGGTCGCATTCACCGCGCTGATCTGGCCAATGCCAACCACCTCGTTCAGGCCGGTGTTGCTGCCGCCCAATTCCAGCACGCGGCCCACCGGATTGCTGCCGCCGACCGTGAACGGCGCGGTGAACTTCACCGTGCCCGTGCCCGCACTCTCCAGCACGGCTCTCACCGCCGTGATTTCGGCGGCGATGTCACTGTTGGTGAGGTTCAGCGCGCGGTTGGTCACCGAATCGCTGGCGCCGATGTGGCGGAGCACTGCGATTGCCGAGGAGCCGACGGCACTGGTGGTGGCGTCGCCCATTTGAATCACCGGATTCAGCGAGCCCGTGCCCAGGGAGCTGGGCTGACCGGAGTCCGCCAGCCGCGCCACCTCAAGGGTGCCGCGCGACAGGATGGTGGCACCGGCATAGGTGTTGTCCGGCCCCAGCGTGACCAGTGCCCCGATGCTGGCGAGGCGGAATTCCAGCTGGTTCTCATTCGTGCCCGGGCCGCCGAGGAAGCCATTGGCAAAGTTGCTCGGCGTGGTGACGGAACCGGTGAGCGTGAGTCGCGACAAGCCGCTGGCTCCGCCGACGATGCGATTGTCCGTGCCGCTGCCAACCGTGGCAATGTAATCGATCAGCAATGAGGCGGTGCCGGCCGCCGAACCGAGGGTGACCCGGCCGCTGCGTGCGCCGGAACCGATGAGGAACTCCATGGCGCTGCCAACGGCGGATCCCGCGTCGAACTGCACCTCCCCCTCGTAAACGCGCAGGTTGCCGCTGAAGGTGCTGGTGCCGCCAATCACCACCCGCCCCGGACCCGCCTTGACCACCGACACGGTCGTGCGATTCGTCTCCGTGCGGTTGAGGATGCCATTCTGAAAGACCAGCGATCCCAGCGGATTGTTCTGGACGATGACCAGTTCGGGGTTGCTGATCGTCGAGGCCGTGGGCCGCACCTGTGCTGCAATGATGCTGTCATGAGCACCCACCGTGCTGCTGACGAGGATGCCGCCGGCATTGAGGATTTGCGTGCCGGATTGCGCGATCGTCGTGCCTTGCGCGACGCCGAAACGCAGGCTGCTCACCGTGGTCTCGGCCGCCAGCGTCGTCGTTGTCACGCCGGCCGCAATGTCAGCATGGCCGGCGAGGCTACCGGCGGCGGACGGCGTCTGGATGCCGAGCGCCGACAGCTTGACGATGTCGCGCACGCCAGCAGTCGCCACCGTCGTGCCCGCCCAGTCGTCGCCGAGCACGGGATCGCGCAGCACAGCGAACACCCGGCCGTCGCTGACCAAGGCCTGATTGTCAGCCACACCGGTGCTGCCGCTGCTGCGCAGGGCACCGGTGCTGTGGGGGCCCACCGAGAGGATGCCACTCCAGCTGCGCGCCACATCGCCCACGGTGAGGGTCAGACTCGTGGCACCGTTCGTTTCGAAATCGAGCTCGGAGTAACTGCCGCCCACCGTCAACGTGCCGGTCGTCTGGCTGTGGACCGTGCCGGCACGGCCGCTCAAAACCAGCCGGCCACCGCCGAGGCTGAGCGTGGCGGTGCTGCCGAGGATCTGACTGGCCGGACTGGCGCTGCCGGCAAAATCGAGCTTCATCACCCCGGAATTGACCGCCGTCGCGGTGTTGGCAACCGCAGCCGCCAGCGTCAGCGCGCCGTTGCCCTCCTTGGTGACGGTGAAGGCGCCGCTGCCGGTGCGCGCCAGCGGCCGGGCCACGAGGATGTCACCGGCACCGCCGAAGATGAGGGTGCGGGCACTGCTGCTGCTGTGCAGGGTGGCATTGCCGCTGCCACCGAGCGTCAGCAGGCCGGCGTCGGAGTGGATGCGCTGGCTGGTGGCGTTGAGCGTGATGACACCGGTGGTCGTGTTGTCACCACCGACATTGCGGATGCCGCCGCCATTGTTGACGCCGGCACTGGCCAGGGTGATCGGCTCCGCGGCGAGGGTGATGCCGCCCTCGATCTCCAGCGCGCCACCCGCGGACACCGTGGTGGTGCTGAAGCTGCTGCCGGAAACGCCGAGGGCGTTGGCATGCCGCACCCGTAGCGCACCCTGGCTGATGGTGACGGTACCGGTGAAATTGTTGTCGCCCGCCAGCACCAGCAGGCCGTTGCCGGTCTTGACGATGCCGGAGGAGCTGATCGAGATGCGGCTGTTCACCTCCACCGTGCCCGCACCGCCGAAGGTCGCGGTGTAGCCTCCCGCCAGCACGATGTCGGTCGGCGCCGCACGCTCCAGCCGCAGCACCGCTCCGGCATCGGCGGTCAGGAACGTCGGCGCCGCCTGGGTGACCTGGGCCGCCAGCACATTCACATCGGCCAGGCTGCGAAGCCCCCCGAGTCCACCATCGCCAAAACCGCCGACCGCAGCAAGGGTCCGCGTCAGGGTCAGCCCACCGGACAAGGCCAGCGTGGCACCGTCGACCACCGTCACCGTGCCCGAACTACCCAAGGCCCCGGCATTGCGAATTTCCAGCAGGCCGGTAGCCACCTGCGTGCCGCCCGTGTGCGTGTTGGCGGCCGTGAGCACCGTGCGCGAACCGGGTGCGCCATTGACCAGCAGCGTGACCGCGCCAGTGCCGTTGTTGGCGATGCGCGAGTGCACGGTCAGCACCGCTGTGTCCGAATGGTTGCTGAGAAAGAGCTGGCCGGCCGTGTTCGTCGTCGCACCGCCGGCGGTGAGGATGCTGGCGGAGTCGACACTGCCAATCGTCAGACTGCGGGCGCCGGCGACCACTTGCACACCGCCGGTCACGCCAAGACGGAGAATGCGGTCCAGTCCAATCGGCACGTGGCGGTCGAAACGGTCATCATTCATCGACAAGGTCTGCACAAAAGCGGTTGCCGCCCCCTGCAGAACCTCTCCGGCGGAGGCTGCGGTGAGACCCACATGGGCACCCGCAAGGGGTGCGGCATCCAGGAGGCCACCCGTGGTGTACTCAACCTCGCCGACAAAACCCGCCCCAAGC
>DAIUCN010000066.1:0-23346 GCA_036846165.1 Prosthecobacter sp.
GGGCACACCAAGCTTGCTACCCCGGCATGTCTGCCAGATTTGCCGGCACACCAAGCTTGTCACCCCCGCATGTCTGCCAGATTTGCCGGCACGATAAGCTTGCTACCCCGGCATGTCTGCCAAATTCACGGGCACTACAAGCTTGCTACCCCCTCATGTCTGCCAGATTTGCCGGCACACCAAGCTTGTTACCCCCGCATGTCTGCCAGACATGCCCGCACTACAAGCTTGTCACCCCTTCATGTCTGCCAGACATGCCGGTACTACAAGCTTGTCACCCCCTCATGTCTGCCAGATTTGCCGGCACGACAAGATGGGGGCACGCACGAATCTGTCAGTTTCCCGGGCACCTCAAGCTTGTCCCCCGCACAAAACTGCCCGTTTTCCGGGCATTCCGAGGCCATCCCGCCCCCAAAACCGCCCGTTTCCCGCTCATTCAGCGCCATTTCCGCCCTTTTCCGTGCTTTCGGCACCTGTGACGCACGTTTCGACGCCGCAGATCCGGGGCGCACGCATGGCGGAGCCTGCTCGCTCAGGGATCCAGCGCGTGACCCCCTCCCCGGGCGAGTGACCTCCGGCACACTCGCGCTCCTTCAGACCGGGGGCGGAAGATTTCTTGGAACGCCGAGGGCCAGAACACCTCTGGGCTTCATCAGGCGAGCCAGGGACGCACTGACCGTAGGAGCGTTCGCCAGAACGCCGGATCAGGAAGGTTCCTCATCCCATGCGCTCAAGCCCCGCCGTCTGGCGACGGCGCCTACACGGGAACCGTGGACGCGTTCGCCAGAACGCCGGATCGGGAAGGTGCCTCACCCCATGCGCCCAAGCTCCGCCGTCTGGCGACGTCGCCTACACGGACCGATACCACGGCGCCAGCGCAGCGGCGCCCTACCCGTTCCCCTTCGTGACTTTCGTGCGATTCGTGGTTCCAAGGCCTGGCCTGAGAAGAAGCAGGCAGCCACTATCCGCACACCCCTCATCAACCTCCCCTGCAGCGACGTGGAGCTACACAGACCGCATTCTCGCCGGCTACTTGCCCTATGAATCCTTGCGCGGCACCGGCGGTCTGAACTCATAAACGTTTCGCAAGGCTAGACTCTCGTGAATCCCCAGCGATTGACGAAGCCGAATGAACGCCGATTCGGTCAATGGGCCGTCAACATGCAGTCCCTCTGTATCGAGGATCCAATAATCCACCACGCTGGGATCCTCTTCCTCAAAAGTATCGTCCGGATCATTTGGGCTGCGACGCTTCATGCCATGACGTTTGGCGATGATAAACCTTCCATCCGTTGCGCACTCAACGACCAAATTCGGAATGATTGGGATGCCATCATTCCATGCCTCAGGTGCAATCTCGATCTGCAGGCCCGAGGTTCGATGAATGTAATAATTTCCTGCCAAAGGAGTCGAGAAATCCGAGGACCCAGGCCCTGGAAAGACAAACCCCGTCTTTCGCATCTCCCTCCAAAGGCACACTCCAAACGCGAGGAAGAGCAGCACCGCAACGGCAAGGACGCGACAAATGGCCCGCCAAAGGTCTTTCATGGAAGAATGTTTACTGAGGTCAAATCATCCTCCCACCGCCTTGTATCCGAACTGTTCGGACACAAGGCGGCTTGGCACGCACCAAGCCCGCCCGGAGGGGCAGACTTCGTCGTTGAAAACGTGCATGGCTGGAGGCTCTCCGACACGGGCCAGCCCGTCAAGAAAAAGACGGAGCCAGCCTCCGGCACCAGAAAGCGAAGGCTTGGGAAAGTGGCTGCGGTTTGAACCGCAGATGGCCCGGCTGGAAACCGATCCCACGGCCAGAACCGCGGGGTCAATGCCCCCGCCTACAGCCCAAACCCTCTCTCCGCCCTCCCTGCTCAGGATCAGCGTCCCATCAGCGTCAAATCAGCGTCAAATCAGCGTCAAATCAGCGTCAAATCAGCGGTTCAAAACGGGTTGGTGTTGGAACAGCGCAGCCCTACCCGCTCCTCTTCGTGACCTTCGTGCGATTCGTGGCTCCAAGGCCTGGCCCCCTCAGAGAAAGCGGACAAAAGTGTCCGCGCTCCCCTCGCCTGCGGCTGTCCATCAGCGAAATCTGTGAAATCTGCGGACCTTCTGGGCTTGGATGTCCGAGTGGACGAAGTGGCAGGGCAACGCCCCAGATCACGGCCTCAGCGTTGAATTCCCAAGCCTGCGGCTCGCGCGGATCGCAAGACTGCGTTCGGCAAGGGCTTCCACGATCCGCAACTTTTCGGCGACCGGCTTTTTGGCGAGTCGGCGACGATAGGCGGCCTTGCTTTCAAGGATTTGCTGCAGGCGGGTCATTCGAGAAACTGATGTTGGAAGGTGCTCCACGCGTCAAGCAAACCGTGGCAGGTGAGGATGGACTCGAACCGTGCGCCATCCAGCGCACCTTCCTCGATGAATTGCAGCACACGGGCCTTGTCCTTCGCTCGGCCCACTTCCAGGGCGATGGCGGCGAGGTGCTCGGCGGTAAAGACACGCACAGGCGTGCCCTCGACCTCCGTTTGGACGGCTTCTCGCAAAGCTTCCTCCACGAGGGGTGTGCCTGCCGCCAAAATCTGCACCGGCGTCTGCTCGAGAACGATGTACTCCCCATCCATCACGCCGCCGCGCGCCTTCAGCCAGTCAAAAACCGGCGAAGGGTCGAGCAATAAGCCATGGGAGGGAAAAACGACAAACACGTCGACATCCAGCGTGGCAACCGGCTCAAGATAGAACGTCGCAGCAACGGCCCCGCCGATGGCGTATCGCTCGACGACACCTTCGACCTGCATCTCATGAAGGATCTGAAAAACCTTTTGGAAATTCATGCCTTCGACATCCTACATGCCGTCCCGCCACACCGCGAGCCTTCATTGAGCTCCACCCGTTGGAGACGTTGAGACGTCGTGGCAGAGCGGAGGAGGGCCTCCGCAGTCCAAGGCGCTGCGCGCGGTCGGGGCTGTGCCATCCGCCCTCCGTGAGCTCCGTGTCCTCCGTGCGAAACCTGGGTCGGGAACCCCCAATCCGCGGGGTCAATGCCCCCGCCTACAGCCTGCGCCTCTCCGCCCTCCCTGCTCAGAATCCGCGTCAAATCAGCGGTGCACCTCAGGTGGATTTTGGGAAGCCTCGAATGACTCACGCCAAGGCGCCAAGACGCCAAGGAATGAGGAGGCTCTAGCTTTCTTGGCGCCTTTGCGCCTTGGCGTGAGACCCTTTCCCCGTCTGCCACCCAAGAAAGCCACGGCGCCGGCGCAGCGGCGCCCTACCGGTAGGGACGCGCTGCGCCGCGTCCGACTTTCCCGCTCCCTTCGTGCCATTCGTGGTTCCAAAGCCTGGCGTCAGCCTGCTCGCTCAAGTTCCCACGCGCGGCCACTTCACAGCACGCGTGACAGCCAGGCGTTGAGCTCGCGCTCGAGGTCGCCATGGCGGCGGGCGTCGTAGTGATGCGTCTCGAAGCCGAGCCGGCGCGCGGTGGCGATGTTGGGTTCCAGGTCGTCGATGTAAAAAGTCTGCGCCGGGTCGAGATCGAGTTCCTCGATGGTCTTGCGGAAGATGGCCTCGCCCGGCTTGCTGCATTTGGCCGAGTAGGAATAGACGCCGCCGTCGAAGGGGCGGAAAATGGCGAACTCGGCGAGCAGATGCTCCTTGTGCAGGCCGCTGGTGTTCGACAGCAGGCGCATGGGTACGCGACCGGCGAGCGGCTCGAGCGTGGCGCGCATGGCGGCGTTCTCGGTGAAGATCTCGCACCAGATGCGGGCGAACTCGGCCTCGCTGCCGCGGAATTCCAGCGCCGCCACGGCCTCGCGCAGGAAGGTGGCATCATCGATGTCGCCATTCTCGAACGGACCCTTGAGGTGGTCGAGCCGGGCCGACAGTGCCTCGGCCGGCCAGGGGCTGCGCTCGGCGACGCGCCGGGCGGCGATGCTGAAGTCAAAGAAGGTGAGGACGTTGCCGATGTCGGAGAGCAGGACGGGGACGGGCATGAGAAAAGGCAGGATCAGGCGGGTTCACCGAGCAGCCAGACGGTGCAACTGCGCGCGCCGTGGGCGCCAACGACCAGGCACTGCTCGATGTCGGCGGTTTTTGAAGGCCCGGCCAGGAACAGGCCGAAGCCGGTGTCGGGTGCGCCCAGACGAGCATAGGCCTGGTGCAGGTCGGCCACCAGCTCGCGGGCCGACAGGACCAGGACGAGGTGCTGGGCGATGAAGGGCAGGACGCGGTGCGGACCGAGCGCGGTTTCATCCAGCCAGACCGCGCCGTTTTCGCAGACGCCGAAGCGGCCGGGCAAGACGGCGGTATGGAGGTCGCCCAGGTCATGCGGATCCGCCACCGCGGCGAGATCGACGCTGCCCGCCAGGCCGGGCACGGTCGAGGCCCAGGCGGCGCCTGCAGGTCGTTCGGCGGCGAGGGCGGCCGCGACTTCCGCGAGATCGGCCGCGCGTCGCCAGCGGGCGCCGATGAAATCGAGCGTGGCGGTGAAGTCGGCGAGCGCCGGCGTTTTCGGCAGCGTCTGCAGCGGCGTCAGGTCGGGCAACGGCAGCGCCTCGGGCTGGGCGGCGCGCACGGCTTGGAGGATGCGGTCGCGGCTCATGATCGGCGTTGCTGTTGCATGAGTTCGTGAAAGCTGCGCGCCGGCGGCTCCGGCAGGTCGCGGTGGCGGGTCCAGGGGTCGAGCCCGAGCTTTTGCGCCAGCGGCGCGAACCGGCGCATGAGCCGTCCGGCCAGCCGGTACAAGCGCGGCCGGCGCAGGACAAAACCGGTCAGCTTCAGGGCCAGCGGTTTCAGCCGGCCGGTGCCGCCGGCCTGCACGACCTCCTGCCGCCATTTCAGCAGCTGGGCATGGATGTCGATCTTCACCGGACAAACGGCGCTGCAGGAACCGCAGAGGGTCGAGGCGAAGGGCATGTCGGCATGCGCCTTCCGATCCACGTTCGGCGCCAGGATGCTGCCGATCGGGCCGGCGATGAAGTAGCTGTAGCTGTGGCCACCACTGCGCCGGTACACCGGGCAGGTGTTGAAGCAGGCGGCGCAGCGGATGCAGGCCAGGCTGCGCCGGTAGTCCGCGCGGCCGAGCTGGCGGCTGCGACCGTTGTCGACCAGCACCACGTGCATCTCCTGGCCGGGGCGCGGCTTGAGGAAGTGCGAGCTGAACACCGTGCTCGGCTGGCCGGTGGCGCTGCGCGCGAGCAGGCGCAGGAAGACGCCGAGGTGCTCGACCTTGGGAATGAGCTTCTCGATGCCCATGCAGGCGATGTGCACCGGCGCCAGATGCGCGCCCATGTCGGCATTGCCCTCGTTGGTGCAGACGACAAACCCGCCGGTCTCGGCGATGGCGAAATTGACACCCGTGAGGGCGGCGTCGGCACCGAGAAAGTGCCCGCGCAGGTGCTGGCGCGCCGCCTCGGTGAGCGCCTGGGCGTCGTCGAGCCCGGCCGGCGTGCCGAGGTGCTCGTGAAACACCTCACCCACCTCGGCGCGCTTGAGGTGGATTGCCGGCATGACGATGTGACTGGGCGGCTCCTTCTTGAACTGGACGATGCGTTCACCGAGGTCGGTGTCGACCACCTCCACGCCGCGCGCTTCCAGGTACGGATTCAAATGGCATTCCTCGGTGAGCATCGACTTGCTCTTCACGAGTCGACGGGCGCCGTGGCGCTGGAGGATGCCGTGGACGATGCGGTTGTGTTCCTCGGCATCGGCCGCCCAATGCACCTGGATGCCATTCGCTTCGGCGTGCGCGCTGAACTGCTCCAGGTATTCGCTGAGACGCGAGAGGGTGTGATCCTTGATCCGGGCGGCGGTCTCGCGCAATTGCTCCCACTCGGGAACGGTCGCCGCCATGCGATCGCGTTTGGCGCGCACCATCCACAGCGTCTGATCATGCCAGGCCGCGCGATTCGAATCGCGCAGGAAGTCGCGGGCGGCGGTGGGATGGGTCGTGACCATGGCGTGACTCAGGCTGCGCCGGCGAGGATCTCGGCGATGTGACGCACCTTCACCTGCGGATGCGACCGCGCCAGCAGGCCGCCGAGGTGCATGAGGCAGGACAGGTCGGTGCCGGTGACAAACTCGGCGCCATGGCGGACGTGGTCGTCGACCCGGTCGCGGCCCATGGCGACCGAGACATCGCTTTCAAACACGGCAAAGCTGCCGCCGAACCCGCAGCATTCATCGGGTCGGTCGAGCGGCACCAGCTCCAGACCCTGGACCATCTGCAGCAGGCGGGCAGGTTTGGAGAAGGCGGGCACCATGCACTCGCTCGGGCGACCGAGCCCAAGCCCGCGCAGGCCGTGGCAGCCGGCGTGCAGACCGACCCGGTGAGGGAAGGCTGCGTCGAGCGACTGCACCTGCTCGACATCGTGCAGGAATTCACAGAGCTCATGCAGCCGGTGGGCAAGCTCGTGGCCGCGCGCCTCCAGGCCCTCCTTCAGGTGCAGCAGGCAGCTGGCCGAGGGCGCGACGACGCGGTCGAAGCCGGCGTAGGCGCGGGCAAAGTCGTCGAGGAAGACCTCGCCCTCGGCGGCGTGGCCCGAGTTCGCCAGCGGCTGACCGCAGCAGGCGGGCGCGGAGGGGCATTCGACCTGGTGGCCGAGCTTTTCCAGCAGGCGCACCGTGGCCAGCCCGGCCTGCGGGTAGAACTGGTCCACGTAGCAGGGAATGAACAGGCCCAGGCGCATGACCGTGTCAGATCGTCATCGAGCTGTAGCCGCCATCGACGACCATTTCATGGCCGGTGATGAACGAGCCGGCACCGTTGGCGGCGAGCAGCAGGGCGGCACCGACGAGTTCGCCGGCGTTGCCGAAGCGGTTCATCGGCGTGTGGCCCATGATCTTGGCGACGCGGTCCGGGGTCAGCACCTTGCGGTTTTGCTCGGCCGGGAAGAAGCCGGGCACGAGGGTGTTGACGCGGATGCCGAGCGGCGCCCACTCGCGGGCGAGGTTCTTGCTGAGGTTGTGGACGGCGCCCTTCGACATCGAGTAGGTGAAGACGCGGCTGAGCGGCAGCAGGCCGGACATCGAGCCGAGGTTGAGGATCGAGGCGGGCACCTGCTTGTCGACAAAGTAGCGACCGAACACCTGGCAGGCGAGGAAAACGCCCTTGGTGTTGATGGCCATGATCCGGTCGTACTCGTCCTCGCTGATGTCGAGGAAGGGCGTGGCGGAATTGACGCCAGCGCCGTTGACGAGAATCTGGCAGCCGCCGGAGCGCTCGATCACCTGGGCGAGCAGGGCTTCGAGGTCGGCCTTGCGAGCGGCATCGGCGGCAACGAAGTAACCGCGGCCACCGGCGGCGTGAATGGCTTCCAAACGCTTGTCCGCCTTGGCGGGGTCGCGACCGACCAGCACCACCTCGGCGCCGGCGGCGGCAAAGCCTTCGGCGATGGCGCCGCAGAGTTCACCAGTGCCGCCGATGACAACGGCGGTCTGGCCCTGAAGGGAGAAGAGATCGGTGGAGGTGGGCATGGCAAAAAGGAAGGACCGCCAAGAGAGCAAGGGATGCGCGGCTGTCGAACAAAGAACGCGGCCGGACCGGCGGTGCGTGCGCGCGGCGATGCACCTGCGACTGACCGAAACCCGCCTCAGGCGAGGATCTCGCGCACGACATGGCCGTGCACGTCGGTGAGCCGGAAGTCGCGCCCGGCGTGACGGAAGGTCAGGCGCTCATGGTCGAGCCCTAGCAGGTGCAGGATCGTGGCATGCAGGTCGTGCATGTGCACCTTGCCCTCAACGGCCTGGAAACCGATGTCATCGGTGGCGCCGTAGGCGAACCCGGCCTTCACACCGCCGCCGGCCAGCCAGACGGTGAACCCGCCCGGGTTGTGGTCGCGACCGGTGCCGTTGCTCTGCGAGTAGGGCGTGCGGCCGAACTCACCGCCCCACCAGACGAGGGTGTCCTCAAGCAGACCGCGCTGCTTGAGATCCTGCAGCAGGCCGGCGATCGGCTTGTCCACCGCCGCGGCGTGGTCGGCATGCTTGGGCATGTTGCTGTGCTGATCCCAGGCCGGGTTGTTGGAGTTGTCGCCGTAGTTGACCTGGATGTAGCGCACGCCCTGCTCGGCCAGGCGACGCGCCATCAGGCACTGGCGACCGTAGTTGTCGGTGGCCTTGTCGCCGATGCCATAGAGCTTGAGGGTGGCCTCGGATTCCTGCGCCAGGTCGAGGGCATCCGGCGCGCGCTGCTGCATGCGCCAGGCGAGTTCGTAACTCTCCAGCACCGCCTCGATCTCCGTGTCGCCCGGCCGCGCCTGGCGACGCCCCAGGGCGCCGAGCAGTTCATACTGGCGGCGCTGCTGCTCGGGGGTCCAGACGCTGTTGGCGATGTTCTTGATGCCGGATTGCGCGGCCGGAATGCCGCTGCGACCGACCGGCGTGCCTTGGAACACGGCGGGCAGGAAGGCGTTGCCGTAGTTGCGCGGCCCGCCGTTGCCGAGGCTCGGGCTGATGGTGACAAAGCCGGGCAGGTTTTCGTTTTCCGAACCCAATCCGTACATCACCCAGGAGCCCATGCTCGGGCGGATAAAGCTGGTGGTGCCGGTGTGCAGGAAGAGGGTGGCCGGTCCGTGCGCCACGCCCTCGGTGTGCATGCCATGCAGGAAGCAGAGGTCGTCGACGTGCTGGTTGATGTGCGGGAACAGGCCGGAAGCCCAGCGACCCGTCTCGCCGTGCTGGGAATAGTCCCAGAGCGATTTCATCAGCTTCTGCGGCGCGCCCTTGCCGGTCTTGGCGACCGTGCGCGGATCCGCCAGGTCGAGCGTCTTCTGGTCGTCGCGCTGCAGGCGCGGCTTGTAGTCGAAGGAGTCCACGTGGCTGACCCCGCCCTGCATGAACAGGAAGATCACGCGCTTGGCGCGCGGCAGCAGGTGCGGACCCGGCAGGGCGGCGCGGGCACCGGTCAATGCCGAGGCGGCCAGCCAGCCGAAACCACAGCCGGTGCTTTGCAGGAAGGAACGACGCGAAGCCAACATGACGGAGAAAAACGCGGTTCGTGGGGGCGGTTTATCTCGCAACGCGGTGCTTTACCAGGAACGCCATGCTGGGGAAAAACCCCTGCCCTGCCCCTGAGCCCGCTCTCTGGCGAGAGCGCCTACGTGGGAGGCAGGCCCAACAGCCGCCAGTTCCCGGTCGCCAGCAGCCGTTGCAGGCCCTCGCGGCCCGTTTCCAGCAGGCGCAGCGCCTCCTCCTGTTCTGCGGGCGTGAGCGGAACCACCGGCGCCACAAAACTGCGACAGGCCTGCGCCAGACTATGCGCGATGAGGTCGTCGCCCCACCCTTCCCCCGCCGCCACAGGGCCAAGGCAAAACACCTGCGCCTGCGCGCCGATCGCCAGTGAGCGCAGGCTTGGACCCTCGCCGGCGACCGGCTGCCAGCGTGTGCCGGCGTGCGCGGGTTCGTCGCCGGGAAGCAACCAGCAGCCACGGACCGCGGCCGGCAAAGAACTCGGCGGCGGTGCGTTCTCGGCTCGCAGCACGAGGGCGGGCACAGCCTCGGCGGACGGTTCACGCAGGACACGGTAGGCCCATTCCCAGCCCGGTACCCGCGCGACGGTCGCCGTCAGGCCGGCCTGACGCAGCACCGTCTCCCAGGCGGTGGCCTGCCAGATCGAATCGGTCGCCAGCACGAGCCATTCCGGGGCCTCGGCCACGGCCTGCACCGCCTCGGCGATCGCCTGCGCCAGCGGCGCCACCTCGGCGCTGCCGGCACGCAAACGGCCCTGGACTTCCCGCTGGCCGCGCGGTCCGAGCACCAAGGCGCTGTAGCGACCGCTGACCGGATCGCCGGGACCGACAACACTGACCCAGACCGTGCCGGCGAGTTCGGGTCGCTCACGCAGCGCGGCCGCCAGTTCCCAAAGCTCCACTCTTCGCTGATGCTCCAGCAGGTTCATGCGCCGGAGGTCGGCCTCCAGGTCGCGCACCAGATCCGAGGGCGCGCGGCGACCCTGGCGATGGCGCAGCGCCGCCACCCGCGCGGGCGGCGGCAGGCGACGCAGGGTCGTGGTCAAACGATCCTGCAGGGTCTCCTGCAGCAGAAAGCGCAGCTCGGCGTCGTCGATCTCGGTGTCGAGTCGCCCCCAGGCCTGCCGCAGGTGCGACTGCGCCGCACTCCACGCTTCCTCGTCACGCAGGAAGGGCAGGCCGCGCAGGCTGGCGCGCAGGGCGCGGGCAAAATTCAGCACGTTGTCCACCGACCCCGGTCGCACCGCCAGCAGGCGGCCGAGACTGCCCAGGGCCTGATGCCGGAACGCCAGCCGTACGGCGGCATCGAGCAACTCGTATTGCTTTTTCACCTGATGGGCCTGCGCACGTTTGGCCACCCAGCCGAGCGCGGCCAGCGGATACGGCAAGACCACGCCCGCCGACCTCAGCACGGCCCAGTCGGGGTCCTCGGCCACAACCTCGCGCAAGTGCCGCAGCGCCGGATCTTCCGCATCCTGCCACTGGCGCGCCGCTTCCGCCCCGTTGGGTGTGCTGGGGGGATCACCGGGAAAGGGCAAATCGTCGAGTCGCACCCGCCAGGCGACCGGCGGCGCCAACCCGGCCTCGGCCAATCGCCAGGCCGCCGCCCGAACGCGCTGCTGCAGCGACTCTGGCAAACGCGGTGGCAGCAGGTGCAGGGCCAGCACTTCCAGGCGTGCGGCCGCGGCCGGCTCGCCCTGCAGGCGCCTGGCCGCGGCGGCATCGAGCAGCAGGACCGTGTCCTCGAAACGCGGCAGCGCCCCGGCCGGCCGCGCGTCGCGGCGCATTTGCCAGGCGGTGAGCAGCCAGTCGGCCAGCGACGCCTCGGGCGTCGCCCAGGCATGGCGCACGAGGTCGGCCACGGCATCGGCCAGCCAGCGGGCCAGCCGCGCCGGCTCAACGGTCTGCCAGGGCGCTGCGGTGAAGTTGGCGAGATCGAAGGCGCGCCCCGGCTTCCAACCGCTCGGAGCGAGGGCCTGCAGTTGCCGCAACTGCTGCAGGGCTTCATCGGCGGAAAGCTCCGTCTGCAAGACGACGCGGGCCAGCCAGTGCGCCAGCGCGCTCTCCGGCGCGGCCGGCAGGGCGGCCAGCGCGCGCGCCAGTTCCGCCCGGGCCTCCGGCTTCAACTTCGGGACGGGCAGCGCTGGCAGCAGCGCCAGGGCCGCCGAGGCGACAACGGGTTCACGCGCGCGTAGAGCACGCAAAGCGAGGGCCGCCGCGTCTTCGCGACACCCGGCCGGGGGCGGACCGCCGGAGAGCAGGCGACGCCAGAGCAGCCAGTCGGGGCGCGCACCGTGGCGGGCATCGGCTTCCTTCCAGAGGCCAGCCGGTCGCGCCCCACCCGAGCCGGCCGTCGGCAGGGCACGCACGAGTTCACCGAGCGGACGCAGCGGAGGGGTCGAACGACGCGGACCGGGGCGCATGTCGGTCAGGAATCAGGCGCGCCTCACTGCAGCGGCTTGCCCTTGGTCTCCGGTGCCAGCCAGACGATGGCGACGCCGATGAAGTAGACCGAGCAGAGCGCGATGTAGGCATTGGCCGAGGAGGTCGCGCCATTGCTGCCGAACAGGCCGACGAGGTTGGCGAGCTGGAGGGCACCGACGGCGGCGATGATGCGGCCGACGTTGAAGCAGAAGCCCTGGCCGGTGGCGCGCACGCGGGTCGGGAAAAGCTCGGGCAAATAGAGCGGGAAGAAGCCGTAGAACGAGGCGCTGACACCGCCGATGAGGAAGGCGGAGATGAAGAACCAGTTCGAGATTTCCGCGTTGGTCTTGTAGAACAGCACCGCGCTGCCGAAGGCGGCCACACAGGTGAGCGAGTAGGTGAGGCGACGGCCAAAGCGGTCGGCCACGAGCGGCATGAAGAAGGTCGCCAGGATGGCGCCAAAGGAGGTGGCGAGCTGGGTGTACTCACGCGGGTGCAGCCAGCCATTGGCGGGCAACTCGGACGACCACTTCGGTGCCTGCTGCGCCGCACCCCAGGTGCCGAGCAGGGCGACGCCCGCCAGGCTGGCACCAATGAGCATGTGGCGGATCACCAGCTTGCGATCGACACCGCCGAGGGCGCCGGCAATGCCGGCGCGCTCCAGGTAGCGGCGCACCGGGAACAGGTAGCCCCAGAGCACGGCCGCCAGGCCGACCACGGTGATCAGGCCGGCCAGCGCCACGGAGCTCACCCCCATGGGCGACCAGGCCCAGATGATGACCAGGCCGGCGAGGCCACCGGTGCCCACGCCGTAGAGGTCCGTGTTGCTCCAGTGCGAGGTGTTGCCCGCCTCCTTTTCCTCGTGCCACTTCTCCGATTCCGGCACGAACAAACGGATGAAGAAGATCAGGATGGCCGGGAAGGCACCACTGATCATGAGGAAACGCCAACCGCTGTGATTGAACAGCTTGTCGGCCCACTCCTGCGACAGGCCGATCGCCATGGAACCCTGGTGCCAAGACTCGACGTAGCTGTTCAGACCGAGGCTGAGGAAGGCGACCAGCAGGTAGCCGATGTTGGCCGCCGCGCCGATCGCGCCAGCCACCCAGATGCGGTTGCCCTTGGTCCACAGCTCGTTGACCAGCGCCACGCCCAGCGCCCATTCCCCGCCCATGCCCAGCGAGGCGATGAAGCGCAGGATGGCGATGTGCCAGGCTTCCGTGGCAAAACCGCAGAGGCCGGTGAAGATGGCATAGGTGAAGATCGAGAACGACATCGCCTTGACGCGGCCGATGCGGTCGCCCAGCCAGCCGAACAGCACGCCGCCGGTGGCCGCGCCGACCAGGAAGGTGGCGATGATGACCGAGAACCAGTTGGTGATGACCACCGACTCCTGGTCCGGCAGCAGGTCGCGCAACGCCGGCACGCCGATCAACGGGAACAGGCCCATTTCAAAGCCGTCGAAGAGCCAGCCCAAAAAGGCGGCGATGAGGGCCATGTTGCGGCCGGTGGCGGTGGTCTTGGGTCGGGACATGAGATTTCGGAAGCAGGTGTTTACGGACGGAACCCCCGATTCTTGGGACAAATCGCCCCCCGACAAGCACGAATGCAGCCGCAAACCCGGGATAAAGAAGTTTTCCTGAGGCTCGTTGCGTTCCCATCCCCCCATCTCCGATCTTCCATCTGCCATCTCCCAAATCATGCGCCGCTTTCTCACCTCCCTGCTGCTCGCCGCCGGTCTCGCTGCGGCGGCGGAAAAGCCCAACTTCCTGATCGTCTTCACCGATGACCACGGCTGGGGCGATGTCGCCAGCTTTGGCGGCAGCGATGTGCAGACGCCGCACCTCGAACAACTCGCCGCCGAGGGCCTGAAGTTCACCGCCATGCGCGCCAACTGCACGGTCTGCTCGCCCTCGCGCGCCGCCCTGCTCACGGGTCGCTACCCGGACCGCGTCGGCGTGCCCGGGGTCATCCGCACCCAGCCGGAAAACTCCTGGGGCTACTTCGCGCCCGGGGTACCGACCCTGGCCGACGCCTTGAAGCCGGCCGGTTACCACAGCGCCATCATCGGCAAGTGGCACCTCGGCCTGGAGAGTCCGAACACGCCCAACGAGCGCGGCTTCGACCTCTTCCACGGTTTCCTCGGCGACATGATGGACAGCTACACGACGCATTTGCGCCACGACCAGAATTACATGCGCCTCAACCGGGAGGTGATCGAGCCGAAGGGCCATGCCACCGACCTCTTCACCGACTGGGCCTGCGCCTACCTGAAGGGAGAGCGACGCCCGAAAGAAAAACCCTTCTTCCTCTACCTCGCCTACAACGCCCCGCATTTCCCGATCGAACCGCCGGCCGAATGGCTGGACAAGGTGCAGGCACGCGCCCCGGCCATGGATGCCAAGCGTGCCGCCAATGTCGCCTTCGTCGAGCACCTCGATGCCAACATCGGCCGCGTGCTCGCCTGCCTGCGGGAGACCGGCCTGGACAAGAACACGGTGGTCGTCTTCAGCGCCGACAACGGCGGCTCCCTGCCCCACGCCCAGAGCAATCACCCCTGGCGCGACGGCAAGCAGAGCCACTACGATGGCGGCCTGCGCGTGCCCTTCATCCTGCGCTGGCCCGGCCAGGTGCAACCCGGCTCGGTGAGCGACTACGCCGGCCTCAACTTCGATGTCTTCCCCACCTTCCTCGAACTCGCCGGCCTGAAGCCGTCGCCGGACCTCGACGCCGTCAGCCTGGTGCCCCTGCTCGAAGGCCGCGCCATGCCCGCCAACCGCGAGCTGTACTTCGTCCGTCGCGAGGGTGGCCCCGCCTACGGCGGCAAAAGCTACGAAGCGATCGTGCGCGGCGAATGGAAGCTGCTGCAGAACGATCCCTGGTCGCCGCTCGAACTCTACCATTTGAAAAACGACCCCCAGGAAACCACCAACCTCAGGAGCAAGGCGCCGAAGGTCTTCAACGAGCTGTCGGCCGTCCTGCGCCGCCATGTCCAGCGCGGCGGCGCCGTGCCCTGGCAAAAGCCCTGATCGCGGTTGCCGGCAGGCTCCGCCAATGCTCCACTGCTGCGATGCTCACGCCCGCCGAACTCCAGCGCTACGCCCGCCACCTGGCCATCCCGGGTTTCGGTCGCGAGGCCCAGGAAAAGCTGCGCGCCGCCCGTGTGCTCTGCATCGGCGCCGGCGGTCTCGGCTCGCCCGCCGCGCTCTACCTCGCCGCCGCCGGTGTCGGCCGCCTGGGCCTGGTCGATCCGGACCAGGTCGAGGTGACCAACCTGCAGCGCCAGATCCTGTACGGTGAAGACGACATCGGCCGGCCCAAACTTGAGGCGGCGCGCGAGCGCCTGCAGCAGACCAATCCGCATGTCGAGGTCGTCGGCCACGCCGAGCACTTCACCGCTGCCAACGCCCGCGAGATCGCCGCCGGCTACGACATCCTGCTCGACGGCACCGACAACTTTCCGACGCGCTACCTGTCGAACGACGTCGCCGTCTGGCAGGGCAAGCCGAATGTCTACGGCAGCATCCTGCGCTTCGAAGGCCAGGTCTCCGTCTTTGCCCCGCACCTCGGCGGCCCCTGCTACCGCTGCATGTCGCCGCAGCCGCCCAAGCCCGGCCTCGTGCCCACCTGCGCCGAGGGCGGCGTGCTCGGCGTCCTGCCCGGCCTGGTCGGCACCTTGCAGGCCCTGGAGGTCATCAAGCTGATCACCGGCCTCGGCAAACCGCTCATCGGCCGACTGCTTCACGTCGACACCCTGACCCTGCGCTTCCGCGACTTCACCCTGCGGCGCGACTCCGAGTGTCCCGTCTGCGGCCCCTCTCCCTCCATCACCGAACCCATCGATTACACCGGTTTCTGCGGCATGAATCCCCCCAACGTCCCCACCCTCAGCGTTCAAGACCTGCGCGACCTGCGCGCGCGCGGCGAGAAGCATTTCCTGCTCGACGTGCGCGAGCCCGACGAATACGCCACCGCCCGCATCGAGGGCTCCACCCTCATCCCGCTGGGCGAGGTCGGCGCGCGCGCCGGCGAACTGCCGCGCGACACCAAGATCGTCGTCCACTGCAAGCTCGGCGGCCGCAGCGCCAAGGCCGTCGCCGCCCTGCGCGACCTGGGTTTCACCGATGTCTGGAACGTCGCCGGCGGCATCACCGCCTGGTCGAAGGAAGTCGACCCGCAGGTGCCGGTGTATTGAGGGCCGGCCGGCTCGCGCATGAATTTCACAAATCCCCTTGCCTTTCGGTATTTTCAGTTTTTACTGAAACCGTGAGCAAGAAACCCCCAGCCTGGGAGCAAGCGCGCGAGGACTTCGTGGCGCAGTGGGGGTCGCTCGGCACCCAGTGGGGCATCAACCGCACGATGGCGATGATCCACGCCCTGCTCATGACCGCTCCCGAGCCGATGAGCACCGACGAGGTCATGGCCATGCTGGAGATCAGCCGTGGCAACGCCCACACCAACCTCAAGGAACTGGTCGGCTGGGACCTCGTGCGCATCGTCACCCGCAAGGGCGAGCGCAAGGAGTTCTTCGAAGCGGAAAAGGATGTCTGGAAGATCTTTGTCACCATCTCGAAGGAGCGCAAACGCCGCGAGATCGAACCCGCCATGCGCCTGCTGCGCGACTGCGCCGAGCGCACCCGCGAGGAACCCGCCGGTCCCGGCCGCGACTTCCACCGGCAGATGAAGGAACTCGACGAATTCCTCAGTTTCGGCGTCAAGGTCGCCGACACCGTCATCTCGATGAAACACGCCTCCGCCCTGCAGTGGGCCATGCGCCTGCTCGGCTGACTTTTTTGTGCCTTTACGTTTCAGTATTTTCTGAAACTTCTGAACAAACAACACACACCACCCCATGAACGAAACCGTCCTCAGCTACAGCCTCTACCTCACCCTTGCCGTCGCCCTGACGGTCTGGGTCGCCCGCACCCTGCACCACAACGGCCGGGTCTTCCTCGTCGACTGCTTCCACGGCAACACCGAGCTCGCCGACAGCGTCAACCACCTGCTGCTCGTCGGCTTTTACCTGGTCAACATCGGCTTCGTCTCGCTCTACCTGAAGACGGCCGACGAGATCCTCGGCGCCCGCGGCGTCTTCGAGGCGCTCAGCGGCAAGATGGGGGTGGTTCTGCTGGTGCTTGGCGCCATGCACTTCTTCAACCTCTACGCCTTCACCAAGCTGCGCCGCCGCGCCACCCTCGGCCGCGTGCCGCCGCCCCTGCCACCGATGAACCGCCCCGGCAAACCCGACAACCTGCTCGACACCCTGTGAAGACGCTGCTCTGCCGCATCGGCCTCAGCCTGCTCGCCATGAGCGGCGGCTGGATCGCCTGCAACCTCGCCTGGTGGCTGGCTGCCGCCGCCGCCGGGCGACTGGCCACGACCGGGATCCGTGGGACGGACCTCTTCATCATCGGGTTCTACACCGGCATCGTCATTCTCGCCGCCTGGCTGGTGATCTTCCTGCCGGTCGATCTGATCGTGCCCGCTCACTCGAAACTGCGCCGGCCAGGGCCAGCGGCGCTTTGCGGCTTCCTGGCTGTCTTCCTTCCCATCGCCCTGCTCTGCCTCTGGATCATGATCGAGCAGGCTCTCCGGCTCGGTTGGCTCGAAGCCGCACGCCGCACCTTCGACGCCGACGCCCTGCCCTACGTGCTCGGCGCCTGCATCACCGGCACCGCCGCTGCCTGGCTGCGTGCCCATTTGGATCGATTCTTTCCCCGACCCACCCCATGCACACGCTGACGCTCTTCTACGATGCCCACTGCGGCCTCTGCTCGCGCTTCCGCGACTGGCTGCTCGACCAGCCGGCCTATGTCCGCCTGGAGTTCCTGTCCTACGATTCCCCCGAGGCCCTGCGCCGCTGCCCGACTCTGGCGCAGTTGCGGGCCAATGAGGAAATCGTCGTCATGGGCGACGACGGTTCGCTCTGGCAGGGGGCTGCCGCCTGGGTGACCTGCCTGTGGGCCCTGCAGGAGTACCGCGAGTGGTCGCTGCGCCTCGCCAGTCCCGCCCTGCTGCCGCTCGCCCGTCGCGCCGTGCACTGGATCTCCAGTCGGCGCATCCGCCTCTCGCAGCTGCTGCGCCTGCGCAGCGATGCCGACCTGCGCTCGAACCTCGAGTCGCCCACCTGCCCCGAAGGCAGCTGCAAGATCGAACCCTGATTCGGTTCTCGGTTCTCGGTTCTCGGTTCTCGGTTCTCGGTTCGAGTTCGTCATTCCCCTTGCGTCGTCCGCGTCTCTGAGCCAGCGCTCGGGGTGACCCGACAGGCTGTTCTCGACCCAATCCTCGCTGTGCTGCGCGAGGAATTGCAAACGCTCACCCAGGCGGCCCAGGGCAGTTTCGCGGCAGCCACCGATCCCGACAGCCGGGCCGAGAACAAGTACGACACACGTACCCTGGAAGCCTCGTATGTCGCACGCGGCCAGGCCCGGCGGGTGGAGGAACTGCAGGAGGCCGTGCAGGCCTTCACCGCCCTCACCGTGACGTCGCCCACCCCCGCAGCCTCCATCCAACTCGGTTCGCTGGTGACCCTTCAGGCCCCCTGGGGCGAGGAGCATTTCTTTCTCGGCCCCTTCGCCGGCGGCACCGAAGTCCAGTTCGAGGGTACTGAAATCGTCGTCATCACGCCGGCCTCCGCCCTCGGTCAAAAGCTGGTGGGCCGCCACCCTGGCGACACCATCCTGCTCCGCCCGGACGCCCCGGCGCGCATCAGCCGGGTGACCTAACTTCAAACTTTAAACCTTCGAACCCGTCTTGCGCAGTTCCGCGATCCACTCCGGCACCCCGCCCTGGCCGGGCACGGAGGTGTCGGGACGGCGGTGCAGGCCGAAGACGCGGGCCAGCAACCACTCGAGACCGACCCAGAACTGCAGGGCATCGAGCACGGGGTTGAGGGCATTGGTGACCGGGCAGTAGCGCACATCCTTGGGATTCGTGTGATGGACCGCATGATGCTGCGGGGTCTGCAGCAGGCGCAGGCGCTGCAGCAGGGTGATGAGGCGGCCGTTCTCGCGGCGCGTGCGGTGCGACCACTTGTGCACCTCGTTGGCGTTGCCGGCGACCGCGGCAAAGAGCAGGACCTGCCAGGTGAGGCAGCCAAGCGCCGCGGCGCCGGCGACCAGCAGGACCGCACCGATCAGCAGTTCGCGGTTGCTCTGCCACCAGGAGTTGCGGGTCATCCAGCGCGGCAGGTGGTGGTGCAGGGTGTTGGGCCGACCGATGGCGCGACCGACCCACGGGGTGTCCTCGCGGATGTAGGCATCTTCGAACCAGTGGACGAGACCGGCGACAAAGTCCGCGGCGAGGATGACAGCGGCCGCCTGCAGGGGGAGTAGGATGAGGTCGTTCATGACCCCGCACCACCTAGCCAGCCGCGGCCCGGGGGTGACATTGATAAACCGCCGCTTTGGATTGACCGGGTCAATGATGCGGGGCGCGGGCCAACACATCTCAGGAGGCCAGAACTCCCTGACGCCGCAGAATATAGATCGTGCATCCCCAAAGCATGACCAGCACTGACACTGCCAGCGCATCATGCCACCAAGGCCACTTCTGGTATTCGATGATCGTGGGCTTGTCTGGGTGGACCCGGAGCAGGAGCTTGGAAGCTTCCAAATGCATCTGAGGTTGCGGCAGCACCTCCAGCTCCAAGGTCTTGCGATGGTAACGAACCGGCACCAGCTTGACATAGCGCTCGCCTGCAACCTCGTACTTCACCCGGAACAGGTGGGTTCCATACAGCAATTTCGACCGCCCCGGCATGGTCAGCAGCACCTCAAAATCGGCCAGAACCTCAATCCACGCCGGCGGAAACCAGCGCGAATACACATGGGCCCCGTAGCCGTAGGTGAACACGCCAAGAAAGATCAGGAAGAAGAGCAGGTCGAAATGCATGCCTCCAAGGGATCGGTCATCCTGAGTGACCTCGTGCACGATCACAAGATCGATCTTCCCAAAGCATCGTCGCTTCGCCCCCGGCCGCCCCCATTTTGCCGCGAGTCCGCCTCGCATCGCGCCGTTGTCTTCGCCATGCGACTGCTCCTTCTCGCCAGCCTGATCACCGCCCTGCCGCTGCAGGCCGCGCCGCTGCGCTTCGCCCTCGCCGGGGATTCGACCGTGGCCACGGTCGCCAAGGCGCCCAAGGATCGACCCGATCTCGCCGGCTGGGGGCAGCACTTCGCCACCTTCCTGGCGCCGGATTGCACGGTCGCCAACCACGCCCGCGGCGGCGCCAGCACGAAGAGCTTTCGCGACCTCGGCCTCTGGGATCGCGTGCTGGCGGAAAAGGCCGATTGGGTGCTGATCCAGTTCGGTCACAACGATCAGCCCGGCAAGGGCCCCCATCGCGAAACCGATGCCTCCGGCTCCTACCGCGACAACCTGCGCCGCTTCATCGCGGAGGCGCGCGCCGCCGGCTCCCGACCCGTGCTGATCACCTCGGTCGCCCGCCGCACCTATGAGAACGGTCGCCTGGCCTCGACCCTCGTGCCCTACGCCGAGGCCGTGCGGGCGGTCGGCCGCGAGACGAACGTGCCGGTGGTCGATCTGCACCGCGCCAGCTCCCTGCTGTTCGACCAGCGCGGGGAAACATTCTGCCAGGCCACCTATGGTCCGTCGCCGACCGACCGCACCCACTTCAACGCCGAAGGCGCGCGCCTGGTGGCGCGGCTGGTCGCCGAGGGCCTGGCCAAGGCCGTGCCCGAACTTGCCGGCACGCTGCGCCTGGTCCCGGCGCCGCCGCCCGGCTCGCCCTTTCGTCTGCAGGTCGACACCCTCACGCAGGGTTACGACGGCGAAACCTGCTGGGTACACCCGCGTGCAGGAGCCCTCCCGAGCCCGACACCGTCGGTGGTGCTGACGATGCAGAAGCTGCTGCTTACCGGCAGCGATGTCTTCTACGCGCTCAACGACCTGCGCAGCGACGACCTCGGCCGCACCTGGAGCGCCATCACGCCGCATGAGGCGACCCTCGGTCGGCGCAGCGAGCCGGACAAGGTCATCGTCGCGGCCAGCGACTTCACCCCGCAGTGGCATGCATGCAGCGGCAAGCTGCTCGGCATCGGCCACACGGTCCGCTACCGCGGCGACAAGGTGATCGCCAACCGCCGGCGCGAGACCGCCTGGTCGGTGTACGATGCCGACGCGCGCGCGTGGAGCGCCTGGCAGACGCTGAAACTGCCGGACGCCCCCAAGTTTTACAACTGCGGTGCCGGCAGCGTGCAGCGCGTCGATCTCGACAACGGCGAGATCCTGCTGCCGGTGTACTTCAAGGCCGAGGCCGACAGGTTCTACCGCGTCACCGTCCTGCGCTGCGCCTTCGACGGCCGCGAGCTGCGCTACCTCGGCCAGGGCAGCGAACTGGTGCTGGAATCGGGGCGCGGGGTCTATGAGCCCTCGCTGGCGCGCTTCCAGGGGCGCTTCTACCTGACCCTGCGCAACGACACCGACGGCTACGTGGCGGTCAGCGACGACGGCCTGACCTTTGGCCCGCTGCAGCCTTGGCGGTACAGCGACGGCGCCCCGCTCGGCAACTACAACACCCAGCAGCACTGGATCAGCCGCCCGGACGCGCTCTACCTGGTCTACACCCGCCGCGGCGCCCACAACGACCACGTCTTCCGGCATCGCGCCCCGCTGTTCCTGGCCCGCGTCGATCCGGCCGGCCCCGCCATCCTGCGCGAGACCGAGACCGTGCTGGTGCCCGAGCACGGCGCCCGCCTGGGCAACTTCGGGGTCACCGAGGTCTCCGAAAACGAGACCTGGGTCACCGTGGCCGAGTGGATGCAGGCGGCCGCGCCGAACCACGTCATCCCGCCCGAAAACGCCTTCGGTGCCGACAACCGCGTCTGGGCCGCCCGCCTGTTCTGGTCGCCGGCCAGCAAACCTTGAAGTGCTTTCGAGCAAGCCGGCCGCGAGTTTGTCTGTTGTAGTGCCAAGCCCGAAACGTATGCCTCCTGTCATGACTCGCCTCCACCGGCTCCTCACCCTTGTCCTCCTGCTCGCCGCTCCTGCCGTCGCCCCCGCCCAGGACGAGCGCATCGTCGAAGAACTGCGCGGCTGGGCCGACAAGGGCGATGCCGACGCCCAGTTCGAACTCGGCCTGCGCCTGCTCACGGGCGAGGGGCTGAAGAAGGATGAAAAACTCGGTGCCGAATGGCTGGAGAAGGCGGCGCGCCAGAAGCACCTGCGTGCGCAGTTCCTCATGGGCTCGCTCTACGAGGACGGCATCGGCGTGAAGCGCGACGACAGCCGCGCCTTCGAATGGTACCGCCGCGCTGCCGAAAACGGCTTTGCCGCCGCCCAGCACGCGGTCGCCATGGCCTACGACCTCGGCCGCGGCATCGCCCAGGACGCCACCGCTGCCGCCGCCTGGCTGGAGAAGGCCGCCGCCCAGGAGCATGCGCCCTCGCAGACCGCGCTCGCCGCCAAGTTCGAGCGCGGGGTCGGGGTCGACAAAAACCCGTCGAAGGCCGCCCTCTACTACCTGCGCGCCGCCCAGCAGGATTTTGTCCCGGCCATGTCGCGTCTGGCCAATCTCTACTACACCGGCACGGGTGTGCCGGTCGATTACCGCCGCGCCGGCGCCTGGTACCAGCGCGCCGCGCGCAGCGAGGATCCGTGGGCGGCCAACAACATCGCCTGGTTCCTTGCCACCTGCCCGGACGAAAGCCTGCACAACGGCGAGCTCGCCGTGCAGTTCGCCACCCGCGCCCTGCGCGTCATGGACGAGGCGGGCGAGGAGCAGCGCTACGAAATGCTCGACACCAAGGCGGCGGCCCTGGCGCGCAACGGCGAGTTTCTGGAAGCCCTGCTCTGGCAGAAAAAATCCCTGGCCCTGCTTGCCGAGGACAAGGAGATCAGCGAGGAGGAACGCCAGTCGCTGCGCGAGGAATTCGAACAACGCCTCGATCTGTATCAGAAGCAGACCCCGTTCCGCGAGCCCGAGGCCAAGCCGGAGGGTGAAAACGCCCCCCTGCCCCAGGACACCATCCTGCAGGAGGAGGGCCTGCCCGGCGGCGACAGCCAGCCGAAGTCCAAGAAAGGCCGCAGCAAGGGCACCGTCGTCTGAGACGGGACGAACCCGCCTCGGATGATCGAAGCCGGTCGCCCGCCGCGTTTTTTCCAACCATGAGACTGACGACCTGCCTGCTCGCCGCCCTCGCCCTCAGCGCCGCCTGCGCCGAAGAGGGCTTCACCTCCCTGTTCAACGGCCGGGATCTGGCCGGCTGGATCGTGCCCGAGGGCGACAACGGCCACTGGAAGGTGGTCGATGGCGTCATCGACTACGATGCCTGCAGCGAGGCCCCCGGCCGCGACAAGAACCTGTGGACTGAGAAGGAGTACAAGGACTTCACCCTGCGCGTCGACTGGCGGCTCAAGCAGACCACCGGGCTTTACGACATGCCGGTCGTGCTGCCCGACGGCAGCCACCAACTGGATGCCGAAGGCCGCGAAATCAAGATCCCGACGCCCAATGCCGACAGCGGCATCTACCTGCGCGGCAGTTCGAAGGCCCAGCTCAACATCTGGTGCTGGCCGATCGGCTCCGGCGAGGTCTACGGCTACCGCATGGACAAGACAATGCCGCCCGAGGTGCGAGCCGGCGTCACCCCGAAGGTCCGCGCCGACAAACCCGTCGGCGAATGGAACCGCTTTGAAATCACTCTCAAGGGCGAGCGCCTGACCGTCGTACTCAACGGCCAGACCGTCATCGACAACGCCCGCCTGCCCGGCCTGCCGGAGCGCGGACGCCTCGCCCTGCAGCACCACGGCGGCAAAAACCCCAAAACCGGCGAACTCTCGCCCGCCTCCAGCCTGATCCAGTTCCGCAACCTGGCCATTCGCGAACTCTGAAGGAATCGCCGATTTTTACACCCGGACATTGACACTCAACACGCTGACCGACTATTATCCATGGCTATGCTCAGGCAAATCATCGGACAATCCGCCCCGGAACCCACCCGGGAAC
>DAIUCN010000067.1:0-17603 GCA_036846165.1 Prosthecobacter sp.
CCCCCTGCGTAAGGCCCCCTTCCTCCCTCGCGAAGGGGATTCAACCCGCTTCACGCCTCAACATCGGGGTCCCGCTCCGACGAGCCGCCTTTGCCACTTGCATCCCGAGCCGACCCTGCGCCATCATGGCGGCAATGCTTCCGCAAATCTCCCAGCTTCTCCAACTCCAGGAGCGCGACCAGCGCATCCGGGCCCTGCAAAAGGAACTCAAGGACATCCCCAAAAACGAAGCCCTCGCCCGCAGCCAGCTTGCCGGCGACCTCGCCGCCGTCGAAGCCGCCCAGCAAAAAGCCAAGGAAATCGAGGTACGCATCAAATCGCTCGAACTCGACATCCAGACCCGGCAAAACTCGATCAAGCGTCTCCAGAATCAACAGTTCGAAACACGCAAAAACGATGAATTTCAAGCCCTCGGCGTCGAAGTCCAGCGTTACGAACGCGAGGTCGGCGGTCTCGAAGATCAGGAACTGGAACTCATGGAGACCCTCGAGACGGCCAAGGCCGCGATCCAAGCCGCGCAAACCCGCCTGGCAGGCACCCAGGCCCGGGTCGACGAGGAATTGAAAGCACTGGTCGCCCGCGCTGGCGGCGTTCAGCAACGCCTGGAGGCCGAACAAGCCGAACGCCATTCGCTGGCAACCCCCATCGACCCCGGCCCCCTCGACCTCTACAACCGACTCTTTGCCAAAAAACCTGACGCGGCTGTTGTCGCCCTGGAAAATGGCATCTGCGGTGGCTGTCACATGAAGGTCGTCATCGGCACCCTCCAGCAGCTGCGCCAGAACGAGGGCATCACCCAGTGCGAGAGCTGCGGCCGCATCCTCTACCTCGTTGAATAGCCCCAGGCAGTCCGTCCCCCGGAAGAAGCGGCGCCCAGCGGCGTTGTCCTGAGCCATGTCCCGTCCCAAAGCGCGTTACATCATGATCGGCGGCTTCCTCGGAGCCGGCAAGACGACCACCGTCGGCCGCCTCGCCCGCCATCTGACCGACCTCGGCCTGCGCGTCGGTCTGATCACCAATGACCAGGCCGGCGGCCTGGTCGATACCCGCCTGCTGCGCGGCCAGGGCTTTGCCACCGAGGAGATTGCCGGCGGCTGCTTCTGCTGCCGCTTCAACACCTTGGTCGAAGCCGCCGGCCGCCTCGCCGATCAAGCCCGCCCCGATGTCTTCATCGCTGAACCGGTCGGCAGCTGCACCGACCTCGTCGCCACCGTCACCTACCCGCTGCGGCGCATGTACGGCGACAACTTCACCATCGCCCCGCTCGCCGTCCTGGTCGATCCGGTGCGCGCCCGTCGCGTCTTCGGCCTCGATGCCGGCGGTAGCTTCTCGTCCAAGGTCGCCTACATCTTCAAGAAGCAGCTCGAGGAGGCCGACCTCATCGTCATCAGCAAAAGCGATTTGGTCGGCGAGGCCGAACGCGAGGAACTGCGCGAGACGCTGCAGCGCGAGTTCCCGCTGGCGGAAATTCTCTGCGCTTCGCCCCGCCACGAAACCGGTTTGGAAGAGCTGTTCGCCCGGCTGCTGAGCGATGAGCAGGCGCGGCGCAACCCGATGGCGGTGGATTATGAAACCTACGCGGAGGGCGAGGCCCTGCTCGGCTGGCTCAACGCGACGGTGTCGCTGACCGCCACGGAGGAGTTCGACGCCAACGCCTTCCTGCGCGCGCTGGCGGAGGCGGTGCAGGTGCAGCTGCGCGCGGACAGCGCCGAGATCGCCCACTTCAAGATGACCTACAGCCCGGACGACGGCATCGCCGGCGAACTCGCCTCGATCCACCTGGTGCGCAGCGACCATGTCGCCGAACTGGGCATGGAACTCGATGAACCGAGCGAGGGTGGGCAACTCATCGTCAACCTGCGCGCCGAGGCCGATCCGGCCGCGCTCATGCGCACCGTGCAGACCGGCCTCGACGCGGTGACGCCAGCCTTCGCCGGCCTCAAGGCACAACTTGAGCACGAGGAGCACTTTCGCCCCGGCAAACCGGTGCCCACGCACCGCGACGCCTGATTCCCCGGCAAGCCAGGCCGTTGCCGGCACGTACCCATTGGCTGCCATGTCCGCCCCTCGTCTGTTCCTGCTTCTTGCCAGCCTCGCGCCCACGGTGGTTGGCGCGGTGCCGGACAAGCTCGACTTCAACCGCGACGTCCGCCCCATCCTCGCCAGCAAATGCTACGCCTGCCATGGGCCCGACGAGGACAAGCGCGAGGCGGGCCTGCGCCTCGACACGGAGCAGGGTGCCAGAGCCGACCTCGGTGGCTACCGTGCCATCGTGCCCGGCGATCCGGAAGCCAGCGAGGCCTGGAAACGCATCGTCACGGAGGATCCGGCTGACGTCATGCCGCCCCCCTCCTCGCCCAAGCAACTCACCGCCGCCGAGCGCGCGCTGCTGCGACGCTGGATCGACGAAGGCGCCGAATACCGCGAACACTGGTCCTTCCTGCCTGTTGCGGCGGCAACACCGCCGCCAGCCAGTGGTGCCCGCGATGAGATTGATGCCTTCATCCGTGCCCGCCTGGCGGAGCACCAACTGCCTCCTGCCCCGGAGGCCGAGGCCGCAACGCTAATCCGCCGGCTTAGTCTCGATCTCACCGGCCTGCCACCCGAGCCCGCCGAAGTGACCGCCTTCACCCGCGCCTACGCCACCGATCCCGGCGCCTACGAGCGCCTCGTCGAACGCCTGCTCGCCAGCCCGCACTTCGGCGAACGCTGGGGCCGCCACTGGCTCGACCTCGCCCGCTACGCCGACAGCAACGGCTTCCTCGGCGATGCCGTCCGCCCCAACGCCTGGCGCTACCGCGACTGGGTGATCGACGCCATCAACCGCGACCTACCCTTCGACCAGTTCACCATCGAACAGCTCGCCGGTGACCTGCTGCCACAGGCCGCTCCGCCCCAGCTCGCCGCCACGGGTTTCCACCGCAACGCCGCCCTCAACACCGAGGCCGGTGTCGACAAGGAGGAGGCGCGTTTTCAATACCTCGCCGACCGCGTCAACACCACCGGCCGCGTCTGGCTCGGCCTCACCGTCGGCTGCGCCCAGTGCCACACGCACAAGTACGATCCGATCACCATCCGCGATTATTACGCGTTCTACGCCTTCTTCAACAACACCGCCGACCGCGAGGAACCGAAGACCAAGGCCCCCATCCTCGCCGAACTCGCCGAGGACCGCCGCACCACCTACGTACACCTCGCCGGCGACTACGCCCGCCGCGGCCCCGATGTGGTGCCCGCCAGCCTCTCGGCCCTGCCGCCCATGCCGGCCCCCGCCCAGGGCGAGGCCAGCCGCCTCGACCTCGCCCGCTGGCTCGTCTCGCCCGACCATCCACTCACCGCCCGCGTCGCCGTCAACCACGTCTGGAGCAAGCTCTTCGGCACCGGCCTGGTCGCCACACCCGACGACTTCGGCGCCACCGGCGAGCCGCCCTCGCACCCGGAACTGCTCGACTGGCTGGCGCGCGACTTCATCGCCGGCGGCTGGAGCCGCAAGCAGCTCATCCGCCGCATCGTCACCTCCGCCACCTATCGCCAGTCTTCGGCGCACCGGCCCGAACTCGACGACCTCGATCCGCTCAACCGCCTGCTCGCCCGCCAGAGCCGCCTGCGCCTCGAAGCGGAAATCCTGCGCGACGCCTCGCTCACCGTCAGCGGCCTGCTCACCCGTTCCATCGGCGGCCCCGGCATCCGGCCGCCGCTCCCCGGCGACATCTTTGATGTCGGTCGCTCGGTGAAATGGGAGGTCAGCGAGGGCCACGATCGCTACCGTCGCGGCTTGTACATCCTGACCCTGCGCAGCGTGCTCTACCCCATGCTGACCACCTTCGACGCACCCGATGCCACCGACGCCTGCGTCAAGCGCGACCGCTCCAACACGCCCCTGCAGGCCCTCACCCTGATGAACGATCCGGTCTTCCTTGAGGCCGCCCGCGCCCTCGCCCTGCGCGCGCTGCGCGAAAGCCGCGACGCGGCCCGCCTCGACCACCTGTTCCAGCTCTGCCTCGCGCGCGCCCCCCTCGCCGACGAACGCCAGCGCCTGCAGACCTTCGCCAAGGACCAGCGCAACCGCATACGCGCCGCCGGCCCCGAGGCGCTGAAGGTGCTCGGCAACGAAACGGTCGCGCCCGCCGACCAGGAGGACGCCAGCGTCCTCGTCGCCCTCGCCCGGGTGCTGCTGAACCTCGACGAATTCATCAACCGCGAATGACCCTGCCATGAAGCCCAACCTGCTCCTCGCCTCGCTGCTCTGCCTCACCACAGCCCAGGCCGCCGACGATCTCGGTGAACTGCTTTTCCAGGACGACTTCGAGCGCGTCGAATCCCAGGACCAGGTCGACGAACCCGGCAAGGGCTGGGGCACCAACAGCAAGAGCCGGGCGAAGGGCAACAAGCAGGTCGATCTGCGCGACGGCGCGATGTTCATCTACCTCCACCCCGAAGCCGATCACGCCGTCTCGGTCACCCATCCCGCCGAATTCACCGACGGCAGCGTGCGCCTGCGCTTCCGACTCGACCACACGCTTGACAGCCTCGGCCTCAACTTCGCCGACCTGCAATGCAAGGACGTCCACGCCGGCCACCTCTTCGTCGCCCACGTCAGCCCGAAGCACGTCCGCCTGCAGGACCTCAAGACCGGCAACATGCGCCTCGACATCCGCGAAGCGCGCCAGGCCAAGCAGAAACTCAGCGAGGAACAGCAGGCCGCGCTCAAGGGCAAGGAAAAGGCCTTCCCCAGCCCGGTCCGCCTCGGCGAATGGCACGACCTGCTCGTCACCGTGCGCGGCGACGAGCTCAGCGTCTCGATCGACGGCCAGGAAATCGGCCGCCACAGCTCGCCCGGCATCGCCCACCCGACGAAACGCCTGCTGCGCCTGTCGGTGCCGCGCAACGCCGTCGTCGATGACGTCCGCATCTGGCGGAAAAAATAAGCCCTTGGCTGTCCAACCCGCTCGCTTCAGCGACTCCTTCACGCATCTCATGAAACTCCTGCCTCTCGCCGCCCTGCTGCTTTGCCTCTCCGCCGCCCATGCCGCGGAATGGACCATCTCCACCGTCGCCGGCACCGGCGAACAAGGCTTCAGCGGCGACGGCGGTCCGGCCACCCAGGCGAAGATCGACAACCCCTTCGGCGTCATCCGCGGCCCCGACGGTGCGCTCTGGTACTGCGAGTACACTGGCCAGCGCATCCGCAGGATCACCCCCGACGGTCTCATCCACACCGTCGCCGGCAACGGCAAAAAGGGTTACACCGGCGACGGCGGCCCCGCCCTGGAAGCCAGCTTCAACCTACCGCACGAGATCCGCTTCGACGCCAAGGGCGACCTCTACATCGTCGACATGGCCAACAACGCCGTGCGCAAGGTCGACATGAAAACGAAGCTCATCAGCACCGTCGCCGGCACCGGCAAGGCCGGTCACAGCGGCGACGGCGGACCGGCGGTCAAGGCCGAGCTGAACAAGCCGCACAGCATCCAGTTCGGACCCGACGGCCTGCTGTACATCTGCGACATCGGCAACCATGTCATCCGCCGCGTCAACTTGGACACCGGCCTCATCGAGCGCTACGCCGGCACTGGCCAGGCCGGCCCGACCCCGGACGGCGCGCCCATCCAGGGCACGCCGCTCAAGGGCCCGCGCTCGCTCGACTTCGACAAGCATGGCGACCTCTGGCTGTGCACCCGTGAGGGCAACCAGGTGTTCCGCTTCGACGTCAAGGCCGGCGTCATCCGCCACATCGCCGGCAACGGCAAGAGCGGCTTCACCGGCAACGGCGGCCCCGCCAGGGAAGCGACCCTCAAGGGCCCGAAGGGCATCGCCATCGACGCTGAAGGCAACGCCTGGCTGGCCGACACCGAAAGCCACAGCGTGCGCATGATCGAGGCCGCCACCGGCAAGCTGCAGCTCATCGCCGGCACCGGCGAAAAGGGCGACGGCCCCGACGGCGATCCGCTCCAATGCAAGATGGCCCGCCTGCACGGCATCTTCGTCGACACCGACGGCGCCGTCTACATCGGCGACAGCGAAGCCCACCGCGTGCGCGTGCTGCGCCGGAAGTGAAGCAGGTCGACATTCCCACCTTGCCACAGAGGATGACCTTGGCTTGAATGGGGAAATTGCCGATGTCTGCTGCGCCTGAACCACAAGCCCGCGAAACCATCGACGCCAGGCTGGCGGCGGCGGGCTGGCGTCGTGGCAGGCAAATCCCTTTGGGCCAAAGTCCATTTCCAACGAAGGCAAACACGGGCCCCATCTCGCCTTCAGCAGCAGGCCGAGGCTCAAAAGCCTTCGCGCTTCGGCCCCTCACCGAACCAACCCGCATTATGGCGAACGCGGCGCGGCGATTGAGCGTGGTGGAGGAACAGGAAGCCTTGGTCACCACCAACCTGCAACGTGCCACCCGCCTGCGGCAGGCCGTGCTGCAAAAGGCCTTTAACGGAGAGCTGGGATGATGCCGTCACGTCCAGACCCCGTGGTGCTGGAGAGGAACACTCTCTTTGACGATGTCTGGTCGCGCCCCTGCACGCAGATCGCGGCTGGATTGGGCATCTCCAGCAGTGCCTTGAAGCGCATCTGCATGGCCATGAATATCCCCACGCCTCCGGTGGGACACTGGGCACAGGTGCCGTTTGGCAAAGCCATGAAGAAGCCCGCCCTGCCGAAGGCAGGGCCAGAGACGAAGCTCAAATGGCAAGTGGATCTGGCCAACAGCCTCAGCCAGAAAAGCCGCAAGCTTCCCAAGCCTGATCCAACAGGCGACCGCATGGACACGGAGGAAGCAGTGGAAGAGTGGCCGAAGGTCGAAATGGCCAAGGACTTGGAGAATCTCCATGTACTGGTGAAAGCGACCCGAGCTCAATGGCGGGAGTCCCGCAGCAAGATACCTTGGGAAAAGCGCAAGGAACGAAAGCGATTCAATGCCTCCGTTGCTGCTGCCTCCGAGGAGCGGGCCTTGATCCTGCTGGACGGATTCGCGAGAGGAGCCGAGGCGGTGGGGATCCAATTTCTATGTTTGCTGGACCCCGGAATGGAAAGTCCTGACCAGCCGTATCACTACCGTTATCAACCTCGTCCTTGCGGCTTGTGCTGGGCTCAAATCGGAGAGGAAAGGATTCCATTCTCCTTGCGTGAGAGAAACCGGCGAACCGTACTAGAGCCGGAGGAAGGCAGGCAGCTTTGGCGAGATTGGAAGGAGGAGCCCAGCGGGCTTTTTGAGCTCTCGTTGGAATCAACATGGGGGTTCAACCTCAGAACCACTTGGAAGGATGGCAAGCGGCAAAGAGTGGAAGACCGACTGCCGGAAATCATCCGCACCGTGCAACTTCTGGCGGACTTCAAGCGGGACGAAAAGATCAGGCGGCAACAGGAGGAGACGAGACGCAAGCTTGAACAGGAGCGCCACGAACGGGTCGCTCAATTCCGTGCCAGAATGGACGGCCAGCGAAAAAGCGAAGCCTCAGCAGTGGATACGGCCGTTAAGGCAGCCCAAGCATGGCAGACAGCAGCCCTATTGCGGCGTTACGTCGATGCGATGAAGACGAAGTTCCTCACTCCAACCGAAGTGGCGGCGAACGCACCCGCAAAAATGTACATGGATTGGCTCTGCTTGCGGGCTGATATGATGGATCCAATGGCCAAGGCGCATAAGTATCACCCAGCCAATTTGGCGGGCCATGTTCCGGGTCTGTTGGCAAGCCAAGCTCAATAGTTTGTCCAAGCTCCATTCATGACCGACACCACCGTCCCCCTCAAGCCCGAAACGACTCATCGCTTTCTGGATGAAGCGGGTGACACGACGTTTTTCGGCAAGGGACGCATTCCGATCCTCGGTCAGCAAGGCGTCTCGCTGGCATTCGCCATCGGCATGGTGAAGTTCCATGGTGATCTGGACACGATTCGTGCCCAGGTTCGGGCGCTTCAGCAGGCGGTGCTGGCGGACCGCTACTTGAACTGCATTCCGAGTGTTCTCAAGAAGAGCCAGGGCAAGGGATTCTACTTCCACGCCACGGATGATCCACCGGAGGTGCGGGAAAGATTTTTCCGCTTCATCGAAGGCGTGGACTGCTCCGTCGAGGTGATGGTGGCGAGGAAGATCCCGCGATTGTTTCTGGCCAAGCACAACGGCAGGGACTCGGAATTTTATGCCGACGTGCTGTCGCACCTTCTCAAGAACAAGCTGCGGCTTGGGCAGAAGCTGGTGCTGAACATCGCCGAACGTGGCAACAGCACGAAAAACACGAATCTGGAACTGGCACTGAGCAAGGCTGTGGAGCGTCACGGCAAAAAACACGACCCGAACGGCATCACCTCCACCGTGGCGTTCAATGTGCAGAACCACCATACGGAACCACTGCTCAACGTTGCTGACTACCTCTGCTGGGCCGTGCAGAGGGTCTTTGAGCGCGGGGAAACACGCTACTACGACTTCCTCGGCGACAGGATCAGCCTCGTGGTGGATCTTTACGACGCTGCTTCGTATGCGGGAAACCAGCACTATTACACCCGCAAGCACCCACTGACTGCCGCCCAAAAATTAAGCCCGCCCTCACCCTGAGAAGGTTACCCTTCGACGACATGGAGTCGGAATTCAGGCGGGGCAGGCAAAAAGAATGTCTCACGCAACCCGGCAACGATCAAGATCAAACTTTCATGCCCCATCCAACCGCCCTCGTCACCGCAATGACCATAGCCGAGGATCTGAATCCCGAGACCGCCGCCTCATGACGGCGGACACAAGTTTGCTGGATGCCAGCACTGCCCGGCCTGAAAATCCAGGAAGGCCGACCCGGCTATCCTGCGTAGTCTTCCCCCATGCGTTACTCACTTCCTGCCCTGCTCTTCTTCACCAGTCTGCTCACCGCGCGGGCCGACAAGATCGTTCTCGTCGCCGGTGGCGCTGAAGACCGCACAGGCATCGCAGCCACGCAGGCGGTGTTGAAGGAACCGTTTGGCACGGAGTTCGATGCCGCGGGCAACACCTGGATCGTCGAGATGGTCGCGGGCAACCGCCTGCTCAAGATGGATCCGGCCGGCGTGCTCCATCACGTCGCCGGCCAGTTGCAACCCGGGTTCGCCGGCGACGGCGGGCCGGCTTTGCAGGCGCAGTTCAACGGGCCTCACAACCTGGCGGTGCAGGCGAACGGTGAGATCCTCATTGGCGACACCTGGAACGGCCGGGTGCGGCGCTTCGATCCCGCCAGCGGCACGGTCGCCACCCTGTCCGGCTGGCAGGCGCCACAAGGCAAGGAACGCGGCAACGGACCTTACTGCATCACCCTCAGCCCCGATGGAACCAAGCTGCACATCGCCGACCTGCGCCAGGTGCATGAACTCGACCTCGCCAGCGGCCAAAGCCGCGTCGTCGCCGGCAACGGCCAGAAGGGCCTGCCTGCCGACGGCGCCCTCGCCACGGAAGCGCCGCTGGTCGATCCGCGCGCAGCGGCGATGGATCGCGAGGGCAACCTGTACATCCTCGAACGCAACGGCCATGCCCTGCGCGTGGTCAGCCCCGACGGCCGCATCCGCACGGTCGTCAATGCCTCCGGAAAAAAGGGCGCCGAAGGCGATGGCGGCCCGGCCCTGCAGGCAACCATGAGCGGTCCCAAGCACCTCTGCATCGACCGCGACGGCAGCGTGCTGATCGCCGACGCGGAAAACCATCTGATCCGTCGCTACCTGCCGAAGAGCGGTCGCCTGGAACGCGTCGCCGGCACCGGCAAAAAGGGCGCGGCCGGCCTCGGGGGCGATCCGCTGCAGTGCGAACTGGCGCGGCCGCACGGGGTCACCGTGCACCCGGTCAGCGGCGAGCTGTTCCTGACCGACAGCTACAACAACCGCATCCTGAAAATCGTGCGCGACTGAGGCGGGCTTGACCGCCGCCGGTTTCCGCCGGATGGGCTGGCCATGCTGCGCGCCGTCAACACCGGCTTCCGCGTCCTCGACGAGGGCGAGGACTGGCTCGTGGTCGACAAGCCCGCACCGCTGCAGGTGCACCCGGGCACGCCCGACGGCACCCCCACGCTTTGGCATGGCCTCAAGGATCTGCTCGCCTACGAAATCGCCAACGGCGGCCAGGTCGGCATCATCAACCGGCTCGACCGCGAAACCAGCGGCGTGGTGCTGGTCGCCAAGACCCGCGAAGCGGCCCGGCGCTTCGGCATCGCCATGCAGGAGCGCCGCATCCACAAGGCCTACCTCGCCATCGTCCGCGGCTGGCCGGCTTGGGAGCAGCAGGAACTCGACGCCCCCATCCTGCGCCAGGGCGAGGTCGCCGAATCCGCCATCTGGGTGCGGCAAACCGTGCATCCCGATGGCGCCCCTTGTCGGACCGACTTCCGCGTGCTGCGCCGGGTCGAGCATCCGCGCGCGGGCCCCCTCAGCCTCATCGAGGCGCTTCCTTTGACTGGGCGCATGCACCAGATCCGCGTGCACCTGGCGCACCTCGGTCACCCGGTGCTGGGCGACAAAATTTACGGTCCCGATGAGCGCTGTTACCTCGACTTCATCGAGACGAGCTGGACGCCCGATCTCGAACGCCGACTGCTGTCGCCGCGCCAGGCCCTGCATTCGCACCGCCTGGAAGTGCACGAACCCGGGCAAACCCTGGCCTGGCAAGCGCCCCTGCCCGCCGAACTCGCCGCCTGGCTGGTTTAAAACCGGAAACGCGGGACGTGGATTCGATGCCCCCTCATGCGACACCCCCGGTGTCTTGCGAAATCGCGCTCAGCTCCAAGAGTTCCTGCCAAATCCGACACAACCTTTGCCGGAAAGCCAGGCCTGTGCGTACGTTACTCAACGCACCAACCACCGCATGAAACTGTCCCTTCTGCCCGCACTCTGCGCTCTCCTCCTGCCGCTGTCCGTTTTCGGACAGGACGGCTTTACGCCGTTGTTCAACGGTCGCGACCTCTCCGGCTGGGAGGGCGACCCCAAGCTGTGGAAGGTCGAGGACGGCGCCATCGTCGGCACCTGCAGCGGCCCGGACAGTCCGGAGCACAACACCTTCCTGATCTGGCGCGGCGGTCTGGTGAAGGACTTCGAACTGCACGCCAAGGTGCGGGTCGAGGGCGACAACAATTCCGGCATCCAGTACCGCAGCCGCCTGCTGGAGGGTTTCGGCACCTGGGCGATCACCGGTTACCAGTGCGACATCCATCCGGCGGTGCAGCACACGGCGATGACCTATGAGGAAAAGGGCCGCGGCATCTTCGGCCTCAACGGCCAGAGCGTCGTGCTCGACCCCGCCGGCAGCCGCTGGCTGGTCGCCGAGCGCGACCCGGTGCAGGTCGATGTCTCGCAGTGGCAGGAATACACGATCATTGCCCGCGGCAACCACCTCGTGCATCAGGTCAACGGCAAGCTCACCTCCGAGCTGACCGACTACGATGAGAAGGGCCGCGCGCTTGAGGGCCTGCTGGCCATCCAGCTCCATCGCGGCAATGCCAACCGCGTTTTCGTCAAGGACATCCGGATCAAAACGCTGACCGATGCCAAGGTCATCCCCTTTGAGAAGTCGAACATCCCCTCCGACGCCCAGCGCATCGAGAAGCCGGTGACCAACAACCCGCAGGGCAAGGTCCCGAACCCCGCGCCAAAGGCCGCCCCCAAGGCAAAGGCCGGTGCCAAGGCGGCGGCGAAAGCCGCGCCCAAGGGCAAGGCCGCCCGCCCGCAGGCGGTCGGGCCGGCCATCGGTGAAAACAAGGCGACCCCGGTCGGCCGCATCAAAGCCCTGCCCGGTTTTGAAGTGGAACTGCTCTACTCCGTTCCCGGCGGCGAGCAGGGATCGTGGGTGGCGCTCGCCCAGGACGACCAGGGCCGGATCTATGCCAGCGATCAGTATGGCGATCTCTACCGCTTCAACGCCCCGGCCGCCGGCCAGCCCCTGCGCCAGGCCGACGTCAAGAAGCTGCCGCTCAACATCCGCGCCATCAACGGCATGGTCTTCGCCTACGGCGCCCTCTACGCCGGCGTCAACGACTACGAGCAGAAGACCACGAGCGGCCTGTACCGCATCACTGACAGCAATGGCGACGGCGATCTCGACAAGGCCGAACTGCTGCGCGCCTTCGATTCGAAGAGCGACCACGGCGTGCACAAGGTGCTGCCCACGCCCGATGGCAAGGGCCTGTACCTGATCACCGGCAACAACGCCGTCATCGAGGGCGGTCCGATCGACGGCACCGCCGCCAACTCGCCCGTGCCGAAGATCTGGGGCGATGACCACCTGCTGCCGCGCATGCCCGACGGCCGCGGTCACAACCGCCACGTGCTTGCCCCGGGCGGCATCATTTACCGTGTCGATCCGGACGGCAAAACCTTCGAGATCTTCGCCTCCGGCTTCCGCAACATCTACGGCGGCGGCGTCAACCGCGACGGTGAACTGTTCACCTATGACGCCGACATGGAGTACGACTTCAACACCTCCTGGTACCGTCCGACCCGCGTCAATCACGTCGTCAGCGGCGGCGAGTACGGCTGGCGCAACGGCGCCGGCAAGTACCCGGAGTTCTATGCCGACAACCTGCCCGCCACCCTCAACATCGGCCCGGGCTCGCCCACCGGCACCACCTTCGGCTACGGCGCCAAGTTCCCGGCGAAGTACCAGGAGGCCTTCTACGTGCTCGACTGGAGCTGGGGCAAACTGTACGCCGTGCACCTGCAGGAGGCCGGCGCGTCCTACACGGCCACCAAGGAGGAGTTCATCACCGGCGCCCCCCTGCCCCTGACCGACGCCTTCATCGGCAAGGACGGCGCGATGTACTTCGCCATCGGCGGTCGGCGTGTCCAGTCGGGCCTCTACCGCGTCACCTACACCGGCAAGGACAGCACGGCCCCGGTCGCCCTCACCGCCCGTCCCTCGCCCCTGCGCGACCTGCGCCACCAGCTTGAAGCCTTCCACGGCAAGCAGGATGCAAAGGCGGTCGACGCCGCCTGGCCGCACCTCAACCATGCTGACCGCCACATCCGCTGGGCCGCGCGCACGGTGCTTGAGCACCAGCCGGTTGCCGCCTGGCAGGAGCGCGCGCTGAAGGAAGGCGACACCACCCGCCAGCTCGAAGCCCTGCTCGCCCTGGCCCGCGTCGCCGGCAAGTGCCCGAGCCATCGCCCGGAGGGCTTCCAGCCCGACGCCGCCACCCGCGATGCCCTGCTTGCCGCGCTGCTACAGCTCGACTTCGCCAAGCTGTCGCCCGAGTTGCAGATGACCCACGTGCGCGCCCTGCAGATCGCCCTGCACCGCTTTGGCGATCCCGAGGCCGCGACGATCCGGAAACTCATCGCCCAGCTCGATCCCGCCTACCCGGCGCCGAGCTTTGAACTGAACTGGCTGCTGACCGAAACGCTCGCGCACCTGCAGGCGCCGAACACCGCCGCCAAGGCGCTGGCCCTGATCGACGCTGCTCCCGCCCAGGAACCGCAGATCGAGTTCGCCCGCAGCCTGCGCCACCTCAAGGCTGGCTGGACCCCGGAACTGCGCACCCAGCAGCTCGAGTGGTTCCTCAAGGCCGCCTCCTTCCGCGGCGGCGCCAGCTTCAGCAAGTTCATTGAGTTCATCCGCAACGACAGCCTCGCCACCTTCACCGACGCCGAGAAGACCCAGCTCGCCGCGCTCATCGAGAAGAAGCCCGAGGTGAAAAGCGCCTATGAAAACGTCGGCGCCATCTTCATCGGTCGCACGCCGACGATGTGGACGCTCGATCAGCTCAGTGCCGCCGCGCGCGATGGCATGAAGAACCGCGACTTCGACAACGGCCGCAAGATGTTCGGCGCCGCCGCCTGCTTCGCCTGCCACCGCTTCGGCAACGCCGGCGGCATGACCGGCCCCGACCTCACCGGTGCCGGCGGTCGCTACAGCCCACACGACCTGCTCGATCAGATCATCAATCCCAGCAAGGAGATCAACGAGCAGTTCGCCCCGATCATCGTCACCAAGAACAGCGGCGAAATCGTCAGCGGCGTCGTCGTCAACCTGAATGGCGACACCGTGACGCTCAACACCGACCTCAGCGATCCTGACCAGCGCGCGACAATCGACCGCAAGGAAGTCAAGAGCATCGAGGTCAGCAAGGTCTCGCCCATGCCGCCCATGCTGCTCAACATGCTGAAGCAGGACGAGGTGCTCGACCTGCTCGCCTACGTGCTCAGCGGCGGCGACCGCGCCAACGCGATGTTCAAGAACTGAGGTTCTGCGACTGCCGGCCGCCGTTCGTCTTCGACGGGCGGCGGCCTTTTTGTTTTGCGGTTCGCAGTTCGTGGTTCGCTGTTAAACGCCCTACCGGGACGCGCTGTGCCGCGTCCGACTCTCCGCCCGGACATCGCCACTCTCGAGCCCGGCGCCCTGGGGACAGGGCGCCCTACCTCACTCCGCCTCAACGGGCTCTGCCGCGGCAACCTCGGCCGGCTTCTCCGCCACCTTGCGCGCCAGGCGCGCGGCATAGAAACCGTCGTGCCCGGTCTCGGCCGGGTTGAGGAACAGCTCCTCCTCCAGCGTCCACTCCGTCCCCTGGGCGGCGAGAAAGGCCTGCACCTGGCGCTCGTTCTCGACCGGCAGGACGGAGCAGGTCGCATAGACCAGCTTGCCGCCCGGCTTGACCATGGCGCTGTAGCGCGACAGCAGATCCTGCTGCAGGGCGGTCAGGCGCTCGATCTCGGCGGGCTGCAGCTTCCACTTCGCATCCGGATTGCGCCGCAGCACGCCCAGGCCCGAGCAGGGCACGTCGAGCAGCAGGCGGTCGGCATAACCGGCCAGGCGCTTGAAGGTCTTCGAGCTGTCGATCGGCCGCGTCTCAATGAGGTCGGCCCCGGCGCGCGCGGCGCGCTTGCGCAGCTCCTTGAGTTTCCACTCGTGGATGTCGAGGGCGATGATCTTGCCCTTGTTCTGCATGAGCGCCGCGAGGTGGAGCGACTTGCCACCGGCGCCGGCACAGGCGTCGACCACCTTCTGCCCGGGTTCCACCTGCAGGAAGGGCGCGATGCGCTGCGACGAGGCATCCTGGACCTCGAACAGGCCCTCCTGGAAGGCGGCCAGGCCAAAGACATTGTAGCGCTGGGCCATGCGCAGGGCGGTCGGCACCTCGTCGACGGCCTCGGTGATGAATCCCTCCTGGGCCAGGCGCGCTTTCAGGCTGCGCCGTTCGGTCTTGAGGGTGTTGACCCTCAGAAACACTTCCGCGGGCTTGTTGAGGGTCGCCCGCACCGCCGGCCAGGACGCGCCCAGCTGTTCGGCCAGCAGGCTGTCGAGCCAGTCCGGCAGCGAGGCGCGCACCGCCGGCGACACCGCATCGGGCTGGCGCAGGCGCGCCAGGATGGCGTCGGCACGCACGCCGTAGAGTTCGTCGAAAGCCGGCAACTCATGCCCGGCCTGCAGCCAGTAGGCCGCCCACACCTGCCAGAGGCGCTCCTCGGTGACCGACTCGCGATCGTCGTATTCCGCGTCCGGCAGACCGGCGGCATGCCAGAGCCAGCGCCACCAGCGCACGATGTCATAAACCGCCTCGGCGAACAGCCGGCGGTCGCGACTGCCCCACTTGCGCCGGCGCTTGAAGACGTACTCGACGCATTTGTCGGCGTAGCGACGCTCGACAAAGATCTCGCGCAGCGCGGTGAGGGTTTCGTCAACGATGAGGTGGGGCAGTTTCAGAACGGGAACAGGTTGGGGTGAAAAACCAACCTACCCCCGTTTCCCGGCGCTGTCATGGGGATTGCGGCTCTCGGCTCTCGGCTCTCGGCTCTCGGCTCTCGGTTCTCGGCTCTCGGTTCTCGGTTCTCGGTTCTCGGTTCTCGGTTCTCGGTTCTCGGTTCTCGGTTCGACGTTCGAGGTTCGAGGTTCGAGGTTCGAGGTTCGGCACTTGGGCGTTGGTCATTCCTTGTTGGACATTCGATCTCCCCCCCAAGCCACAGCCCCGGCGCAGCGGGGCCCCACCCATTCCGCAATCCGCATTCTGCAGTCCGCCATCGTCACTCCCCTGCCGGCACGGCCAGACGCAGGAACTTGGCGAGGTCGGCCTTCTGCTTTTTCAGGTCAGGCAGGTTGAGGTACATCATGTGGCCCGAGCTGTAGTCGTCCTGGACGACGTTTTTCTGCAGCTCGGGCGGCAGGCGCAGGTGGTTGAAGGTGTAGCGGGCGGCGAAGTAAGGGGTCGCCATGTCGAACAGGCCGTTGGAGACATGCACCTTGAGGAAGGGGTTGGCCGTCATGCTCTCGGCGAGGATTTCGCTGACGTTGGCGAAGTGGTTCTCGGCGTCCCAGTTCCATTTGCCGACACTGGCGAGGATGTGGTAGGGGCGGTCGTCCTCGAACTTGAGGTCCTCGCGCACGTAGTGGTTGAAGGTCGAGGCATAGGCGCTGAACACGGCGTCGGCGCTCGGGTCGCGCTCGGCCTGGTTGCTGAGCGGATCGCGCACGGGGCTGGTGTAGCGGCTGTCGAAGCGACCGGTGACGAGGCGACGGTCGCGCAGCAGCTCGGCGCTGAAGCGGGACAAGGGCACGCGCAGGTCGGCGGCGTCGAGAAAGGTCTCGCTGAGGCCGGTGAGGCGGGCCATCTGGCGGATCACCTGCTTGCGGCGGTCGGCCGGCAGGGCGGCACCGAGCAGCAGGGCCTGGTTGTAGTCGCCGGCGGCAAAGGTCTCCGCCTGCTGCAGCACCTCGGCGAGCGGTTTCGCCTGCAGGTCGGCCGGCAGCTTTTTGTGGTACCAGGCGGTGGCGGCATAGCTCGGCAGATACAGCAGGTGCGGCAGGTCGTTGCCCTCGGCACCCCAGATGGTCTGGAAGTTGAGCACGGTGGAGACCAGCATGATGCCATTGAGGTTCATGCGATGGCTGCGCAGCAGCTCACCGCTGAGCGCGGCGGCGCGCGTCGTGCCGTAGCTTTCGCCAATGAGGAACTTCGGCGAGGGCCAGCGACCGTGGCGCGTGACGTAGAGGCGGATGAACTCGCCGATGCTGCGCGCGTCCTCGTTGACGCCGAAGAAGTTCTTCGCCTCCTCCGGCTTGCTGGCGCGGCTGTAGCCGGTGCCCACGGGATCGATGAACACGAGGTCGGTCTCGTCGAGCAGGGAAAATTCGTTGTCGACCAGCGTGTACGGCGGCGGCACGGCAAAACCGTCGTCGCGCAGCTTCACCCGCTTCGGTCCGAGCAGGCCGAGGTGCAGCCAGACCGAGGACGAGCCGGGGCCGCCATTGAAGGAAAAAGTCAGCGGCCGCGCGGCCGGATCGGCGACGCCCTTGCGGGTGTAGGCAATGTAGAAAATCTCGGCCGTGGTCTTGCCCTCGGCATCCTTGAGCGGCAGCAGCCCCGCGGTAGCGGTAAACTCGATCTTCTGACCGTTCACCGTCAGCACATGCTCGGTGACGCTCTTCTTCTCCGGCACCTCCTTGGGCTTATCCTCGGCCTTGGACTCGGCCTTGGCCGCCTCTTTCTTGGGTTCAGGGGTTTCCTGGGCGACAACAGCGCCCAGCAGGGCCAGCGACAAAAGGGAATGGAGGATCGGACGCATGGCCGATGGTTGCCCGGCTGCGGCGGACTGCAACTGGTACCGCCTGCCCGTCGGACTTGTCTGACCCGTCTGACCCGTCTGACCCGTCTGACCCGTCTGACCCGTCTGACCCG
>DAIUCN010000067.1:17703-23281 GCA_036846165.1 Prosthecobacter sp.
GTCTGACCCGTCTGACCCGTCTGACCCGTCTGACCCGTCTGACCCGTCTGACCCGTCTGACCCGCCCCATAAAACTGTTCATTTGAACATTTTTATTTCCGCCTCATGCTGCCGGCGTGCCCCTCGCCATCTCCAGCACCCTGCGCTGGCTGTTCATCGATCTGAACAGCTACTTCGCCAGTGTCGAGCAGCAGCTCCACCCGGAGCTGCGGGGGCGGCCCGTGGCGGTGGTGCCGGTGCTCTCGGACTCGACCTGCGCCATCGCCGCCAGTCGCGAGGCGAAGCGGTTTGGCATCAAGACCGGCACGAACATTGGCGACGCCAAACGCCTGTGCCGCGACCTCGTGCTGGTCGAGGCCCACCACAACGCCTACGTCGAGTACCATCACAAGATCCGCGACGAGATCGAGCGCCATTATCCGGTGCATGTCATCGGCTCGATCGACGAGGTGGGCTGCCTGCTCGACAACCGTCACGCCAACGAGGCGGCCGCCCTGGCCCTGGCCCGGCGCATCAAGCGCGGCCTGCGCGAGCAGGTGGGCGAGGTCATCACCTGCTCGGCCGGCATCGCCCCGAACCGTTACCTGGCCAAGGTGGCGAGCGACCTCACCAAGCCGGACGGGCTCGAGGTGGTGCGCTTGGAGGATCTGCCCGGCCGGCTGGCGCACCTGAAGCTGACCGACCTCTGTGGCATCGGCCGCAACATGGAGCCACGCCTGCACAAGGCCGGCATCCACGACTTCCTCGATCTTTGGGAAGCCCGCGCGGAGAAGTTGCGCCGGGTCTGGGGCGGGGTCGGCGGCGAGCGCTTCTGGCACCAGCTTCACGGCGGCGACCTCGACGACGAACCGACCACGCGCCGCACGGTCGGCCACAGCCACGTGCTGGCGCCGGAATTCCGGAACCCGCCGGAGGCGGGCATCGTCGCGCGCCGACTCCTGCTCAAGGCGGCCAGCCGCATGCGCCGACTCGGCTACCGCGCCACCGCCCTGCAGCTTGCCGTGCGACTGGAAAACCGCCTGCGCGGCGAGGCCCAGCAGCGCTTCCCCGCCCTGTCCGACAGCCATGCCCTGCTCGGCCTGCTCGCAGGCCTGTGGGAGCGCCTGCTCGATCCGGCGGGTCGCCAGCGGGTGCTCAAGATTTCCGTCACCCTGCACGGCCTCGAACCGGCTGATGCGCCGGAACAACTCGACCTCTTCCCCTCGCTCGGCCTGACCGTGACCGCCGACCGCGAGCGGCGCGAGCGCCTGTCGCAGGTGCTCGACGACATCAATCAAAAGTTCGGTCGCGACAGCCTGGCCCTGGGCTTCCTGCCCGATGCGGTGAAAACCTTCTCCGGCACCAAGATCGCCTTCACCCGCATCCCGGACGCGAGCGAGTTCCACGAGTGAACCGGCTCAGCGCGCGGGGATGCGATTGAGCGTGTAGGCGGCGTAGTTGCGGCGCAGCGGCGTGCCGTCGTCGCGAGTCCGCACGTCCGGCAGCACGAACTCATGCACGTAACCCGCGCGCAGGTTGGCGCAGCGCACCGTCAGCTCCAGACCGTCGGCCGACAGCGCCCAGTCGGTCAGCTGCAGCGGCTGTGGATCGATCTCAGGACTGCCGTACTTGGCCGTGTAGGTGTAGGTGAAGCTCTGCGCCTGGGTGCGACTCCAGTCGGTCGCCGCCACCGGCCGGGTGAAGCTGAAGCGGAAGCCGTCGGGCCGCGCCTCCAGCTTGGCGACCTCCAGCGGCGTGCGTCCCGTCCAGACGAGGCGCTGGATGCCGAAGGGCCGGTTGCCGTAGCTGTTCCAGCCGCGGTTCGTCTGACCCACCACGAGCGAGCCGTCCTGGAGGAAGTCGAGCGACAGCACGGCGCACTGCAGGTCCTGCACAAAGGGAAACACCGCGCCCTGGTATTCGCCGTCGACCTTTTCCAGGAAGACGCGATGCAGGCCGGAGATGACGAACTCGCCGACAAAGAGCTGCTTCGCAAACGGCCCAAACTTGCCACCGGTGAGGTCGCAGCGCAGGCCGGTGGGGCTCTGGCCGGCCTTGACGTAGGGGAACCAGACCGCCGGCGGCTGATACCCGGGGATGACCCGCATCGCCTCGGCCGTGGTGATGCCCTCGGGCAGCTTGCCCGGATGCTTCACCGGCGAGTCCGGTCGCTGCATGTCCTGCAGGCTGTCGCCATGGCCAAAGAAGGCACCCTTGCGCACATGAAAGAGCGGATTGGTCGGCATCCAGTTGCCCTGCTGATCGGTGACAAAGATCTCGCCCTCGGCATTCGTGCCGATGCCCGAAGGACTGCGGTAGCCGGCGGAGAACCCGGTGGCGCGACCTCCCCCCTTCGGCGTGAGGACGGTCCAACCGCGCCAGAGCGGCTTCTCGGCGTCGGCACCGGCGCCCTTCCACTTCTTGCCCATCGAGCTGTTCAGGCTGTTGTGCAGGTTGCCCTCGCGATCGAACACCGGTCCATAGGCATACTCATGGTAGGCGCCGGAGACACCCCAGCCGCGCGCGACAGCGAGGTATTCATCGGCCTCGCCATCGCCATCCGTGTCCGCGAGGCGGGTCACTTCGGAACGCTGGGTGACATAAAGATGACCGTCGTGCCAGGCCATGCCGAGCAGTTCATGCAGGCCGGAGGCAAAACGCTTGTAACCGAGGTTCTCCACCGTCGGCGGATCGGCGAGCGGGTTCTGGATGATCCATACCTCGCCACGCCGAATCGCCACGGCGAGCCGGCCATCGGGCAGCGACGCCATGCCGCCCACCTCGAGGTTCAGCCCCTTGGGTACCTCATAGGTGAGCACCCGGTAAAAGGCATCGTCCGGCACCTGCCCCTGCAAACCCGCGGTCAGCAGCGCCAGCGCGCCCAGCCATGAAATTCCCTTCACCATGACAGCACCTCCTTGGTTTCCTGGCCGTTGCGGCGCAGCGTGCGCTCGAAGCTGCGACCGTCGGCCGCGGGTCGCAGCGTGTCCTCGATCAGGACACCGTCGCGTCGATACAGCAGCACCGGCACGCCGTCGGCCCCAAGCCGGTAACCGGCAAACTCGCCACCGGCCTCGCCGGGCAGCTCATGCACGTCCTCGCCGAGCGGCTTGATCGGCGTCATCTCGCGGCTCTGCCAGTTGCTCATGGCATCGAGGAAGCGCCCGCGCCAAACCAGGCGCCAGCGGCATTCGAGCGCGTCGAAGGCGGCATTCAGGCCCTGCGGGAAACCGACGCCGATGGCGTGACTGCCAGCCCCTTCAATGAAGCTGCGGAAGACGATGGGCCGACCGGCCTTGGCGGGCAGCAGCTCAAAGTCCTCGCTCGACAGCAGACCCTCGGGCAGCGGCTGGCCCTCCAGCTCGCGCAGGTAGGTCCAGATCGATTCGATTTCCTGATCGGCCTTTTTGCGGCCCATGAACAGCGGCGGCATCATCGTGCCCGGCTGCGCGGCCTGCGGGTTGAGCAGCAGTTCCTTGAAGTACTCGGGCTGCAGGCGCTCGACCGTGTGGGTCAGGCGCGCCACCGGCGGCCCCAGCGACTTGCGCTCCTTCAGGCCATGGCAGGACACGCAGGCGAGCCCGGTCGAACCCAGCAACTGGCGGCCCAGCTCGGCGCGGTGATGCTTCTGCAGACCGCTGACATCGATCGCCACCGGCGTCTCGCGACGGTCGGCCTCGGCGAAGAGATCGACCAGCTCACGCGTCGCCTCCTCGCCGAAGTTCGGCATGCGCGTGTTCAAATAGGCGCGCACCGAGCCGCCCTCGCCGAACAGCACCTTTTCCAGCCAGCCGCGCGTCAGCTTGCGGCCGACGCCGTCCAGGCGCGGCGGCAGATGACCGAACTCGCCGAGCGATCCGGCGCCGGGGTCGTTGTAGGTGAAGTACTGGGCGCGCGGATCTTCCGGACCGCCCTTGTGGTTGCGGTCGTGGCAGGAGTAACAATTCAGGCGCGTCATCTGCCAGTCGGCCCGCTGCGCGGCATCGGCCAGGTGCGGCGGCTTGCCGCCCGCGCGCAACTCGGCGAGGGCGAGCCCGATCGCGCGCTTCTGCAGGTCGTTGAGGTCGTAGCGCGGCACGCCCGAGGCCGGGCTGGCCGACAGACAGCCGCGCGCGGGATCGGCCTCGACGAGGGCCTTCACCGGCTTGAACTCGGCAACGCCCGACACTCCCGGCGCCTCATGGCAGGCGCTGCAGCGGCGGGCCTGAAAGACGTCGCGACCGCGCTCCACGCCCTGCTTCGGCAGCTTCAGGGCCGCGCGTTCGTTGGCGATCGGCGGCGTGCGACCCAGGTGCAGGTAGGCCGCGATGTCGGCGGCCTCCTGCGTGCTCAGATGCAGGTCCGGCATGCGCCCAGCGGGGCGATGCGCCAGCGGACGCAACAGGAAGTCCGCCAGCGCCGCCTCGTTCCAGACATCGGCGAGCACGATCGGCACCGAGGCATTGCCCGGTCGCTCCAATTCCGCATCAGCCGCCAAACTTTCCGGTCGGTAATCGCTGGCCGGCTCGTGGCAGGCGACACACCCGGTCTTGTGATACAGCTCCTTGCCGCGCGCGGCATCGCCGGCCAGCGGCTTCGGCAGTTCCGCCTTGGCGGCGCTGAGGAATTCGACCAGTGCCTCGACATCCTCGTCATCGCCTTCCGCACCGGTGAACAGGCCGGGCATCTGGGTGCCCTTCTTGACATGCTGCGGACTGCGGATGAAGCGCCAGAGCGAGTCGGCATCGAAACGCGCCGCGCTGCCGTCGAGCTTCGGCCCCGGCTTCGCCTCCAGCCCCCAGCCCGCCGGCGCGGCGTGGCAGGCCGTGCAGTTCAGCTCGGCCAGCAGCAGGCGACCGCCGGTCACCAAATGTTCATCTGGATCCTGCGCCAAGTAGAACTGGTCGAAGGTGAAGACGTGGGCGTGGTTGACCGGCTCCGCCATGAGCGGATGCGCGTGCGCCGGTGCGGTGCCGAGAACGGCGAGCAGCGGCGCGGCAAGCAGGGGCAAGCGCTTCATCATCGGGCACACGTTCACAGGCCCATCTTCGCGCGTTCGGCGTCGAGCGCACGGATCCACGGACCAATGAAGTGGCCGCTGTCGTGGTAGGTGCGACCCGAGTACATGTGGCGATCAATCACGCTCGGCTCGTTGACGTAGATGCCGCCGCAGACCTCAAGGTCGAACTTGCACTTGGCCACGGTCGCCATGCGCAGGCCGTTGACGATGCCGGCGCGCGCCGGGATCTCGACGCCATGGCAGACGCTGGCGCAGGGTTTGCCCTGCTCCCAGAACCAGCGCGTGATGCGCAGCAGGTCCTCGTCCTCGCGGATGTATTCAGGGGCACGGCCGCCGCTGAAGAAGATGCCGACGTATTCCTCGGGTACGATGTCCTTGAAGGCGACGTCGGCGTCGATGCTGTAGCCCTCCCATTCCTTGGTGATCGTCCAGCCGGGCTTCACCTCGTGCAGGACCATCTGATACTTGCGCTTTTCCGGCGCGGCGACCACCGGCTTGTAGCCGCCCTCGATGAGGCGGTAAAACGGATACAGGGTGTCGACGGTCTCGGTGGCGTCGCCGACGATGAGCAGGACTTTGGCTTCGGGCATGGGATGGGTG
>DAIUCN010000068.1:0-22661 GCA_036846165.1 Prosthecobacter sp.
CATCCGAGGGTTCGCCGGTGCTGATGAGACGTGGGCGCGGCACGGTGCCGAGCACCTTCCAAGTGCCGCGGCCACGCAGGCCGGGGCGGGCGGCGGAGACGGGCATGCGGGCAATGAGTCGTTCGTGCTGGCGGATTTCCAGGCGGGTGCCGCCGATGATGCGCGCGCTCACCGGCGCGGCGGGATCCGGCCGTGGGCGGATGGGCTCGGCGAGGGCGCTTTCGATCTCGAAGGGATCGACATTGGGAACCAGGAAGACGCTGCCGGGACGCTCGGGGTTTTTCACGCCCGGGTTGATGCGGCGCAGGAAGGATTCCGAGCAATGAAAGCGTTCAGCGACGAATTCCCAGGCGCTGCGGTAGGCGAGAAAGGGATCCCTCGTGAGGGTTTCCCAAGTGGGCTCGGGAGGTGTGCCCGCTGCCTGGCTGCGATTCTTCAGGGCCGGAGCGGTTGGGGTGATCCAGCGCAAGTCCTCGTACTTCAGGACATAATCGACGAAGGGTTCCCCCATGGCTTCAAGCACGGCCGGTTTGCGGCCGGCTTCATAAGTCAGTTCACCGGGGTGCTCGGTCTCGTAGGCGGTGAGGGCGGCGTCGAACATCATGCCTTCCTGGCCGTCGATCGGTCCGGTGGAAAAACCCTGGCGATCGAGATAGGCCTGGAGCAGGACGATGCGGGCGCTGGCGCGGGCGACCTGAGGCAGCTGCCGTTCCGGCACCTTTTTCGACTGGGCTGACGGTTTGTCAGGCTCGGACGGGACTGGCGGAGGCTGCAAGGCGCGCAGCTCGGCCATGGTCGGGATGCGCAGCACCTGGCCGGGGTGGATGACGTTTGACGTCATGCCGTTGGCAAGTTGCAGCTGCTCGACGGTCAGGCCATAGCGACGGCTGATGGCATACAGGGAGTCGCCCCGCCCGACCGTGTGCTCGCTGGGGTTTGCCATGGGACGCGCCAGGGTTTTGCCGCCGGGGGCGGCGCTGCCGGTGGCTGCGGGATCATCGGCCAGGCGCCAGCCCCAGACGGCGGGATCGGAAGTGGCGACCTGCCAGCGCCATTGCACGGCGGTTTCCAGGCCGGCCTCAACGGTGCGCGCTGCGGTCGGGGCTTGTGCACAAAGCGGCACAGGGCTGATCAGCAGACCGGCGACGAGGCCGGAGCAGGCGGTCGAAAAGATCCGGGCGGGCATGGGTCAACCTGCCTGCAAAGCCGGCGCATGCAAGAACCGGTCGGTCCGACAGGGGGCAAGAAAAACCCGGCCGGGCGACAAACGCCGGGCCGGGTGGAGTGCCATCGAGGCACTTATTCGCGGGCGACACCGTTGTTCCAGGCGGCAAACATCTCTTCGACCGTTGGGATTTCCAGCGGGCGAACGATGCGGAAGCCGAGCCAGGTGGCATCGGTCAGGTACCAAATGCTCTTGGGAAGCTGCGGATCCTGCTGCTTCCAGCCGGGCTCCGAGGCGCGGCGGGCGGCGCTGCGCAGCATTTCTGGATCGTCGTCGTAGTGACCGCCGCGGGCGACGTGCGGGTAGGGGGTCTTGGAGGGGATCCACTTGTTGCCAACGCCGAGGGCGGCGAGCTGCTGGTAGCCGTCGGGCAGGTACTGGTCGAGCGTCCATTCGCAGACGTTGCCGTAGATGTCGTAGAGGCCCCAGGGGTTGGGCTTCTTCTTGCCGACCTGGCTGTACTGGAAGTTGGCGGCGTTCTCGAAGTACCAGGCGTACTCGCCGAGCTGGGCGGGATCATCGCCAAAGAAGTAGGCGGTGGTGGTGCCGGCGCGGGCGGCGTATTCCCATTCGGCCTCGGTCGGCAGGCGGTAGAAGTGACCGGTCTGGGCGCTCAACCACTGGCAGTACTTGTTGGCGGCATGCTGGGTCATGCAGATCGCCGGGAAGCCATTGCGGCCCATGCCGAAGTCCATCGGCTGGTAGGGCGGGGTCGGCTGGGAGATGAGGTCCTCGGGCTTGTCCTCGGGCGACCAGACCTTGCGGCTGCCGTCCTTGTTGCGACCTTCGGCGGTGAGCTGGAAGGGTTCATACTCGTCCCAGGTGATTTCATGTTTGCCCATCCAGAAGGGCTTGATCTGAACCTTCACCTGCGGGCCTTCGTCGTCGGTCCGTCCCGCTTCCTTGTCGGGGCTGCCGAGCAGGACTTCGCCGCCCTTGATGGCGACCATTGAGTAGGCGACGCCGGTCTTGGGGACTTGGGTGTCATAGGATTTCATCTCGGCCTCGGCCTTCTCCGTGGAGGTGGCGACGATGAAGGCGTGGATTTTTTTGACGAGTTCGAGGTCGTCCGGGTTGTTGGTGGCCACCGCCGACTTTTCCTTGGCGGTGAGCTTGACGTCCTCGGGCCAGACGGCGCCCTGCTCGATCCAGGACTTGAGGATGGCGATCTCGTCCTTCTTCAGCGGGCCACCGCTCTTGGCGGGCGGCATGAGGTCATCGTCGTCCGCGGCGAGGGCGGTCAGCGTGTAGAGGGCGCTTTTGGCGGTGTCGAAGGCGACGATGTTGGGTGCATTTTCACCGGTTTCGAAAGCCTGCTTCCTGCTGCTGAGGATCCAGTCGCCCTTGTCTTTCTCGGGGTTGTGGCAGGAGACGCAGTTCTGCTCGAGGATGGGCTGGACGTTCTTGACGAAGTCGATGCGCGGCTTGACCTCGAGCACCGTGCCCGCCGGCCAGTCGGCGCCCTGCTCGATCCAAGCCTTGATGACCTCGATCTGCGACTTGTCGAGCAGGCCTTCCTTGGCGGGCGGCATGACCATGTCGTCGTCAGCCGGCAGGATCAGCGTCGTGTACAGCGAGGACTTGGCGGGGTCGCCGGGCACCAGGCCGGGTCCGTTGTCGTTGCCCTTCTTCAGATCTTCCAGGGTGTGCAGTCGGAAGTCGCCCTTGTCCTTGTCGGCGCCGTGGCAGTGCGTGCAGGCGGACTCGAGGATGGGCTTGACCTGCGTGGCGAAGTCGACCTTGGCTGCGGCGGCGGGGCCGGCGAGCAGGGCGAGGGAGAAGACGACGGGCGTCAGGGGGCGAAACTCAGGCATAGAACCGTCAGCTTGCACGGCGACGCGGTTTTGTCCAGCCCGGTGCGTGCTGGCGCGAGTCATGAAATTTTGGATTCAAACGAAAGGCCTGTTCTGACGGACCCCCGGTGTGGACATCTCAGAGAAAGACCAGCAGACCCACTGCCGCGGCGGCGAATGCGGCAGCGAGCACGGCGCCTGCCGCGGCATCCTTGATGCGGCGCACGCGCTCGTCCGGTTCGGGCTGGACGAGGTCGCACCAGCCTTCGATGGCCGTGTTGAGCAGTTCGGCACTCCAGACCAGTCCGATGGCCAGCCAGAGAGCGACCCATTTCCAGTTGGGCAGACTGCTGGCGAAGCCGAAGCCGATCACGGCGACCGTGGCCACAGCGTGGATCTTCAGGTTGCGTTCGCGGCGGAGGCTATCCACGATGCCGCGCAGGGCGTGACGGAAGCTCGCGAGCAGGCCGGCTGACATGGCGTTACTGTGGCAGGTTGGCGCTCGGGGCGGCGGGGGCGACCTCGTTGAGGGCGCTGCGCAGTTCGCCCAGCCAGCCAGGGGCGTTGGCGTGGCCGGGAAACTCCTTGATGAGGGCGAGCATGTCGGCCAAGGCATTGATTTTCGAGGGGCCTTTTTCCACCAGATAGCGGGCGCGCTCCCAGCGCAGGGCTGGAACGTTGTCCTGCAACCAGAGTTCGTACTCGGGAGCCGGCATGGTTTCCTTGCGCAGCGCGCTTTCGGCACTGATGCGCTCGGTCCACAGCGTCGGCAGCAGCTCGGGCTTGTACTTTTCCGCGGTTGGCAGCAGCGTGCTCTTGTACATGCCGCCAATGTCCATGGCCTGGGAGGTCCAGTCCTTGGGCTTGGTGAAGGGGCCGAGACGAAGGGCGTCGACGATCGGGTTGCGATCGCTGACCGCGCTGCCGAGGTACTGCAGGGAACGGCCGCGCAGGCTGGGAGCGCTGCTGACAAGCTCCTGAATGTAGGCCTGCAGTTTGGGGATCATCGCGGCCTGGTCGGCGGCCTTGGTCTCGTTGGCTTCGAGGGTCAGCACCAGATATTTCAGTCCGAGCAGGACAGCCTGGGAGAACTGGCCGTCGTCTTCCGGATCCTCATTTTTTTTGCGCTGCTCCATCATCTCCTGGCGCCGGCGTGCCTCGGTTTTGTCGAGCTCCTTGCGCTCGGCATTGACGATCTTGTCGCACTCCGTGAATAGATTGAGGGCATCGCGTTTGCTGGCGAGGCCGGCTCGAATCTTCTGCATCGCGGCCGCAAGCCGGCCGTCGCGCATGGCCGCAATCTGCTCCTCCAGCTGGGAGATTTGGCTGAGCACGTTGGTGAGTTGTTCCGGAGTCAGGGTCTGCGGAGCGGCGGGCTGCTGGGCGAGCGCGGGCAGGCAGGCCAGGGCGAGGAGGAGGGCGGGGAGCTTCATGGCAGGATGTGTGGAACAACGCACCGCGGAGATGGTTTCCTAGGAAGATTCGACGTTTTGGCAGCAGGGCGAGGTTTTGCTTGCCCGGGCGCGCCGTTCATGGAATGCCGGTGGCATGCCATGGGAGCGTCCACTGCAGTTCATGCCCCTGTATCAAAACCGTGTCTGGGGTGGCCGGCGTTTGCAAACACTGTTCGGCAGGCGCCTGCCCGGGGTGGTCCTGCCCTGTGGAGAATCCTGGGAACTGTGCGACCGCCCGGAAGCGCAGAGCCTGCTGAGCACGCCGGTCGCGGGCTGCGTCAGCCTGCACGATCTGTGGTCGCGTTGGCGCGGGGAAGTTTTCGGAGCCGTGGGTCTCGCGCACCCGGCGGCGCGTTATCCGTTGCTGATGAAAATCCTCGATGCCTGCGACGATCTGTCGATCCAGGTGCATCCCCCCGCCGAGGTGGCGGCTGAACTCGGGGGTGAGCCCAAAACAGAGATGTGGTACGTGGCCCATGCCGAGCCTGGGGCGAAGCTCTACGCAGGGTTGAAGACGGGCATTGGCCGCGCGGCATTTGAGCGTGGCCTCGCCAGCGGGCGGGTGGCGGAACTGCTGCACGTGCTGCACCCGCAACAGGGCGACGTGCTTTTTTTGCCCAGCGGGCGTGTTCATGCGATCGGAGCGGGCCTGGTCGTCTTCGAGATCCAGCAGAACAGTGACACCACCTATCGAGTCTTCGATTGGAATCGCCCCGGTCTCGACGGTCAGCCGCGCGCACTGCATGTGCGCGAGTCGCTGCGCAGCATCCGTTTTGACGATGCCGAGCCGGCCTTGGCCCGGCCGCAGGCCGATGGTCGGGTGGTCGTCTGTGAGCACTTTGAGGTGCGGCTGGGTTCGCCGGTTGCCGGTCGTGCCGTCGGCGCGCCGGGCGAGGCCCTCGTGCTGGCATTGACCAGGGGACAGGCCACTCTTGGCGGCGTCCGGCTCGGGGCTGGGGATTTTACCCTGCTGCCGGCGGTCCTGCCGGCGGACGCTCGGTTGCCGGAGGCAGTCGCCCCCAACACGGAATGGCTGGAGATCCGGCTCACTCCTCCGCCAGCATCGCCTTGAGGCCGGCGAAGAAGTTGCCGGTTTCCTCGACCGAAACCTGCTCCTTCATGTGCTTGCTGTAGTCGAGCTCCTCCAGGTAGGTGCGATCGAGTTCCTCAAGGAAGGGGCTTGGCAGTTCGCTCTGCGTTTTCCCCCACTTCATGCGCTGGCGAACGAAGGACAGTGTCAGCTTCTTCTGGGCGCGGGTGATGCCGACGTAGAACAGGCGGCGCTCCTCGTCGAGCCGGCCCTCGTCGTAGCTGCGCTTGTGTGGCAGGATGCCCTTTTCCAGGCCGGGCAGGTAGACGATCGGGAATTCCAGGCCCTTGCTGGCGTGCAGGGTGATCAGGCAGACGCCCTTCTTTTTCTCGATGTCGTCCTTGTCCTCGCGCTCGTCATTGAGCGAGATCTCGTCGAGGAAACCGCCAAGGCCGTCCTTGCGGTTGCGCTCATCATAGCTGCTGATCTGGGTCATCAGGCCCTTGAGGCCGTTTTCCCAGCCCTGCATGTCCTCGGGCTTCTTGGCCAGCTTCTTCAGGTAATCCATGTAGCCGATCTCCAGCAGGAGCGCCTCAGCCATGGGGGCCAGCAGGGTGCCCTGGGTGTGGGCCGACTGGTGGAACTTGTTGATCAGGGCGGTGAAGCTGCGCACTGAAGTGCGTGATTTGTCCGGGATCTGACGCAGGAAATCCTCGTCGCACAGCGCCACCCAGACGCTGCCGCCGCGCTCCATCGAGCGCTCGCGCGCCAGCTCGGCGGTGGCGTTGCCGATGCCGCGCGTCGGTGTGTTCAGGACGCGCAGCAGGGCGATGTCGTCATGCGGGTTGTGCGCCACCGTCAGGTAGCTGACGATGTCCTTCACCTCGCGGCGGTCGAAGAAGCTGCGTGCACCAACCACGCGGTAGGGCAGGCGGTGCTGGCGGAAGGCCTGCTCGAGGATGCGGCTTTGGTCGTTGGTGCGGAACAGCACGGCGAAGGACTCAAAGGGCTCGCGCAGGGTGAAATGGGCGCGCTCGATCTCGCGGGCGATCATTTCCGACTCCTCCTTGTCGTCTTCGACCGCCACCAATCGAACCGGGTCGCTGCCGTTGTTGCGGCTCCAGAGCTTCTTCGGGCGACGGCCGGCGTTGTTGACGATCAGGCTGTTGGCGGTGTGCAGGATCGGCGTCGTCGAGCGGTAGTTCTCCTCCAACTTGATCACCGTCGGGTTGGGGAAGAAATTCTCGAACTCGGTGATGTTGGTGATCTCGGCGCCACGCCAGCCGTAGATCGATTGGTCATCGTCGCCCACCACGCAGACGTTGTAGGGTGCCGGCACCAGGGCGCGCAACAGGCGCATCTGCAGCGAATTCGTGTCCTGGAACTCGTCGACCATCAGGAAGCGGTGGCGCGCATGCAGGCACTCGCGCACGTCGGCGTTTTCCTCGAGCAGCCGCACGCCGAGGCAGAGCAGGTCATCAAAGTCCATGACGTTGAGCGCACGCATCTCGTCGCCATAACGCTGGGCGACGGCGGCATACAGGTCCTCGGTGGGGTCGCCGAGTGATTCCGTGTGGTTCTTGGCCTTGCTGATTTTTGCCAGCGCCGCCTGCGGATCGAGCGTCTCGTCCTTGACCAGCAGGTCCTTGAGCACGCGCTTCATCAGGCTGATCTGCTCCGACTGGCTGTAGATGACGAAGTTCGGCTTGTAGCCGACATGGGCGGCAAATTCGCGCAGCAGGCGGGCACAAAAGGCGTGGAAGGTGCCGAGCACCACCTTGCGACCCAGGCCGTCGCGGACCATGTCCTTGACGCGCTCGCGCATTTCGGTGGCGGCCTTGTTGGTGAAGGTGACCGCCAGGATGTGCTCGGGCAGGATGCCCTCGTTCACCATGTAGGCGATGCGCGCAGTGATCACTCGGGTTTTGCCGGTGCCGGCCCCGGCCAAGATCAACAGCGGGCCGTGGATGTGGGTTGCCGCCTGTCGTTGCTGGGGGTTGAGTGTGCCGGTGAATCCGCTCATGCGCCCGCCCTGTTTGCGGCAGGGCCGACGCACGCGCAAGCGGCAAGCTTGCAACCCGGAAAAAAAGTCGCCAGCGACCGGCAACCGCGGGTTTTCCTGCCCCGACGAACGGCCTCATCTCGACGAGAAGACCCTGTCAACGAGAGGCTGCGTTTTATGCCCGAAATTCAGCCATCAGGCGGGCATATTGCCGCTAAAAGTAACGAACAATGCGCTACATCTTTGGAGTCGATTCAGAACAGCATCGGCTGATCTTCATCCGCAGGTAGGCGCGCTGAACGCTTGCTCAAGCGCGGCAGTTTGCCCACCGATTCACCTTCCTCTGCCGCCTCCTCAGGAGTCGGCCCGGCAGGTGGCAAGGAGGCTTCATGCTCGAAAGATGCAACCTCAGAAGCGTTGTTTTGTGCAGGTGTTTCCAACTCATCCGTTGCTGTGCTTGAGGAATGAAATTCTAGGCTTATTTTGTTTTCCTTCAATGATTCACAGGATTTATTCACGTCACTGACGGCATTGTTGTCTGGCAGTGGAGGTGGGTGCATCGCTTGGCCTTCTGCTGCAGACTCACGGAAAGCACCCCGCGCGGGATTCGACTTGGTTTGGCGATGACGTTCAACGCGTTTGGCGGTCTGGCCACGGATCTTCGAGGCGTTACCATTGTGGCGATCAAAGTTGGCAAATTGTAACGATTCTCCCAGCGCAATTAACCAGCCTGCGGCCTCCAGAGCTTCGGCAAAACCCTTGCGGCCTACGAGTTTATCAATGAACTCTTTTGTAACGCCAATATCGTTTCCATCAACGCGATTGACTTCGGCCCAAGACCAGAGACGCACCAGCTTGCCGACGACGCTGTCGGTATCGATCCGCAGGCGGGTGGCGATGGCACAGATTTCCGGTTTGTCCGGCGTGGCGGTTTCGATTTTGATCCAGGGGCGACGCATGATTTTCTATAGTGTAGCGTTTTTTATTGATCGTCAATCCAACGCATCCAGCGTTACAGTGGCGTCAGGGTTTCAGCTTGGCATCCAGTTCGGCCAGCGTGAAGCGGACGCTGACCACGTACGCCGGCTCGCCCTCGGTCCAGTGACCGTAGGTGGTGGTCACGAAGGTGCCGTCCGGCAGGACTTCGACCCCCGGGTAGGTGCAGTCGGCGCCCTTGGTGTTGTCCATGATGCGCACCCGGTACTCTCCCTCGCCGCCGTTGACGAGGTCTTCGTAACGGCCGACCCAGCCGACCCAGTCGCCTTTGGTCGAACTGACGTGGGTGGTGTCGCGGAAGCTCAGGAAGAGCCGGCCATCCTGGGCATATTTGCCGACATGCCGGTCGCCGGTCAGGGCGGCGGGCAGTTCTTTCGGCTCGGTCCAAGTCAGGCCCTCGTCGTCCGAGAAGATGATGAAGCTGTTGTACTTGCGCGAGTTTTCGCGCAGCAGCACGGCGATCTGACGGCCGTCGGGCGAGCGCAGGGCGCCGGGTTCACAGAGATTGGCATCGGGCAGGGAGGCGATCGGAGTCGGGGCGCTCCAAGTCAGGCCGCCATCGGTCGACAGGGTGGTGTAGACCCAGAATCGCCAGGGTTTGGCCGCCGTGCTGACGTGGTCGCTGTCTGGACTTTTGACAAGGTATTTGGCCTCGCTGCCGCCGCGGATGAAGCGGCCGTCGTCATGGAAGAACGCCAGGTAATGGCCGGGCTGCTTCAGTTCGATCAGGCTCGACATGGTGACGATGCCGCCGAAATTGCCGATCGGGCGCAGCTCACCCCAGCTGGCGCCATCGTCTTCCGAAACCGCCATGCGAATGGGGTGCAGGCCGCTGAACAGGATCAGGCGCTTCTTGCCCGCCGCGTCGACAACCCGGTGCAGGGTGGGGACTTCCAGTGAGGTCTGCCAGCTTGGCGGCGTTGGCAGGCGCTCGCTCCAAGTCAGGCCGGCGTCGTCGCTGCGCTTGTAGACAATCGCGCCGCGGCCGTGGCCCTTCGGGTAGACCGTCAGCAGGGTCTTGTGATCCTCGAGCAAAACGGTGGTCGGGTGGCCGAGGTACTGGCCGGGTTCGCGATCGACAATCACCTGACGCCGGCTCTCCGCACTCAGGTCGACGATGGGAATCGTGTAACCCGGTGACCGTTTCGTTTTGAGGTTTTTCGGCGGGGCCAGAACAACGTCCTTCTTTTGCAGGGCGAGTTGTTGGCCATCGGCGGGCAGGGCCAAAAGCAGGGTGAGCGGCAGGGCGAGGCGACGGATCATGACAAGCAAACGAGCCTGGCAGCCACGGCATTGCAGGGTGGGGCAGGGCAAAAAGCCGGAAAGATGCCGCCGTTCGCGGCCTTTGTGCTCGGCTGCCATGCGCTCCATCTCCGCCATCGCCTTATCCGTCCTGCTCTGTCTGTCCGTGCGCGTCTCTGCGGCCGATGCGGCCCCGGGTCTGGAGTACTTCTTGCCGACCGCCACGGCAGACTACGACCCGGCGGTGCCGACCCCCGAGCAGGCCCTGGGCTGGCGCTTTGGCGAGTGGCACCTGCATCACCATGAACTGGTCGGCTACCTGCAGCGCCTCGCGGACCTGTCCGACCGCATTGAGCTGGAAGAGTATGCCCACTCGCACGGGCGTCGGCCGCTGCTCTGCCTAAAAATCACCGCAGCCGCCAACCACGCCCGCCTGGAGGCCATTCGCAAGGCGCACGTGGCGCGGGTCGAATCGCCGCAGCCGGCGGAGGTGCCCGCCGATGCTCCGGTAATCGTCTGGATGGGCTACGGCGTGCATGGCAACGAGCCAAGTGCCTCGAACGCCGCCGTGTTGCTCGCCTACCACCTGGCGGCGGCGCGCGACGCGGCGACATTGGAACTGCTCAACAAGGCCGTGATCCTGCTCGAACCGTGCCTGAATCCGGACGGTTTTGAGCGCTTCGCCGACTGGACCAACAGCCACCGCGGCCGGCGGCCGAGCGGGCACCGGGCCGATCGCGAGCACCAGGAGGGCTGGCCCAACGGTCGCTCCAACTATTACTGGTTCGATCTCAACCGCGACTGGCTGCCGGCGGTGCATCCGGAGTCGCAGGGCCGGCTGAGGCTTTTCCATGACTGGCAACCGAACCTGGTCACCGACTACCACGAGATGGGCAACGTCAACCGCACCTACTTTTTCCAGCCCGGCATTGCCAAGATGGTGCACCCGCTGACGCCCGAGGAAAACCAGTCGCTCACCGAACGCATGGCGCAGGAACATGCCCGCGCGCTCGACGCCATCGGCTCGCTTTACTACACCGGCGAATCCTACGACGACTATTACATTGGCAAGGGCTCGACCTATCCCGATGTCAACGGCTCGGTCGGCGTGCTCTTCGAGCAGGCCAGCTCGCGCGGTCATCATCAGGACACCGAGCATGGTCGCCTGACTTTTGCCTTCACGGTCCGCAACCAGCTGGCCACCTCGCTGTCGAGCCTGCGCTCGGCCCTGGCCCTGCGTCCGGAACTGCTCGCCTACCAGCGCGCGTTCTACCGCGAAGCCCTCGCCGAGGCGGCGGCGGCGAAGGTGCAGGCCCATGTCTTCAGCGCGCCGGGTGATCCGGCCCGCCTGCAGGCCTTTCAGGAACTGCTTGCCCGCCACCGCATCCAGAGCCATCGCCCGGCGGACGACGTGCGTGCGGATGGCCGAACCTTCCGCGCCGCCGAATCGCTGGTCGTGCCGGTGCGCCAGCGTCAGTTCAAGCTGATCCAGGCGATTTTTGAAACGCGCACCGAGTTTGCCAGCAGCAACTTCTACGATGTCTCCGCCTGGCACCTGCCTTCGGCCTACGGTCTGGTGGGTGCCGAACTGCCCACCGTGCCCGCCGCCGCCAAGCAGCCGCAGATCCAGGTGGCTGGCGCCCTCAACGGCGCCGATCCGGCCTACGCCTACGTTTTCTCCTGGGAAGCGCGCCAGGCGCCGCGCGCGCTCTTCCGCCTGCTCGAAGCCAAGGTGCGCTGCTGGGCCGCCACCCGCCGTTTCACCACCGCCGGCGATCCGCGCCACACCTGGCCGCAGGGCAGCATCGTGGTGCCGGTGGGCGTGCAGGAGTCGCTCAGCGCGACAGCCCTGCGCGAGTTGATGCAGACGATTGCCCGCGACGACGGCCTGCAGGTGCAGGCGCTCGCCACCGGGTATCATGGCAGCGTGCCCGACCTCGGCAGCCCCAGCTTCCGGCCCGTGCGGCTGGAGGGTGTGCTGCTGGTCACGGGTTCCGGCGTCACCTCGACGCTCGCCGGCGAGGTCTGGCACCAGTTCGACCAGGTCTGGCAGACGCCGCTGGTCATGGCCGAGGCGAGCCAGCTCAGCAGCACCCTGCTCGCTGATGTCTCCACGGTCATCCTCGCCGGCGCCTCGTTCAGCGCCCTGCCGACCGGTGCGCGTTCGGCCCTGCAGGGCTGGGTCGAGAACGGTGGCTGCCTGATCAGCCTCGGCAGCGCCACCGGCTCGCTGGCGACCCAGGACTGGTGCAAGGTCGAGCTCGCCAAGGCCGCGACGGAGGCGGTGGCCAAGGACCGGCCGACCCAGCAGGCGCTGCCCTATGATGAGGCCGATGAGCGGCGCACGGCCCGCGAACTCAACGGCGTCATCGTTGAGGCGGTGTTCGATCCCACCCACCCGCTCGCCTGGGGGCTCGGCGACCGGCCGCGCGTCCAGCTCATGCGCGATGGCACCACCTTCCTCAAGCCCGCCTCCAGCGCCTACCTGAACCCGCTGCAGTACACGGACAAGCCGCTCGTCTCCGGCTCCGCCTCCAAGGAAAACCTCGCCGCCCTGCAGGGCACGACGCCGCTGCAGGTGCGTGTGGTTGGTCGCGGACGTGTCGTGCTGTTCACCGACAACCCGGTCTTCCGCGGCCACTGGCTGGGCAGCGAAAAGCTGCTGGCCAACGCCCTCTTCTTCGGCGGCTGGGTCAGTTCCAGCGGCGGCGGCAGCAGTGGCGAGGACGAGCACTGAGCCTCGCCACCGCCCGGCCGGCGACTTTTTGAACAGCCCGGTCCTTTCTTGACTCTGAACCTAGCCCCATTGACGTTTTCTTTTCTCATGCCCCCCGATTCCACCCCAGCCAGCGTCCCCGATTCGGAAACCATCGCCCGATCCGCCGCCTGGGTCCAGCCGCTGCGCAGCGAGATCGCCCGCGTCCTGATCGGCCAGACCGAACTGGTCGACCGACTGCTGGTCGCCCTGCTCACCAACATGCACGTCCTGCTCGAAGGCGTGCCCGGCCTGGCCAAGACCCTGGCGGTGCGCACGCTGGCGAACGCGCTCAAGGCCGACTTCAAGCGCATCCAGTTCACGCCCGACCTGCTGCCGGCCGACGTCATCGGCACCATGGTGTACCATCCCAAGGACGGCACCTTCAGCCCGCGCCTCGGCCCGGTCTTCGCCAACCTGGTGCTGGCCGATGAAATCAACCGCGCGCCGGCCAAGGTGCAGAGCGCCCTGCTTGAGGCGATGCAGGAGCGCCAGGTGACGATTGGCGAGAACACCTACAAGCTGCCGGATCCCTTCATGGTGCTGGCCACCCAGAACCCGATCGATCAGGAGGGCACCTACACGCTGCCGGAAGCCCAGCTCGACCGCTTCCTCTTCAAGGTGCGCGTGGTGTATCCGACGCCGGCCGAGGAGCGCCGCGTGCTCGACGCCATGGCCACCTCCGCGCCCAAGCTCGATGTCAGCCCGGTGGCCCAGGCCGCCGACATCGTCGCCAGCCGCGCGCTGGTCAACGCCATCCATGTCGACGAGAAGATCCGCGATTACATCGTCGCCATCATCCAGGCGACGCGCACGCCCGAGGCGGTGGCGCCGCACCTGAAGCTGCTCATCCGCTGCGGCGCCTCGCCGCGCGGCACGATCAATCTCGCCCTCGCCGCCAAGGCGCTCGCCTTCCTCAACGGCCGCAACTACGTCACCCCGCAGGACATCAAGGACCTCGCCCCGGACATCCTGCGCCACCGCATCCTGCTGTCCTACGAGGCCGAGGCCGAAGGTGTCACCAGCGAGGAGGTCATCCGCCAGTTGCTCGACAAGCTGCCCGTGCCGTGACCCCCGGGCGCGCCTCCCTCGCGCGCCGTTGACCCGCCGCCATGTCCATCGCCACCGAGACCGACGACGAAAAGCTTGCGCGCATCCTGAAACGGGTGCGGCGCATTGAGCTGATCACCCGCGGCATGGTCAAGGAGACCCTTGGCGGCCAGTATCACTCGCGTTTCAAGGGGCAGGGGATTGAGTTCGATGACTTCCGCGAGTACCAGGCCGGCGACGACGTGCGCTTCCTCGACTGGAACGTCACCGCGCGCATGAACGAACCCTTCGTGCGCAAGTACATCGAGGAGCGCGAGCTGACCGTCATGCTCGTCGTCGATGTCAGCGCCTCGGGCGACTTCGGCAGCGTCGAGGACAGCAAGCGCGAGCGCGCCGCCGAGGTGGCCGCGGTGTTTGGCTTCAGCGCCGTGCAGAACCAGGACAAGGTCGGCCTGCTGCTGGTCAGCGACCGGGTCGAGCACTACCTGCCGGCCCGCAAGGGCAGCGCCCACGCCCTGCGCATCCTGCGCGACATCCTGACGATCCGCCCGCAGAGCAGCGGCACTGATCTGGCGCCGGCGCTCGACACCGCCCTCAAGCGCATCGCCCACCGCGCGCTGGTGGTGATCGTCTCCGACTTCCACACGCCCAACCCCGCCTGGGAGACCAGCCTGCGCCCGCTGGCCGCCAAGCACGATGTGGTCGCCGCCGAGGTGCGCGATCCGCAGGAGGAGGAGCTGCCCGACGCCGGGCGCATCTGCCTGCAGGATCCGGAAACCGGCGCGCAGCTCGTCGTCAACACCAGCGACCCGGCCGTGCGCCGTCGCTACGCCGAGGCGGTCGCCGCCCGCGACGAGGAACTGGCGCGGCTGCTGCGCAAGAACGGCGTCGAGCGCATCGAGGTGCGCCTCGACGAGGACTATGCCCCGGCGATGAAGGCCTACTTTCGCGCGAGGAGGAGACGCAAGTGATTGCTTGGCTGCTCGCCCAGCAGGCGGCGCCCAAGGGCCCGCCCCTGCAACCCCTGCCGCACCCGGAACTGCCGGCCGTGGAACTGCCGCCCGCCGGCCTGCCGCCGGGTCTCATCGTGCTCGGCGCCCTCGGGCTCGCCGCCCTGCTCGGCCTGGTGATCTGGCTGCTGCTGCGGCCGCCGCCACCGGCCGCCCTGCCGCCCAAGCGACCCTTCCAAAAGGCGCTGAAAACCCTGCGCGCGATCCAGGAACGTGCCGCCTCCCAGGAGCCGGGCCTGACCTCGGCCCAGGTCTCCGCCGCCCTGCGCACCTACTTCCTCGAGCGCTACCACATTCCCGCACCCTTCCGCACCAGCCAGGAATTGTTTGCTGGCAACACCATCCCGGCGACCTCCCAGCGCCTGCACCGTTACGCACCGCTCGCCGAACTCTGGGATCGACTCTCCTTCGCGCCCATCCCCGCCAGCCGCGAAGAAGCCGGGCGCCTCGCCGCCCAAGCCATCGCCCACCTTGAGGAGGACCGGCCGTGAACGTTCCCTTCCTCAAGGACTTCATCTGGGCGGAGCCGCTCTGGCTGTGGACGCTGCTGCTGCTGCCCGTGCTCGCCTGGTGGCGCAGTCGCCCCGGCAGCGCGCCGGCGGTGCTGTTCCCAACCGCCTTCCTCTTTCGCCAGCCCGGCTTCAAGACGCGCTCGCGCCGCGGCGGCTTTGTCTTCGGTCTGGTCCTGCTCAGTCTCGCCGCCGCCATCGTCGCCCTGGCGCGGCCGCAGAAGGTCATCTCCCATGACGAGGACAACACCGAGGGCATCGCCATCTGCCTGACGGTCGACGTCTCGCTGTCGATGCTCATCGAGGACTTCTACATCGACGGCCGGCCGGTCAACCGCCTGATCGCCGCCAAGCGTGTCATGCGCGACTTCATCCGCGGCCGCAAGAGCGACCGCATCGGCATCGTCGCCTTTGCCGGCGCGCCCTACCAGCCCTGTCCGCTCACCCTCGACCACGAGTGGCTGGAGGCCAACCTCGACCGCGTGCAGACCGGTGTCATGGAGGACGGCACCGCCATCGGTTCGGGCATCGCCGCCGCCTCGCGCCGCCTCGACAAGGAGAGCGTGCCCAGCAAGGTTGTCATCCTGCTCACCGACGGCGCCAACAACAGCGGCAAACTCAACCCGCAGGACGCCGCCAAGCTGGCGGCCACGCTCGGACAAAAGATCTACACGATCGCCATCGGCACGCCCGGCGTGCACATGATCCCGCTGCCCAACGGCCGCGTCATCACCAGCGGTCGCCAGGAGTTCGACGAGGCCACGCTCATGGAGGTCGCGCGCATCGGCGGTGGCCAGTTTTACATGGCCCAGGACCTCAACGCCCTGCAGGAGATCTTCTCCACCATCGACCAGCTGGAAAAGACCGAGATCAAGCGCCGCAGCATCGTCGAGACGCGCGAGATGTTCTTCTTCCCTCTGCTCGCCGCCGCCGCCCTGCTGGCCCTGGCCCTGACCCTGCGTCTCACCGTCCTCAATGCCGCCCCGGTGGCGGTCGCCACATGAACCTCAGCTTCGCCGAACCCCGCCTGCTGCTCTGGATGCTCCTCCTGCCAGTGCTCGCCCTGCTGCGCTTCGGCGCCGGCTGGCGCGCGCGCCGGGCGGTGGCCAAACTCACCGCGCCGCGCCTGCGTGCCGCCCTGCTCGTCGGGGTCTCGCCCTGGCGTGCCGGCCTGATCTTCATCCTGCAGTTGCTCGCCCTCGCCTGCTTCCTGCTCGCCCTCGCCGGCCCGCGCTGGGGCGAGGACCGCCAGACCCAGGTCGAGTCGGGTCGCAACGTCATCCTCGCCATCGACACCTCGCGCTCGATGCTGGCCGATGACCTTTCGCCGAACCGCCTCACCCGCGCCAAGCTCGCCGCCCAGGATCTCATGGGCGCGCTCAAGACCGATCGCGTCGGCCTGATTGCCTTCGCCGGCAATGCCTACCTGCAGGCGCCGCTCACCACCGACCACGAGGCCATCCTCGAAGCCATCGACTCGCTCGACTTCACCTCCGTGCCGCGCGGCGGCAGCGAGATCGGCCGGGCCCTGCGCCTCGCCATCGAGACCTTCGAGAAAAACCCGGCGCGCAACCACGGCCTGATTCTGTTCAGCGACGGCGGTGAACCCGATGCCGAGGTGCGCGGCCTCGCCGAGCAGGCTGCCAAGAAGAACATCCTTGTGCTCACCGTCGGCGTCGGCACCGAGAGTGGCGCCCTCATCCCCGATCCCGATCCCGAGCGCGCCGGCGAATACGTGCGCGATGCCCAGGGCAACGTCGTGCGCACCCGCCTGGAGGAATCCGTGCTGGTCGAGATCGCCCGCCTCACCCGCGGCCGCCATCTCCGCCTCGGTGCCCAGCCGCTCGCCGCCGGCGTGGTCCGCGACCTGCTCTCCGCCCTGCAGGCCCAGGCCAATGAAGCCCGGCAAATTGTCAAACCCATCGAACGTTATCAATGGCCGTTGTCTATGGGAGTACTGCTGCTCATGATCGCCTGGTTCCTCCGCCCCTCTCCGTCGCCCCGTCCGGCCCGTGCCCTGCCGGCGGTCGCCGCCCTCTTCCTGTGCGCCGCCCCACCGGCCGAAGCCGCCCCCTTCTGGGCCTCGTTGTTTGGTCGCGGCGGCGACAATGCCGAGCGCGCCCGCGAGGCCTTTGCCCAGGGGGAGTCCAAGCTGGCTGCGGAACTGCTCGACCGCAGCCTGCGCGAGGGGTTGCCCGACCGCCTGCGCCCGGGGTTTGCCCAGGCGCTTGGTTACTCGGCTTTCAAGGCCAAGGATTTTGATCGGGCGGTCGCCGGCTTCAGTCAGGCCCTGCAGGAGGAGGATCCGGCCCTGCGCGAACGCGCCCACCAGGGACTGGCCCACAGCTTGTACGACCAGGGCGACCAGGCCCTGGCCAAGCAGCCAAAGTTCACCGTGCGCGCCTGGCGCGATTCGGTGCGCCACTTCGATGCCGCCCTCGAACACAACCCTCAGGATGTCGCCCTGCGCGAGAACCGCGAGTTCGTGCAGAAGCGTCTGGAGGAACTGCAGGAGCAGATCAACCAGCAGGAGCAGAAGCAGAAGGGCGACAAAAAGAAGGGCGAGAAGGGGGAAAAAGGGGAAGAGGGCGAGGAAGGCGAAGAGGGCGAGGAAGGCGACAAGGACGGCCAGGGCAAGGACCGCAGTCGCAAGGAAAGCCTCGGCAAGAAGGAGGAGGGCGAAGGCGAGAAGGAGGAACTGCCCGAGGGCCAGATCCAGGCCGCCAATCAGGGCGAGGAAGGGCAGGAGGGTGAAGAACAGGCCGAGTCCGGTGACGATGGCCAGAACGAGGCGACCGGTTTCAGCCGCAATGAGGCGCGCGCCTTCCTGCGCACCTACGCCGACGACCAGAAAAAAGCGCAGTTGGTGCGCCCGCGCGACCCGGCGGTGAACGGGAAGGACTGGTGACCCATCATGACTGGCCGATTTGACTTTCGCTTTCTTCTGCTCCCGATGCTGATCCTGGCCGCTGCGGCGGACCTGCAGGCCCAGGAGATCAATGCCCGCGTCGTGCCCGGCACCGCCCGGCCGAACCAGATCATCAGCTACGTCATTGAGGTGCGCGACGGTCAGATCGAGTCCTTCAACAACCAACTGCGTCTGCCGCTGCAGATCCAGCAGACGTCCGTCGCCTCCACCTCCACCCAGGTCACCCTCATCAACGGCCGGCGCTCGACCTCGGTGCGCCTGAGCTGGGGCATCATGCCGCTGGAGCCGGGCGAATTCGTCATCCCCGCCCAGGAGCTTGTCTCCGGCGGTCGCACCCTCGTCACCAACGAGGTCAAACTCATCGTCGAACAGGGCGGGGCACCGGTCGCGGCCGGCGACGACGCGCTGCAGCCGATCCTGCAGATCGAGCCGGGCCGCAAGGAGATCTACCAGGGCGAGGTCATGCAGCTCAACTGCAGCCTGTACGTGCCGCGCCAGCTGCAGCTGCGCCGCCTCGGCCTCGTCGAGATCGAGAAGAGCGACTTCGCCATCGCCCGCTTCCCGCAGCAGAGCGACCAGACCATGACCACCATCGACGGCGTCGGTTATTATGTGCTCACCTTCCGCAGCACCCTCTCCTCGCTGCGCACCGGCGAACTGAAGGTCGGTCCGGCCTCGATGGAGATCCTCGTCGATGTGCCGGTCGAGAATGTCGGTCGCCAGGGCAATTTTCCGCCCGGGTTCCCGCCCGGCTTCTTCAATGTGCCCACCGAGCCGCGCAAGCTGACGGTGCAGAGCCAGGCGGTCACGCTCAAGGTGCTGCCGCTGCCTGAGGAGGGGCGACCGGAAAACTTCAGCGGCGCCGTCGGCGAGTTCACCCTCACCGCCAGCGCCACGCCGACGACGTTGACCGTCGGAGATCCGCTGGCGGTGGATCTGGTGGTCTCGGGCTCCGGCAACTTCGATGCGCTCACCGAACCGCGCCTGCTCGAACAGGGCGGCTGGAAGCCCTACCCGGCCAAGCGCTATGCCATCGAGGGCAATCTCGATCAAAACCAGACGCCGACCCTGGAACGCAAGATCGGTTTCTCCCAGGTCTTCATCCCCGAGGCCGTGCACCGCGAGTTGCCACCCTTTGAGATCAGCTTCTTCAATCCCGGCACGCGTCAGTACGTCACCCTGCGCACCGAGGCCATCCCGCTCGCCATGACCCCGGCACCGGCCATGGCGGCCACCGAGTCCTCCCAGGGGGCGGTGGCGATCGCCGCCGAACTGCCACCGCCCGTGGTCGATCCCCAGCCGGAGTTGGCCGACATCGTCATCCGGCCGCGACCCGACGCCCGCTGGCTGGCGCCCACCGGCACGCTGCTGCTGCAGAACCGCCTGTTCTGGAGCGTCCAGGCCGCGCCCGTCGGTCTGCTCGCCATCGCCTTTGTCGCCGCCTGGGTGCGCCGCCGTCGCGAGACCCTGGAGTCCGGTCGCGCCGGCGAACTGCGCCGCGCTTGGGCACCGCTGGAAGCCGCCAGCCGCCTGCCGGATGCCGACTTCCTCCACCACGCCGCGCAGTTCCTCCACGTCGCCCAGGGCCTCGACCGCGTCGAGGATCCGGACCTGCGCCGCCTGCTCGAACGCTACCAGTCGCTCAACTTCGCCCCCACCCCGGAAGCGCCGCTGGAAAAGTCCGAACGCTCGCGCCTGCTCGGCCGCCTGCGCCGCCTCTTCCAGGAATCGCTGGCCCGCGCGACCCTGCTCCTCCTCCTGCTGGCCACCGCCCCGCTCGTCGCCGCCGAGGACACGCCTGATGCCGTCTACCGCGAGGCGGTGGCGCTCTTGGAAAAGGGCGACTTCGGTCGCGCCCAGTACCTCGCCGAAGGCCTCACCAAGCGCGAGCCGGCCGTGCTCGGGGCCGACCTCTTTGAAGTCATCGGCCATGCCCGCTACCGGCAGGAGGATCCGGGACGCGCGGCGCTCTGGTACCAGCGCGCGCAGTTGCTCGACGGCCGTTCGCCCGAGCTGCGCCAGAACCTGCGTCACCTGTTCGAGCAGTTCCGCTACCTGAGCTTTGGCGACCGCTCGACGCTCGCCGGCTGGAGCCTCAAGCTCACGCTCAATGAATGGCTGCTGCTCGCCGCCGCCGGCCTCTGGCTGACCCTGCTGCCGCTCACCTGGCGCGTGCTCTCGCGTCGCCCCGCCTCCTGGCCGCTCACCGTCGCCGCCTGCGGTCTGGCCCTGCTGCTGCCCTCGGCCGCCTTCGCCGCCCTGCGCCCCGCCAGCGCGGAGCGGGTCGATGACCTCCACATCGTCACCGCGCCCGACATCCGCGCCTACACCGCCGCCACCACCACCTCCGGCACGGTGATTGATCTGCCGCCCGGCAGCCAGGTGCGCCTGCTGGAAAAGCGCGGCGCCTGGATCTACGCCGAGGTGCCCTCGCGACCCGAGAACCTGCGCGGCTGGATCGAAAACCGCGCCCTGACGCCGCTCTGGCCCTGGGACGCCTCGCTCATCCCCTGACCATGGCCGGCCCTGCGGAGGAGTCGCTCGAGTGCGACCTGCTCGTCGCCGGTGGCGGCATCGCCGGTGTCTGCTGCGCGCTCGCCGCCGCCCGCCTCGGCACCCGTGTCATCCTCTGCCAGGATCGCTCCGTGCTCGGCGGCAACGCCTCCAGCGAGGTGCGCATGCACATCGTCGGCGCCACCGGCCTGCACGGCGGCACCGAACTCGTCGATGAACTGCGCGAGGGCGGCCTCATCGAGGAGATCCGCCTCGACCTCGCCGTGCACAATCCCCAGCGCGCGCCGGCGCTCATGGACCTGCATCTCTACGACCTCTGCCGGCGCGAGCCGAACCTGACCCTGCTGCTCAACACCACCGTCGTCGCCGCCGAGGTTGAGGGCGATCAAATTCGCTCGGTGCGTGCCGAGCGCCCCTCCACCGAGCAGGCCTTCCGCATCCGCGCACCGCTGTTTGCCGATTGCACCGGCGACGGCCGCCTCGGCCTCGAAGCCGGCGCACCGTTTCGGCACGGGCGCGAGGCCAAGGCCGAACACGGCGAAACGCTCGCCCAGGAGGTGGCCGACGCGCGCACGCTCGGATCCTCCATCCTGTTTCAGGCGCGTCGCCACGACCGGCCCATGCCCTTCACCGCGCCACCCTGGGTGCGGCGTTTCGAAGCCGGTGATTTCCGCCTGCGACCCTACGCCCAGAGCGGCTTCGATCTCGGCCTCGAGTACGGCTACTGGTGGATCGAATGGGGCGGCTGCCTCGACACCATCCGCGACAACGAACACATCCGCGACGAACTGCTCGCCATCACCCTCGGCGTCTGGGACTTCGTCAAAAACCGTTCCGGGGTCGATGCCACCCACTGGGCGCTCGAATGGATCGGTTTCCTGCCCGGCAAACGTGAGAGCCGCCGTTTCCTCGGCCAGCACCTCCTCAGCGAACAGGATCTGCTCGAGTCGCGAACCTTCGCCGATGCCATCGCGTTTGGCGGCTGGCCGATCGACACCCATCCGCCCGAAGGCGTCGATGCGCCCGACCTGCCGCCCTGCACCCAGCACGAGCTGCCCTACGTTTACGACATCCCCCTGCGCGCTTGCGTCTCGGTCGGTCCGCGCAACCTCTTCTTCGCCGGCCGCAACCTCTCCGCCACCCACATCGCCTTCGCCTCCACCCGCGTCATGGCCACCTGCGCCGCGGTCGGGCAGGGGGTCGGCACCGCTGCCGCCCTCGCCCTGCGCGCCGGTGTCGCCCCGGCCGACATCGCCAGCCAGCCCGACCTCGTGCAGGCCATCCAGCAGCGCCTGCTGCGCGACGATGCCCACCTGCTCGGCGTCGCCCACGCCGATGCCGACGACCTCGTGCCGCGCGCCCGTGACATCCTCGCCTCCAGCGCCCAGCCCGGCGCCGGGCCGGAGCAGGTGCGCAGCGGTCGCACCCGCTGCATCGCCCGCCTGCCCGCCGAACGTCGCCAGCCCGGCCTGCACCGCTGGATGAGCCAGCCCGGCCTGCCCGCCTGGCTCGAACTGCGCTGGCCGGAACCGGTCGAGCTCGGTGAAATCCAGCTCGTCTTCGACACCGGCCTGCACCGCCTGCTCACCCTGTCGATGGCCGATGGCTACACCCAAAAGATGCTCTGGGGTCGCCCCCAGCCCGAGACCGTGCGCGACTACACCCTGGCGGCATCCACCGCCGACGGCTGGCAGGAACTCGTCCGCGTCGAAGCCAACCACCAGCGCCGCCGCGTCCACCGCCTGGCCACCCCCATCACCACCCGCGCCCTGCGCCTGACCGTCACCGCCACCAACGGCCTCGACCATGCCCGCGTCGTCGAAGTCCGGGCGTATGGAAAGTCCGAGAGGGAGTGGAGGGTGGGCGAGGGTTGATCGAGTTGAAGGGAGAGCGGGCACTCTTGACCGCTTCTGGGCGTCTTCGCCCTCATGGGGAGGGCGCTGCTGCGTCGGCGCCGTGTTCGATTGGCTGTAGCCGGGGGCAGTGACCCCGCTGGGTCCCGTGTAGGCGCCGTCGCCAGACGGCAGGGTTTGGGGCAATGGCACAGCGCCTCCCCATCCCGCATTGTGGCCAACGCGCCTACGGAGCGTCAGCCCCCGGATCGGCCTCGCCCGCCGCCCTGGTTCGGCTGAAAAAGCCGAAAAAGTGATCT
>DAIUCN010000069.1:0-22496 GCA_036846165.1 Prosthecobacter sp.
AGTCAGGTCAGTCAGGTCAGTCAGGTCAGTCAGGTCAGTCAGGTCAGTCAGGTCAGGCCAAGCTGGAAACCCAGCGGCGTGGGGTTTCCCAGGGGGCGAGGCCGGTGCAGGCGTGGGTTTTGAATTCGCGGGTGAGTTGGTCGGCCGGCAGGTCGACGACGGCGACCACCTCCTGGCCGCGCTCGGGGTCGCGGCTGGGCTCGCCGCGGACGTCGATGCCGGCGAGGCCGGTGGCAGCGCGCAGGCGGGAGGCGACCTCGAACGGGCTGAGCTTGCGGCCGGCCACCTGGATGCCGGCGCCGAGGCAGCCGCGGAAGTACAGGCGATCGTTCACGATCTCGATCCGGTCCCAGGTGAGGTGGTGGCCGTCGCCAAAGACTTCGCCCGGTTCGGGGGTGTCGTAACCCAGTCCGACGGCGTTGCTGGCAACGAGCAATCGGCCATCGGGGCCGGTCGCCACCGTCACCCCGGGCAGCAGGGTGCCGAGGTCGGTTTCGTCGCTGCGGGGCGTGTCGGTGAGGTCGGCACTGATGGCACCGGTTTCGCTGGTGCCGTAGAGGTTGTGCAGCTTGAGGCCGGCGCAGGCCTGCAGGCGCTGGCCGAGTTCGGCGCGCAGGGGGGCACCGGCGCAGACGGCGCGGCCGACCGCATGGAAGTCGAGGCCGGCATCAAGCCAGGCCTTCCACAGGGCCGGCACCCCGGGCAGGAGGCGTCGGCCGGGTGCGGCGAGTGCCTCGCAGAGGCCGGCGGGGAAGGGGGAGGGCAGCCAGTGCACCGGCAGGCCGTGGCCGAGCAGTTGCAGCAGGGTGGTGCTGAGACCGTAGGAATGGGCGACACTGACCGCAGCGATGGCGCCGTCGAGCTCGGCAAGGCCGATCGCCGCGTGCAGGCGGTCGGTGTCGGCCAGCACCTGGTCGAGCGTGAAGAACTGGCAGCGGCGGCGGCCCGAGCTGCCGACGGTTTGTTTGATCAGCGCCGTGCCGGGCGGGGGCGGGCAGCCGGGCAGGCGGCGTTCGCGGTCGGCCTCGATCACCTGCACGGGCAGGTCGTGCAGAAAGCCGGCGAGCAGGGCGATGGTGAGCTCGGCGGCATCGCCGCGGGCGAGGTGGCAGCGGCCGAGCACCGGGCAGATGTCGGCCGGACGGGCGCGCGCGGCGTGGTCGAGCTCGGCAAAGGTCCAGGTTCGGCCGGGCTGGCGCAGGGCGGGGGAGTCGCCCTGGGCATCGAGGATTTTCTGCCAGCGATCAGCAAACATTTGACACTCCGCGCCGCGCGCCGCTACAGCGTGGAGCGCGGAAGCGTCATCCTGCCCGGGTGCGCCGCGACTGCAAGCCCGGGAATCCGCGCGCCGGACTTTGTCGTTTCCTATCCCGTGCCCTCCGACCCCCGCATCCTTGTCACCGGCGCCGGCATTGTGTCGCCGCTCGGTCTCGACGCAGCGGGCCATGTGCAGGCGCTGCGCGAGGAACGCCAGGCGTTTCGGCCGGTGACCCTGTTTGATGTGAGTCGACGCGTGGCGCGCACGGCGGGCGAGGTGGACCTGCCCGACGAGCGTCTGTTCGCCCAGTTGCCGTTGCGCCGTCAGCACCTGGCCGATCGCGGCACGCGCATGCTGCTGCTGGCCCTGCGCGAGACGCTGGCGACCGCGGGTCTGGGTGGCATGCAGGGGATCGATGCCCTGATCGTCGGCACCTCGGCCGGGGCGATGCCCTTGGGGCAGGCGTACTTTCGCGAGGCGCGTCGCCATCCGCACCGAGTGCCGGGGCAGGTGACGCGTGTGCAGTTTTACCAGCCCTGGCGGCAGATGCGGCTGATCGCCGATGAGTACAACTGGCGTGGCTCCGTGCGGCTGGTTTCCAATGCCTGTGCCAGCGGCGCCAATGCCATCGGCGAGGCCATGGCCCTGATTCGCAGCGGTCGCGCCCGGCGGGTGCTGGCGGGGGGCTATGACGCGCTTGCCGAGCTGGTGTTTGCCGGGTTCGACAGCCTGCGCGCCCTGGCACCGGATGGCGTGCCGCGACCCTTCGACGCGGCGCGAGACGGCCTGGCGATTGGGGAAGGCGCGGCGCTGGTGCTGCTGGAGAGCGCCGAGGCGGCGGCCGAACGCGGCGCGGTCGCCTGGGCCGAGGCGGCGGGTTATGCCACCACCACCGATCTGCATCACCTGACCCAGCCGGATCCGCAGGGGCGGGCGGCGGTGCGCAGCATGGCCGGTGCCTGCGCCATGGCCGGGGTGACGCCGGCACAGATCGATTACCTGAACTCGCACGGCACCGGCACGCCGCACAACGATGTCGCCGAAGCCATGGCCATCCAGGCCTGGGCCGGGGCGGATGCGGCGCGGATCGCGGTCAGCTCGACCAAATCCGCCATGGGCCACCTGCTCGGCGGGGCGGGCGCGGTCGAGGCGGTGATCTGCCTGCTCGCCCTGCGCGGCGGCTGGTTGCCGGCCAGCCTCAACGTGCGTGAGCCGGACCCGGCGGTGACCTTTGATCTGGTGCGCCACTTCCGCGAGGCGCCGCTGCGGGCGGTGCTGACGAATTCCTTTGGCTTTGGCGGCACCAACGCCAGCCTGGTGTTTCGCTCGGCCGATGCCGCCTCGCCGCGGCCGGTGGTGTTGCCGATGCCGCCGCCGGTCCTGCGCGTGGCCGGGCTTGGGGCGGTGTCGCCGGCCGGCTGGAGTTTGGCCGAAGTCGAAAGCGTTGTGCGTGCGGGCCTGTCGCTACCGACCCAGGATTGTCCGCGCACGAGCGGTCCGCGCGACGAAGTCTGTCCCGTGCGCCGCGTGCCGCTGCCACCGCCGGAGCGACTGCCCAAGGCGCCGCGCCTGCGGCGGGCGAGCCCGGTGAGCAAGTTTGCCCTCGCTGCCGCGCTCGAAGCCCTCGAGCAGGCCGGTTTTCCCGGCGGGGCCGGCGCAGGCCGGCTCGGTCTGGTGTTTGGCATGTTCAACGGCTGCGTGCAGTTCTCGGGTCGCTTTTACCAGGAGGTGCTCGACACGCCCGAGCTCGCCAGCCCGCTCATCTTTCCGGAAACCGTGTACAATGCCCCGGCCTCGCATGTCGCCGCCCAGCTCGGTGTCGATGGCCCGGTGTCGACCCTGCTTGGCGATGCCGCAGTCATCCTGGATGCCGTCGAACTGGCCGGCCTCTGGCTGGCGCAGGGTTGGGTCGACCGCTGCCTCGTGCTCGCCGCCGAGGAGTGCGACTGGCTGGGCGCGGAGGCTGTGCGTTACCATCACCGTGGCCTGGTGGCCGGTGAGGGGGCGGCAGCCCTGCTGCTCAGCGCCGACGGTGCCGGGCCGGTGCTGGCGGAGGTCGTCGAGCAGCCCGTGCGGGGTCGCACCGAACGCGCGCAGGCTTTGGTCAACGCCGCCCAGGCCTGGCGGGGGCGGGTGGGCACCGTGGTCCACGGTCGCAGCGGTCTGGCGTCGCTCGATGCCGATGAGGTCGCTGCTTGGCAGGGCGTGGGTGATGCCAGCCTGCAGCCCGCCAGCGTGCTCGGCGAATGCCTCGGCGCGGCCGGAGCGTTGCAACTGGTGCTGGCGGCCTCGGCTGCGACGGGGGGACAGGCTTCCGCGGCGCTGATGTCCGGTGCGCAGGACGCGGTGCGCGGGCTGCGCTTTGAGCCGGGCGCGTGAGGGTTGGCATCCGGGCGAGACCGCGAAGGAACCGCCCGGCTGGCGGCGTATCCGTCGTTCTATGCCAACCCTGCGCTCCCTGCTTCTGCTGCCGTTGTTTGTCTCCGTGGTCCACGCCCAGAAGGCGCCGGCCAAGTCCGACCTTGCCAAGCTCGACCCGGCGATGGGCGTCAACCAGGCTGCGGCGGTCGAACTCGACTGGCACGATGTCACCGCCTGGGGGGTGGAGGGCCGCATCCTGCCGGACCAGGAGCGCAAGCGCTGGTTTGACCGACTGCCGGCCAGTGCTGAGGGCAGGGTGACGCCGGCGGTGTGGAGCCTGAGCCGCGACAGCGCCGGCATGATGGTGCGCTTCAAGACGGATGCGACCAGCATCCACGTGCATTACAAGGTGATGAAGGACAAGCTCGGCCTGCCGCACATGCCGGCGACCGGCGTCAGCGGCGTCGATCTCTATGCGCGCGACAGCGACGGTCGCTGGAAGTGGGTGCAGGTGACCAAGCCGGCGACCCAGGAGGTGAAGGCCGAGATCATCAAGGATCTGGCGCCCGGCTACCGCGAGTATGCCGCCTACCTGCCGCTGTACAATGGCATTGAGTTTCTGTCGATCGGCGTGCCCAAGGGCGCGAAGTTTGAAGGGCAGGCGCCGCGTCCGCGGCCGATTGTGTTTTACGGCACCAGCATCACCCATGGCGCCTGCGCCAGCCGTCCGGGCATGGTGCACACGGGCATCCTCGGTCGCCGCTTCGACATGCCGGTGGTCAACCTCGGCTTCTCCGGCAATGGCCGCATGGATGCCGCGGTCGGCGAGTACCTCGTGCAGCTGGATGCCGCCGTGTATGTCATCGACTGCCTGCCGAACATGCAGCCGGCGCAGGTGACGGAGAAATGCGTGCCGCTGGTGCGCCAGCTGCGTGCCGCCAAGCCGGAGACGCCGATCGTGCTGGTCGAGGACCGCCGGTTCACGAACGACTGGATCACGCCGCTCAAGCGTCAGTTTCACACCGACAACCATGCCGCCCTGCGTGCCGCCTATGACAGCCTGGTCAAGGAGGGCGTGAAGAACCTGCATTACATTGAGGGCGACAAGCTTTACGGTGAGGACACCGAGGGCGCGACCGATGCCTCGCATGCCAGCGACCTGGGTTTCATGCGTCAGGCCGACATTTTTGAGCCGGTGCTGCGGCGCGCGCTTGGTCGCTGAGCCGGGGTTGCAATGGCGCGGGCGCGCCCTTAGTTCTGGGTGTTGCCCGTGCCCACCATGCTTGATCCCGCCCAACTGCTGAGCGCCTACTGCGAAGGGGCGTTTCCCATGGGGGAGGACGACGGGACGGTGTCGTGGTATCGGCCGCCCATGCGCGGCATCCTGCCGGTGACGGATTTTCATGTGCCTCGGCGGTTTTTGCAGTTCCTGCGCCACAGTCCCTTTGAGGTGCGCTGGAACACCGCCTTTGCCGATGTCATGCGCGGCTGTGCCAGCCGCGAGGAGACCTGGATCACCGACGCCATTCTTGACAGCTATCAGGAACTGCACCGGCTCGGCTTCGCCCACAGTGCCGAGGTCTGGCGCGACGGCCGGCTCATGGGCGGGGTGTATGGGGTCGCCATCGGCGGCGCTTTTTTTGGCGAGAGCATGTTCAGTCGCGAACCCCAGGCCTCGAAGACGGCGCTGGTGCACCTGCAGTGGCGGCTGCGCGAGCGCGGCTTCATCCTGCACGACACCCAGTGGACGACGCCGCACCTCGCGCAGTTTGGCGGTCATGAAATTCCCTGCGCCCAGTATCTCGACCTGCTCGCCCGTGCCATCCGCCTGCCCGCCCGCTTTGATGACCGGCCTTCGCCGTTCCGTCTCGTCCTGCGCTGACTTTCCCGCGTAATCTCTCCTCGCTTGAACTCCCATTCCCACGCCTCCCTCATCCTTGTCGGTCACGGTTCGACCGTGAACCCCGACTCCAGCGCGCCCACCCATCAGCATGCCGACACGATCCGGCGGATGGGGGTGTTTCGCGAGGTCGCCTGCTGCTTCTGGAAGGAGGAGCCGACCATGCGCGAGATCTTTGAGGCCGTGGAGGGCGAGGTCGTGTACATCGTGCCGAACTTCATCAGTGAGGGCTATTTCTGCCAGCAGGTGCTGCCGCGCGAGCTGCGGCTCGACGGCCCGGTGACGCGGCGCGACGGCCGCACCTTCTGCTACTGCGATCCGGTGGGCATTCACCCGAACATGACGCGGCTGCTGCTGCAGCGTGCCGACGAGGTGGCGCCGGGCGTGCCGCGCGAGGCCACCAGCCTGGTCATTGTCGGTCACGGCACCAGCCTCAATGAGAACTCGACCAAGGCGATTCAGGAGCAGGTGCGCCTGATCCGCGAGGGCGGTTATGGGTTTGCCGAGGTGCTTGACGCCTACATGGAGGAGGCGCCGCTGGTCTCCGACTGGGCGCAGCTGACGAGCGCGCCGAATGTCGTGGTGGTGCCGTTCTTCATTGCCGACGGCCTGCACAGCTTCCAGGACATCCCGGTGCTGCTGGGCATGGAGAAGGAGCCGGGCAAGGCGCTCAGTGAGATGGAGGTGTTTCGCCAGAACCCCATCGAGATGCACGGTCGCCACCTCTACTACAGCGGCGCCATCGGCACCGAGCCGCACCTGGCGGATGTCATCCTCGATCAGGTGCGCGATTTTGACCGTCGCCATCCGGACGTGGGGCAGGGCGCCGCCGCGCAGGCTTCGGCCCAGGAACAGGCGCTGGCGCGCTGGCTGGAGCAGGGGCGTCAGGTCATCGGGCAGGTCGTGATCACCGCCGTGGACGGTGGCTGGGAGTTGCGCCATCGCAACGACCGCGACACGGACGCGGCGGTTTTGGCAACGCACGCACAGCCCGAAGACGCGCGCGTGCTCGCCCGCTACGATGCCGCCGGCGCCTTCCGCCCCATCAAGACCGCGCCCGATCTCAAGCGCGGCTGGCGGCTGGTCCTGCCCGACCTCGCGGGTGTGCGGCTGGCGCTGGAGTTCTTTTATCCCGCCGCCCTTGGCATGGCGCTGGCCCAGGAGCGCGGCACCCTGGAGCCGGTGCCGCTGCGCGCGTTGCTGGGTCGGCAGACCGGCATGTACCGCTTCGCCAACGGCATCACCGATGATCAGGCCTGCGCGATCCTGGGACGCTGCTGCAACACGGCAACGAAGTGCCTGCGGCGCATCGTTTACCCGCTCGCCGAGGGGCAGTCGCTCTACGGTCCCGCCGGGGCCAAGCTCGGTGCCGAGGCCGGGCATGCCGGTGAAGGCGAGTCGGCCATCCCGCTGCTGTGCATGGAGGCCTGCAATCACATCGTCTCGGCGGCGCGCAAGCAGGCGCGCGAGAATTTCGAGGCGAAGGAGCGTGAGGCGACGGCTTCCTGAAACCCTTGTCAGCGCCGGCGCGGCGGCTATGGTGAAAGCTTGATGAAGCGGTTTCTCCGGCGCCTGCTCAAGCTGACGATCGCCAGCGGTTTGCTGGCGGCCGGCGTCTATGCGGGTTCGGAGGCCTTTGGCGAACGCTGGCGCGGCTACGTCATCGCCCGGCTCGGCGAGCGCGGCCTGCACATGGATTTCCGTCGCCTGGTGCTCGATCCCTTCGGCGGCCTGATGGCGCGCGACGTGCGTCTGTACTCGCGGGCCGACCGCCGGCAGCTGCTGGTGTCGGTCGACCGCCTGCGCATGGACGTTGAGTTTGGTCGCCTGCTCGAAAAGCGGTTCGAGGTGCAGGGTTTTGAACTGACCCAGGCCAACCTGAGCATCCCGGTTGATCCACCCGAGGATGCCGACTCGGCCGAGCCGACGATGCTGGAGGTGCGCGACCTCAGCGCGCGCGCCTTCCTACGCGACCGCCGGCTGGAGCTGCGTCATGCGGAGGGCATGCTCTCCGGCATCCGCCTGAATCTGTCGGGCGACCTCCTGCTGCCGGCGCCGGACAAGGACAAGCCGCAGGACAAGCCGCACCTGACCCTGCAGGACCGCATCAAGGTGCTGCGCAACCATCAGCAGCGCATCCAGAAGGGACTGGACTGGCTGCAGCGTTTCCAGTTTGCCACGCCACCGCGGCTGACATTGGAGGTGCATGGCGAGATCGACCGACCGCTGGAGATGAATGCCCGGCTGGTGTTGGAGGCCGACGGCATGAGCTACGGCAGTTATGCCTGTCGTGAGGTGGTGGCCGAGGCCGAGTATCGCGCCGGCCTGATGGACCTGACGCGTTTTTTCCTGCGTGATGCCACCGGTCAGGTGAGTGCCAATGCGACCTGGCGCATGGCCGCGCCAGAGCTGAAGTTTCACCTCAGCTCCAGTGCCGATCTTCCCGGCCTGGCCCAAGCCTTCCTGAGCAGTGACAAGCTGCGCGAGATCGTCTTCTACGAAAGCCCCAACTTTGCGCTCGACGGCATTTGGTTTGTCGATGGCGAGCTGGCGCCGCACAAGCGGCCGGTGCGGGTCACCGGCAGCCTTGACTGCGGCCGCTTCAGCACCCGTGGTGCGGTCTTCGATGGTTTGTCGGCGAAGTTCGGGGTCGCCCCCGAGGGGGTGTACATCCGCGACCTCGTCCTGCGTCACCAGACCGGCACGCTCAGTGCGCAGGTGCTCACACATGAAGAACAGGGCTTCCGCTATCGCGCGCTGCTGCGCATGGATCCGAATGCCTTCCTGCCGTTTGCGCAGATGGAGAAGACGCGTGAGATCCTGCGTCGCTTCGAGTTCAGTCCTCGCTCGAACATCTTCTTTGAACTGGAGGGCGCAGGTCCGGAGACCGACCTTCAGCAATGCCTGAATCAGGGGCGCGGCGAGCTGCGCAATTTCAAGTACCGTGGCGTCGAGATCGACCAGCTCACCGCTGATGTCGAATTCAAGGATCCCAAGCAGCATTACCGCAACATCCGGCTGCAGCGACCGGAGGGCGTCGCCGAGGTCGCACATGTCGAGGTCGACGATGATGCCGACTGGGTTCGGCTGACTGGATTGAAGTCGGCCGTGGATCCGGTGGCCGTGACGAGTTGCTTTGCTCCGAAGACGGCGGCGCACATTGCCAAGTACCGGCTGCCGGCCGACACGGCGGTCGAGCTTGAGGGGCTCATCGATTACAAGGGCGGCGAGGAGAGTGATTTCAAGGTCAGCTTCCGCCATGAGAGCGGCGAGGGACGCTACACAGTGCTCGGCGAGGATTACGCGATTGTTGCGCCGCAGGGCGACCTGCACATCAAGGCCGGACGTCTTGATTTTGACGTGCGCGGGCGGGTGCATGGCGGTGCCATGAGCGCGCGTGGTCACAGCCTGCTGCTGGAGGATGCGCAGGGCCAGCCGCGCCGGCGCGAATCCCCCGAGGAGTTTGCCGTCGAGGTCAAGGCCGGGCGCTTTCCGCGCGAGGTGTTTGGTCGCAACGTGCCGTTCGAGAATGTCGCGGCCAAGGTGAGTGGGATCGGTGAGATGACGAATTTTGATGTCAAGGCGCGCTTGCTCGGTGGCAGCTTCGATCTGAAGGGGCGCCTGCAGGACACGGCACCACCTCGGCCCTACCGCGGTGAGATGCGCCTGGATGGCGTCAGTTTCCAGCGGTTCGCGCAGATCTATTCGAAGACCGCCGAAACCGAGGGTGATCTTACCGGGCATTTCCGTTTCGAGGGGCGCGAGGACAACTGGAAGGCGCTCAAGGGCGAGGGCGCCGCCATCATCCTCAATGGCAACCTCTACGCGGTGCCCATCCTCGGGCCGATGACACCGCTGCTCGACAACCTGCTGCCGGGCAAGATCAAGGATTACAACGTCGCCACCGAGGCCAACTGCACCTTCCGGATCGCCGACGGTTTTGTCATCACCGACAACTTTGAGGCGCTCACCAGCGTCTTTCGACTGGCCTCGTCCGGGCGCATCAATTTCATCGACGATGCCGTCGATCTCACCACCCAGGTGCGGGTGCGCGGGCTGCCGGGCATCGTGCTGCGGCCGTTCAGTGAACTCTTTGAGTTCCGCGGCGAGGGCACGGTCAAGGACACGCGCTGGACGCCGAGCCTGCTCAAGGGCGGGACTCGCGACAAGGAAACAACCGAGTCGCCGAAGCCTTCTCCCGCGCTGCGCCTGCCCCTGCCATCGATCTTCAATCGATCCGAGTCGCGCAAGCGCTGACGCGCTTTGCAGTTGCACAGGGCCGCTGCCTAGCCACCGGTCGCTGCCGTGCCGCCCTTGCCTCCCCTTACCGTTCTGCTGCCCCTGCTCCTGCCTGGCGTGTGGCTGGCGTTTCGTGCCCGGCGCGCGAGCAGGCGCGGCGCGTTGGCTGTCGCTGGACTGGCCGGAGCCGGACTTGCCAAGCTGTTGCTGCTGGTCCTGCCGCTCGAAGGTTTGGTGGCCGATGCCCTCGCTGCCGCCCCGCTGGCGCGCAGCAGTTGGTCGGTCTGGGGCTCAACCCTGGCCTGTTCGGCCCAGCTGTTTCTGCTGCTCTCGGGGGGGGCGGATCTGCTGGCAGCCTTCTCCCTGTTGCTGCTGAAAAAGCGCCTGCCCGACCTCCTGCGCGCGCCGTTTCGGGCCGGGAGTTTCACCGGGCTCTGGCGCCGTTTCTGCCTGCCGGCACGTCGCCTTGGCAGCCCGCGTCGACAGGCCGCCGCCGGGCTGCTGCTGGTGGCGGTGACCGCCGTGCTGTGGCGCGGTTGGGCCCCGCCCGTGCTGGCCTGGCTGGCGTTGCACGCGCTGCTGATGGCTGCCGAGGCCGCGCGCGGCGGGCGCAGTCTGTTTGCCGGTCCGGTGCCGCCGCCGCTGCGCGCGCTTCTGGTCGCTGCCGTCTGGGCCCTGTCCGTCGTGCTGCTGCTCTCGGCCGATTTCGCCGAGGCCGCTGCCAAGCTGCGGTTGTTGGCCGGTGAGGGGGAACGCACCGCCTACACCCTGGTGCTCGATGCGCGGATCGGCGGCACTTGGGAAATCCTGCTGCTTTGGGTGGCTTGGTTGAGCGCGCTGCTGCTGGCCAGCCTGCGCCGGCCGCTGCACCGTCGACCCTGGCTGCTGCTTGGTGCCGGCCCTGTGTTGGGACTCCTGGCGCTGGTCTTCGGGCCCACGCTTGCGGGGCAGCCCGCGCAGACGCCGTGGGCGGCTTGGGCGGCGGATTGGAAGCGGACCGCGTTCGGCGAGGGTGACCGCCAGGTGATCGTCGGCAGCGAGGGTTGGTTGTTTGGCGCCGACGAGTTGCAGCGGTTGACGCGCGCGCCGCGACCGGGGCGCAGTGAGGACTTGCTTGTGCGGCTGGAAACCTGGCGCGGGCAGGGGACTGAAGTACTGGTGGTGCCGGTGCCCGCCAAGCTGGCTCTGCAGCCCGAGGGTCTGCTGCCGGCGAAGTTTGCCGGGCCGCTGCGACCGGCCGATTTGCCCGCCAAGTTGGCGGCCTTGGAGACGGCAGGCGTCAAGATGCTGGATCCGGCGGGCGCAATGTGGGAAGCGCGCCGCCGGCAGCCTGCCTACTTCAGGCAGGACCGGCATTGGACGCCCGAGGCGATGAAGCAGACCGCGCTTGCTGTAGCCGCACAGGTGCGGCGCGAGTGGCCGCGGCTGGCTGCCGACATCACACCACGGGTGGATGCCCGCGTGCTTGAGCGCGCGTCGGTCGGCGACCTCGCCCTGGATCTGCTGGGCGATCTGGCGGAGACGCGACTCGGGGCGGAGGCCGCGACCCTGGTGGCGCTGCGCGGCTTGCCGGCGGATCGGCAATCGCCGGTGCTGGTGGTGGGCGACGGGCTGCGCCGGGTGTTTGACGATCCTGAGCTGAGTTTTGGCGATCCCGAGGGCGTACCGCAGAGCGCCGGCTTCACGGCCCAGTTGGCGGCGTTGCTGGCGCGTGCCCTGGATGAGGCGGACGAGGCCGAGGTGCTGGCCGATCCCGGGCGGGTGGAGGGCAAGCGGCTGATCGTGTGGTTGCTGTCGGCGGACGCGTTGTGAGGCGGGTCAGTCGAGGCTGCCGAGGCGGGCGTCCGGATCGGGTGCGATGAAGCCGAGATTCACCAGGAAGTCGTCCATGGCCATGAGGGTGGCCTCGTAGTTTTCGAACGACAGGTTGAAGTTGAAGAAGCCGTGGCCCTGGCCCTCGAACTCGACGAGGTGGCAGGTGTTCTTTTTGCGCGAGCTCTTTTTGGCGAACTGCTTGGTGCCGGCGTAGGGCACCACGCGGTCGGCGGTGCCGTGCATGAGCAGCATCGGCGGCAGCCCGGCGCGGATGGCGCGCAGCAGGTTGGCCTTCTTGGCGCTGGCGGCATCGGGGAAGCGTTCGAGGCCGAAGCCGTGCTTGGAGGTGTCGAGCACCGGATTGAAGAGCACGAGGGCGTTCGGCGCCGGGCTGCAGTCGAGCGCATCGGTGGCGTCGTCGTAGCCATCGAGCATGGCGGAGGCGGCGATGGCGTGAGCGCCGCCGCTGCCGCCGACGGCGACGATTTTGCCGGGGTTGATGCCGAGGCCGGCGGCGTTGAGGCGGATCCAGCGCAGGGCGCTGCGCGCATCGGCGATGGCTTCGAGTGGACCGGCCTGATGGCGGGCGGCGACGCGGTAATCGAAGGCCATGGTCATCATGCCGCGCGAGGCGAAGTAGACGCAGTGCGGTGCGAACTGGGCGACCTGACCGTTGTCCCATCCGCTGCTGAAGAAGAAGGCGGCGACCGCCGTGGGGCCCTCGGGCGCCTTGGCGGGATCGGGCTGCCAGATGTAGACGGGCAGACGGGTTTCACCGATGATCTTGTAAACCGTTTCGTGGGCGGTTTTCAGGAGTTCCCGATTGCGGTCGAGGGGGGGCGGTTTGAGGGGACCTGCGCCGGGAGTTTCCATGAATCAAAGTGGCAAAGGTGTGACTTTTGCGAAAAAGGCCCAGGCAGCAACATCTTTTCCTGGCAGGAATTGCCGTGGGCATGGTATTTGCCGGGTGCCCATGACGTCCCTCCGCCTCCTCCGCGCCATCCTGCTGCTGACGGCCACGCCCGTTGTTGCCCAGGATGCCGCGCTCACCGCCGAGCTCAGCCGCGCCTATGAAGGCTGGCGCAGCGCGATGATTGCCCAGGATGCCCGCGCCTGGGCCTCGGCGATCACGAGTTATCGGCAGGCGGTCACGCGCAACCTCATCGTCAGCCAGAAAAAAAGTTTTCCAGGCGCGGTGTTCGAGGTGCCGGTGCAGCCGCCGGCGTTGACCGGCCTGCGTCTGCTGGAAGCCGACGCGGTCGGGGCGACGGCGCACCTGCTGCTGTTCGGCAAGGTCGACATGGGCGGCGATCCGGCGCTCATTCCGGAGAGTGTGCTCATGCTGAAGTTTTTTCAGGAGCGCGGCGGCTGGAAGTTCGACAGCAGCAAGTTGCTCCGCCTCAACGACCAGCCGGAGATTGCCCGGCAGATCAAGGAGGGCGGCCGGCCCGAGTTCCTCGACTGGCCCGAGTTCACCCCGCCCGGCACACCGCCGGCCGTGCCGAAGCTCTGTGACCCGCCCGAGTTCATGGCGGGCTGCACCTTCCAGTCGTTCGGCTATGAAACGAAGATGCGCATCAACGGCCATGACTACCCGGCGATGACCGATCATGCCGAAAAACTGTTCGTCATTGGAGGTCTGCGCAGCGGTCCGAACGAGTTGGTCCTGGAGATCAAGCCGGTGGAAGTCCCGCCCGGCGAGGAGCGCCTGCTGCGGCTGGACTTCTTCGTGCTGACCGGCCGGGAAGGGCAGGCCCCCGTGCGGGTTTATCATTACGAGGACCGCACGGGCAATCTCGGCGGCACCCTGCGCCTGCCGCTCAACCTCACCGCCGAGATCCTGTCGAAGGGGCTCTGATTGACGCGGGAACCCCGCGGTCGGCTTGCAAAGAGCGTGCATCGCGCCCAAGCTGTGCCTTCTTCGCCCCACCCGCCATGCCCACAACCTACCTCACCGTCCCGACCGCCGCCCACAACGCCCTCGTTCGCGCCGCCTACCTGCACCGCGGCTACACCGCCGACGAGGCCGAGGACGCCGCCCGCTTCTGTGAAATGGCGTCGGCGCACGGCATCCGCACCCACAACGCCATCAAGGCCCTGCATCTCGACCACCTCTTCGGCAGCGCCACCGGTGGTTGCAAGCCGGGCGCCGAGATCCGGGTGATCGAGAAAAAATTCGCCGCCAGCGAGGTCTGGGATGCCCAGCTCAAGCTCGGCCAGAGCGTCGCCTTCCGTGCCATGGACCGCTGCATGGCCATGGCCGATCAATACGGCATCGGCCAGGTCAGCGTCGACAACGCCTTCCATTACCTCTGGGGCGGCGGCTACGTCATGGAGGCGGCGCGCAAGGGCTACATCGCCTACACGAACTGCACCTCCACGCTCGGCGAGGTCGTGCCCTTCGGCGGCAAGTTCCCGGTGCTCGGCACCAACCCGCACTCCTGGGGCCTGCCCACCCAGGATGCCTGCGGTTTCCCGGTCGTCATCGACTGGGCCACCAGCACGGTCGCCATGGGCCGCGTCCAGCAGCTCAAGCGTGAAGGCAAGCCACTGCCACCCGGCGCCGCGGTCGATGCCGCCGGCAACCCGACCACCGATGCCGAAGCCGCCGCCTGGCTGCTGCCCTTCGGCGCCCACAAGGGGTACGGTTTGTCGCTGCTCATCGAACTCATGGGCGCCATGATCGGCGGCAGCCTGCCGACCCTGCGCGGCGGCGGTGCCCACCCCGACATCAAGTCGCAGCCCTTCCCGGCCGGTGAGAAGCGCACCAGCAGCTTCTACTTCCAGGTCATTCATCCCGACGCGATCAGCAGCGGTCTGTTCGCCAAGGGCCGCAACTTCAGCGAAAACCTCAAGGCGGTGCTCGACGACATTCTCGGCCACGGCAACGAGGGCTGCCTGCTGCCCGGCCAGCCCGAGGCGCAGAACGCCGCGCACACCGCCAAAGCCGGCGGTCTGCTGTTCACCGCCGCTGAAGTCGAGGCGCTCAACGAAATCGCCGCCGAAGCCGGCGTGAGCGGTTTTGATGCCGCCGCCCTGCCGGCTTACGAGGCCTGATCCCGCCGATGCCCGCCGCCGCCAAAGACCTCAAGGTCATTCCGCGCCACGTCGCCATCATCATGGATGGCAACGGCCGCTGGGCGCGCGAGCGCGGCCTGCCGCGCACGGAGGGGCATCGCGCTGGCGCCGAGACGGTACGCCGCGTCACCGAGGCCTGCAGCGAGGTCGGGGTGGAGTTCCTGACCCTCTATGCCTTTTCCTCGGAGAACTGGAAACGCCCGGCGCGCGAGGTCGCCGCGTTGATGAAGCTGCTCGAACAGTTCCTGCGCCAGAAGACGCCGGAGATGATCGAGCAGAACATCCGCCTGCAGGCCATCGGCCGGCTCAACGACCTGCCCAAGTCCTGCCAGGAGCAGCTGCACCGGTCGATCGAGGCCACCGCCCAGAACAGCGGCCTGACCCTCATCCTGGCGCTCAGCTACGGCGGTCGCGAGGAGATTCTCGACGGCGTCAAGAGCCTGCTGGAAAGCATTGAGCGCGGCCACCTCGACAAGGGCATGATCGACACCGAGGTGTTCAGCAAGCACCTCTACACCCGCTACTACCCGGATCCCGACCTGCTCATCCGCACCAGCGGCGAGCTGCGCCTGTCGAACTTCCTGCTCTGGCAGCTCAGCTACACCGAGCTGTGGATCACGCCGACCCTGTGGCCCGACTTCGGCCGCGAGCACTTCATCGAGGCGGTGCGCGACTACGGCCAGCGCCAGCGCCGCTTCGGCGGGCTGTGAGCCGCGATCGCGCTTCCCAAAGCCCGGCTTTCGTGCTACGCCTTGACTTTGCCCCTTGCGCGCCGCCGTGAAATTCCTGGTCCACCTCGTCCTCCTCGTCGCCTTCGCCGCCCTCGCCGGCGCGGCCTGGGTGGCGCACCGGCCCGCGGCCATGCCAGCACCCGGCGAGCCGGCCAGGCGCCAGCGCGATGTGCTCGACGAATTGAAGCAGGCCGCCATCAAGCGCTCGGCCGTGTTTGAGATCAGTGAACCGGAACTCAATCAGTACCTCGCCCGCGTGCTGCAAGCGCGCGCCCGGCCGCCGATCGAACGCTGGACGCAGTTCCGCCGTCTCGCGGTCGCCCTGCAACCCGAGGTGCTGGAGGCGACCCTGGTCTGGGACATCGCCGGCGCCGAACGCACGGTCAGCCTGCGCTTCCAGGCGGCGCGGCGCGACTCCGCCTTTGAGGTGCAGCTTGTCGGCGGCAGCTACGGCCGACTCGAGGTGCCGCGCGGCCTGCTCCGTCCCCTGCAACCGCTGCTCCGCCAGCTCGGCAGCGTCTTCGCCGAGGAGATCGGCGCGTTGTTTCAAATGAACCAGGTGCGCGTCGCCCAAGGCCGGCTCGTCCTCGATCCGCGTTTTCCGTGAAGTCCATGCGCCCGTCCCGTCTCGCCCTCCTGCTCCTCGCCACGGCCCTGCCCAGCGTGCGGGCCCAGCAGGCCGTGCCGCCGCCGGTTGCTCCCAACGCCGCGCCGGCGCCACGCGTCGCCCCGCCGGCTCCCGGCCAGCTTGAAGCGCCGCCGGCCGCACCGCTGCCGACGGTGAGTGCTGAACTGCCGCCGCGACCGAGCCTGCCCGGCGAGGTGCCGCGCGTGCCCGTCGCCCGCCCGCGCGCCGGCAGTTCCACCAGCACCAGCGGCCAGTTCATTGTCCATGGCGACGACCTCGCCCTGCGCAGCGCCTTCTCCAGCAAGTGTGAGGACATTGCCGCCGAAGTGCGCAAGCTGCTGCGTGACAGCACCCCTTGGGGCATCCCGGTGGTGGTCCTGCTCAACAGCGGTGAGTCTGCCCTCAAGGCTGAAAAGGCGGTGGTCACCACCATCTCGCAGATCGAGCACGGCGGTTTTCACCTGCAGGTGACGATCCATCTGCGGCCCGACCTGCGCCAGTCCGATGCCCGCCGCGAGATCGTCCGAGCCCTGCTCGCCGAACGCATCCTGCGCGACCAGAAGCAGATCAAGGCGCAGCGTCCCCTGCTGCTGCCCGACTGGCTGTTCACCGGCATCCTCGAGGCGCTGGAGTTTCGCAGTCGCACGCGCCCGAGCACGCTGTTCGCCGCCATCTTCAAGAGCGGCCGCATCTATGGCATCGAGGAGATCATTGAAGCCTCGCCGGTGACCATGGACGCACTGTCGCGCACCATTTACCAAACCTCCTGCTGCGCGCTCGTGCTTGCCCTGCTCGACCAGACCGATGGCGGCCTGCGCATGGCGAAGTTTCTGACCGCCCTTGCGGCCGACCCGCGCACGGAGCGCGAACTGCTCAATCAGCATTTCCCAGCCATCGCCGGCAGCCCGAGCAGTCTCAACAAGTGGTGGTCGCTGCAGCTTGCCGCCCTCGCCGCGCCGACGCTGAGCGAGCCGCTCAGCATCGTTGACACCTTGGAGCAGCTCGATCACGCGCTCACCTTCCGTTACCGCGCCAAGGCTTCCGAAGTACCGCGGCCGCGTCCGGTGGTGGCACGTGTCGAGTCGCCCCAACCGGCGAGCCCGCCCGGCACAGCGAGCGCGGCGGAAACAGGGAAGACGGCAACGGTGAAAGCCGACGCCGAGCGGGCCGAAGACACATCCAAGCGTTCCTTCCTGAGTCGCCTGAATCCGTTCTCGCGGGCTCCGAAGGAAGAGGATGCCGATGCCGTCATCGCTGCCGCCCTGGAGGCGGCTTCGATGGAAGGGCTGGTGGAAGCCCCTGCGGCGCCCAAGTCCGAGGTCGCCAAGACTGCCGCACCGGCGACGGACCAGAAGGATGCGGAAACGCCGGCCGAGAAGAAGGCGGAAAAGCCCCCTGCTGAAACACCCGCGGAGCCGGTCAACAAACCCTCCTTGCTGCGACGTCTCTTCGGTCGCGAGGCCGACCCGGCCAAGGTCGAGGAGCCGGCAGCGCCGAAGGTCGAGGAGACCGCCACCCTGAAGCCGGCGCCGGCGACTGTGATCAAGAACGAACCGCTGCCGCCAAGCCCGAGCGTCGCCAAACCGAAGGTCCCCGAGGAGGTCGTCGAGGACGACGCGCCGGTGACGATCATCAAGAACGAGCCCATGCCGCCGAGCCCGGCTGCCGCCAAGGCCAAGTCTGCCGCGAAGCCGAAAAGCGAAGCGGGCGCGAAAGCCGAAGCCAAATCCGAAACGCCGCCACCGGTCGAACCGGCCCCGAAGGTGGAGCCGGCGGAAAAGCCCTCGCTGCTGAACCCGCTGAACTGGTTCCGGCGCGACGAAGCCCCGGAGGCCCCCGCCAAGCCCGAGGCACCCGACGCGAAAACCGGGGAATCGGCCGACCCACCCGCGGCCAAGCCGGCAACTGCCCGCACGGCGCTGCCGCGCACCGCCGCCTGGCTGGCCTCGGTCGGTGCGGGCTCGGGTCAGCCGGTGCTGGCCATGGATTTCCTCGGCCTGCGCCTGGGCCGCAAGAAGCCGGAAGCCACGGACGAGACACCGGTTGAGGCCAAATCCGAGGCCAAGACGGACGCCAAGCCCGCGGCGGCGAAAGCGCCGGCGGAGAAAGCTGCCGAGAACAAGGCAGGGGCGACACCGGCCAAGGAAACTCCAGCCAAGCCGGCCGAGAACGCGCCGGTATCCAAGGCCGAACCCGACAAGTCCGCATCCAAGCCGGCCGAGGCGAAGATGGATGCGCCGGAAGCGGACGCACCCGCCGAGGGCGATGAGCCGCGCAAGCCCTCACTCTTCCGTCGCCTGCTCTGGGGCGACAGCGCCAAGGAAGCCGCGCAACCGGACGAGGTTCCCATGCCCGAGGAGGCGAAGGCCGCGGAAGCCAAGCCGGAGGTCGCGAAGCCGACGGAACCGAAGCCGGCGGTGGTGAAAAAGGTCGAACCCCAAAAAACCGCGCCCCCGTCCCCCGCGGACGAATCGCTGGTGGTGGCCGAGGTGGCCCTGGAGGATTATGCCGCGGTTCTGCGCCGGCCCGACGCCAAGACGATCTTCGAAGGCAACATCCGCGAACTGGCGGCCCTGCAGAACCGCGCGGCGGTGCTGTTCCGACCGATCGTCACCGAGGCCAGCCAGCTGCTGGCTGACCTGCGCGAGGGTCGCACCAAGGGCGCGGACGCGCGCATTCGCGAGCTGCGCCGGCGCATCCGCGACGCGGAAGCACGCAGCAAGGCCGTGCGCGACCTGCTCGACCTGCACGAGGCCAACGAGACGCTGCACATGTCGGGGGTCTTCGAGGATTACCTCAAGCTGCCGGAAACCCTGCAGAAGGAACTGCCCGAACGCACGGATCCGATCGCCCGCTACCTCGATGCGCTTGAGCGCGAGTTCGCCCGCGAATGAAGGCCGATGGCCCAAGGAAGCCAGGCTGGAGTGGGATGCGGGCTCACCTCGCCCCCAAATCCTCGATCAAGAATCAAGAATCAAAAATCATCAATCTTCCATCCCGCTGCTTCAGCGGATGAAGTAACTCAGGTTCTCCAGCTCCACCGCCAGGTCGACGCTGTTGACGACGACGTTTTCCGGCACGTCGAGCACGGTCGGTGAGAAGTTGAGGATGGCCTGCATGCCGGCGGCGACCATGTCGTTGGTGACGCTTTGGGCGCTGCTCGAGGGCACGGTCAGGATCGCCATCTTGACCTGGTTCTCGCGGATGAACTCGGCCATGTCGGCGATCGGCAGGACCGGGATGTTGACTCCGGGAATGCGCCGCGGCTCGAGGTCGAAGGCGGCGACCACTTCAAAACCCTCCTTGCGGAAACCGCCGTAGCGGAGCAGGGCGGAACCGAGGTTGCCGACGCCCACCAGGATGACCGGCTGCAGGCGGTTCTGGCCGAGCACCTGCGAGATCGTGTTGCTCAGCACCTCGACGTTGTAGCCGAGGCCGCGCGTGCCGAACTGGCCGAAGTAGGTCAGGTCCTTGCGCAGCTGGGTGGACTTGACGCCCGCCGCCTTGGCGAGGGCGTCGGACGACACCGTGTCCACGCCATTTTCCTTCAACCGGCTCAGACAGCGCTGGTAGATGGACAGGCGGTAGATCGATTTGCGGGGGATGTCGATTCGCTGCTGCACTTGTGAAAATTCACGCCAAAGCGGAACTTGTCAATGCGTCAGCGTCGCTCCTGGCCGCCTCAGGTCGTCTTGGCCGCCGGTGCCGGAGCGGCCGGAGCCGGGGTGGAGGCGCTGGAGGAACTGCTCGAGGAGGAACTGGATTCACTGTCCTTCTTGGCCGCCGCCTTGTAGGAATCGCTGCGGTAGTCGGTGATGTAGAAGCCGTTGCCCTTGAAGATGAATCCCGAACCGAGGCCGATCTTGCGCTTCACCGGGCCGGCACATTCGGCGACGGGGCAGTCGGTCAGATGCGGGTCCTTCATGGACTGGCGGGCCTCGAACTCATGGCCGCAGGTCTGGCACTGGTAATCGTAGGTGGGCATGATGGTTCAGTGGGGATGGGGGAGTTTAACGTATGGACGCCACCCGGTCGCGCAAAGGGAAATTCAAGGCCGTTGCCAAGGCCGCCCGCGCGTGCGAAAAGCCGGGCATGTCGCTGCCGCGCTTCCATCTGCCCCCCGGTTCCTGGCCGGAAGGCGACCTCGTCCTCTCCGGCGACGAGGCCCGCCACTGCGCCCGCGTGCTGCGCCGGCAGGTGGGCGACGAGATCGAGATCTTCGATGGCGCCGGTCGCGTCGTACGCGCGCGCCTCAGCTCGGTCGCCCGCGAGACGGTGACCGCGACCGTGCTCGAAGCGCTGCCGACCCCGCCGCGCCCGCCAGCCGTGCACCTGCTGCCCGCCCTCCTCAAGACGGAACCCTTCGAGTGGCTGCTGGAAAAGGCGGTCGAACTCGGCGCCGCCTCGGTGCGTCCCGTACTCACCGCCCGCACCGTCGTGCAGCCCGGTGGCGAGCAGTTGGAAAAAAAGATGGCGCGCTGGCGACGTCACATGCTCGAGGCCGCCAAGCAGTGCCACACGCCCTTCCTGCCGCAGCTGGAAGCGCCGCGCCCCTTCGCCGAGGCCATGGCCGCCGCTCCCGCCGGCGCCCTGAAAATCCTGCCCTCGCTGGCGGAAAGCAGTCGCACCCTGCACGGCCTGGGGGGTGGAGCGACCGAGGCCTGGGTGGTCATTGGTCCGGAGGGCGATTTCACCCCGGCCGAGGAGGAACTCGCGCGCGCCCAGGGGTTTCTGCCGGTGACGCTCGGGCCCTTCATCCTGCGCGCCGAAACAGCGACTCTGGCGGCGCTGACCCTGCTCGTCCATGAAATGGGGAGGGGCCATGGCTGAGGTTCCGCTCTCGCCCGGTCTCACCTGGCTTTACGGCACCCAGGTCTACGGCATCAAGCTCGGCCTCGACGGCATGCGCCGCCTGCTTGCCGCCCTCGACCTGCCCTCGCCGGGCATGAAGTTCCTGCACATCGCCGGCACCAATGGCAAGGGCTCGACCTGTGCCTTCCTGCACGCCATGCTCAGCGCGGCCGGCTTCCGGGTCGGTCTGTTCACCTCGCCGCACCTGATCCGTTTCAACGAGCGCATCCGCGATCACGAACGCGAGATCCGCGATGACGAGATCGAGGCCGGCCTGGACCGCTTGCGCGCGGTCGTGGCCGACTGGCAGCTGGCCCCCACCTTTTTTGAACTGACCCTGGCACTGGCGCTCGACTGGTTCCGCGCCCGCGGCTGCGAGTGGGTCGTGCTGGAAACCGGGCTCGGCGGTCGCCTCGACGCCACCAACGCCCTGCGGCCCGAAGCCTGCGCCATCACCCGCATCGGCATGGATCACATGGCCCAGCTTGGCGACACCTTGTCGGCCATCGCCGGTGAGAAAGCCGGCATCCTCAAGCCCGGCGTGCCCGTCGTCACCGGGCCGCAGAAGCCGGAAGCCCTGGCCGTGCTGCGCGCCACCGCCCGCGAGCGTGGGTCGCCCCTGACCGAGGTGGCACAGCCGTTCGACAGCCTGCCGCTCGGCCTCGCCGGGCCGCACCAGCGCTGGAATGCCGCCATCGCCATCGCCACCCTGCACGCTGCGGGCTTCCAGCTGTCGCCGGAGCAGATCGCCACCGGCCTGCGCGCCGCCGTCTGGCCTGCACGCTTCCAGCGCCTCGAGGGCGGTCGCCTCATTCTCGACGGTGCCCACAACCCCGATGCCGCCCAGGCCCTGGTCGCCGCCTGGCAGGACGCCTATCCCGGTGAACAGGCCGTGATCGTCTTCGGTGGTTCCAGTGGCAAGGACCACAGCGAAACCCTGCGCCCGCTGCTGCCGCTCGGCGCGCGCTGGATCTTCACCGGCTTTGATTCCCCGCGCGCGGTGCCGGCCGGTGAGATCCGCGCGGCCTACCTCGCCGCCGGTGGCGACCCCCAGCGCTGCCAAACCACCGCCAGCTTGCCCGAAGCCCTCGACCTCGCCCGCCAGCACGCGGAACGCACCCTCGTCGCCGGCTCCCTCTTCCTCGCCGGCGAATTGCTCGCCCTGCACGCACGCGCCGCCCACCAGCGGAGCGCGCAGTAACGGGCTGTTCCTGAACCCAGCATGGAAGGGCCTACGGAAGACACGGAACGCACGGAAGGTCGGCAGAAAAGTCGGGCGCTGCGCTGTAGACGGGGGCAATGACCCCGCGGTCCCTGAGTCTTTGGAACCACGGAGGGCACGGAGAGCACGAAGGGGACAGTGGAGGGCGTTACTGCGCCGGCTCTGTGGCATGGGCCCATGCAGGCGTCGTCGCCAGACGGCGGGGCTTTGAGGCCATGGCCCCCATGCTCTGCGTGCTCGTCGGCCCGCGGATCGGCCTCGCCCGTCGCCCTTTTTCGGCTGATGCAGCCGAAAAAGCGACCTCACTTTGGGGTCAACATGAGATCATGTCGTGGGCGATGCGATCTCAATATGCCCGCAAAGCGATCTTGGGTTGGGGTCAATGCGATCTCATGGTGCCGGCAAAGCGATCT
>DAIUCN010000070.1:0-22466 GCA_036846165.1 Prosthecobacter sp.
TTTTTGGGGGGAAGGGCCCGGTCGGGCGGGTGGTTCGCGCAGGCTGAATTTTGGGCGGCGACGTGCGGTTTGTCCCGGCCGGTGGCTTTGCCGGCTTGCTTTCCGTCCAAAAATCGGCTTTGAAGGGAGTCCGTCAACCCTCAACCATGGAAACCCTCGAAATCGCGCGCCTGTGCGCCCAGTACGCCGCCGACAAAAAGGCCGCCGACCTAGTCCTGCTTGACCTGCGGGGCATCTCGCCGGTCACCGACTTTTTTGTCATCTGCACGGCCACCTCGAATCCGCAGCTGCGTGCGGTGCGCGACGAGATCGTCGAGCGCCTGCGCGAAGACCACGGCCTCAAGCCGCTCGGTGGCGACGGCAACTACGAGAGCCAGTGGCTGATCGTCAATTACCCGAACGTGCTGGTGCACGTGCTCAGCCCGGAGAAGCGCGAGTTTTACCGCCTGGAAGAACTCTGGGGTGACGCACCGCGACTGTCCTTGGTGGAGGAGGCGGAAGCACCGGCGGCCGCTGCATCGGCCGGCAAGGCCGCCGCGGCGCGCCGGGCGACCCTCAAGCGCTCGCCAGGACGGACCACCAAGAAAACCGCGGCACCGAAGCCGGCAGCCAAGAAGGCGGCGACGAAGACAGCGATTGCGAAGAAGGCGCCCGCCAAGAAAGCCGCGGCCAAAAAGCCGGCGGCCAAGAAGGCGCCGCGCAAGCCGGCAGATTGAGGCTTTTCGCCAACGGCACGCTCAGGGCTCGGGATACGGCGCCATGCCGTTGAGGCGGATGTCATCGAGTTCGCGCGGCGTCACCGAGCGGGGAGTCAATGCGTAACTGGGCTTCGGCCGGAAGGCCGGTTCACGCAGGCTTTTGAGGATGAGCTGCACGGCGTAGTCCACCAGCAGCGGCTGGTAAATGCTGGCATCAAGAAGGCCTGCGTTGACCAGTGTGTGGCCGCCCGTTCGGCCACCGTGACCATCAGTGCCGATGACAAGCACGTTCTCGCGCACTTCCGGAGCCAGTGCATCAAGGGCGCCGGCCGCCATCAGGTCGTCATGGGCATACAGCGCCTCGAACCCACCCTGCAGGCGCAGGGCCTCGCGTACGCGCTCAGCAGCCTGCTCGCGCGTCCAGAAGCCGGGGGCATCATGCACCAGCACCAGCCCGGGAACTTCCGCCAGTGCCGCGCGAAAGCCCTCGTCGCGGGCACGCCCAGCCGCCGCATCCTCGTCGCCACGGATTTGCACCACCCGGCCCCGGGGCGCCGGCAGGCCAAGTTCCTGCGCACGCCGCTCCAGGGAGCGGCGGACGAGGTCGCCCGCCAGCCGCCCGAGTTCCCGCTGCGGACAGAACAGCACGGTGTCACAGGCCAACTCCACCGCTGCCTCCCCGAGACCAATGACCCGGGTGCCAGCCTGACGCAGTTCCGCCAGTGGCGCCGCCAAAGCGGCTGCATCCAGCGGACTGACCAGCAGAAAGTCCGGCTTCTCCCGGGCAGCCGCGCGCAACTGCTGCATTTGGCGTGCGGCACTGCCCTCGGCGGGATGCAGGACCAGACTCAGGCGCGCGTTCGCCTCTGCGAGCAGGCGTGTCAGCACCAGGCGCTGCATCTGCTCATAAGCCGTGCGGTCATCGGCGGCAAGGTAGTGGACCGTGACGGCCGGTGCGACCGGTTCGGCGGCGTGTCGCCATTTGCAGGCCGGCAACAGCAGGGCGAATGCCAGCAGGCCGGCGCGATGGAGGGGGGCAGGCGCGTTCATCGCTGATTGAGGCGTCGGAACAGCCAGCCACCGGCCGCCAGGAAGATGACGTTCGGAGCCCACATGATGAGGTGCGGGTGGAGGTGCGGCTTGTCGCTGAGGGTGTCGGCGAGAATGATGAAGACCAGGTAGACGGTTGCCGTGATCAGGCTGAGGGCGAAGCCGGTCGAGGTTTCGCGCCGCTGGGCGGTGACGCCGAGCGGGATGCCGACCAGGGCAAAGGTGCAGCAGGCCAGTGAGAAGCTGTAGCGCTTGTTGAGCTCGGTGAGCGAGCGCATGCGCTCCTTCGGATCCAAGGGGCCGTCCTCGGTCCGGCCCGTCACCTCCTGCCACAGCATCTCCGTGCTCTTCATGCTGGCATTGACGCGCACGCTTGAGTTTTTCAGCCGCGACAGCGGAAAGAGCAGGGCAGTGCGGCCCGCGCGCAGGAAGTCGGCCTTTTCCAGTCGCTGCTGCTCGTCGTAACGCAGTTCCTCAATCTCGGCGTCCTCCAGCACCATGACGACGTCAATCACGTCCGGCTGGGATTCAAGCATGGCCGAGCGCGCGCGGATCACCCGGCGCGGCAGCCGGCGGTCGAGTTCGACGATGTGCAGGTCGAGCAGGCGGTCGCCATCGCGGCCGCCGGTGTGGATGATGAAGCCTGGAACCTTGTCGAGTACCTGGCCGGGCTGGAACAGGGCGGACGGGTTTTCGAGCGCAACCTCATAGAACATGCGCTTGATCCGATCCTTGGCCATCGGTGCCAGCGAGAGGTTGACCCAGTAGCAGATGCCGGACAGGCCGGCGGCGAGCAGGAAAACGGGCAGGCAGATGCGCGGCATCGACCAGCCGGTCATGCGCAGGGAGACCAGTTCGTTGTCGGCCGACAGCCGGCCGAACACCAGCAGAATGCCGGTGAGGAAGGCCCAGGGAATGGTGAAGATCAGCGAGAACGGGATCACCATGGCCACGAACTCAAGGATGAAGGCGAAGGGCAGTTCGGTGCCGCCGAGCAGTTCATCGAGCTTTTTGTAGACGTTGCCGAGCACCATGACCCCGCTGAGAAGGAGCACCCCCATGAGGGTGGCGGACAGGACCTGCCGGCCGAGGTAACGGTCGAAAATGCGCAATACCATGAACGCTTCAGCCTAGGCCGCGTTTGCGCACTGGCAAGGCTGGCTTGGCGCCGTCGGACCGATGCGCGGGGTTGCCCCCGGCCCGGTTCTGGTCGATGGACTGCACCCGCCGCTCCATGCTCTCTGTTTCCAACGTCGCCAAAACTTATGCCGGTCGCACCCTCTTCAGCGGTGCCTCCTTCCACATCAACCGCGGCGAAAAGATCGGCCTGATCGGTCCGAACGGTGCCGGCAAGTCCACCCTCTTCTCCCTGCTGCTGCGCGAGACCCCTCCCGACGAGGGGCAGGTGACGATGGAGAAGGGTCTCGATTTCGGTTTCCTGCCGCAGGAAAGCGCGCCGGTCGACGACGTCAGCGTGCTCGAACTCGCCACCAGCCACGTCACCGAGCATCACCGCTGGGAGGCCGAGCCGCTGGCCAAGCGCATCCTCAGCGGCCTGGCCTTCCGCGAGAGCGATTTCCATCGCCGCGCCCGCACCCTCAGCGGCGGCTGGGTCATGCGCGCCCATCTGGCCCGCCTGCTCGTGCAGGAACCCGACCTGCTGCTGCTCGACGAGCCGACCAACCACCTCGATCTCGAATCGCTGATCTGGTTCCAGAACTATCTGAAAAGCTATCCCGGCGCCATCCTCATGATCTCGCACGATCGCGAGTTCCTCAACCAGCTCACCGACAGCATCCTCGAGATCGGCCACGGCCGGGTCACCCGCTACCGCGGCAACTACGACGATTACCTGCGCGAGAAGGCGGCGCGCGAGGAGCAACTGCTCGGCGCCTACGAGAACCAGCAGCGTGAGATCGCCAAGCTGAAGACCTTTGCCGACCGTTTCAAGGCCAAGGCGAACTTCGCCTCGCGCGCCCAGGACAAGCTGAAGATGATCGATCGCATGGAGAAGATCGAGGCGCCGGTGGCGGCGGCGAAGACGGTCAAGTTTCGGTTCCCGCAGCCGCCGCGCAGCGGTCAGCGCGTGCTCCGCCTCAGCGGCCTCGACTTCGCCTATGGCGACCAGCCGGTCTACCAAGGCCTCGATTTCGAGGTCGAACGCGGCCAGCGCCTTGTGCTGGTCGGCCCCAACGGTGCCGGCAAGTCCACCCTGCTCAAGCTGCTCGCCGGTGCGCTCGAACCGCAGGGCGGCACCCGTGAGCTTGGTCACAACGTCCGCCTCGGCTACTTCGCCCAGTACCGCGGCGACGTCCTCAACATGAAGCACACCGTGCTGCAGTCGGCGATGGACCTGCCCAGCCGCCCGGGCGAGCAGCTGGCGCGCACCCTGCTCGGCAGCTTTCTGTTCCATGGCGACGACGTCTTCAAGCCGGTCGCCGTGCTCAGCGGTGGCGAGAAGTCGCGGCTGGCCCTTGTCCGTCTGCTGCTCGATCCGCCGAACCTGCTGCTCATGGACGAGCCGACAACCCATTTGGACATGGGCAGCATTGACGCCCTCATCGGCGCGCTGTCGGACTACGAGGGCACGCTGGTGTTCATCAGTCACGACGTCCACTTCATCCGCGCCATGGCACGTGGCGTCATCCACATTGCCGGCGGCGTGCTGACGCCTTACTCGGGCGACTACCAGTACTACCTCGACAAAACCCGTGCGACCTCGGCGCGCGAGGCGCTCACCGCCGGCCTTGGCAACAGCCAGCCCGGGGCCTGGGCCGCCGCGCCGGCGCGCCCGGCCGCGGCGCCAAAGAACAAGGAGCAGCGCCGGCTGGAGGCCGAGGCGCGCAATGCCCGCAGCAAGGTCCGCCGCGAGGCCGAGCAGCGGGTCGCCGCGGTCGAGGCCGAACTCGCCGCCGTCGAAAAGCGCAAGCTGGAGCTGGTGGCCCTGCTGCAGGATCCGGCGACTTATGCCGATGCCGTCAAATTCCGCGACTACAGCGCCGAGCTCGAGGCGTCCGAACCACGCATCGCCAAACTCACCAGCGATTGGGAGGCGGCGGCGACGGCTCTGGAAAACCTCGGCGAACCGGCCTGACCGCCCCGTTTAGAGCCGAAACAGCCGGTGGGCGTTGGCGTGCAGGATTTTGCGCTCGACTGCCTTCGAGGGTGCCAGCTTGCGGATCATGGCGATCGTCTGCGCGCCCTGGCAACCGGGGCCGCGACCGAGGTGGTCGTTGCAGTCGCTGCCGTACAGGATCTTGTCCTGGTGACGCTCAAAGAAGGCGGTCGTGTGCGCCTCGTCGCGGGTGAGGGCATTGAGGCCGGAGCCGGCCGACATGTCGGCGAAGAGGTTTGGATAGTCGGCGAGATAGCGGTCGGTCAGGCCACCCGGCGTGACCGGGCCCTTCGGGTAGAGGTTCTTCGGCTCATGCCTGAGGTCGATGTTGCCCCAGAAGGTCTGGGCATGGCCGATGAAGTTTGTTTTGGGGAACTTGGCCAGCATCGTGTGGAAGCGTTCGTAACCGAGGTTGTAGGTGCCGTGCTGGAAGTGCAGCAGGATCGGCACTCCGTAGTCGGCGGCGAGGGCATACAGGCGCTGGCTTTGCGGCGAGTCGCATTCGACGTGAAACTTTTGTTCGGCGATCAGGCGGGCGCCGAGCTTGAGCCACTTCTCGATCTCGGCGTCGGCGCCGTCGAGATCGGTCACCTCGTTGACCCCCCAGAGGAAGTGGTCGGGATGTTCCTGGGCGAGTCGCCGACAGGTCTCCGTGATGCCGCAGCTGGCGGCCAGGCCGTTCGATTTGCCGTCGTGGGTGGACGGCGTCTGCATGGGTGTGCCGGCAGGCAGCAGCAGGGTGGTGGTGACGCCCATGGCCTTCTGATGGGCGATCAGGTGGGCGTCGTCGCGACCGCGGTAGTTTGTGTGCTGATGGATGTCGATGATCGGCTCGACGGCGCCTGTTTGGGCGAAGGTGGCGGCGGCGGCGGACAGGCTGGTGGCCAGGAAGGTGCGGCGGGTGGCGGTGGGCATGGCAGGCTTACGGCCTGGCGAGCCCCTTTCTTCGCAGCCAGGGCACGAGCAGGACGCTGCCGGTGATGAGCGAGGCGCCGAGGTAGAATCCGCCGGTCATCTTTTCCTCGGCCCCGAACACCAGCATGGCGAGCAGGATGCCGTAGACCGGTTCCAGGTTGTAGATGACGTTGACGCTGAAGACATCGAGGTGGCGCAGCACGATCATGTAGCCGGCGTAGGCACCGACGGTGCAGATGCCGGACAGCACAAGCAGCCAGGGCCAGTCGCCGGCACTCGGCCAGGCCGGTGCCGCCCCGGCAAAGGGCAGGGTGGCCAAGGTCACGATCAGCGCGCCGAGCATCTGCCAGGCACCAATGACAGCGTAGTGACGCCGCGCAGCGACCTGCTTGCTGAAGACGATGAAGAGGGCGGCGAGCAGGGCGGCGAGCAGGCCGAGTGTCAGTCCCTGCCAGTGGCGGAACTCGACCTCATAGATCAGCCAGACCGCGCCGACGACAATGACGCCGACGACGAGCTCCAGCGGTCGCCAGCGCCGGCTGCCATTGATCCAGGGTTCGAGCAGCGAGCACCAGAGCATGGCGGTGGGCAGGGCGGCCAGGCTGACCAAGGCGGTGGCGACCCGCGCCGACGCGAAGAACGCCACCCAATGCAGGCCGAGCAGGGCGCCGAGACCGAGCAGGTGGCGGGCATCCGGCCCCGGCAGGCGCAGCGGCGCGCGCAGGGCGCGTGCGAGCAGGGCAAAGCCGGCGACCGCGAGCAGGGTGCGCCAGAGCACGAGGTCGGCGGCCGACAGGGTCACAAGTTTGCCGAGGATGGCGGTCAGACCCCAGGCCAGGGTGACCAGATGCATGAGCAGGGAGTAGCGCATGGGCCGGCACCGGGCCCTACGCGAGCAGCTTTTCCAGGGCTGCCGGGGCCGTCACGGGTGCCTGGCAGGTGTAGTTCTGGCAGACGTAGGCAGCGGGGCGACCGTCGACCGGCTTCATTTCACCGACGGCGGCGTTGTGTTGGCCGAGCCAGGCCTGGGCCTCGCCACCGTCGACGTGCAGCAGCACGGCATGAGGCAGCAGTCGCTGGTGGACGACCTTGGCCAGGACTTGAAAATCCGGGCTGGTTTGGTCGCCCGCCAGCACGATCTGCTGTTTGCCACGGTCAAGGAAATCGGCCGCCATGACCAGCACCGGCACCGACGAGGGCGCGGTTTCCAAGGTGGCGCCGAAGAGGGCGACAATGCGTGCCGCCTGCTCCTGCCAGGCCGGGCGATCGAGCATGGCGGCAAGGCGTGCCAGGTTGAGGGCGGCGAGGGAATTCGGCGAGGGCTCGGCACCGTCGTAGTCCTCCTTGATGCGCAGGACCGCGTGGGCCATGTCGGTGTGCACGCTGTAGTAACCGCCGCGTTCGCGGTCGAGGAAGAGACCGTCCATCTCCTCCTGCAGGGCGACGGCCCAGCGCAGCCAACGGGCATCGAAGCCGGCCTGGTAGAGGTCGAGCAGGCCATGGATCAGGCAGGCGTAATCGGTGGCAAAGCCGCGCGGGCCGCGTTCGCCCTCGCGCCAGCTGCGGTGCAGGCCCTTGCCCGGTTCGGCGCAGAGTTGGTCGTGAATGAAACCTGCCGCACCGGTGGCCAGATCGAGCAGGCCGGCATCGCCCAGCGCCGCGCCGGCGCGCGCCAGGCCGGAAATCATGAGGCCGTTCCAGGCGGTGATGACCTTGTCGTCGAGGTGCGGTCGCGGCCGCTTGGCGCGGGCTTCAAACAGCACCTTCAGGCCGTCGGCGAGGATCTCTTGAACCTCCTCGACCGGCTTCTTGAAGAACTCCGCGGTCTTCTTTGCGGAGAAGGCCTTGAACAGGGTGTTCAAGCCGGCGAGTTCGCCCTGCGGATCGCTTTCCGGCCGGGCGTTGCCGTCGCGGCGGGCGCCGTAGGCGTAACGGAAAACGCTGCCGCGTTCGCGGCCCAGCAACTCGTCGATCTCCGCCGCCTTCCACACGTAGAAGGCGCCCTCATGCTTGTGCTCGTCACCCTCCGCCCGCAGGCTGTCGGCATCCTCCGCGGAGTAAAAGCCGCCCTCGGCATGGCGCAGGTCGCGCGCGGCATAGGCGGCGATCTCACGCGCCACACCGGCCAGGAAGGCCGAGCCGGTGACCAGGTGTCCCTCGGCGTAGGCCCAGAGCAGCTGGCCCTGATCGTAGAGCATCTTTTCGTAGTGCGGGATGTGCCAGTAACCATCGACGCTGTAGCGATGGAAGCCGCCGCCGACGTGATCCCAGATGCCGCCGTTGGCCATGGCGCGCAGGGTGCGCGCGCACATCTCGCCGGCCCACTCCGACTCGCTGCGTCGCGTCTCCTCCTTCGCCCAGGCCAGGTGGATGCGCAGCAGCAGGTTGATCGAGGTCGAGCGCGGAAACTTGGGCGCGCCGCTGAAGCCGCCCTCATGGTAGTCGTAGCTGCTGGCGAGGTCGTCGTAGGCCTTCTGCACCACGACGTCGGTCTTCACCTCCTTGGCGGCGGCCTCGCCGTCGAGAAACTCCTGCAGCTTGCTCACCGAGCGCTCGGCACCGGCCAGCACCTTCTCGCGGTCCTCGGTCCAGGCCTTGTGCAGTTCCTTGAGCAGGTTGAGAAAGCCGATGCGGCCCTGGGTGTTCTCCGGCGGGAAGTAGGTGCCGCCGAAGAAAGGCTTCAATTCCGGAGTCAGGAAGACGTTCATCGGCCAGCCGCCGCCGCCGCTCGCGGCCTGCACGTAGGTCATGTAGGTGAGGTCGACGTCGGGTCGCTCCTCGCGATCGAGTTTCACCGGCACGAAGTGGGCGTTGATGAAGGCGGCGATCTCCTCGTTCTCAAAGGATTCGCGCTCCATGACGTGGCACCAGTGGCAGGTCGAGTAGCCGCTTGACAGGAAGATGGGCTTGTTCTCGGCCCTGGCCTTGTCCACCGCCTCATCGCCCCAGGGCAGCCAGTTCACCGGGTTGTGCGCGTGCTGCAGGAGGTAGGGCGATTTCTCCTTCGCGAGGGCATTCGTGTACTTGGGGGTCGACATGGCTGGGGAGGGTAACGTGCCCAGTCCGGGCCGGGTTGCAAGGCGGGCAACGCGGTCCCGGCGCAACATCGGGCTCGCCGGCGGGGTATATCTCCGCCCGATCATGCGCCTTTTCCCCTGCCTGCTGCTCGCTCCCACCCTCGCCGCCGCCCCGCTCCAGGAAACCTGGCAGACCGGCTACACCGGCACCGATGCCGCCGGGCCGCACGTGCTCGGCTGCTGGAGCTTTGATGCGGGCGCGGCACTGCACGATCGTTCGGGCAAGGGCAACCACCTCAGTCTCAATGGCGCGGTCACCGTCGCGGAAGGCCGCTTCGGCGGCGCGCTGGAATCCTTCGAGGGCATGCCGGTGGCCGACAAACCGCACCAGGCCCGGGTGACGGCCGCCGGCCGGCTTTCGCCCGCAGGAGCCTTTACTTTTGAGATGTGGGTGCAGCCCAAGCCGGAGTTCGACAAGGGCGCGCGCTGCTACCTGGCCGACAAAAAGTACGTGCCCGACAATCCCACCGACTACGCCTGGCAGCTCACCGAGGCCGACAAGGCCGGCCTGCGCCGCCTGCTGGTGACGCTCGGCTTTGGCAGTCATTCGGAGTCGTTTTATTCCGAGCCGCTGCGCCTGCCGGTCGGCGAGTGGCATCACCTCGCCTTCACCTATGATGCCGCCGGCACGGTGACTTTTTACCTTGATGGCTCCACCCACAGCCGGGTGACCAAGCCTGGCCTTGGGGCGGTCGTGCCCGGCCGGCGCGGGCTCTTCCTCGGCGACCGCGGCGGCAGCAGTTATGCCGGCTTTCCCGGCCGGATCGATGAGGTGCGCCTGTGCGAGGGCGCGTTGAAGTTTGAGCCGGTCGAACTGGCGATCGAATCCATGCGTTCCGTCTGGCAGCGCCTCGAGCGTGCAGAGGCGGTGTCGATTCTCTGCACCAACCTGCGCCGCGAAACGCTGCAGGGCGCACAACTGCAGGTCGAGTTCGGCGGCAAGACCGAGACCTTCCTGCTGCCCGATCTGCGGCCTGGTGCGACCCACACGGCGCGCTACACCGTCAACACCGCGCTCAAGCCCGGCGGCTATCCGCTGCGCGCGACACTGAACACTGGTGGCGCCACCAGCGAACGCACGCGCGAGTTCCAGCTCGTTGCCCGCCTGCCGGCCGGCCGCATGCCCGTGGTCATGTGGGGTGCCAACGCCGGGGAGATCCCGCGCCTCAAGGACCTCGGCTTCACTCATTTCATCGGCCTCGGCACCCAGCTTGGCGAGATCTGGACGCAGAGGAAGGATGTGCCGCCCGGCGATGCCGAGTTCATCGCGCGCCAGCGCGCCGGTCTCGACGAGGCCCTGGCCACCGGGCTGGGCGTGGTCGCCAGCGTGGCCCCCTCGCGCCTGTTCGAGAACCGCCCCGAATTCCATCGCCTCGGCCGCGACGGCAACCCCTTCACCCGCCACGACATCTGCGCCTCGCTGCCGGAGTTTCCGCCGTTCTTCGAAAATGTCGGCCGCAGCCTGGCGCGAACCTACGGCAGTCATCCCGCCTTCACCACGGTGCTCATCGACACCGAGGTGCGCGACGCCTCCCGGCCCTCCTTCAACCCGGTGGATGTGGCGAACTACCGTGCCTTTGCCGGCAGCGACATCCCGGCCGAGGTCGATCTGCGCACCGGGGTCGATTGGACCCAGCTGAAGGACTTTCCCGCCGATCGTGTCGTTGCCGACGATCATCCGATCCTGAAGTACTACCGCTGGTTCTGGACGGTGGGCGACGGCTGGAACGCCTTGCACAGCGCCCTGCACAAGGGCGTCAAGTCGGCGGGTGGCCGGCAGTGGACCTTCTTTGATCCGGCCGTGCGCCAGCCCTCGGTCAGCGGCGCCGGCGGCACGGTCGATGTGCTTTCGCACTGGACCTACACCTATCCTGATCCGCAGCGCATCGGCCTCGCCACCGACCAGCTCTTCGCCATGAGCGCCGCCTCCGGTCGCCGCCAGAAGGTGATGAAGATGACCCAGCTCATCTGGTATCGCAGCCAGACCGCGCCGATCGGCAAGAGCCGGCCCGAAAACCCTGTGGCCTGGGAGGATCACGATCCCGAGGCCGCCTACATCACCATCGCCCCCATGCACCTGCGCGAGGCCTTCTGGACGAAAATCGCCCGGCCGGTGCAGGGCCTCATGTACCACGGCTGGCAGTCGCTCGTGCCCACGGCCAACAGCAGCAGCGGCTATCGTTTCACGCATCCGGATACCCAGCACGTGCTGCGCGAACTCGTGCGCGAGGTGGTGGAGCCACTGGGGCCGGCCTTATTAAAAATCCCCGATGAACGCCGCGAGATCGCCTTTCTGGAGAGCTTCACCTCACAGGTCTTTGCCCGCCGCGGTGGGCACGGCTACAATGCCACCTGGTCGGCCGACCTCTGGCTCGCCCTCCAGCATGCGCAGGCGCCGGCCGATGTGATTTTCGAGGAGACCCTGCTCAAGGACGGACTCACCGGTCGCAAGCTGCTGGTCATGCCGGAGTGCGACGTGCTCAGCCGGTCGGTCGTCGACAAGATCCGCGCCTGGCAGGCGCAGGGCGGTCGCCTCATTGCGGATGAGTTTCTCTGCCCGGCGCTGAAGGCGGATGTCATCGTGCCGAGCTTCCGGCGCGCCAAAAAAGCCGCCCAGGACAAGGCGAAGGTGCTCGAAATCGCTTCGATGCTGGTCGCCCGGTTACCGGAACTCGGCGTCAGGCCCGCGGTGCGCGCCGATAGCCCGGAGGTCATTCTGCGCACGCGCCGCGCAGGCGACAGCCACTATGTCTTTGCCATCAACGACCGCCGCGAGGCCGGCTCCTATGTCGGTCAGCACGGCCTCGTGCTGGAGAACGGCCTGCCCACCACGGCCACCCTGCGGCTGGGTCGCGACGGCGTGCATGTCTACGACCTCACCCGCGCCCGCCAGGTCATTCCGCGCCATGAGGCCGAGGGTGGTGTCAGCTGGCCATGCGAGCTCGGTCCCTGTGACGGCCGGATCTACCTGATCTCTCCAAAACCGCTGCTGCAGCTCCGCCTCGACGCCCCTGCCACGGCCCGTGCCGGTCAGCGCGCGGAGCTGAGCCTGCACCTGACGACGACCGGCGAGGCAGCGTTCAGCGGCGTGGTGCCGGTCGAGGTGCGCATCCGCGACGCCGGCGGTCGGGCGGCCGAGGGCGACGGCTTTTACGCGCTCGAAAACGGCAGGTTGAGCCTGCCGCTGGACCTCGCGCCCAACGAGACACCGGGAATGTGGGAGATCCGCGCGCGGGAACTGGCCTCGGGCATGGAGGCGGTGGGCTGGCTGCGGGTCGAAGCTGAACCGGTGGCAGTCAAGAACTAGGAATATTTCTAGAAGAATGCCTTGATTTGGGGTGATCCTCTGAGGAGGATGGCCTTGTCATGCGCCGGCGCCGTTCGCAGTCCGAGGAGGTGGGGTTCAACATCACCCCGATGATCGACCTCACCTTCCTGCTGCTCATCTTCTTCATGGTCACCTCGAAGCTGAGCAAGGAGCAGAAGAAGATGGACATCGCCCTGCCGCTGGCTGCGAGTGCGGTCCGGCCCGAGGACCTGTCGAACCGTGACATCATCAACGTCGATCCCCAGGGCGTGCTGCATGTCGGCGACCGGCCGCTCAGCGACGAGCAGATGCGCGAGCATCTGCGCGCCCGCTTCCGTGCCAGTCCGCCGTTGAAAATCTACCTGCGCGCCGACAAGGAGACCCCGGGCAAGCGCATCCGCGAGTTCATGAAGCTGGCCGGCGAGGCTGGTGCGGTCAGCGTCATCTTCGGTACCCGCCCGCCATGAAACGCCGTCGCCGCCTGCCCGCTGCCGCTGTCGAAGTGCCGATGGGGCCGATGATCGACATGGTCTTCCTGCTGCTCGTCTTTTTCATGGTCAGCGCGCGGCCGCTCAAGCCCGAGGCCGACATCCCCATCGCTCTGCCCGGCGCGGCCGCCCAGGACGAGCCCCTGGACGTGCCTGACGAGCACACCATCCTGATCCGGGCCGACGGCGCCATCCTGCTCAACGAGGCGCCGGCGGCGGAGGCGGGTGATACAGCGCTGGACGGCTTGCATCGCAGCTTGTTCCGCCTGCGTGAGGCAGCGCGGTTGGCGGGCAGCGAACTGCTGGTTACCCTGGCGCCCGAGGACGCCGCGCGGCATCAGCGACTGGTCGATGTGCTCAACACCTGCGCGCGCGCCGGCATTCAAGGCGTCACCTTCGACAATCCCGGCGGCGAGGAGGGCGCGCCATGAGGCCGATGGTTGAAGCGCCGGCCGCACCGGTCATGAAGGCCCCACGCGGCAACCGCCGCGGCGTGGTCGTGACGATTCTGCTGATCAGCCTGGCCCTGCATCTGGCCGGCCTGGCGCTGTTCGGGCTCTGGGTCGTGGCCCGGCGCTTCGCCAAGCCCGAGGCGGTGTTTGAGGTGCGCGAGACCCTGAAAATTCCGCTGGCGGAAACGCGCGAGCATCGCCTCAACCTCGCAGCCCACGAGGCGGCGGCACCGAAGCCGGTGCTGGTGGACAAGATCGTCAGCACCCGTCCGGCCCTGATCGATCTGCCGGAGTTGCCGCGCTTCGATGCCCAGAAAATGCTGCCGCTCGATCCGTCGGAACTCGTCAGCGATCAACTGGCCAGCCTCACCGGTAGCGCCGGGCTTGGCAGCGGTCTGGGCGGTGCGCTCGGCGGCCTCGGCGGCAACGGCAAGGCGGCGGCCTTCAGTTTCCTCGGATTGAAGGCCGAGGGACGTCGCCTGGTGCTGCTGTTCGATGTCTCCGGCAGCGTCGTCAACAAGGCCGCCGCCAGTGGCATGCCGCTGGCCCGCATCAAGGAGGAGACGCTGAAGCTGATCGACAGCCTGCCCGCCGGTGCCCGCTTTGGCCTGATCCAGTTCGTGCGCAACTACAAGCCCTTCCAGAAGGAGCTCGCGCCGGTGACGCCGGCCGTGCGCGCCCAGGCCCGCGAGTGGATGGAGACGCAGTGGAATGAAAGCGGCCAGATGCCGCGCGGCGGTCGCGGCGTCATCAGCCCGGAACCCAATGGGCTGGTGTGCGTGCTCGACACGGCCTTCGCCCTGAATCCGGACGTCATCTTTCTGATCTCCGACGGCGATTTCTGGCAGACCTACCCCCAGGACCGGCGCATCCCGCATGAGGAACTCGAGGCCAAACTGAAGGAACTGCAGCAGGGGCGTCAGGCCAGGGTGCCGGTACACTTCCTCGGCTTCCAGATGCGCGAGGAGGACAAGGACGCCTGGGAACGGCTGGTGCGCCGCACGGGCGGTCGCCTGCGCGAACTCAAGTGAGCGGCACCTCGTGGTACTCCAGCGCCCACTCCTTCATGTAGCGCACGCGCTGCGGCACGAAGCGGTACAGGATCAGCTCCGGATTGTCGATGTCGCGCAGGTAGGCGCGCAGCAGCGGATTGGCATCCCAGATCTCGCGGCGCAGCTCTGGATCGGTCACAAGCTCGGCGTTCGCGGTGATGCGCACCTGGTTGTGGCCCTCGTCGACGTAGCACAGTTCGGCGCGCGGATTCGCCGCCAGCTCGGCGGTTTTGCCGTAGCGGCGCAGGTTGGCGACATAGACCGTGAATCCGTCGGTGCGCACCGGCGAGACCGGGCGCACGCGCGGCTGGCCGGCGTCGTCGGTGGCGAGCACGGGAAACTTTGCCGCCTTCATCGTGGCACGCGCCAGCTCGGGCAGTTCGGCGGGATCGGGGGGCGGAGGCAGGGGCATGGGCGATGCATGCCAAAAAGCCGCGCCGAGGGCAAGACGGAATGCGGCAAGGTCGGCGCCGCGCCGACGTTGACCGGACATGCCTGCCCGCCTCACCGCCCTGCTGCTGCTCGCCCTGCCCGCCTTCGCGCGGGCCGAGATCCACACCGCTCAGGGTTTGTTCGCCGGCGAGGTGACGACCGACAGCGTTCTGCTGCAGGTCCGTCTGACGGCCCTGCCCGGACCGGAATTGGATGCCAACGGCGACCTGCCAGGCGCGGCGGGGGTGGCCTGCTTTGAATACGGCAACGATCCGGACTTTGCCGGTGCCCGGCGCACGCCGTGGGCGAAGGCAGAGGCCGCGCAGGATTTCATCGTACGCGCCCGCGTCACCGGGCTGCAGCCGGCGGCGACCCATCACTACCGCGTGCTCGCCGGTGCGGACGAGGCGTCGGCGAAGCCGCTGCGCAGCGGTCGCTTCAAGACCCTGCCCGGTGCCGGGTCCGACGCGCCGCTGCACTTCGTCATGGGCAGTTGCATGAACTACCATTCGTTCATGAGCGGCAGGGCCAACGGCGGCGGCCCGGTCACCGCCACGGCGGAGGACAAGCGTCTCGGCTACCCCGCCTTCGCCGCCATGGCGGCCCTGCAGCCCGACTTCTTCATCGGCACCGGCGACATCGTCTATTACGATCACCCCGCGGCAACGGCGGCGAAGACGCTGCCGGAACTGCGCCGCAAGTGGCACGAGCAGTTCCGCTTCCCGCGGATGGTGGAGTTCTTTGCCGTCACCCCGGCCTTCTGGTCGAAGGACGACCACGACTTCCGCTTCAACGACGCCGACCTCGGCGGCGCGCGCCTGCCCGACGCGGTCACCGGCATCGGCCTGTTCCGCGAGCAGATGCCCGTGCATCCGGCGGGCGACCTCCACTCGCCCTCCTATCGCACGCACCGCATCCACCGTCATGTCCAGCTCTGGTTTCTGGAAGGGCGCGACCACCGTTCACCGAACGCCCAGCCCGATGGCCCCGACAAGACCCTCTGGGGCCGCGAGCAGCGCGAGTGGCTGCAGCGCACGTTGAAAGCCAGCGATGCGCCCTGGAAGATCCTCATCACGCCGACGCCCATGGTCGGTCCGGATCGCAACAGCAAGAACGACAACCACGTCAACCTGCGCGGTTACCGGCATGAGGCCGATGCGTTCTTCGCCTGGCTGCGCGACCAAGGCATCTCCAACGTGCTGACCTTCTGCGGTGATCGCCACTGGCAGTATCACAGCCTCCACCCACTCGGCGTCGAAGAGTTTTCCGTGGGCGCGCTCAACGATGAAAACGCCATCCGCGGCGAAAAGCCCGGCGGCAAAAACACCACCGATCCCGAGGGCCTCATCCGCCAGCCCTATCTCTACCCCAAACCCACCGGCGGTTTCCTGCATGTGCGCACCAGCACCGGCACGCAGGGCCGCGCCAAGCTCGAGATCGAGTTCCGCGATGACCACGGTGAGGTGCTGCACCGCGTCATCAAGCGCGCCGACTGATTCACCCACCATGAAACCGCTCCTCCTGCTTGCCCTTCTTGCCAGCGCGGCCACCGCCGCCCAGCCCCTGCCGAACGTCGTCATTCTCTATGCCGATGACATGGGCTGGGGCGACCTCGGTGCACAGAACCCGGATTCCAAAATTCCGACGCCGAATCTCGATCGTCTGGCCGCCGAAGGCACGCGTTTCACCAACGCCCACAGTTCCTCGGGCGTCTGCACGCCGAGCCGCTATTCGCTCCTCCATGGCCGCTACCACTGGCGCAAGTTTCATGGCATCGTCAATTCCTTCGATCCGCCCATCCTGGATTCGCAGCGACTGACCCTGGCGGAACTTCTCAAGGACAAGGGCTACCGCACCGCCTGCGTCGGCAAGTGGCATCTCGGCTGGGACTGGGACGCCATTCGTCGTCCGGGCGCGCAGCCGGCGACCGACAGCAAGAAGCGCAACAAGGTGTATGCCCCCGGCGATTTCGACTGGTCGAAAGCCCTGCCCGGCGGACCGCTCGCGCACGGCTTCGACTTCTACTTTGGCGATGACGTGCCAAACTTCCCGCCCTACGCCTGGATCGAGAACGACCGCATCCTGACGCCGCCGACCGAGCCGCTGAACATCACGCCGAAGACCGCGGAGGGTTCCTGGGAGGCGCGACCGGGTCCGATGGCGGCCGGCTGGGATTTTTACGCGGTCGTGCCGCGCCTTGCCGAGCGTGCCGAGGCATGGGTGCGGGCGCAGCGCGGACGCGATGGACCGTTTTTCCTGTATGCCCCCTTCAACTCGCCGCACGCGCCCATCGTGCCCTCGACCGAGTTCACGGGTGCTTCCAAGGCGGGCGGTTTTGGCGACTTCATGACCCAGACCGATGCCGCCGCCGGACGCATCCTGCGCGCGCTGGAGGAGATCGGCGCGGCCGACAACACGCTGGTCATCTTCACCGCCGACAACGGTGCCGAGCAGTACGCCTACGAGCGCGTGCGTGCCTTTGGGCATCGCAGTTCGGGTCCGTGGCGCGGGGTCAAGCGCGATCTCTGGGAGGGCGGCCACCGCGTGCCCTTCCTGGTGCGCTGGCCGGGCGTGGTGCCGGCTGGACGGGTGAGCGATGCCCTGCTCAGTCAGATCGATCTCTTTGCCACCATCGCCGCCGCAGTGGGGGCCGACATCCCCGCGGGTTCGGCCGAGGACAGTCATGACCAGCTTGCCCTGCTGCGCGGGGGCGGCATGAGCGCGCGAGCCAGCCTGGTGCACAACACGAATGAAAAAGGGTATGCCGTGCGCATGGGCGACTGGGTGCTGATTGATGCCCCCACCGGTGGTGTCAGCAAGGTGCCGGCCTGGTTCGAGGAAGCCAACGGCTACAGCAAGCACGATCAGCCCGGTGAACTCTACCACCTGCGCGACGATCCCGGCCAGAGGCGCAACCTCTTTGCCGAGACGCCGGAGAAGGTCGCCGAACTGCGCGCCGAACTGCAGCGCATCCGCAGCAACGGCGAGGTGCGACCGCTGGCCCCGTGAGCCGGCTCAGGGCGCGGCGATTGGCCAGTCGTCGGTGCGGAAGGGCGAGGCCGGCAGGCCGGCGCCATTGATCAGGTTGGCGTCGGGATTGGCCGCCCAGGCATAGCGCACCGCCACCGGTGCGGCGATCTGCGGATGCGAGACGATGACCGTGGCACCGTCGAGACGCGCCTGCGCGGGTAACCATTGCTGGTCAGTACCGGCGATGACAAAACCGCGCAAGGCAGCACCGTCGCGCGCGGCCAGACCGCCGTCGGCGTGAGCGAATTTCAGCACGACCTCGCCGCCGCGGATCTCCTGGCCGGCGGGCAGGGGACCCGACCAGGAGGGCAGGTCGATCCCGTACACCTTCGCCTTCGCCCACAGGGCCAGGCGTTCGCCAACGGTCTTCTTGTCCTTGGGATGGTTGTCGTTGGCTTCACCGACGTCGATCGTCACCGCCATGCCGGTGTTCGGCAGGCTCAGGCTCTTCAGCATGGCCTCGCGCACCAGTGGGCGCGGTGCGGTCTGTTCGAAGTTCGGCAACTGCACCCAGGCAAAGGCGACTTCGCGATCCCACTGCGCGCGCCAGTCCTTCACCAGCAGCGGCAGCTGGGTCGCATACAGGCTGGCTTTCTCGACGTTGCCGCAGTTGTGCTCGCCCTGGTACCAGATGACCCCGCGCAGGGCGTAGGGCACCAGCGGGGCGATCATGCCGTTGAACAAATTCGCCGGCCGGTTGGGGTCGCGGTCGGGATGCAGCTCGGCACGCGGCGCGCGCGACACGGGCTTGCCGGCTGCCTTGGCCTCAGCTGCCTTTGGTTTCCACGCGGCAAGGCGCTTGGCATGCGCGGCCTTGGCGGCGGCTTCGTCAAAGCTCGTCGCCTTGCGGTTCCACGCCTCGATCTGCGTCTGCAGGGCCGGCACCCCGCGCTGCACCGGTTCGCTCGTCCAGGCGGCAATGTCGGTGCCACCCCAGGAAGCGTTGATCAGACCGACCGGGGCACCAAGACTGCGATGCAGGTCGCTGCCGAAGAACCAGGCAACCGCCGAGAAGGCCTGAACGCTGGTGGGCGAGGCGACCACCCACTCGCCCTGGCAGTCGTCCTGCGGAGTTTGTGCGGTCTGGCCGCGCACGGTGAACAGGCGGATCTGCGGCAGGTTGGCGGCGGCCGATTCGGCCTGCGGGTATTCGCCGCGCTGGAATGGGAAGGCCATGTTCGACTGGCCCGAGGCGAGCCAGACTTCGCCAACGAGCACATCCTGGACGACGAGCTTGTTGTTGCCCTCGACCGTCAGCGTCAGCGCTTCGGTCCGGGCCTTGAGCGGCGGGAAGTTGGTCTTCCAGCGGCCGTCCGTGCCGGTGCGGGTGGTCACGCGCTGACCGGCGAGCGACAGGGTGACCTCCTCGCCGGCATCGGCCCAGCCCCAGACGGGCACGTTGACCCCGGCCTGCAGGACCAGGTGATCGGAGAAGATCGCGGGCAGGCGGACGTCGGCCAGCGCAGGGCCGGCGAGCAGGAGGAGGCAGCAGAGGCGAAGGCTCATGGTTGGCCATGACACGAAGCGCCGGCCGCCACTATTTCAGCAGGCCGCTGTCGCTCAGCCATTCCGTGAAGCGCTCGGGCCACTTGGCGGCGGCGCCGGTTTTGCCTGGCCGATAGCCAAAGCCGTGACCCGCCTCGCTGTAGATGTGCAGCTCCGCCTTCACGCCGGCGGCCTTGTACTTCAGGTACAGACCGGCCATGCCCTCGGCGATGTCGGGGCGGTCGCCGTAGCCGCAGGCAATGAAGACCGGTGGCATGCCCTGGCGCGCCTCGAACAGGTGCGAGGTGCCCGGGTAGATGAGCGCCTGAAAATCCGGCCGGCAGCCCGCGCGCTCGATCGGATCCGCGGCGTCCGGCTGGCCGGCGTCGCTGTCCATGGCGGCAAAGGCGGCGAGCTCGCCGCCGGCGGAGAAACCCAAGATGCCGATGCGGTCGGGACGAATCTGCCACTCGCCGGCGCGACTGCGCACGAGTCGCAGGGCGCGACGCGTGTCGGCCATGGCGTGCTCCTGGATCGTGTAGGTGCTGTCCGGCTCGCGGGCGAGTCGGTACTTCAGCACGAAGGCGGCGATGCCGCGGTCGCGAAACCACTCGGCCAAGGCTCCGCCCTCGTGGCCGAGGCAGAGTTTGCGGTGGCCGCCGCCGGGGCAGAGGATGACCGCCGTGCCCGTGGCCTTGCCGGACTCGGGCAGGTAGGGGGTCAGGCTGGGGTTGTGGACGTTGCTGACGTTGTCGCCCTCGCGTTGTTCCGGTTCAGCGGCGCGCTTCTCCGAACCCGGGGCACCGTTCGGCCAGAGCGGCAGCGGTGTCGGGGTTTCGGCGGCGGCAAGGGCGATCGGCAGGAACAGGCAGGCGGCGAGGGTCTTCATGGCGGTCAGTCTTGGATCAGGATCTGGAAGAGGTTGTGATAGCGATCGGTCCACAGCGGCACATCGGTCGGCTCGGGGTCGTCGGGCGGATCGGCAGGGGTGTCGGCGAGGAAGGTGGCGTTGTTGGTGAGCAGGACGTAATCGGTGCTGTCGTGGTCGCCCTCGGCCTCGGTGAGCACGCGCGTCCACTGCCAGCCCAGGGCCTCGGCCTGCTTCTGCACGACCGGTGCCAGCGTCAGGTAGGTGTTGGTGACATGCACGACGAGGATGCCGTCGGGCGCCAGGTGGCGATGATAAATCTCAAAGGCCTCGCGCGTCAGCAGGTGCATCGGGATGGCGTCGCCGCTGAAGGCGTCGAGCAACAGTACGTCGAACTTCTGGTCGGGCTCGCGCTCAAGGGTGAGGCGGGCATCGCCGATGTGGACGCTGACTCCGGCGCCGCGCGCGCGGGCGTCGGCCAGGTAGGTGAAGTGCTTTTCCGCCAGCCGGACAATCTCCGTGTTGATCTCGTAGAAGCGCCAGTCCTGGCCCCCTCGCGCGTAGCAGGCGGCGGTGCCGGCGCCGAGGCCGACGATGCCGACGCGCGCGCCGTCCCTGGTGCGGATGCTGTCGAGCGCGCGGCCGATGCCGGTGTGATGACCGTAGTAGGTCACCGGTTCCTCGCGATAGCTGGCGCCGAGGTTCTGCATGCCGTGGACAATGCCGCCATGCACGAGGGTGACGTAGTCGTTTTCCAGGCCCGTGTCGTAGTCCTTGTCGATGTACAAGGTGCCATAAAAGTTGCGCACGCGCTCGACGCGCGGATCCACCCGCAGGGTGGTGCCGGATAGTTCGTGCACGCTCCAGCCCCCGCCGGCGAGCATGGCGAGGGCGAGAGGCAGGGCCAGCCACTTTCGGCGCAGGTTGAGAAAGGCGCCGGCCATGGCCAGGCTGGCGATGCCGAGACCGACCAGCAAACCGAGTGGCCACTCCAGGTAGGTGACGAAATAGCGCGGTGCCGCCAGGCTGACGAGCAGGCCGCCGAGCGCGCCGCCAGCGGACATGAACAGGTAAAACTCGGTCAGCCGAGCCGGCTCGGGCTTGAGTCGCGCCAGTTCGCCATGGCAGACCATGCAGGCCAGGAACAGGGCGCCGAAGCAGACCAACAGTTCGACCCGGTAGTTCTGCCAGTCGCCCAACGGCAGGCTGACCGTCCAGGCCTTCACCGTCTCATTCCAGCCGTGGTCGCGCAGCGGTGCCCAGGTCCAGGTGTCGGGCAGATGATCGTAACCGGCCGCCGCCGCCAGTGCGACCAGGGCCAGCCCGGCCCAGACCGGACGCAGGTACCAGCGCTCGTGCTCAAAGCAGAGGATGAAGGTCAGCAGGTACAGGCTGAGCGGCACCACCCACATGAAGGGCACCACCGCCACATCCTGGCAGACGTGGTTGGTGGCGGCCAGCAGCAGCACGCTCGCCACCGCCGGCAGCAGCAGCCAGAGCAGGCGCCGACCGAGCTGTTCCCAGAGCAGGCGACCCCAGCGCCGCAGTCGGCCAACCGGTGCGGGTGCGACCTCGTCCGTGGCGGAGTCGATGGATTCGGCGCTGGCCGCGTCGGGAATGCGGCCGTTGCGACGCGCCAGCACGAAGGACAGGGCGGCGAAGAGGACGAAGGCGGCCGACCAGATCCAGGTCTGGGTGATCACCTCCAGCCGTGGTTCGATGAGGAAGGGATAACTGAGCAGGGCGGCCAGCGAGCCGATGTTGGAGAGCGCGTAGAGTCGCCAGGGCAGGCCGCCGGGCACGGCGCGGGTGAACCAGACCTGGGCCAGCGGGCTGGTGCTCGACAGCACGAAGTAGGGCAGGCCCACCGTGCCCAGCAGGAGCAGCAGGATGCGGCCCGAAGGATCCTCGCCACCGGCGGGTTTCCAGGAGGCATCGGGCGCGATCGGCAGGCAGGCGGCCGCGCCGAGCAGCAGCAGGCCGTGCACGATCATTTGGGTGCGTGGCGCCAGTCGGGTCAGCAGGTGGGCGTAGGCGTAACCGGCGAAGAGCAGGGCCTGGAAAAACACCATGCAGGTCGTCCACACCCCCGGACTGCCGCCAAACCAGGGCAGGATGAACTTGCTGATCACCGGCTGCACTTGGAAGAGCAGGAAGGCGCTGAGCAGGCTCAGCGAGCCTAGCAAAAGCCCGATCCGGGCGCGCGCATCAGGGGAAGGGGAGGACATGCAGCGCGCAGGCTTTCACGTTCCCGCTCGAAAACCAAGGGTTTTCTGAGGGGCATGGAGTGGAGAGTGGAGAGTGGAGAGTGGAATGAATCTCGAACAAGCCATGACCCACGCTCAAGGACTGAACCGGGAACAGGTGGGCCGCGCTGCGTCGGGGACGTGATGCTGGGAGGGAATATCGAATGTCCAACAAGGAAGGCAGAATGTACAAGTGTCGAACCTCGAACCTCGAACCTCGAACCTCGAACCGAGAACCGAGAACCGAGAAC
>DAIUCN010000071.1:0-22085 GCA_036846165.1 Prosthecobacter sp.
ATTCGCAGGGGGCCGTGCGGCGGGCCGGGCAGGGGGATCGTGGCGGCACAAAAAAAGAGGCAGGCCGCGCAGGCCTGCCTCCAAACACCATCAACCATCAAAAGAAATTCAGATCAGACCGGCGTCCTTGAGGGTCTTGAAGGCGCCGTTCTTGTCGAGCGTCTTGAGGGCGCGGGCCGACAACTTGACGCGGACAAACTTGCCGAGTTCCTGCACCCAGATGCGCTTTTCGCGCAGGTTCGGGAAGATCACGCGCTTGACGCGCTTGGTGATGTGCTTGCCGATACCGCCTTCTTTCTTGGCTTTACCGCTGCGATGAATGTGGTGGCCGCGCGTGACGCCGACTCCGGTGATTTGACAGACTTTGGCCATGGCAGGAAGGTTCGTTGGAAATTGAGAGGGTTCGCAAAATAATTCAAACCGGGGGCGAGTCAACCGCGGATGGCGGTTTTTTCTCGGTTCCGCCGGACTCAGTAGCTGAAGATCTCGCCGTCGCGGAAGAACCGCTTCAGTTCAACCGCCGCCGCTTCGGGCGAGTCGGAGGCGTGCACGACGTTGGTCATCTTGTCGCTGCCGTAGTCGCCGCGGATCGTGCCCTTGGGGGCGGCCTTGGAGTCGGTCGGACCGAGCAGGTCGCGGACGTGGGCGATGACGTTGTCGCCGGACAGGGCGACGGCGATGACGGGCTTGCTCTTCATGAAGCCGGCCACTTCCGGGAAGAAGGGCTTGTCGGCGATGTGGGCGTAGTGTTCCTGCAGCAGGGCGTCGGTGAGCTGCAGCATCTTGATGCCGCGGACGCGGAACCCCTCGGCTTCGAGGCGCTTGAGGACTTCGCCGTTGAGGCCCTTGGCGACGCAGTCGGGCTTGAGCAGGAGGAGGGAGGTTTCTTGGGCCATGGCTTCAGGTTTTGGGGGAAAAGGGGGCATGACTCTGCCGCCTGAGCGCAGCGAGTCAAGGCGATTCGCGCGGCCGGGCATCCCTGTAGCCGGGGACAGTGACCCCGGGATTGTTGCGGGTCGTTGCACCGGCCCACAGGTCGGACCAAGCTGGGTCAGCCCAGCGTGGCTGCGCGGGCAAGCGTCTTGACGCCCTGCCCGCGCTTGGCACTCTGGCGGATGCATCTCGCCCAAGGCCTCCATCTCGGCTACTGCACCAACGTCCATCGCGGGGAGACCTGGGACGAGACCTGGCGCGCCCTGCGCGAGCACACCCTGCGCGTCAAGGAGCGCGTCTGCCCGCGCGGGCCCTACGGCATCGGCCTGCGCCTCGGCGCCGCCGCGGCGCGCGAACTGGCCGATCCGGCCCGCTTGACCGAGTTTCGCCACTGGCTCGACGCCAACGACTGCTATGTCTTCACCCTCAACGGCTTCCCCTACGGCCCCTTCCATGGCGAACGGGTCAAGGAAGCGGTGTTCCGGCCGGACTGGTCGACCCCGGAACGGCTGGCCTACACGAACCAGCTCTTCGATCTGCTCGCCGAATTGCTGCCTCCCGGCGTGCCCGGCAGCGTCAGCACCCTGCCGGGCTCGCACAAGACCTTTGGCGTCGGGGCCGACGAGTTGAACGCCATTTTTGAAAACCTGCGCCGCTGTCGCGAGCACATCGAAAAGGTCGCCACGGCCACCGGTCACGACCTCCACCTCGGCCTCGAACCCGAGCCGCTCGGCCTGTTTGAAACCAGCGGCGAGACCCTGAAATTTTTTGGCCTCTACTACGATCGCCATCCGCAGGACCGCGATTTCTTCCGCTTCATCGGCTTGAACTACGACACCTGCCACCTCGCCATCGAGTTCGAGGAACCGGGCCGTGCCCTGGAACGGATCACGGGAGCGGGCATCCGCCTGAGCAAGCTGCATTTCAGCTCGGCCCTGCGCCTGGTGCCGACCCCGGCGAACCTGGCCCGCCTCGCCGGTTTCGACGAGCCGGTGTACTTCCACCAGGTCATCGCCAGCCACGGTCCCAGCCAGCCGCTGCGCCGTTTCAAGGACCTGCCCGACGCCCTGCGCTTCGCCTCCGGGGCAACGCCGGCCGAACTGGGTGAGGAGTGGCGCGTGCATTTCCACATCCCCCTGCATGCCGAGCCGGGCGGCGACTTCGGCAGCACGCGCGACCACCTGCTCGGTGCCATGGACTGGCTGGCGCGCCAGCCGCAGAAGTGCGCCCACATCGAGATGGAAACCTACACCTGGGAAGTTTTGCCCGCCGAGCTGCGCAGCGGCGATGTCGCCGACCAGGTGGTGCGCGAGTATGAGTGGACGCTGGCCGAACTCGGCGCCCGCGGCCTCGCCCCGATCGAGCCATGACCGACCGCGACCTGCTCGACAAGCTGCGCAAGATCGAGCGCCTGTTTGCCGGCGCCGCGACCGACGGCGAGCGCGACGCGGCGGCCGACGCCATGGCGCGGATTCGCCGGCGGCTGGCCGAGACCGAGAAGACCGAGCCGGCCATCGAGTACAAGTTCAACCTGACCGACGGCTGGTCGAAGCGACTCTTCATCGCCCTGCTGCGCCGCTACGAACTGAAACCCTACCGCTACCGCCGGCAGCGGCGCAACACGGTCATGGTGCGGGTGCCGCGCAGCTTTGTCGACCAGACCCTGTGGCCGGAGTTTCTCGAACTCAGCCGGGTGCTGGAGGCCTACCTCGACGAGGTCACCCGCCGGGTCATCGCCGAGGCGGTCCACGATGACGACACCGATGAAGAGGTGATCGGCGAGCTGGATTGAGCGTCCTTGCGGCGCGCCGGATTCGTGCCTCCTTGCCTGCCATGCCCGCCCTCGACTACCCGCCGCCGCTGCAGCGCCTGATCGCCCAGATCAAGACCCTGCCCGGGCTCGGCCCGCGCAGTGCGGAGCGCGCGGTGCTTTGGTTGCTGCAGGGCGGGGGACGGGTCGAACCGCTGGTCGATGCCCTGCAGCACCTCGCCGACCGCGTCGAAGCCTGCGGTGAGTGCGGCTTTTTCCTCGAGCGCGGCCAGGACTGCGTGCTCTGCCGTGGCCCGAAGCGCAACCCGCGCCTGGTTTGCGTCGTCGAGCAGGCGGCCGACGTGCTCCGCCTGGAGCGTTCCGGCGCCTTCAGCGGTCTCTACCATGTGCTCGGCGGCAAGCTGTCGCCGCTCGACAACGTCACGCCCGAAGACCTGCGCATTGAGCCGTTGCTGGCGCGGGTGAAAACCCTGCAGGTGGAGGAGGTCATCCTTGCCGTCGGCAGCGACGTCGAGGGCGAGGCCACCGCCGGTTACTTGAACGACCTGCTGCGCGCCGAGGGGGTGGCTGTCTCACGCCTCGCCCAGGGCCTGCCCGCTGGCGGCGGCCTCGATCATGCCGACGAGCTGACGCTCTATCAGGCGCTCAACGGCCGGCGGCGGCTGTAGCCGTGGCAGAGCGTGGAGCGGAAGGGGTAGGAAGATGGAGGGTAGAAACATTTCAAGCAGGTTGCTGTTCAGACCTGTCCTCACGGTTGGAAAATCTTTCTGCCCTGCATCTTCCTAACCGCATCGGTCTGCCTCTGTACCCTCGGCTCCCAGCTCTCCGCCCTAAGCCTTGGGCTTGTCCGGCTCGCGCACGAACAGCAGGCGCAGGCTGTTCAGGCAGACGACGACGGTGCTGCCCTCGTGGGTGAGCACGCCGAGGGTGAGGGGCACGAGACCGAACAGCGAGGCGATGGCCATGATCACCACCGAGCCAAGCGAGATCGCCAAGTTTTGCCGGATGATGGCGCGGGCGCAGCGGCTGATGTGGCGGGCGGACAGCAGTTTTTCGATCTTGTCCTGCATCAGCACGATGTCGGCCTGCTCAAGCGCGGCGTCGCTGCCGCGCGCGCCCATGGCGATGCTGACATCGGCGGCGGCGAGGCTGGGCGCATCGTTGACGCCATCGCCAAGCATGGCGGTCTTGCGACCCTGGGCGGTGAATTCACGGATGGCGGTCACCTTGTCCTCCGGATGCAGGCCGGCGCGGACATCGGCGACCCCCAATTCCTGGGCCACCTGCACGGCGGCGGCGCGGCGGTCGCCGGTGAGCATGACGGTCAGCACACCCTCGGCGGCGAGCGCTTGCAGCACCGCCTTGCTGCCGCTGCGGATCTCGTCCTTGAGCAGGATGCGGCCCATGGCGCCGGCATTGAGCACCCAGACCTCGGAGAAGCCGAGCGGCGCGTCGGGCACGTCCTTGAGCCAGCTGGCGAAGTCGCCCTGGCCGACGAGTTCGCGCCGGCCGACGTAGGTGACGCCCTCGGCGCTGCGGCCGCGCAGGCCCTGGCCGGGGATGGATTCGAACTCGAGCAGTTCGCCCGGGGCGATGCCGCGCTCCTCGGCGTGGCGACTGATGGCGCGCGCGACCGGGTGGTTGGAATGGGCGTCGAGGGTGACCGCCAGTTGCAGGATGGCGTCTTCGCGCCCAGGCGGAAAACTTTCGACCTTGGCGACCCGCAGATTGCCCTCGGTGAGCGTGCCGGTCTTGTCCATGGCGACCACCTGCACCTCGGCGAGTTTTTCGATCGCCGCGCCGCCGCGGAAGAGGATGCCGCGGCGCGCGCCCCAGGCGATGGCGGCAAGGATGGCCGAGGGGATCGACAGCACCAGGGCGCAGGGGCTCATGACCACAAGCAGGGTCATGGCGCGGTAGAAGGCGGATTTGACCTCGGCCGTCGTGATGAAGGCCGGGATGCCGAGGGCGAGCCACCAGACCAGGAACATGGTCAGCACCGTTGCGAGGGTGAGCAGGGTGTAGTTGGTGCCGAAGCGGTCGGTGAAGCGCTGGCTGGGCGCGCGCAAATGCTGGGCGGTCTGGATCAGGCCGATGATCTTCGCCAGCGCGCTCTGCGTGGCGGGGCGTTCGACCCGCGCCTCGACCAGGCCCCAGAGATTGAGCGTGCCGCCGTAAACCGGCGCGTGCAGGCCCTTGTCGACCGGCACCGACTCGCCGGTCAGGGTCGACTCATCCGCCGCGGTCTCGCCTCGGGTGATGACGGCATCGACCGGGAACAGCTCGGCCGGCCGCACCTGGAGGAGGTCGCCCTTGCGCAGCAGGCCGACTGCGCGCGACTCCGTGTTGCCATCGGCCAGGACCACGCGCGCCAGCTTGGGCGCGGCCTTGGTGAGGGCATTGATCTCGCGGTGGGTGCGGTGCAGCACGTAGTGCTCGAGCGCGCCCGAGGTGGAGAACAGGAAGAGCAGCAGCGCGCCCTCCTCCCAGGCGCCGATGGCCACCGCGCCGGCGGCGACGGCGAGCATGAGGAAGTGCACGTCGAGCCGGCGCTCGCGCAGGTTTTCCCAGGCGTCCTTGGCGGCATCCCAACCGCCGCTGACCAGGGCAATGCCGAACAAAAAGCGTGACAAATACGCGGGCGCCGCGCCAAACTTTTCCAGCAGGTAACCGGTCAGCAGGGCCACGCCGCAGATGGCCGCCTGCACGGCCATGGCGCGCCATTCCTCGCGGCTGCGCGCCTCGATCTCCTCGGGCTCCGGCCATTCGAACTCGCGCCACTTCCAGAAGCGCGGCGCGGTCGGACAGCTTGGCATCTGCAGCCGAACGCCGTCGTCCTCGCGGCTCAGGGTCACCGGTCCGAGGTCGGGGTGGCCGGCCGGCTTGCTGGCGAGCACCTTGGCGTCGAGCGCGCGCAGCACCTCGTTGAGCCGCGCCTGCAGCAGGGCGGTGTCGACCTCGCCGAGCGTCGCCACCTGCACCGTGCGCTGTTCGGGGTGCAGCCGGATCGCTTCGACGCCGCGCTGCTGGAGGAGGAAATCCGCCAGGGACTCGGCCCAGGAGCCGTCTGCAGGGTCGGCGTCGTGCATGCCCGCACTGCGTACGCGGGAAATCGAGTCCGGGAAAGGACAAACTGCGGCGGCCACCCGGTCATGGATCGGTCAGCTCCACGAAGCCGCTTTCGGGAGCGAGGTCGCCGGTCTCATTGCTCAGGAAAAAGCCATAGCCGCCGGCGTAGGGTGCCTGTCGCAGAAGGATGCCCTGGAAGGCGGGCGGTTTGGCACTGGGCCAGCCGGGGGTGAAGCTGCCCTGGAAGAGGCCGGTTTTGGCGTTGACCACCAGACGATAACTTTTGTCGGCGGCCTCCAGTTTGAGCACCTTGTTGCCGGACAGGTTGAAGGCGATCTCGACGTCGCTTGCCAACTTGCCCTGGGAAAAGATCAGGCGCGCGTTGCCCGCGGGACCGGGCATGTCCAGATTCAGCGTGGTTTGCACCCACTGGCTGCTGTCATGGTGCGCTCCCAGGACATTCACGGCCAGTCCCTCCGGCCAGCCGGCCCGGTAGGCCTGCGGTGCATCCGGCTGGGTTGCCGCCGCCGGCCGGAACCACCGCCAGCCCTCGCTGCTGATTTCCCGGCCCGGGTTCCCGGCATCGAAGCTGAGGCGACCGAGCAGGCTGCCTCCCAGGGTTTTGCTGCCGGGCGTGGGCAGCGGGATGAACCACTCGGAAGCGTTGCCGGCCACCAGATAACTCGCCGCGGTGATCGAGGTGCCATCGGCGAGCTTGCCGGCCAGCTTGAGGTTGCCATTGCGCTGCAGGGTCAGCCGCGCAAAACCCGTGCCCTGCGGGTAGTCGGTGCTGGGCCTGGCCGGGGTCTGGGGTGTAGCGGGCAGGATCAGGGTGTAGTCGCCCTGTCGGCCGCTGGCCTGGAGCAGGTCGAGGGGCACGGAATGCCGGGCGGAGTAAGACGGCGGTTTGGCCGTCCCCAGCACGGATGCATTGGCATGCACCTGCAAACCCTCGATGCTCCAGCTCATCTGGAGATAATCATTTCCGAACGGCAGGTAGAGGTCGAGGGTCGTGCCCACGCGGAACTGCAGGCTGCCGTCGCCAAACAGCTCACCGGTGAACGGCAGCCGTTCCCCCTTCCACCACAGCATGCCACTGAGCCGGCCGGTGGCCTGCACCACGGCGACCGTGATCCAGCCAACCTCGGCCAGGTTCGGTTCGGATCCTTCAGGCTGGCGCAGCAGGCCCTGGAGCAAGGGTTTGCCCTTCAGCCCAAACCACCCCTTCTGAAAGGGGTTGGAGATGAAATGAGCCTTCACCGTCGTGACATCCTGCGCTGGCATGGTGAAGCTCGCCACTTTGCCGTTCACTTGGGTGTCATACCAGTAGAGGCCGCTCCAATGGCTGAACAGGCGCCCTGGCTTCGGGGTGGCGGTCAGTGTCACGGTCGTCCCCGGCGCCACGCTGGTGGTTTGAGGATGGCTTGTGTCGAGGATGGTGGCATTGGCTGCAGGGGCGGCCTTGAGGACCACGCTGCCGAAGGTGTCGGGCGAAGCGGTTGGGCTGTTCGCGTTCGCGCGCGCCACTACCAGCCGGTAGCGGCGCTCGCAGTCGAACTCGCGCTGCAGGGTCGTGACGTTGCCGCTGAGGTCATAGGCGCGGACGACCAGACTGACCGGACCATTGCCGGCAGGCTGCAGCGAGAAGGACCAGGGGATCGTCCTGGAGCCATGGCGGTCGAGTTCCGCGAGGTACGTCGTGCCGGCGTAATCCACCTCGACGCGTTCCAGTCCGCCGGCATCGCCGGCGGTTCCCTGCACAAGGATGGGGAAAGTCTGGCTGACGAGCGGGCCGGCGGGGAACTTCAGGGCCAGGGAGGGCCGGGTTTTGTCGCCGGGCAACAGGCCCTGTGCGCGGAGTTCGATCAGGCGGTTCGGCTGCTTCGGGTCGTTGCTGGCGACGGTGAGCATCGCGGTCTTCGAGCCGATCAGGGCCGGGCTGAAGGTCACGGTGAACGTCGTGGTTTCGCCGGCGGGCACATCGGTTGCCGGGGCTGAGGTCAGGGAAAAATCGGCGGCATTCGTGCCGCTGAAGCCGACGGTGATGCCGGTGAGGTCGAGGTTGCCCGTGTTGCGCACGCTGAAGACGCGACTGCTGCTGCCACCGGCAACGGCGGCGCCGAAGTCCACCTGGGGTGAATTGCCGACCAGCGGGCTGCCCTCCGGTTGCTCGACAGCGATCTCCGGGGCAAAAAGCTGGTAAGCGGTGCTGGTTTCAACGGCGCTGACACTGGCGTTGGCATACCCCCCCATGAGCTGGCTGCGCACGCGCAGGTGGCCGCTGAGCGGCAGCGCCAGACCGGCGCATTCCCAGCCGCCCTCGATGCGGCTGCCGTCGCCCAGCGCGGTCCAGGTGTTGCCATCCGCGGAATGCTCAAAGCGGACCCGCGTCAGCTCCGGGGCCGAGCCCGCGCGCAACCATTCGACCCGCACCGGACTGGTCGCCGTCAGGGTCTGCGGGGCGGGGTCGTTGAGCAAACGGACGAGATGGCGACGGGCACCACCGCCACAGGTGGTGAAGTCGCCACCGAGCAGCACCCCGCCGTCGGGTTGGACCGCCAGGGCCAACACCTGCTGGTCGGCACCGGGGCCAGGATCGAAGCTGGTGTCGAGGCTGCCATCCGGGTTGACGCGGGCGATGCGGTGGCGCGTGGTGTTTTTGTAACTGGTGAAGTTGCCCGCGATGAGGATCCTGCCATCCGTCTGCAAGGTGACGGCGTTGATCCCGCTGTTGGTGCCGTTGGTGGAGACAAAAGCCTCATCGCGACTGCCATTCGGCAGCAGGCGATTCAAGTCGGGAAACGATGAAATGGATCCCGCTACGATCGTTTTGCCATCGGCCTGGGGCACGACGGTACTGTAGTGGAAGAAGGACGCCGCGACCCCCGGAATGAAACCGGTGTCCAGCGTGCCGTTCGCGAGCAGACGGGCGAGCATCGGGCGCGCCGCGCCGTGGTAGTTCCTGAAGGAGCCGCCGACCAGCAGCTTGCCATCCTCCTGAACAGCCAGACCGTAAATGGAAGCGTCCGCTCCCGAACCGTACTCGAAACCCGGATCACGGCTGCCATCGGCGTGCAACCGGGCCACGCCGGTGATGGCGGTGCCCTGAGGATTCGTGATTCTGCCGGCCACCAGCACCCTGCCGTCTGGCAGCAGCACCAGGCTTCTGAGTTCCCCAGCCGCGAGGTTTCCGGGATCGAAGCTGGTGTCCAGACTGCCATCGGGGTGCAGGCGGGCCAGGCGGTTGCACCCGGTGTCATCGTAGTGGGTGAAATTCCCGGCGATCAGCACCCTGCCATCGGGTTGAACGGCGATGGCGCGCACCAAGCCGTCCGCGCCGGCGCCCGGGTCGAAGCCGGCATCCAGGCTGCCGTCGGCATGCAGTCGCGCCAGCCGGCCGCGCAGCGTTTTGCCGAAACGGCTGAAATCGCCGCCGACCAGGATTTTGCCGTCGGCTTGCAGGGCGATGGCGTGGATGCCGGTGTCGAAGCCGAAGCCGGCCACGAAGTCGGGATCCACTTCCCCTTGGGCATCAAACCGGGCGAGACGGACGGACATCCGGCCGCTGCAATTGAGGAAGTCGCCGCCGGCAAGCACGTGCCCTTCCGGCTGCAGCGCCAGAGCCAAGATGCTGCCATCGGCCCCTTCGCTGGTGTCAAAGCCACCATCGAGACCGCCATCGGCGTTGAGTCGGGCGATACGTCCACAAGACCGACCGGCACAGGCGGTGAATTCACCTGCGATCAGCACCTTTCCATCCGGCTGCAGGACCAGGGCGTTGACCTGGCCATTCGCCCCAGCCCCCGGATCAAAGCTCGTGTCGAGGCTGCCATCGGCATGAATGCGGGCCACGCGGCCCCGGGCGTTGCCGTCGTAGCTGGTGAATTCGCCGCCCATCAGGATGCGACCGTCCGACTGCAGGGCGATGGCGGTGACACGCGAGGTGCTGAGGTTGGTCAGGCCAAAGCCGGGATCGAAGTCGGTGTCCAAACTGCCATCCGTGTTCAGCCGGGCAATCCGGCTGCGGGCGGTGCCGTTGAAGCTGGTGAAGTTGCCGCCGACCAGCACCTTGCCGTCCGGTTGGGCGGCCACGGCGAAGACGGTGGCACTGAGATTGGACCCGGGAACGAACGCTGTGTCGAGGCTGCCATCCGGATGCAGCCGGGCCACCCGCCCGCGCGCCGTGTCGTTGAACGTCGTGAACAAACCGCCCACGAGAATTTTGCCGTCTTCCTGCACGGTCAGACTGTAAAGGGTCCCCAACGTGCCGGTTCCGGGAACAAAGCTGCTGTCCAGACTGCCATCGCTGTTCAGCCGGGCGATGCTCCCGCAGGCGCTGCCGTTGTACTGACTGAACCGCCCGGCGATCAGGATCTTGCCGTCTTCAAGCGTTGCCAGGGCGTAGACGCTGCCGTTCACCCCGGTCCCCGGATCAAAGCTGGGATCGGCCGAGCCGTCGGCCAGCAGCCGGGCGATGCGGTTGCGCGCCGCGCCCTGAACGGTCGTGAAATCGCCGGCCACCCACAGTTTGCCGTCGCCGGCCGGGGCCAGCGCGCGGACGGAGCCATTGACGATCGATCCCGCCGCGAAGGAGGGATCCACCTGTCCCGAGGTCTGCCCAAGCGCTGGAGCAGGGACGAGAAAGCCGTGGTTCAACAGCAGGGCGGTCAGGCAGAAAAGAAGACGCGGGAAAGGCATGCAGGGAAGAGAAGGCGGCCTCGACCGTGACCCAGCCGGGGACTCTTAAGAGTTCGTTTGGTACGAGCTAGCGGATTTGCCCGGAAGTGTCATGAAGTTTTCCGGCAAATCCACCCGTCCAGCCTGCGGTCGCGGGGTCGAGGGCAGCATGGCTGCCGCCCGCACGAATCCGATAGCTCAGCCCGCCACGCCGCGTATCTTCCTTGCCCCCATGTCCCTGAAAGCCTCCTCCCTGTCCACGCGCCGCCAGTTCCTGCGCGGCGCGGGTGTCATGCTCGGCCTGCCCTGGTTTGAGTCGGTTTCCTCCTTCGGTGCGCCTGTCGTCAAGGGCACCCCGCAGGCGCCCCGCCGCCTGGCGGTCTGCTTCTTCGGCAACGGCGTCAACCCGCACCACTGGGGCGCCAGCAACGGCCCGAACGGCCTGGACCTGCTGCAGAGCCTGAAGCCGCTCGAGCCGATCAAGAACCAGGTCATGGTCTTCAAGGGCCTGTGGAATCCGACCACGGTCGCCGGTCCGGGCGGGCACTACCCGAAGATGAACCTGCTCTCGGGCCTGAAGGTCAAGCAGACCACGACCGACGTCGAGGTCGGCCTGACCATGGACCAGATCGTCGCCGCCCGCGTCGGCCGCGAGACGCCGGTCGCCAGCCTCGCCATCGGCACCGAAGGTCCCAAGTACAGCACCGACAGCGGTTACACCTCGCTCTACTCCGCCTACCTGTCCTGGAGCAGCCCGACGACGCCGGCGCCCAAGGAAATTTATCCGCAGCAGGCCTTCGACCAGCTGTTCGACGACGGCAGCAAGCGCGCGCGCGACAAGAGCGTGCTTGATTTGGTCCTGGGCGACGCCAAGAGCCTGCGCGGCAAGCTCAGCCGGCGCGACGGCCAGAAGCTCGACGAGTACCTCGCCTCCGTGCGCGACCTGGAACAGCGCATTGCCCGCGCCGAACAGCTCAACGCCGCTGAGGCCGAGACGCGCGGCTGGCGGCCAAGCGTGACGACGCCCTGGCTCCAGCGTCCCGCCTCCGGCATCCCCGCCCAGCAGGAGGAGCACGTCCGGCTCATGCTCGACATCATGGTGCTGGCCTTCCAGATGGACCGCACCCGCGTCATCACCAACATGCTGACGAACGACCTCTCGAACATGAACTTCGGGTTCATCGGCGTGAAGGGCGGTCAGCACGAACTCTCCCACCACGCCAACGACGCCGAGCGCCTCGCCGGCTACCAGAAGAGCAACGAGTTCATGGTCCAGGTCTGGTCCGAGGCGCTGCAGAAGATGCAGGCCACCCAGGAAGGCGAGCGCACCCTGCTGGAAAACAGCATGGTCCTGCTCACCTCCAGCCTGTTCGACGGCAACGCCCACGATTCCACCCAGCTGCCGCTCGTGCTCGCCGGCGGCGGCGGCGGCACCCTGCGTGGCGGTCGCGCCTTCGAGTTCGACAAGAAGGACGAGAACCGCAAGCTCTGCCGCCTGCACCTCGCCCTCATGGAACGCATGGGCGTGAGGACCGAGCGCTTCGGCGACGCCGACAAGCCGCTGCCGGACCTGGTTTGAGGTCACGGCGCCGCCGCTGCGTGAAGATGTTCACGTGATTGAGAGCGGTCTCACGACGCAGTCCTCAGCCTCATCCTTACGAGCAAATCATTCAAGGCGGCCCGTGAGACTTTGTCTGGAAGCTCGCGCAGCGTACTGGCATCGTGAGCGGCTTGGAGTTCGACGCGGAGGCGTTCGAATTTATCCTGGTGAAAGGCCAGATCGGCCTCTTCCAGCGTGGACTGCTCCGGTCCGGCGAGTTTGCGGGCGATAAGATCCGCGAGGAAGGGCAGGCGGAAAGTGTCATTCAGCGTGACGAGGTTTGCCTCGACTTCGCCCGTGCGCATGAGCCAGATGCCTGTGAGCAGAACGCGATAGACATACAGCAACGGCTTCACTCGCCTTGGCGATTCCTTGGCAAACAGTGTCCATTGTGAATGCGAAAAGCCAAAATAATGATGCGAGTGGTGGCGAGTGATGCAGCCCGTAGCGATCTGCTTCAGTTCTTCATGCTCTGGCGTCGTGTGGACGATGAGCGGCGAGTAGAGCTGTTCGAGCACATAGCCGTTTTTCTTGAGCAGCAGGCTGAAAAACTTCCGCACGTCATGCGAGACGATGTCCATCTCCAGACCCTCGATCACGCGACTGTCTTCCACCGTCTCATCGCGAGTCTCCAGTCCCAAAACCCTCGCCAGCGGCAGCACATGCGCCCCGCGCAAATCGAAGTCCGAGTCCGGCGATGGGAAACCATACAGGTGCGCTCCGCTGATGGTAGCAAACAGCAATGGGTACGGCTGCGCGGCCGTGATGCGATGGAGGAGGGGAGGTATGGTCATGGCTTCATAGCATCAGCCCAATAGCTGCCAATTTCCCTGTCCCATTGGGCAAGCCGATGCGTTGGAGAGGTATTTGGCTTGGTAAAAACAACTTTCGGAAATGGGCACGTCACGTGTTGAAGCTTGTGTTGAGCTTTGTCCGAAACTGAGTGGAGGCAGATCATTTCGACAGAGGCTCCGCGTGCGAGGATGACCCTTGCCGCTGCCACCAATTGCGCGCAGGTTTCTGCATGCTCGTCCACCAGGAGGACCTTATCGCCGGGATTAATGGAAACCTTTAAAAGGCGGAATTGTTTTGTTTTGCCCGAGTGATCCGCAAACTCCTCTCCCATCTGGAAAAGATCGGCATCCTCTTCCAATATTCCTTGAGCTTTCCGCAGGACCACCAGCCCCTTGCCGAATTTGCAGGCCAATGCACCGCCGTAAGGAAGCCCCAGGGCCTCTATCGCCACGATCTTATCGAATCCCACCTCCTGAACTTCTTTTTCCCAAGTTTTGAGAGTCTTGATGAATTGGTCTGGGTCAGAAATTGCTTTGAGCGGTCCGCAATCCTTCTTGGTTGGGACTTTGTCTTCCACAGCACGTGCTCTCGCTTCCACCAGTAGCTCATTCGCCGCCTCATAGTCCGGCCTCTCTGGAAGTTTTGTTGCCATGAGCGCCTGTTCGAAGTCACGGTGCAGCTCCTGCCGCCACGCATTGACTTTTTCCCAGCTCCATTCGCCGCGTTTGACGGCGAGCAGTTCATCCCGGCGGGGCCCGACGTGGACGGGGACGCGGCCTTCGCGGAGGGTGGCGGCTCCGGTCATCAGGAGGCGGAGAAGGTGCATGGCGTGCTTCCAGCGCACCTCACCGCGGTTGCGGAGATCCTGCTCGATCTTCTTGAACTGGCTCAGCGCATAGCCGTTGAAGGTCTGGAAGATCATCTGGGACAGAAAACGGCCGCGGATGGCGAGGAGCCGCTCACCAATGGGCGTCACCTTGTCCACCAGAGGCGCGTAGAGGCACTCCAAGATGTTCGGGTTGGCCTTCAGCGCCATCACAAGGAACTTCTGCAACTCCCAGTAGCAGGACTGTGTGGCGTTGTCCTCAAACTGCTCCGGCGCGCCGTAAAGCGACCACTGCAACTCCGCCGGGGCCAAGTAAATGCCGCGCAGGTCGGTGTCTGACGCGTCCGTTTCGAGCCCATAAGCGCGGGAACCGACAATGCAGCGGTAGATGACATGTTCCTCAAGGACGAAGTCGCGTGTGCCAGCGGGATCGAGGCGGTCTTTGAAGTGCTTCAGCACCTCCAGCTCGTCACGCAGCAGGGAGGCCTCAAAGCCATCCGGAAAGCGCACGAGAAAATGCTGTTCGTGGCCGCAGGGCGTGCGTGTAACGGTGCCGACAGCTCCACACGGATGCACAAGGGCATTGTTGCTGCCATGCACGCCGACCTTCGTCACGACCTGCGTGCCGGCGTGGATGTTAAGCGGCTGGTGGGACATCCTAAGATTTCCATAGCATGGGCGAACCTCCTGAAGAGGTCAAGGTGGGGCGCTTCTCGATGCCCGTACTTATTTGCTGTTCCTCGCTTCACGGAGCTGGTATTTTAAGGCTCCAACTTCCGGAGGTTCCCCGTCATGATCCAGCGCCGCTCCTTTCTCACCTCGGCCACCGGCGCGGGTGCGCTCACGGCCTTGGGCCAACTGGGATTCCTCGGCCGGCTGCCCGCTGTCTCGGCGGCCGAGGCCAGGCTGCCGCCGCAACTGGTGCGGTTTCATCCCGAGATCGAGCCGCTGGTGCGGCTGCTTGAAGACACGCCGCGCGAGCGCCTGCTGGAGGAGGTCGCCTCGCGGGTGCAACGCGGGCTCAGCTATCGCAACGTGCTCGCCGCGCTGATGCTGGCGGGCATCCGCAACGTGCAGCCGCGGCCGGTGGGCTTCAAATTCCACGCCGTGCTGGTGGTGAACTCCGCCCACCTCGCCAGCCTCGCCTCCCCGGATGCCGAGCGCTGGCTGCCGATCTTTTGGGCGGTCGACCAGTTCAAGGCCTCGCAGGCCGCGAATGTGAAGGAGGGCAACTGGCTCATGCGTCCGGTGGACGAAAGCCGCGTGCCCTCCAGCGCCCAGGCCAGGAAGGCCTTTCTGGAGGCGATGGACCAGTGGGACGAAAGCGCCGCCGATGCCGCCATCACCGGCCTCGTGCGCACGGCGGGAGCAAACGAACTGTTTGAGATCTTTGCCCGCTACGGCATGCGCGACTTTCGCGACATCGGTCACAAGGCGATCTACGTGGCGAACAGCTTCCGCACGCTCGAGGTCATCGGCTGGCAGCATGCGGAGCCGGTGCTGCGCTCGCTCGCCTACGCCCTGCTCGACCGCGCCGGTGCGAAGGACAATCCCGCCCAGGCCGACCTGCCCGCCGACCGGCCCTTCCGCGACAACCTGGAAACCGTGAAGCAGGTGCGCGCCGGTTGGCTGGAGGGCCGGCGCGATGCCGGCGCAACGCGGGAACTGCTGCAGGCCGTGCGCAGCGGCGCGCCTGCCGACACCAGTGCGGCCGCCGTGAAACTGCTGAATCAAGGCGTGGCGCCGCAGTCGGTCTTTGAGGCCCTTTTCGGCGGCGCGGGCGAGCTGCTCATGCAGGCCCCCGGCATCCTCTCGCTGCACGCGATGACCTTCACCAACGCCATCCACTACGCCTGGCAGCGCACGCAGAGCGATGAGACGCGCCGGCTGCTGCTGCTGCAAAACGCCGCCTTTCTGCCGCTCTACCGTGGGGACCGCGCCGGCAAGGGCCTGGCCATCGACAGCCTCGAACCCGTCCTGCCGGACGCCAAGGGCGCCGAGGCCGTGGCGGAAATTTTCGCCGACATCGGCAGCGACCGCCTCACCGCCGCGCGCAAGATGCTGGGGTATCTTCAGGGCAACGCCAGCGCGCAACCGATTGCCGATGCTGCACGTCGTCTCATCTTCCTCAAGGGCACCAACTCACACGACTACAAATTCAGCTCGGCCGTGCTCGAGGACTACGAGCAGCTCGCCCAGCCCTGGCGCGACCGCCTGCTGGCGGCCAGCGTGTTTTATTTCCGTGGCTCCGGCGAAAAGGACAACGCACTCGTGGGCCGCATTCGCACCGCACTGGGTGCGTGAAGGACCGCTCCTGCGCTCCAGGCTGGGAAAGTCTCAGGGCGAGACCATGCGGTCATAGAACGCCTGACCCCGAGAACGGCACAATCCGATGGAAGGTTGCCAGCGCCGCCGTAATTGGCTGATGCTTCTCGCTGAGATGACCTGGCCCCAGGTGGCCGCCCTGCCGAAAACCACGCCCGTCGTGTTTCCCATCGCCGCCCTCGAGCAGCACGGCCACCACCTGCCGGTGTTCACCGATTCGATGCTGATGGGCGAGATCGCCCGTCGCACCGAGCTGGCGCTGGGTGAGCGCGCCCTGTTTGCGCCGCTGCAGTGGCTGGGCAACTCGCATCACCACCTCGACTTCCCCGGCACACTCTCGGCCGAGCCGCGGGTCTACCTCGACCTGCTCGCCGGTCTGCTGGAAAACTTCCTCGCCCACGGCTTCACCCGCCTGCTCCTGCTCAACGGCCACGGCGGCAATGACGTGCCCGGCCGCCAGACGGTCTTTGAGGTCCGCCAGCGCCATCGCGAGCGCCGCGACCTGCTGCTGCTCTTTGCCACCTACTGGAACCTCGCCCCTGACGCCGTCAGCGCCCACCCGAACTTGCAGCAGCGCCAGATGGGCCATGCCTGCGAGTGGGAGACCTCCATGATCCTGCGCCTGGCGCCGCATCTCGTCCACGACCCGGCCCGCGTGGAGCCGGTCGCCTTCGGCAACGCCTTTGAGCCGGCCGCCCGCGGCTGGACCATGCCCGACCGCAGCACCCCCGGCCACGTCGGCGATCCACGCCAGGCCAGCGCCGAAAAGGGCGAAGCCCTCTTCCAAACCTTCACCACCGCCACCGTCCAAATGATCGAACGCATGATCGCCTGGGACGGCGCCAGCTGGGAATGAACGCAGGTTTCAAGTTTCAGGTTTAAGGTTTCAATGGGCCTCCCCCGCTTCCATCTCCCATCTCCCATCTTCAATCTTCCATGCATCGCCCAAGCTTCTGGAAATGGTACGTCTGCGGCCTGCTGCTGCTGGCCACGACGATCAACTACATGGACCGCCAGACGCTCGCCAACGCGGCGGTGCGGGTGACGAAGGAGTTTCAACTGACGCAGGAGCAGTATGGCGACCTCGAGCTCGCCTTCGGCTGGGCCTTTGCGGCGGGCTCGCTGATCTTCGGCTTTCTCGCCGACCGCTTCCGCGTGTACTGGCTGTACCCGATCGTGCTCGCCGGCTGGTCGCTCATGGGCATCGCCTCGGCCTACACGCGCACCTATGACGAATTGCTCGTCTGCCGCGTCCTGCTCGGCCTGTTCGAGGCCGGCCACTGGCCCTGCGCGCTGAAGACGACCTTTGCCCTGCTGCAGCCGCAGGATCGCACGATGGGCAACAGCGTGCTGCAGAGCGGTGCCTCGATCGGCGCCGTGGTGACCCCGCCGATCATGCTCTGGCTGATGACCGATGAACTGTCCAGCTGGCGCCTTGCCTTCCAGGTCATCGGTGCCATCGGGCTGGTCTGGGTGGTCATCTGGTTCGCCTCGATCCGCAAGACCGAGCTGGATGTCGTCGCGCCCAAGGCGGTCGCCGGCGGCGGAATGTGGGACATCCTGCTCGGCCGACGTTTCTGGGCCCTGGCCGTGCTCATCTTTGGCGCGCAGACCTGCTGGCACCTATTCCGCGTCTGGCTGCCGAAGTTCATGCAGGAGGGCCGCGGCTACACCGAGACCGAGGCCCTGTCTTTCAACTCCGCCTACTACATCGGCACGGACGTCGGCTGCTTCGCCGCCGGTTTCGCCTCGCTCTGGCTGGCGCGTCGCTTCCACCTGAGCGCCCATGCCGCGCGACGCCGCGTCTATGCCGGCGCCTGCGTGCTGACCTCCTGCAGCCTGGCCGTGCTCTGGCTGCCCAAGGGGCCGGCCCTGCTCGTGGCCCTGCTGCTCGTCGGTGCCGGCGCGCTCGCCCTCTTCCCCTGCTACTACAGCTTTGTTCAGGAACTCTCCGACCGCCATGTCGGCCGCCTCACCGGCCTGCTCAGCACCTGGGTCTGGGCGGTCTCCTCGCCCATGCACAAGCTGTTTGGTCGCCTGGTCGATGAAACCCAGTCCTTCGACCTCGGCTTCGCCCTCGCCGGGCTGGTGCCCTGGCTCGGTGTGCTCGCCATGATCTTCCTCTGGGATCGCGCGCGACCAGCCCACGAGGCGACCGCGCTCCAAAACCCCGGTTGATCCACCGCCGCTCCCGCTTCATCGAAAACGCCTCGCCATGCTCACCGACGCCACCCGCCAACGCGACTTCCCCAGCCTGGAAGGCATCGCCTACCTGAACACCGCCGCCGAAAGCATCCCGCCGCTGGCGGTGCACGAGGCGCTGGAGCGCTACTGGCGCGACAAGACGCTCGGCATGCGCGGTCGCGACGGCCATTTCGCGGCGGTGGAAGCCTGCCGCGAGGTCAGCGCCCGCATGGTGGGCTTGCAAACCGACGAGGTGTCGTTCTGCTCCTGCAGTTCGGAGGCCTACAACCTGCTCGCCGGCGCCCTCGATCTCGGACCGCAGGATGAGGTGATTGTCACCGACCTCGATTTCCCCGCCGGTGCCACGCCCTGGCTGCGCGCCGCGCGACCCCCGGTCACCCGCCTGTGGAACTCGGACGGCGGCGAGCTGCACGCGGTCGATCTGGAACCCCTGCTCAACAAGCGTACCCGCTTGGTCCAGGTCTCGCTCGTCAGCTTCTACAACGGTCACCGCCTCGACTGGCCGGCCGTGCGCGACCTCGTCCGCGCGCGCGCGCCGCAGGCGCTCATCAGCGTCGACATCACCCAGGCGCTCGGCCGCGTCGTGCTCGACTGCGCCGATGCCGATGTGCTCATCAGCAGCACGCACAAGTGGACGCTCGGCGTGCATGGCGGTTGTGTGGTCGGCGTGCCCGAAGCGCGCGCCGAGCGACTCACCACCCATGCCGGCGGCTGGTACCACCTGGCCAATGCCTTTGATGCCGACCGCTTTGAGCGCGCCGTCAGCAAGACCGGTGCCGCGAGTTTTTCGGTCGGCATGCCGAACTTCGCCGCGCTCTACGCGCTCGACGCCGCCCTGCGCTACGTCGAGGCCGCCGGCGTGCCGGCCATCGCCGCGCACGCGGATCCGCTGGTCGACGAACTGCGCGCGGGGTTGCAGCGACTCGGCTTCACCCCGATGTGCCCGGCCGATCCGCAGCGACCGACCGGCATCGTCGCCTTCCGCCATGCCCGCTCCGCCGAACTGCACGGCGCGCTTGAGGCCGCCGGCGTGCATGCCATGCATCACGCCGGCCGCATCCGCTTCGCCGTCCACGGCTACAACACCCGCGCCGACATCACGCGCGCCCTCGATGCCCTGGCGGGGGTGGTGTGAGGATGGAGCAACGAAACTGCCGCTGATCGAACAACATGATCGATGCATCCACAAGCAATCCTGAGGATTCGTTTTTTGCCTATGATGAGCAAACAGCAGACGATGCCTTTGAGAGAAGAAATTTTGCAAGGAAACTAGTTGAGCGGATCATAAATGAGCCTGGTGGCAAACCCCAGGTTATATCCATCGTGAATCCTTGGGGAGGGGGGAAGAGCACCCTCTTGAGTTACATCCGCGATGCATTCGCTGAAATGACCTGCATCGATTCAAAGAACATTGGCAAATGTAGAATAACTACATTCAATCCCTGGAGATATTCAGGGGAAGATCAGATGCTGTATTACCTATTTGAGCGTTTGATCAGCGCCCTAAATCAGAATAGCGAAAGAATAGCCAATCACACTCTGATACGATTATTGCCATTGTGGCTTAAACGCATATACCTCCTAGCAGATTGGTTTTCACCGGGGGCTGGCGCATTGCTTCAAAACTTATTCGATAGCATTTCGCCTCCGCAGTTTGAATCTCACTTAAATGTTGTAAGAGAGGCGACAAGAGATTGTCTATTAAAGACTGGCGTGCGTGTTATTGTTCTAATGGACGACGTGGATAGACTTGATCCTGACGAAGTTTTACTCCTATTCAGATCACTAAAGCTGACCGCAGATCTCCCTAATACTACCTTCATCATAACTATGGATGATGAGCACGTCAGTGAAATTATAGGAAATCGCATAGGAGGGACGGCCGAAGCTGGCAGAAAATACATCGAGAAAATCGTAAACGTTCAATTGGCCGTCCCCAAGATTCCTGATGATATCTTCGAAGAGTATGCATTCGAACGCTTTGCGTCGGCTTTAGTTCGTTCTGGCGCATCCGAAGATGTAAGCAGTATGGAACGAGCTCGCAATATTTTCAGAAACCTCCACTTGCCATTCATCACCACACCAAGAACGATCAAGTCGATCGAAAACGCTTATATATTTGCGCTCTCACTGCTTCCCCGTGAAGTTAATCCTGGCGATGTACTTCTACTAGAAGCAACGCGTCTACTCCATCCGAAGGTTTACCGCAAGTTGCCAGAGTTCATGGATTCAGTAAAAACCATTTCTCAAAAGCAGAGGATGGCAAATGCAAATTTTGCTTTGAACGAGTTAATAAAATTAACTACGGGTGAGCCTATACCGAGCACGGGAGAAATAAGCGCGCTCTGTTCACGAGTGAAGGATGCATTCCTGCAGTGGCTGCCGCAACTACATGGCAATGCTTCAGATCAAAGCACAAATGAATATCATAAACAGCATAAATTTATATGCTCGCCAGATTATTTTTGGAGATATTATTCCGGAGCTGTTCATAGGCGCGATGTGCATGATGCTGTTGTTACTGATTGGATTACGAGTGCGCAAAGTAAAGACTCGACAGAGTGTTCTTTGCTCGCCTTGAAAAGCCATCTCGCAAAAGATTATGCCAATGCATTTCTGAATAAACTCCGAAGATCATTGAAGGATGCGAGCGATCGGCATAATCCTCTTATTATTCTGGCCAAATTGGCTGCGCAAGTAGACTTTACTATAGACTCCGATCCAAATATTAAACCAAACAATATACGAAGCAGACTGGCTTCGATTGTGGCCGAATGTATTTGCTGTGAAGGACCATATGAACGCAGAATGAATCTAGCGGTTCAACTATTTGATAGTAGCGGCGACCTCGAGTTTAACTTCTTAGTTTCGGACTCAATACCAAACGAGTACGTCTTCAATAAACAAAAGGCAACGCACGGCAAAAACAAGTACAGAGATTCACCGCTTGACATAAAGCTCGCTGAGCAGAGCTTGGTCCGTTATGAAAAGGGGCATTTGCCAGAGAGCAACTATATGATATGCCAGATGGTGTGGTCGATAAGAAGAAACGTGGAGGAGAGCGGGTTTAAAAGAAGGGTGCAGGATCTTATTGAGAGAGACAACAAGGCTGCGCTTCACTTTCTTGTTAATGGTTGTGCGTTCAGGTCAAGTGAAGGGCATAAACAGGCATGTTGGGTGTGGCAAGATAACGGCATATTATCCATTAATGATGTAGTTCCTCTTGATATTCTTGCTAAGGCGTTAAATGATGATGAAAATGAGATTGATTTGGGTGTAAATGAGGAATTTGATAGCGATAGAGAGTTTACGCTTGAGCAAGTAAAACAAATTTTCCTCAGCAAATGGAAGAAATTAGATGCTAAATAGCCGCGGCGAATATTTTCTCGGATCATGAAACTCGTCTTCTTCGCCGCCGGTCTCGGGCTCACGGTCAGCAGCCTGGCGCTGGAGCCGCTGCCTTCCGGGCACGGTCTGGCCAAGGCGCATCCCGGCGATGCCGGCATCGCCCACCATCCGGCCGTATTGCTCACCGAGGACTTTGAGCACGGCTCGCTCGACACCCTGCGCCAGCGCTGGAACGAGGTGGAAAACAAGGACGGCCGGGTGCTCGAGTTTGCGGCCGATGTTCCCGCGGCGAGTGCGGGTCGCACCTGCCTGCAGGTGACCGCCACCCTCGGCGAAAACACCGGCGGCCATCTCTACAAGCGACTCGATCCGATCCGCGAACGGGTGTTCGCGCGTTTCTACGTCAAGTTCGCCGAGGACGCCCCCTACCTGCATCATTTCAGCGGCCTCGGCGGTCACAACCCGCCCAGCAACTGGCCGCTGGAGCGTCCCCCTGAAAAGTTGGACAGGTCATAAGAACCCGGCAGGACGGTCGT
>DAIUCN010000072.1:0-22015 GCA_036846165.1 Prosthecobacter sp.
TTTTTTCACAGGGGGGGATTTTTTCGGGGCGGATGCCTTCTTCACGGGCTTGGCCGGCGCCTTGGCCGCCGGCTTTTTGGCGGGTGCCGCCTTCACCGCGGCTTTGGCGGCGGGCTTCTTGGCGGGCTTGGCGGGAGCTTTGGGCGCGGGCTTCTTTTTCGCAGACATGGCTCGTGAGGTTTGGCGTGTTTTCGCGGAAACATCCTCCGGTCGGGCAACCGGAGGAAAAGAGCGGCGAGTTTGCGTTGCTTTGTTGGGGATGGCAACCAGAATTCCGGTCGATCTTTCGACCTCAGGAAGCAGTCGGCGAAGCCTCATCAGCCCCGGTTTCCACGGGCGGGCTCGATGGCTCGGCCGTTTCGTGGGCGACAGACTCAGCAGCGGTGGGTTCGACCGATTGAACTTCCGGTTCGGCTTCCCGGGCCTCGGTGGTAACGCCCGCCGTTGCAGCTTCCGGAGCGGCACCTTCTTCGCTGGCGGGTGGTGCCTCGGCGGCTTCCCCGGCAGCCTCCGAGGCCCCTGGGGCACCCGCTGAAGCTGCCGCTTCCGACTTCGGCTTGGCGGGTTCGCCCTGAACGCCGAGGAAGATCATCCCGTCGGAATATTCAATAACATAGCCTTCGTTGGCCAGCCAGCGAACATCCTTGATGACGGCAACCTGCTCGTCGCTGATCGGCGGTTTGGCAGCGTCGGGGCCGGATGCGGCGGTCGGTACGATCTTTTCGACGAGTTCCGTCAAGGGCAGGCCATGGGCGGTTTTGAGCAGTTCGACGATGCGGGCGACGCGCTCCGAGAACACGACGCCAGGATCAACCGCACGCGGTTTGACGCGGCTGACGAAGAGTTTGCCGGCGCGGCGCTTGAACAGCTTCAGGCCGCGGCGCTCGAAGCCGCCACCGAGTTTTTGCGACATCTCAAACAGATGCTTGCGGGCGGTGTCGACCGCCTGGCGCAGCAGCAGGAAGAGCGCCTGGGACAGGCGGGTTTTGTCGGCGCTGCTGGCAAACACCGCCTCGCGCACCTCAGTGCAGGCGGCATCACCATGGACGCGACGGAAATGCGCCTCCATTTCGGCGCGATTGCTGAAGGTGGCCGGCTCGACGCCCTCGGCCTCGCGGGTGTGCACCCAGCGCTGACCCTTGCGCTGCTGTTCCTTCCATTGGGCGACGATTTCCGGGCTGGTCTCGATGCGCACGCGGCGCTTGTAGTCCTCAAGCGCCAGATTCGCAAAACGCTCGCGGTGCAGGCGGATCAAGGCGGTCTGGAAGCTGTGATGGTTCGGCGGCGCCAGCAGTTCGCCGGAGTAGCCGCAGACGGCGATCGATTTGAAATCGCCCTTCGGCTCCTCAAGCTCGATCTCCTCAACGCGATAGTAGCTCTCCAGCGCCGGTCCGCGCAGGACATGGGCCAGCGCCTCGTCGCGGCTGAGGAAGAGGCCACCATCGGCGGTCGTCTGGAACAAGCCCTGCGTGCGTTCCGGCGCGCAACTGAAGCGGGCCTGAAAGCGTTCGGGATCGGCCAGCACGAGGCGGGCGGCGTCGAACATGCTGAAGGCGTGGCCGCTGGCGCGGATGTGCGCGGCAAGGGCTTCGGCGGCACTGTCGCGCGGCTCAATGATGACTTGGACATCACGCGGAATCTCCACCCACTCGCGCTGCGGGCGATCATCGAAACGACGCGGCGGACCCTCGCGACGGTCGCGGCGTTCTCCGTGCGGGCCGTCGCGGCGCTGTCCCGGAGGGCCATCCCGACGCGGGCCGGGGGGGCCGTCGCGGCGTTGCGGCGGGCCGTCGCGGCGCGGACCGCCCTGGCCGCCGAAATCGCGGCGCGGGCCGGGAGGACCGTCACGACGCGGACCACCCTCGCGTCGGTCGCGACCGCCGGGACGCGGACCGCGCTCCTCGCGCTCTTCATATTTCGCAAGGTTGCTGCTGCCGCCCATGCCGGCGACCCAGGCTGGCATCATGCGCAGATCGGAGAGGTCCACCTGTCCGGGTGGCACAGGCGTTTCGGGTGTCGCTTCGGGTTCGGTCATGTTGTGAGAGGGAGCCGCAGTATGGCGTACTTCTGCGCTGTCGCCAACTTTGTTCGCGCATCACCGCCGATCTCCGCTTTCCATCCGCGCGACAGCGGTCCACACTGCCACCCCAACCCAACTGCCATGATCCATCCCCTTCGACTTCTCACGGCCCTGGCCGCCTTCACCCTCAGCGCCGCTGCGGCGGACAACCCCTACCTCGGCCGCTGGGCGCTCGACCTGCCCGGGGGTCGCGCCGGCTGGCTCGGCGTCGAAGACAAGGACGGCACGCTCAGCGCCAGCGTGCTCTGGGGCGGCGGCAGCGTCGTGCCCACCCAGGGTGCCAAACTCAAGGACGGCAAGCTGCTCGTCACCCGCCTCTCGCAGGCGAAGCGCAAGGACAAGGCCGGCGCCGAGATCAGCGAGACGATCACGGAAACCCTCACCGTCCAGGCCAGCGGCGACACGCTCACGGGCACCACGGTGAAAACCCGGCCCGACGGCAAGGCCTTCGGCGAATCCGAATTCACCGGCAAGCGCATCCCGGCCCTGCCGCCACGCCCCGACCTCGCCAAGGTGAAGTTCGGCGAACCGGTGTCCCTCTTCAACGGCAGGGACCTCAGCGGCTGGCGCCTGATCAAGCCGGACGATCTCAACGGCTGGAAGGTCGAGGAGGGCGTGCTCATGAACCGCGTCGTCAAGGAGCCCGGCAAACACTTCGGCAACCTGCGCACCGATGCCGAATTCGAGGACTTCAACCTCAAGCTGGAAGTGCGCACCCAGGAGGCCAGCAACAGCGGCGTCTACCTGCGCGGCATCTACGAGGTGCAGGTCATGGAAAGCTTCGGCAAGCCGCTCGACTCCCACCACATGGGCGCCCTGTACAGCCGCATCACCCCGGCCGTGGCCGCGGAAAAACCCATCGGCGAATGGCAGACGCTCGACATCACCCTGGTCGACCGCCACCTGACGGTCATCCTCAACGGCGCGACGATCATCGACAACCAGCCCGTGCTCGGCTGCACCGGCGGCGCGCTGACCAGCGACGAGTTCAAGCCGGGGCCGATCTTCCTGCAGGGCGACCACACCAACGTCGACTACCGAAACCTGGTGCTGCGCCCGGTCGTGAAGTAAGGGCCGCTTCGACACTCTGACCGGTCGCTTCGCCAGCTGGCGGGGCGACCGGTTTTTTTCGGAGTCACTGGCGATCTTCGCTGGCGACTCGCGAACCTTGGAGGGCGCGCGGCCCACACCCTTCACTTCTCCAACCCGCGCGCCAACTCGGCGGCCAGTTGCCGCGGTTCGGCGACCGACCGGCTCGCCAGCTTTTCCACCGGCGGCGCGGACAGGTCGGCCTCGTTGAAGACGCGCACGGCCATGTGCAGGCTGCCGGCCTCGATCCAGGTGCGGGCGCCGACCGGCGTCTGGCAACCGGCGCCGAGCAAGCGCAGGAACTCGCGCTCGGCGATGACGCGCGCCTCGGTGTCATCATGGTTGAGCGCGCGTACGCGCTCAATGCTGGCGCTGTCGCCGGCGCGGCATTCGATGGCAATGGCCCCCTGCCCTGCGGCCGGCAAAAAGCGCACGGGATCGAGCACGTGCGCGTGCAGTTCGATGCCGTCCAGCACGAGGCGTTCACCCAGAAGCAGGCCGAGCCGCTGCAGGCCGGCGGCGGCGAGCAGGACGGCGTCGAGCGCGCCCTCGCCCAGCACCTTCTTCACCCGGGTCGGCACGTTGCCGCGGATTTCAACCACCTGCAGGTCGGGTCGCAGCCAGCGCAGCTGCGCGGCGCGGCGCACGCTGCTGGTGCCGACGCGGGCGCCGGCGGGCAGGCTTTCCAGGGTGTGCGGCGCGGCGGTGACCAGCACATCCTCGGTCGGCGCGCGCGGCAGCACGGCAGCGATGACAAACCCCGGCGCCAGATCGGAGGGCACGTCCTTCAGGCTGTGCACCGCGGCATCGACCTCGCCGTTCTGCAGGGCGGTTTCGAGTTCCTTGATGAAGATGCCCTTGTCGACGTTGGCGACCTCGTTGAACTCGGAAAAGCGCAGGTCCTGGCGCTTGTCGCCGCTGGTCTGGATGATCTTGCGCTCGACGGTCAGGCCGGCGTGGGCGGCCAGCAGGCCCTCGGTGACGGTGCGCGTCTGCGCCAGCGCGAGCTCGCTGCCGCGGGTGCCGAGGATGAGGGGGGACGTGGACATGACCGACAGGTGTTCACGCAAACCCGGCCGGACGCAAAGGAATGATGCAGAGGTGTGATTTCCCGCGCCGGCCGCGGCAAGCTGTGCTATCCGCACGCTGTGCCCGCCCCGACGATCGTTTATCCCTTCCTCGCCGCCCTGCTCTACGCCTTCGGCGCCCTCGCCCTGAAGCGCTCCAGCGAGTACGGGATCGGCCTGTGGCGCACGACCTTCGTCGCCAACCTGATTGTCGCCGTGCTGTTCTCGACCCTCTGGCTGTTCGGCGGCCCGCCGATCGAGCGCGAGCTGCTCTGGCAGCCCGGCGTCATCGCCCTCTGCCTGTTCGCCGGCCAGATCTCCCAGTTCCTCGCCCTGGAGAAGGGCGATGTCTCGGTCGCCGTGCCGGTGTTCGGCCTGAAGGTGGTGCTGGTCGCGCTGCTCGCCCCCTTCCTCACCGGCGATCACATCGACGCCCGGCTCTGGGTCGCCTGCGTGCTCAGCGTCTTCGGCCTGACCTTCCTCAACCGCAGCGGCGGCGGCGCCTCGCCGCGCGGTCTCGGCATCACCCTGGCCGCGGGCGGCTTCGGCGCCATCTGCTTCGCGGTGTTCGACGTGCTCGTGCAGAAATGGGGACCGCACTGGGGGGCCGGCCGACTGCTGCCCTGCGTGTTCTGGATCAATGCCATTTTGTCCTTCGGCCTGGTCTTCCGCTTCTCCGCGCCGCTCAGTGCCATTCGCCCGCCGGCCTGGCGCTGGCTCTGCGGCGGCTCGATCGTGCTCGGCCTGCAAAGCATCGCCTTCGTCAGCACCCTCGCCATCCACGGCCAGGCCGCCTCGGCCAACGTCGTCTATGCCTCGCGCGGCCTGCTCAGCGTGGCCATGGTCTGGCTGGTCGGCCACTGGTTCCGCAACCAGGAACAGCACCTCGGCGGGCGCGTGCTGCGCTGGCGAATGGCCGGTGCCCTGCTCATGATGGCCGCCATCGTGCTGGTGGTGACGCGGTGAAGGCGAACCACCTGCGCATGCTCGAAGCGAGTGACCTTCGGCACACTCGCGCTTCAAGGACCAGGCGGCCCGCTCCACCGCCACTTGCAATACCCTGCCCACCGCGTTTGGTTTCCGGCATGAAAACCCTCCTCCTGCTGCCGCTGCTCCTGCTCGCCGCCTGCAAGCCCGCCGAACCCGCCGCCACTCCCCCGGCCAGCGGCAAACCGAGGGTGCTGTCGGTCAACCACCCGCTGCACGCCTTCGCCAGTCGCCTCGGTGGCGACGCCATCGAGGCGGTGTTTCCCGCGCCCGCCGACGAAGACCCGGCCTTCTGGCAGCCGGATGACGCGGCGCTGACGGCCTTCCAGCAGGCCGACCTCATCCTGCTCAACGGCGCCACCTATTCGAAGTGGACGGAGAAAGCCAGCCTGCCAACCTCGCGCAGCGTCGATACCTCGGCCGCCTTCAAGGACCGCTTCATCCAGATCGAGGACAGCGCCCCGCACAGTCACGGTCCCGAGGGCGAACACAGCCATGCCGGCACCGCCTTCACCACCTGGATCGACCTCAGCCAGGCAGTGCAGCAGGCCGAGGCCGTACGTGCCGCCCTTGTTCGTCGGCTGCCCGATCAGGCAGCGGCGATCGACGGTCGTTTCACCACGCTGAAAGCCGAACTGGAAGCCCTCGACGCCCGCCTGCTCAAGGTCGGCGAACGCCTGGCCAAGGCGCCGCTGGTCGCCTCACACCCGGTCTACCACTACTGGGCGCGCCGCTACGGTTTCCACCTGCAGTCCGTGCTCTGGGAACCGGAAACCGTGCCGGACGACAAGGCCATGACCGAATTGCAGGCCCTGCTCGCCAAGCACCCGGCGAAGTGGATGGTCTGGGAGGGTGAACCCGCCCGGGAAAGCGTCGCCAAGCTAGAAGCCCTCGGCATTCGCTCGGTCGTCTTTGACCCCTGCGGCAATCAGCCGGACGAGGGCGATTTTTTCTCCGTGATGGCCGCCAACGTCGCGGCGCTGGAGAAGGCGTTTCCTTGACCCCGCAGTCTTGGCTGCAGCGCGGGGCAGCGACCTGCGGGAACCACGCGGTCCCTGCCCGCGTCCACCGAGTTTCAGCGGAAGTACCCGCTCACCTTGAGCTTGCGCGCAAACAGGCTGCCGCCGCCGGCGACATAAAGGATGTTGTGGTCCTTGCCGGCGAACTCGGCGCTGACCACCTTGCCGTTGGCGACCGGTTTGGCAATGATGCCGGCGAGGCGACCGGCGGGATCGAAGATCTGCACGCCGAGTTCGGTGGTGACGAAGATGCGGCCCTTGGCCTCGGTGGTGGCACCGTCGCCGGCCGCCGTTTCCTTGCCGACCGGCAGCCACATCGTCATGAAGGGCGCGCCGCCCGACAGACTGCCATCGGCGCCGATCTGCCAGGCCCAGACGTGCTTGCCGCCGTGTTCGGAGACGACCAGGGTCGCCTCGTCGGGCGTGATCGTGATGCCATTCGGCTTGGCCACCCGGCCCTGATCGGCAACATGGTGCTTTTTGTCGGGCGTGATCCAGTGAATGCTCTGGGTCGGCGTCTCGGTGAAGTACACGTGGCCCTTTTTGCTGACGACCAGGTCATTGCATTTCACCCCGGTGACCAGCACCTCGACCTCGCCTTGGCGACTGATGGCGATGACACGCTGCTCGCGGTTGTGGCAGGCATAAAACCGGCCGTCGGGCCCGAGCTGCAGGCCGCTGATGCCGGGCAGGTTGTCGAGATGGAGCGACACCTTGCCGGTGGCGGCATCGAGCTTGTAGATGCCCTTGCCGGCCTTGACGTCGGTGAAGTACAGATGGCCCTCGGCATCGACGCAGAGACCATCCGTGAACTCATAGCCCGAAGCGGCCTCGCGCCAGGGTTCGCCGTCGATGAGGTATTCGTGCAGGGAGGTGTCCTGGGCGACCAGCGGCGCGGCGAGGACAAGGCAGGCGAGGGCGGAACGGAACATGGGAAAGCGGGGGTGAAGATCGAATGACAGGACCGGCGAACTCACTTGGCCCAGAGCCAGCGCAGGGTGTCGGGCAGGATGGCGGCGCCATGCTTGCCATTGTGGGTGCCCTCGCCCATGACGAACTTGAAGTCGTAGCCGGCAAACTTCAGCGCCGCGGCCATGTCCTGGTTGGCGAGCGGCCAGTTGCCGAACTGATTGTCGAGGTCGTTGCTGCCTTCCTGGAGGAAGACCTTGATCGGCTTTTTGTCGGTCTTGCGGATCAGCGCCGGATAGACATGGCCGCCGCGGATGTTGGTGAAGCTGCCGATGTGGCTGACCACCTTGCGGAAGGCGTCGGGCCGTTCCCAGGCGACCGTGAAGGCGCAGATGCCGCCGCTGCTGTTGCCGCAGATGGCGCGCTCGTCGGGGTTGGTGCTGAGGTTGTAATCCTTGGCCACGGCCGGCAGGATTTCCTCGAGCAGGAAGCGCGCGTAGAGGTCGCCGAGCGAGTCGTACTCAAAGCTGCGGTTGCTGCGCGGCTTGGCACCGGGTTGCTCGGTCGGGAAGACGCCGGGCTGGAGGAAGATGCCGATCGTCACCGGCATCTCGCCCTTGGCGATAAGGTTGTCGAAGACGACCGGCGCACGGAACTGGCCGTCCGGTTTGACGAAGCCGGCGCCGTCGCAGAACACCATCACCGCGGCCGGCTTGGCCTTGTCGTACTGGGCCGGCACGTAGATCCACCAGTCGCGGGTGGTGCCCGGAAAGATCTTCGAATCGGTCCAGGCCGGCATCTGGGTCACCTTGCCCTGCGGCACACCGGGCTGCACCTGGGAGTCGGGACCGAGAACATATTGGTCATCCTGCGGGGCGGCGAACAGCGGCAGGGCGAGGGCGGCGAGAGCGGGGAGCAACTTCATGGGGAGGGTGCGAACGGGCAGGAGGTCGGGGTTCTTACAGGAGGACGGGATTCAGCCAAAGCGCGTGCGCCAGAGATCAAGGGCGGCGTGCATGTCCTCGCGCTTCTGGCTCGGACTCACTTCCCAGACCAGCGGCACACCGGCCGGCACCAAGGGCAGCAGGCCGGGCAGGTCGACGCCGCCCGTGCTCAGAGGCGCCCGGTGATCGCGCGCCGGCCAGCGCACATCGTGAACGTGGCAACCGATGAGGCGCGGCGCAAGGGCAGTCAGGTAAGCGGCGTGATCAACGAGCGCCAGATTCGCCTGTCGCTGGACATGACCGAAATCGTGCCAAGCACCGATCCATGGGCACTCGGCGTAGTGCGCGAGCAGGCGCGGCAGTTCCTCGGGACTCGGGATCTGCTCGAAGTGGCTGCGGGTTTCCAGACCGAGGCGGACGCCGTGCTTTTCGCAATCGGGCAGCAGGGCGTCGAGCGCCGTGCGCACGCGGTCGAGTCCGGCCTGCGCGACTTTGGCGCGCTCGGCGACCAACTGCAGCTTCAAGGCGCAGTAGGCGCGGGAATAGAGCCCGCCATCCTGGGCGATGTTTTCGAGGCGTGCCGTGAAGTCTGGCAGCGGCAGGCGACCGAGATGGACGACGACCCGATCCGTGCCAAAGCGCACCGCCATTTCCAGCGTGCGCCGGGTCAGGGTCAGGGCGCGCTCGCGTTCGGCGGCGCTGGCCGAGGTGAACTCATAGGCGTCCGGCGCGTCGATCATCACCTCGACCGGCGCAGGACAAAAGTTGTGCAGGCTGCTGACCCGGATCTCGCCGGCCTGCACGGCCTCGAGCAGGCCGGGCAGCAGCGACAGCCGGGTGCCGTGGCTGACCTCGATCCATTCGAAGCCCAGCTCGCGCGCCTCGGCCGCCAGGGCGCGGCCGTCCGTGTGGCGGTGACTGTTCCAGCAGGTGGAAAGAGAGAGGCGCAATGGGGTCGGAAAAACGGGCTCAGCGCGCGGCAACGCGCTCGAAGATTTTCGGGGTCGTCAGCGCCGCCTTCTTCGCCTTGGGCGCCGGCTTGGGATCGAGGTTCTGGCCGAGTTCCTCGTCGCTCACCGTCGAAGCCACGCCCGCCGCCGGCACCTCGGCCTTGGCGATCCAGACCAGGGCGTTGAGCACCGTCTTGCGGAAGTTTTCATTGCCCCAGTTGCGATGGAAGTGCCCGCCGGTGAACCCGAAGCCGCGGCCGCCATCGGGCCGTTCGACGCACCACATCATCGCTTCGAGTGCGCCCTTTTCCGCCTGGATGTGCGGGTAGGGTCCCTTGGGATAGACATAAGGACCGTCGCGGGTGGCGTCGGAGGGCGCGGCGACCAGCAGCGGCGTGAAGCGTGTGCCGGCGTCTTCGGCCGACGCAATGCCGTCGCCAAAGGCCGGACGGAAGCGCATGTTGAAGTACCACTCGTCCTCAATCTGGAAGGGCTGCACGCCGCGGGTGATGGGATGCTCAGGCAGGCGGTCGAACTTCGGCTCCCAGATCGGGTTGCAGGAGTGGGCGTTTTCGTAGTGGCCGCCGACCCACTGCAGGAACTCGCGACCGCCAAGCTCGGGCACCACCTCGACCCCGTAGTGCATGACGCCGAAGCTGACGCCCTTGGCGGTCAAGGCGCGCAGGGTTTCCAGACGGTTTTCCTGGACCGCCGGATGGCCCTTGCCGCCGTCGGCATAAATGACCACCGCGTCGGCGTCGGCCAACGTCGCCTCATCGGTCACCCAGCCCATCTCATGGCGTTCGACGACGAGTCCTGGCACGGCGGCCAGGCATTTTTCCAGCAGCATCGTGCCGGCGCGGAACTCGTGCATGCCCGGCGGGTGCGAGGGTTTGCCGGCGATGAGCACCAGCTTGCGCTTGCCGTCCGGCGTGACGGCCGAGGCCGCCGTGGCGAGGCAGAGACAGAGGATCCAGAAGCGTTTCATGAGACCGCCAGCATGCCGGCACCGCGCCCGAGACTCAAGCGCCTTCTTGCGGAGGCTCAGGGCGCCCGACGCACCACGGCGAGCCAGTCCTCGGCATCGGGCGCCTGCAGTCGCACGGTGGCACCTCCCTGGAGCCTGTCCGGCACCGGCTGCAGCGGGCCGCCGTTGCGCGGGTTGAACCAGTGCAGATGGAAGCGCCCCTCCGCGCCGGCCAGGTCGAGATCGGTCGCGCCGCCCTCGGGCAGGTAGATCAGGTAGAGTTCACCGGACTGGGCGAGGCAGTAGCGGCGGTTGTCGTTGCTGGCGTTGCCGATCAGGGCATTGGCATTCGTCATGTCCTGAAAGGGGATCGCCTGCTCCTCGAAAAACCGCAGGGCCAGGGCTGCCCAACGCCAGGACTGATCGCGGCTGCGCCAGTCCTCGCAGGCCAAATCATGCTCCGGCAGTTGGTAGCCGAAGTAGTATTCCACCCCTGCGCCACCGGCCATCAGGTTGCCCCAAAGCGTGTGCTTGCGGATGTCATCGGGTGTCTGCACGACCTTGCCCTCGCGCGTTTTGCCGGCGTAGCCCTGATACCCCAGATCGGGTGGCACGCCGGTGTCGGCACCGCCCTGCTCATCGTTCGCCACCACCCAGGGTTTGCCGGCCGCCGCCGAAGCGCGCAACCACTGCAGGGTGCGCGCATGCGTCTGGTTCCAGGCATTCTGCAGCGACGCGCCGGTGAGGTCACTGGCCTCGCCGAGCAGGGGCGGATACACGCGATCCTGCTCATCCGGATAGCTGTGGATGACCCGCAGGTGCTGGTAGGGATCCACCTCGGCCAGCCAGCGAGCCATGTCGCGCTGCTCCCCGGGCGTCTGGGTGTTTTCCTCGCCGAGGTTCCAGTTCAATGCCAGCAAGTGGCCGAAGCGCGAAAGCATCTCGCGCAGGTAGAGCTTGCGCTCGATGCCGAGCGCGCCGCCGTCGAGCGATTCAGCCACGTTCGCCGCCTTGCGACCGTGGCCGAGCCGGTGGTCGTCGTTCTCGGTCTCCTGCAGCTTGAAATGGCAGAACAGGCCGAGGGTTGTGGCATGATCGAAGACGATGCACCACTGGTCGAGCTTGGAGCAGTCGTAGTGGCGTTTGGCGTCGCGACCGACAAAGGGCCAGACGTTGTCGCCATCGCCGCCGGCGTTGTAGGTCAGAAAGGAGAAGGCGTTGCAGCCCGTGCCGGCCAGGTAGTTGAGGGCGCCCACGAGCCCCTTGCCCTTGCCGCCCTGCCAGACGGGATCGCCCTCACGCCAGTCGCGTTCATGGGCCTGCCAGGTTTTCAGCGGCGCCTTGGCCGGCTTGCGCGTCTCCGTGCCATCGAAATCCGCATAGGCCAGCAGGGTCTCGGGAGCATCGGCACCGGCCTTGAGAAAATAATGCTGCGAACCGGCAAACTGCAGGTGGTGTTTGCCCACATAACGCAAGCGGCCGTGGGCGCGGAAATCACGACCGGTCTTGTCGCTTGGCTCGATGTCGAAGGATCCCTTCAAGCCATGCCAGGGTTTCAGTTCGACGCCCTGAGCGCTGATCGCTGCGCGCGTGCCCTGCCGGAAACTCACCTGATAACTCCAGCGACCGGTTCGATCGGGGCTGAAGTGCGCGCGCCAGATGCGACCCGAAGACGCCCCGGTTTCGGCGGCGTGGCCGTCGGCGGCGAAATGTCCCGGCACACGGAAAGCCGGTCCGCCGGACTCATGCTGGAAGGTCACCTCAAATGCGTAGTCGAGGAAGGGATTCAGCTCCGTGTCCGTCTCGCGGGCCAGCGGGCCACTCAGGGAAAGCGTGACCTTGTGCCACTGCCGACGCTCGCCGGCCATCGTGATCTGGCCGTCGCCTGGCTCCGTCGCATCGCGCGTCAGGTTGTCCTGAATCCACTTCGCCAGCGTGCCACTGCCCTGGCCGTAACCGCCGGGCAGCGGCCGAAAATCGCGGGTCGCCAGACGCGGCGGCTCGCCCCAGTGGACGGGGAAGGCGGTTGCCGCAGACTCAAACGCGCCGGACATCAAGAAAAGCAGGACAAGGAAGAAGCGCATGAGAAGAAGGAGGCAGGGTTTGCGGCGCGAAAACCGATCTCGAAGTTCCAGACTGGAACGCCACGGGCGACGGAATGGAACGCTGGAGTACAAAAATTCTTGGGGCAAGACGGTCTCACCCGCGACACCAGACGCGTCACTCCGAGCGTGACAGCCACTTGGCTCAAGCCAGCAACTCCGTCATCACCCGGCCGTGCACATCCGTCAGGCGGAAATCACGGCCGGCATGGCGGTAGGTGAGCTTTTCGTGGTCGAGCCCCAGCTGGTGCAGCAGGGTGGCATGCAGGTCGTGCACCTCGACCGGATCCTCTTCGGCATACTTGCCGATGTCGTCGGTGCGACCGTGCACGTGCCCGGTCTTGAAGCCGCCGCCGGCCACCCAGACGCTGAAGCAGTCGCGGTGATGGCCGCGGCCATTCTTGCCCTCGCGCCAGGGTGTGCGACCAAACTCCGTGGCCCACAGGATGAGGGTCTCGTCGAGCATGCCGCGCTGCTTGAGGTCGGTGATCAGTGCGGCGGTGGGCTGGTCGACGTTGTAGGCGAGGTCGGCATGCTCGCGCATCTCGCCGTGCGAATCCCAGTTCGGCCGCGAACCGGTGTCGATCAGTTCAATGAACCGCACCCCGCGCTCGGCGAGCCGGCGAGCGACCAGGCATTGCCAGCCGAAGTCGGCACCGGGCCCTTTGAGCTTGCGGTCGAGGCCGTAGAGACGGCGGATCGATTCGGGTTCCTGGGCCACATCAAAGACCTCGGGCGCGGCGGTCTGCATCTGGAAGGGGGTTTCGAAGGACTTGATGCGCGCGGCCAGGGCGCTGTCGTGGGGCCGAGCGTCAAGGTGGCGACGGTTGAGCGCGCGGGTCAGCTCGAGTTCGAGCGGTTGCAGGGGCTTCGCCGTCGGCGGCGACTGCAGGTTGGCGATGGGCTGGTCGCCGGGGATGACGCGCGTGCCCTGGTGGGCGGCGGGCAGGAAGTCGCTCGCATAGACCTGGGTGCCACCGTAGGGCAGGTGCGGGCAGATGACAATGTAGCCGGGCAGGTTCTGGTTGAGCGTGCCCAGCCCGTAACTGACCCAGGAACCCATGCTCGGTCGCGCGAAGGTCGGCGAGCCGGTGTGCATGCCCAGCGTTGCCTCGCTGTGGTCGAAGTGCGAGGCCTTCATGCTGCGAATGAGGCAGATCTCGTCCATGACGCCGCGCAGGTGCGGAAAGATGTCGCTGACCTCGGTGCCACAGTTTTTGTTGGGTGCGGCACCGAACACATTGCCCATCAGCTTGTCCGGCCCCTGGCCGTCACGGCCTTTGGCGACAGGCTTGGGGTCGAAGGTGTCGATGTGGGAGACGCCACCGGTGGCGTAGATCATGATGAGGCGCTTGGCTTTGGCGCGCGTGTGCGAGCGGCGCGGTGCCAGCGGATCCTCCGCGGCGAGCAGATCGGAGAGCACGCCGGGCAGCAGCAGCGGGCTGCGGGCGAGCAGGGAACGGCGGGTGAGGCTCATGGCGTCAGTCGAGATACAGAAACTCATTCGTTCGCAGCAGGGAGCGCGTCAAAGAAGCCCAGGCTTGGGCAGAGTCGGCGGTTTGTTGCTTCAGAGTGTGGAGGTGGCGGAGCAGCAGGGTTTGTTCTTCGGGGTCGGGATCGCGGGCGAACAGGCGATGGTGCAGGACCACGAGCTGCGCCGCGTCCGGGCGCGGGGTCTGCAGCAGCCGTTGCACGATGCCCTCGGCCGCGGCGTGCACGCCGGTGTCGTTGAGGAAGTGCAGGGCCTGCAGGGCGGTGACCGAGCTGTCGCGCACGGCCGTGCAGGCGTTGGGATCAGCGCCATCAAAGGTCTGCAGGTAGGGCGAGGCGGTCAGGCGCTTGGTCATCTGGTAGATGCTGCGCTTGTCGCTGGGGTAGTCCGCCTTGAAGGGATGATGCTGGGTGAAGCCCCAGTCCTTCATCGGCGGGAATGGGAAGGCTTCCTGCGGCGGCGCCAGGTCGAGCCGCCCCCCGAGCAGGAGCAGGGTGTCGCGCAGCGACTCGGCGTCGAGGCGCTGGCGGTTGAACTTCCAATACAGGGTGTTGTTGGGGTCGGACGCGAGGTTGTCCGCGCTGTCGGCGGATGCCAGGCGCCAGGTGCGCGAACCGAGAATGCGACGATGCAGGTGCTTGAGCGAACTGCCATGGCGCAGGAAGTCGCTGGCAAGCCAGTCGAGCAGCTCGGGATGGCTGGGCGGTTCACCGCGCAGGCCGAAGTCGCTGGGCGTGGTCACCAAGCCCCGGCCGAAGTGGCGCTGCCAGACCCGGTTGACGATGACGCGGGCGGTCAGGGGATTGTTCGGATCGGTGATCCACTGCGCCAACTGCAGGCGACCGCTGGTCTTCGCAGCGATCTCGGCAGGCAGAGTTTGCCCGCCGAGGATGTCGGGAAACTTGCGCGGCACCTCCGCGCCAGGCCGCTCGGGCTCGCCGCGCAACTGCAGGCGGGCGTTGGCCGGGACGGCGTCGCGCACGGCATAGGCGGTCGGCAGCACCGGCTGCTTTTTCAGGTGCGCCGCCAGGGTCTCGCCGGCCTTGCGGGCACGGAGCATGTGCTTGTCGAGCGCCTCCTTGCGCTGGCGTTGTTCGGCCAGGGAATCCGTGCGTTCGCGGGCGGCATTGTCGCGCGCCATGGCCTCACATTCCGCCAGCAGCTTGTCGAGTTCGACCTCGAGTCGGGCCGTTTCCGCGGCGAACGGCGCGAGTTTGGCGGCGACTTCCGCCTCCGGCACCAGCGGCACAAAGTGATGCTGGGCCTTGAACAGCTCCAGGCCGGGCTGCGGGTAGCGCGTGCTGGCGAAGATGCCGTACAACCCGTAGTAGTCGCGCATGCGGATCGGATCGAACTTGTGATCGTGGCAGCGCGCGCAGCTCAGGGTCAGGCCCATGACTGTGCGCCCCAGGTTGTCGAGGGTGTCCTCGATCGTCACATGCCAGGGATAACGCTCGATGAGTGAGCCAAAGCGACGCGACAACGCGAGGTAGCCGGTGGCAACGGTCTGACGGTTTTTCTCGGCCTGATTTGCGGCAGGCAAGAGGTCGCCGGCGAGCTGCTCGGTGAGAAAACGGTCGTAGGACAGGTCCTTGTTGAACGACTCGATGACGTAATCGCGGTACAACCGTGCCTGCGGGATCGGGTAGTCGGAGTTGTCACCGGCGGTGTCGGCATAGCGCACCCAGTCGAGCCAGTGGCGCGCCCAGCGCTCACCGTAGTGCGGACTGGCAAGCAGGGTTTCCGTGGCGGTAGTCAGGTCGACATTCGATGTCGCAAGGCCGAAGCGTTCCGGTGGCAGGCCGGTCAGGGCATACGCAAGCCGTCGCACCAGCACCCCGGGTTCTGCATCGGCAACGGGTGTCCGTCCGGCGGCCTCACGCCTCGCCTGGATGAAATGATCGATGGGATTGAGTGGCCAGGTTTTGTCACGCACCTCAGGAATCGGGGGTTCGGCGACGGGCTGGAAGGCCCAGTGCGTGGAGGCGGGTTTGGTTTCGGCCACCGCGACGGGTTCCTCCGGCCAGGGTGCCCCGGCGGCGATCCAGTCGCGCAGCAAGGCGATCTGTTGGGGCGACAGGGGTTCGCCCTTGGGCGGCATGCGTTCCGTCTTGTGCGTGGAGGTGATGCGCTGAAGCAGGCCGCTGCGTTCCGGATCGCCGGGGACCAGAGCGGCCTGGCCGGAATCCGCAAGCGCCAGGGCGCCGGCCTTGCGGTCGTAGCGCAGGCCGCCGTTTTGCTCGTCCGGACCATGGCACTTCAGGCAATGGGTTTCGAAGATCGGTTGGACATCGCGCGCGAAATCCGGGGCGGCGTTGAGCTGTGCCGCCGCAAGGAGCAGCAGTGGCGGCAAGCCCCTACAGGAGCGGCCCATGCCGGTCCACCCGCAACTTGGCGGCCGCAGACCTGACACATGTTGAATCCCCCCTGCGTGCATCTCAGGCAAAACGTTCGGGGTTGAGGATGCGGCGCTTGCCGGCTTCGAGATGCTCGTTCATGAGGCGGGCCGCATCATCGGCGCGGCCTTCCAGAACCGCTCGCAGGATCGCCTCATGCTCGGCGGTGGATTCCGCCGGGCGGGCGCGGTCGCTGTCGGTGACCCGCAGGATGACCTGATGAATCTTGTCGCGCAGCCGCTCCATGGTCGAGAGGATCTCGCGATTGCCGAGATAGCTGGCGAACAGGTAGTGCATCTGCTCGTCAAGACGCATCAGTTCGCGCAGGTCCTTTTCCGCCAGGGCCCGATACTGGCTCTCGAGGTTGGTCCGCAGCTCTTCCGCCTGCGCTGGCTTGAGGCGGCCAGCCAAACGGCGCACGACCCAGGATTCGACCGCCTCGCGCAGTTCGTAGTGATCGACAATGTCCTCCACGCTGAGGCCGCGCACGACAACGCCCTGCTGCGCGGAAATGGTGACAAAGCCATCGGCCTCAAGCCGTTCAAGAGCAACATGCACCGGCGTCTTCGACATGCCCAACTGGGCGGCAAGTTGGCGCTCGGAGAGAAAGCTGCCCGGCGGAAACTCGCCGGAACTGATCAGGCGACGAAGCTCTGCATAAGCGCGCGACTGGAGACGAACGGGAGTGGGTGAGGCCATGGCACACAACTGGTATGCCAGTTACAGCGCCCGGTAAACCCTTCTTTCCAGCATTGTCGAAGTTCGACTTTTCCCGTAAGGGGTAGCCATGTCAGCCCGCCTGTTTTCCCTGCCCGCCATGGCGGATGCCGCGTCATGAGGCCCTTGCTGATCCTCGGCGGCGGACTCGCCGGCACGACGCTGGCCTGGCGACTCTGGGAGCGCGGCCAGCCGTTTCTGCTGGTCGATCGCGACGCGCCGGTGACGGCCTCAAAAATCGCCGCCGGTCTTGTGACGCCGATCACCGGCATGCGGCTCGGTTTGAGCTGGCGCTACGACCTCTTCCACGCGGAGGCGGTCGGCTTTTACCGCAGCCTGGAGGCACGGCTCGGTCGCACCTTTTACCATGAAACCCCGGTCGTGCGACTGCTGCGCAGCGAGTGGCAGGCCGGGCTCTGGGCCAAACGCTGCCATCGTCCCGAGTTTGCGCCCTACCTGCAACCGCCGGTCGAGCCGCTGGTGAATCCGGAGGTCTTTGCCCAGCCCTTTGGCGGCTTCGAACAGCGCCCCGGTGGCTGGCTCGACACGGTCGCCTACCTGCAGGCCAGTCGCGCCTTTTTCGAAGCGGCCGGCTGCTGGCGCACGGGCGAGGTCGAGGCGCTCGACGAGACACCGGAGGCCGTGCGCTGGGGCGACGCCGAGTTTGCCACCGCCGTCTGGTGCACCGGCTGGCAGGCAGCGCAGCGGCCCGAACTGGCCGACGTGCCCTTTCAATCGGCGCGCGGCAGCATCCTCACCGTGCAGGCCGACACACGTGGGGAAAGCCGCGTCATCAGCGGTGCCTGCTGGCTGGTGCCGCGCGGCGATGGCAGCCTGCGCGCCGGTCCCACCTACGAGGTGCCCTTCACCGATCCGCACACGCCTTCGCCGGAAGCGCTGGCCGGACTGGAACAGAAGCTGCGCGACCTGCTGCGGGTCGATTTCCAAGTCACGGACCGCCAGACCGCCGTGCGACCCATCGTGCGCGGCCGCGAAGCCCTGCTCGGCCGCCTGCCCAGACGATCCCGTCAGGCCTGCTTCAGCGGTCTCGCCTCCAAGGGCGTGCTACGCGCCCCCTGGCTGGCGCAGCATCTGGTCGCGCACCTGCTCGACGGCGCCGCGCTCGAGGCGGAAGTCGATCTCACCGGTCTCTGACACAGCCTTTCGCGCTGGCAGGCGGGCGAATCCCGCCTATGCAGAAGGCTCGCACCCACCATGGCCGGCTTTTTCAAATCCCTCCTCCAGCGCTTCACCAAACCCGACATCGACTGGGATGACCTCGAGGCCGCCCTCGTCGCCGGCGACCTCGGCCCGCGCCTGGCGCTGCGCATCGTCGACGATCTCAAGGCCCAGGGCCGCAAGCTGCACGGGGCCGACATCGTTCAGGTGGCGCGCGAGCATGTGAAAACCATCCTGCCGGCGCAGGTGCCCGCCCTGACCCCGCTCGAAGGCCGGCCCAAGGTCCTGCTCCTCGTCGGTGTCAACGGCACCGGTAAAACCACCTCCACCGCCAAGCTTGCCAAGCACCTGCACGACCACGGCCAAAAGGTCGTGCTGGCCGCGGCCGACACCTTCCGCGCGGCGGCGGTCGAGCAGTTGGAGGTGTGGTCGCAGCGACTCCACATTCCCATGGTCAAGGGTCCGCCCAACGGCGATCCGGCGGCGGTCTGCTTCGAGGCCTACGACCTCGCCTGCCGCACCGGTGCCGACTACCTGCTCTGCGACACCGCTGGCCGCCTGCACACCAAGCACAACCTCATGGAGGAACTGAAAAAGGTGCACCGCATCCTCGGCCGCAAGGACCCCACCTCGCCGCACGAGGTGCTGCTCGTGGTCGATGCCACCACCGGCGGCAACGCCCTGCAGCAGGCGCGTGAATTCCACAAGGCCATCCCGCTCACCGGCGTCATCGTCACCAAGCTCGACGGCAGCGGCAAGGGCGGCGTGCTGGTCGCCATCCAGCAGGAACTCGGCATCCCCACCCGCTTCATCGGCCTCGGCGAAAAGGCCGAGGACTTCCAGCCCTTTGATCCCGGCCGGTTCGTGGCGGAGCTGCTGTGAGAGGGGTGACACTGCGCCTCACCCACCAGCCTTGAGATGCGCCTGGATCAGCAGGCCGGCGACATCGTCGAGGGCTTGGTTGGCGGCTTCGGTGCCGGTGTTGGTGCAGGCGATCACGGCAAAGCCCTTCTCCGGCGCCAGCCAGGCGACGCTGCGGTTCATCGTGTTGCTGCCCGCGTGGTTGAGCACCCTGCCACCCCAGGGGCGCTCGACGGCAATCCAACCGTAAGCGTAGTTTTCCCCCGGCTGGGTGGCGGTGTGCAGGTGCTGGTAGGCGGCAGCGGTTTTCAGCAGCCGGCCCCGGCCCGCGCGACCCGCCAGGTGCTCGGCCACGAAACGTCCCCAATCCGTCAGACTCATGTGCACCGTTCCGGCGGGACCGAGCACGGCGGGATTGTCCACCAGCGGGCCGTTTTGCGGCATCGGCTCGCCCTTGCCATTGTGCGGCCAGGGCTGGTCGATCCTGTTCGGCCTGCCAGTGCCGCCAAAACCCGCGTTCTGAATGCCCAGCTGAGCGAACAAGCGCCGGCGCATGAGATCCTCCCAGGAGGCATTCCAGACTTCCTCCAGCATGTGTCCGGCGAGGGCGTAACCGTAGTTCGAATACTCGTGCTTTTGCCCGGGTGGCGGCAGGTCGGGCGTGCGGGCGGCAAGCTCGAGGGCGGCTTCGCGCTGGGCCTGCACTTTGCCGCCGCCGAGCATGAGCGTGCCCCAAGGAGCATTGGCGGGCAGGCCGGACCAATGGCTGAGCAGATGGGTGAGGGTGGCTTGGGCAAGCGGCGATTTTTTCAGGTCTCTCTGCCGGGGAAAGACCTCGCCGAGAGTGCTGTCCCAACGCAGTTTTCCCTCCTCCACGGCGATGGCAGCGAGGGTGGCCGTCATCGCCTTGGTGTTGGAACCCAGGTGCCACAGGTCCTCGGGCGTCACGGGCGGCTTGTCGCCCTTCTTGCGCACCCCGGTCACCGCCAGGCTTTGACAGCCCTGCGGCGTGACGATGGCCGCCCCGAGTCCCGGCAAATCATGCTGGGAACGGATGGCCTCCAGCCTGTCCTTCCATGCCGGGCTTGCCTCGAGTGCTGAGGAGCGCCGGGCCAGCAAAGCGCAGGAACTGACGGCGAGCAAACGGCGACGCGAGATTCGGCTCATGCCGCAATTCACCGCCGCCCGGACAAGTTTGACAAGCTCAATTCGCGCCTCACAGCCAGCCCGTCTGATTCAGTCGGCCGGTGAGGTCCATCTGGCGTTCAAGCTGGCCGGCGTAAAGGGCGGCTTTCGCGGGATCGGGTTTGCAGCGGGTGGTTTCGTCGAGGCGGACCAGGCGGGCGCAGAGTTCCTCGTAGCTCGTCGTCTCGGCCTGTTCATTCGCCCGCGCATGGGCGGCCTGGATGGCGGCGCCGAGCGCGGCGCCCTCGCTGGTGCTGAGGGTGACAACCTCGGCGTTGAAGCAGTCGGCGGCGATCTGGCGCCAGACACCGCTCTTGCTGCCGCCGCCGGTCAGGCGAATCTCGGAGGGATTCATGCCGAGGTCGCGGAAACGCTTCAGGCCGTAGGCGAGGCCGAGCGTCGCACCCTCGACCGCCGCGCGGGCGAGGTGGGCGGGCGTCAGGTTAGTGGTGCGCAGGCCGTGCAGCACGCCGCTGCCGTTGGGCAGGTTGGGGGTGCGCTCGCCATTCAGGTAGGGCAGGAAGCTGACGCCATCGGCACCGGCCGGGGCGCTGGCGACCGCGGCCTCGAGCTGCTTCAAGTCCCAGCCGAACAGCTCGCGCACCTGCTCGGTGACGACGGTGACGTTCATCGTGCAAACGAGCGGCAGCCACTGGTCGGTGCTGTCGCAGAAGGCCGCCACCTCACCCTGGCCGTCCACCACCGGGGCATCCGCGACGCCATAGAGCGTGCCGCTGGTGCCGAAGCTGGCGGTGATGACGCCCGGCTTGATGTTGCCGGTGCCGATGGCGCCCATCATGTTGTCGCCGCCGCCGGCGCTGACGATGACCTCGGCCGACAGTCCCCATTCCGCCGCCAGTTCCGGGCGCAGGCGACCGTGCACGGCGCGCGAGGAACCGAGCGGCGGCAGCATCGACAGCACGCGCGGGTCAATGTAGTCGCAGAGCTCACGGCACCAGGTGCGCGTGCGCACATTGAGGATGCCCATGCCGGAGGCGTCGCCGAACTCCATTCGCTTGACGCCGGTAAGCCAGAAATTGAGGTAGTCGTGCGGCAGCAGGATCGAGGTCGTGCGGGCAAAGTTCTCCGGCTCGCGCTGCTTCATCCAGAGCAGCTTCGGGATGGTGTAACCCGGCAGCATGGCGTTGCCGGCGAGGGCGATGACGCCCGGCTGTCCGCCGAAGTGGTGGGCGATCTCCTCGCACTGCGCCTGCGTCGAGGTGTCGCACCAGAGCTTGGCCGGCCGCACCGGCTGGTCGTCGGCGCCGAGGGCGACGAGCCCGTGCTGCTGGCCGCTGACGCCGATGCCGGCGATCTTGGAACGCTCCTGGCCGAGCTGGTCCAGGCACTGGCGCACGCAGTCGCGCACCGCCTCCACCCAGGCCTGCGGGTGCTGCTCCAGGTGCCCCGGTGGCAGGCCTTCGATCAAGTCGTAGGCACTGTGGCCGCTGGCCAGGATCGCGCCGCTGTCGAGGTCGAGCACAATCGCCTTGCTGCTCTGGGTGCCGCTGTCGATGCCGAGGTAGTACATGGTCGTGGGAGGATGGGACGGTCATCCTAGCCTCAGCCGGGCAGGCAGGCCATGCATTTTCTCAATGGTCGGCGCGGAAAAATCGATTTCCGTGCCGCGCCAATCCTGAGACACTGGCCGGCATGATCGAGGTGTTTTTTCTACTCCTGGCACTGGGCATTCTCGCCCTGCCCTTCGTCGCCCTGAGTATCGCACGCAACGCCAGCGGACGTTGCCGGGAACTCGGCGAGGAACTGCAGCGACTGCGTGAGCAGCAGGTGCTGGCCCTCGATCGCGAGCAGCGACTGGTGCGCCGGGTCGCCGATCTTGAAGAAGCCGGCCGGGCCGGCAAGCGCCCTGCTGCCTCTGCGGCCGCACCTCCCTCCACGCCACTGCGATCCGTCGCACCCCCCGCCCAACCCACCGAGGCCAAACCAGGGACCGCGCCTTGTCCCTCCACCAATCTCGCGCCAGCGGTGCTTGTACCCCCGCCGCTGCCAGTGACAGCGCCAACCGTCCAACCACCGCCGCCAGACACCCCAAAACCCGAGGCCCCCAAGC
>DAIUCN010000073.1:0-21868 GCA_036846165.1 Prosthecobacter sp.
TCCCAACCCCCGATTTCCCGCATGTCCGCCGCCAACGAACTCAATCTCAACATCGCCCACGTCGAACGCGTCGCCAAGGAGCTCGGCCTGCGCGCGATCCAGGTCGGCGCCACCGCCAAACTCTTCGCCGACGGCGCCACCATCCCCTTCATCGCCCGCTATCGCAAGGAGGCCACTGGCTCGCTCGACGAGGTGCAGATTCAGAACGTCAAGGAACGCATGGAGCAGCTGGTCGCCCTCGACGACCGCCGCGCCGCCATCGTCAAGTCGCTCGAGGAGCGCAAGCTGATGACCGAGGTCCTGCGCGCGAAGATCGACAAGGCCGAGACGCTCAACAGCCTGGAGGACATCTTCGCGCCGTTCCGGCCGAAGCGGCGCACGCGCGCCACCATCGCCAAGGAAAAGGGCCTGGAGCCGCTGGCCGATTTCATCGAGGCGAACCTCACCGTCTCGGGGGTCGACCTCGACGGCGAGGCCGTCAAGTTCGTCAACCCGGACCACGAGAACGAGGAACTGCGCGTCAAGGACGCTGCCGACGCCCTGGCCGGCGCGCGCGACATCCTCGCCGAGCGCATCAGCGACCATGCGGAGGCGCGTGCCGGGCTGCGCAAGCTCTTTGCCGAGCAGGGCACGGTGGTGTCCAAGGTCATGTTCGGCAAGGACAGCGAGGCCGACGCCCAGAAGTTCCGCGATTACTTCGACTGGAGCGAGCCGCTCAAGTCGATCCCCAGCCACCGCATGCTTGCCATCCGTCGCGGGGAAAAGGAGGGCTTCCTGCTCATGCGCATCCAGCCGCCGGAGGAAACCGCCATCCAGATCCTGGAGAACCTCTTTGTCCGCGGTGGCAACGCCTGCACGGCGCAGATGAAGCTGGCGGCGGCCGACAGCTACAAGCGCCTGCTCTCGGCGAGCATGGAGACCGAGGCGCGTTTGGAGTCGAAGAAGAAGGCCGACACCGAGGCGGTGCGCGTCTTTGCCGACAACCTGCGCGAGCTGCTGCTGGCGGCACCGCTCGGCCAGAAGCGCGTGCTCGGCATCGACCCCGGCTTCCGCACCGGCTGCAAGGTCGTGGTGCTCGACGCCCAGGGCCAGCTGCTGTTCAACGATGTCATCTACCTGCTCGGCGAGGGCAACAGCCTGATGCACGCGAAGACCCTGCTGCTCAACCTGGTCGAACGCTACAAGATCGAGGCCATCGCCATCGGCAACGGCACGGCCAGCCGTGAAACCGAGACCTTCGTCAACCGCATCGGCCTGCCCAAGGCGATCCCGGTGCTCATGGTCAACGAGAGCGGCGCCTCGATTTACAGCGCCAGCGAGGTCGCGCGCGAGGAGTTCCCCAACCACGACGTCACTGTGCGCGGCGCGGTCTCCATCGGCCGCCGCCTCATGGACCCGCTCGCCGAACTGGTGAAGCTCGATCCCAAGTCGATCGGTGTCGGCCAGTACCAGCACGACGTCGATCAGAACCAGCTCAAGGGCAGCCTCGACAACGTCGTCATCAGCGCGGTGAACGGCGTCGGCGTCGAGGTCAACACCGCCAGCAAGCAGCTGCTCAGCTACGTCTCCGGCCTGAACAGCAGCCACGCCGCCAACATCGTCGCCTACCGCAACGAAAACGGCCCCTTCCAGTCGCGCAAGGACCTGCTCAAGGTGCCGCGCCTCGGCGAGAAGGCCTTTGAGCAGGCAGCCGGCTTCCTGCGCATCCGCGGCGCGGCCAACCCGCTCGACGCCAGCGCGGTGCACCCGGAGCGCTACCCGCTCGTCGAAAAGATGGCCGCCGACCTCGGCTGCACGGTCGCCGACCTCATGCAGAAGCCCGAGCTGCGCCAGAAGATCGACCTGAAGAAGTACGTCAGCGAGGAGGTCGGCCTGCCGACCCTCCAGGACATCGTCAACGAGCTCGCCAAGCCGGGCCGCGACCCGCGCAAGCAGTTCGAGGTCTTCCAGTTCGCCGAGGGCGTGAACGACATGAAGGACCTCGCCGTCGGCATGAAGCTGCCAGGCATCGTCACCAACGTCACGGCCTTCGGCGCCTTCGTCGACATCGGCGTCCACCAGGACGGCCTGGTCCATGTCAGCCAGTTGAGCGACAGCTTCGTGCGCGACGCCGCGGAGATCGTCAAGGTCGGCCAGAAGGTGCAGGTGACGGTCACCGAGGTGGACATCCCGCGCAAGCGCATCGCCCTGAGCATGAAGTCGAAGCCCGACTTTGAGCGCAAGCCCGGCGGCGGTGGTGGTCCGCGCCCGGCGGGCCAGGGTGGCGGCGGCGGTCAGGGTCGCCCCTTCGGCGGCCAGGGCGGCGGCCGGTCCTCCGGCGGCGGCATGGGCAATCCCTTTGGCGGTGGTGGCGACTGGTTCAGCGCGGCCGTTTCCAAGGGCAAGAAGTGACTTTCGTCAGGCGAAGGCCAGCGAGGCCAGGTGCCGGTAGTGAGGGCAGCTTTCGAGCAGCTCCGCGTGCCGGCCGCTGGCGATGAGGCGACCGCCGCTCAGGACGTGGATGACGTCGGCGCGGCTCACGGTGGCCAGTCGATGGGTGACGATCAGGCAGGTGCGGTTCGCGCAGAAGGCGGCGAGCGAGGCCTGCAGGCGCTGCTCGGATTCGGCATCGACCGCCGAGGTGGCTTCATCGAGCAGCAGCACCGGCGCGTCCTGCAGGAAGGCGCGCGCCAGGGCCAGGCGCTGGCGTTCGCCGCCGCTGAGCCGGGCGCCGCGTTCGCCGAGTTCCAGATCGAGCCCCTCGGGACGGGCGCGGACAAACTCCTCGGCACTGGCCTGGCGCAGGGCAGCCCACAGCGTGTCGTCGTCGGCGTCCGGGCGCGCCAGCCGGAGGTTGTCGCGCAGGCTGCCGGAAAACAGGAAGGCGTCCTGCATGACGTAGGCGGTCTGCGCGCGCCGGGCGGCGGCCTCGGCGGGGGCGCCGTCGAGCAGCAGCGTGCCGGTCTGCGGTTCGGCGAGGCCGGCGACCAGATCGAGCAGGGTCGATTTGCCGCAGCCGCTGACCCCGACCAGCGCAGCGGTTTGACCGGCGGGCAGGTGCAGGTGGATGCCGTGCAGCACGGGCAACTCGGGTGAGTGGCCAAAGCCGACGCGGCGCAGTTCGATCTCGCCGCGCGCCCGCGGCGGTGTCGGCGTGCCGGGCTCGCGGTCGACGGCGTCGAGAAGTTCGAAGACCCGCGACGCGGCGGCGAGACCGCCGGTCAGGGTTTGATTGACCCCGTGCAGGCGCGCCATGGGTTCGTAGAAGAAGCCGAGCAGGAGGATCAGCTTCAACAGCTCGCCCTGGGTGAGTTCGCCCTCGAGAATGCCCTGCACGCCGGTGCCGAGCAGCAGGACCAGGCCGAGGCTGCCAAGCAGGCACATGAGCGGGCTGTACACCGCCCAGGCGGAGGCCAGGCGGCGCTGCTCGCGGCCCGCCGCGGTGCTGACCGCTTCGAAGGCCTGCTGGCGGGCGCCTTCGGCGCGCAGGCTCTTCACTAGGCGGATGCCGGTGATCGTTTCGTGGAGCAGTGCGCCCAGCCGACCCGTCGCCGCCCTGGCCAGTCGTGCGCGCGGTGCCAGCAGGCGCGCAAACAGCCAGCCGCCGGCGGCGAGCAGCGGCACCGGCAGCAGGACGATGAGCGCGTAGCGGGCATTCGTGGCGAACAGCACGCCGGCGCAGACGACGATCTGCAGGACCGCGGTCAGGCCCTGCTCGACCCCTTCCTGCACGGCCCGCTGCGCCGCCGGCACGTCATCGGCCAGCCGCGCCAGCAGGTCGCCCGTGCGATGGCGCTGCAGGCCGGCCAGTGGCAGGCGCGCGATGCGTTCGTGCAATTGCCCGCGCAGGTCATGGATCAGGCGCTGCTCGAACACCCCGGCCAGCCGCCCGCGCAGGGCGGCGAGCAGGTCGCGCAGCAGGAAGGCGCCGGCCAGCCAGGCGCAGACGATCCAGGCGCCGCGCGCGTCGCGAGCCGGGATGACCTCGTCGAGCGCGTGCTGCACGGCCTGGGGGAAAACGACGACCAGGGCCGTGCCCAGGCAGGCGAACAGAACGATGCCGAGTGCCGGACCGCGGTGTGCCCAGGCCAGCGCCAGCAGCCGCCGGGCGACCGGGCGGTGGGGGACGGGCAAGGCGGCATCCTGCATGGGGGTCAGACTCGCCCGCGTCGGCCGACATTCAACCCCAAGCGCCTTGCACGCGGTCGGCCTCTTGCCATTGCGCCGGGAGCGCGCATCATGGCGGCGCATGGAAACGCTCCGCCGCCTCGTCTTTGCCGTCACCGTCTTCCTGGTGGCCTTCCTCGTCTTCGCCCTCTGGCGCCGGGGCGACGACAGCTACGGCCTGCTCAACCTGCTGCGTGGGGAGAAACCCGGCCAGGCGGCGGCGGAAGTCGTCGCTGCGGCCAAGCCCAAGCTCGATCTCGGCGAGATCCCGCTGCTGGCGGCGATGAACGAGGAGTTTGCCAAGCTGTCCGCCGCCGTCCTGCCCTCGGTGGTCAGCATCACCACCAAGACCGTCCGCCGCGGCCAGACCGGCTGGCACCCGTTCTTCGGGCTGGTGACGGGTCGCCCCGAGGTCATACCCGGCCTCGGCTCCGGCGCCATCATTTCCAAGGAGGGCCATGTCGTCACCAACTACCACGTCATCGCCGATGTCAGCGAGGTCGTCGTGACAACGAACGACAACCGAAAGTTCCCCGCCCGCATCCTCGGCGCCAGCCGCGAGCGCGACATCGCCCTGCTCAAGATCGAGGGCGGCGGCGACTTCCCGGCGCTCGCCTTCGCCAACTCCGACGAGGCCCGCGTCGGCCAGGTGGTGTTTGCCGTCGGCAACCCCTTCGGCCTCAGCGGCACGGTCACCCAGGGCATCATCAGCGCCAAGGACCGGCACCTGAGCGACAGCCAGCTCGACTACCTGCAGACCGACACCGTCATCAACCCCGGCAACTCCGGTGGTCCGCTCGTCAACATCCGCGGCGAGATCGTCGGCATCAACGTCGCCATCTATCAGGGCGACCAAAACGTCCGCGCCTGGCAGGGCGTTGGCTTGGCGGTACCAGCGAACGATGCCAAAACGATCGTCGATGCCGTGCTGCGCCAGGCGCCGGCGGTCAGCACCGGTTACCTCGGGCTGGAACTCAGCGCCGAGGCGGTGGTGCTCGACGGCGGCTTTGGCGGCGCCCGCACCGGCGCCTTTGTCACCGACCTCGATCCCGGCTCGCCTGCCGAGCAGGCCGGGCTGGTGCCGGGTGACGTCATCACCGCCCTCAATGGCCGCGGTTTCCGCTCACCCGCCGACCTGCTCAAGGCCATCCGCGCCCTGCCTCCCGGCAGCGAGGCCAAGGTCACCGTCGTCCGCGACGGCCGCGTCGTCGACGTGCCCGTGCGCATCGGCACGCGGCCGGATGCGCGGTGAGTGACCCCGGTAAGGGCGCGCTGCGTCGCGTCCGCAGCTGGCTGCTGAGCCATGGAGCAGAGGGCGGAGAGGTTGCCACCGCTATGCTCTCGGCTCTTCGCCCCTCACCCCACGAGCCCGCGCAGCCGCACCGTCACTTCATGCCGGCTCAGCGCCCCTGCCGCCACAGCCAGCGTGAGGTTCTCCCAGTCATCCACCGGCAGCGTTTCTTCTCGGAGAAATCCATTCTCACTCAGAAAAACCAGGCAGGTGGCCAGGGCCACGCGCTTGTTGCCATCCACAAACGCACGGTTGCTGTACAGGTAAAAAAGGTAGGCCGCAGCGATCTCCATCGGGTCCGCGATCATCGGTTGACCCATCTTGGTTGCCTGCGGGGCAGCCACGGCCGACTCAAGCAGTTCTCTGGAGATCAGACCGCTGCGGTCGCCATGGGCTGCCAGCACTTCCGCATGAATCGACAGCACCGCCTCCACCGTGGGGTGCAGGTATTCCGTGCTCATGACAGGCGTTTGAAGAGCTCGTCATTCTTGCGGATCAGCCGCCGGGCCGTCTCCGCCGCTTTTTCAGCGGAAATGCTCTTGGGGGCCATCGGTGCGATCGTGATCGTCCCGCCTGCATGCACTTCCACGTTCACCTCGTCGCCCACCTTGAGCCGCGCCAGCTGCAGCAGGGCAGAATCAAAAATGATGCCCTGGGAGTTGCCGATTTTGGAGATGGTCTTGATCATGGTAAAACATTGTTCAACACACCGCTTTGTCAATTCTCCCCTCTCAGGCGCCGCCGAGAAAACCGGCTTGCATCGATGCCTCTTTCGTATGACGATAAAGTCAACGATATGTCCACCGTCACGGTTTCGCCCAAGTATCAGGTCGTCATTCCGAAGGCCATTCGGGAGGGGCTTGCCCTGCTGCCTGGGGACAAGGTGGAGATGGTGCAGCTGGAGGACCGGATTGAACTGGTGCCAATTCGGCCGATCGCTTCGCTGAAGGGCTTTTTGAAGGGCGTCAGGAACACCTTTGAGCGCGAAAACGACCGATGCCTGCCGTAGTCGATTCTTCGGGTTGGATTGAGTACTTCACCGGCGGCCCGAACAGCGCCCGCTTTGCCAAGGCCATCCAGGCAACGGCCGAGTTGATCGTGCCAGCCATCACGATCACGGAAGTCTACCGCTGGATCCTGCGTGAGTCTTCGATGTCACAGGCCTTGATTGCAGCGACGGCGATGAAGCAGGGCCGGGTGGTGTCGCTGGATGAGCGCCTGGCGGTGATCGCCGCCGAGCTCAGTCATCGCCATCAGTTGCGCCTGGCCGACGGCATCATTTACGCCACCGCGCGCGACACCTCGGCGGAGTTGCTCACGCAGGATGCCGATTTGGACGGACTTCCTGGGGTCATCTACGTTCGGCATCCGAAGCGGAAAGACTGACATCGGGTAGGGCGGGCTGTCCGGCACGCCAGGATGTTCGACCCCGGTAGCAACGCGCTGCGTCGCGTCCGAAGCTGGCGGCCTCGGAGGTTGTCACGGACCCGACGCAGCGAATCCCTGCCAGGCATGAATCTCCCTCAGCCCACCACTTCCTTGAAGTAGGCGACGGTGCGTTCGATGCCTTCCTCGAGGGGGATCTTGGGTTCCCAGCCGAGGTGGCTTTTGGCCAGGCTGATGTCCGGCTTGCGCTGGCGGGGGTCGTCGGAGGGCAGGGGGTGGAAGGTCAGCTTCGACTTGCCGCCGACCTTTTTGAGGACCAGTTCGGCGAGTTCGATCATGGTGAACTCGCCGGGGTTGCCGAGGTTGACCGGGCCGGGCAGGCCGGTGCTTTCCATGAAGCGGACAAAGCCCTCGATGAGGTCGTCGACGTAGCAGAAGCTGCGCGTCTGGGTGCCGTCGCCGTAGATGGTGAGGTTTTCGCCGCGCAGGGCCTGGACGATGAAGTTGGAGACGACGCGGCCGTCGTCGGGCAGCATGCGCGGGCCGTAGGTGTTGAAGATGCGCACGACGCGGATGTCGACGCCGTTCTGGCGGTGGTAATCGAAGAACAGGGTCTCGGCGCAGCGCTTGCCCTCGTCGTAGCAGGCGCGCAGGCCGATCGGGTTGACGTTGCCGCGGTAGGACTCGGGCTGCGGGTGCACCTCGGGGTCGCCATAGACCTCGGAGGTCGAGGCCTGGAAGACGCGGGCGCCGACGCGCTTGGCGAGGCCGAGCACGTTGATCGCGCCCATGACCGAGGTTTTCACGGTCTTGATCGCGTTGTGCTGGTAGTGCGGCGGCGAGGCCGGGCAGGCGAGGTTGTAGATGCGGTCGACCTCGGCCTTGAAGGGATCGATGACGTCGTGGCGGAACAGCTCGAAGCGCGGGTTGTCGAGGTGCGCGGCGATGTTGGTCTTCCTCCCCGTGAAGAAGTTGTCCATGCAGAGGACTTCATGGCCTTCGTTGAGAAGCCGCTCGCAGAGGTGGGAGCCGAGGAAACCGGCGCCGCCGGTGATGAGGATGCGCATAAGCCGCTCAACTAAAGAGCGCCCGGGCCGGCTGGCAAGGAAAGCCTGCGGCCCGGGCGCTGGGAGGGGAAGCGCGGGGATCAGTCTTCGCCGCTGGCGGCGAGCTGGGCGAGCACGCTGAGGTCTTCGAGGGTGGTGGTGTCGCCCTTGACGACCTCGCCGGCGGCGATCTGCTTGAGCAGACGGCGCATGATCTTGCCGGAACGGGTCTTCGGCAGGGCGGCGGCGAAGCGGATCTCGTCGGGCGTGGCCACCGGGCCGATGACGTTGCGGACGTGCTTCTTGAGGTCGTCGGCGAGCGAGCGGTCGGCCTTGACGCCCTCCTTGACGGTGACGAAGCAGACGACGCCCTGGCCCTTGAGCTCGTCGGGGCGACCCACCACGGCGGATTCCGCCACGGCCGGGTGCGAGACGAGGGCGCTTTCCACCTCGGCGGTACCGAGGCGGTGACCGGCGACGTTGAGCACGTCGTCGATGCGGCCGATGATCCAGAAGTAGCCGTCCTTGTCGCGGCGGGCTCCGTCGCCGGCGAAGTACCAGCCCTTGAACTCGCTCCAGTAGGTTTCCTGATAGCGCTTCTTGTCGCCCCAGATGCCGCGCAGCATCGACGGCCAGGGCTTGCGGATGACCAGCTTGCCCTGCTCGTTGACGCCGACTTCCTTGCCGAGGTCATCGACGATGGCGGCGTCGACGCCGAAGAAGGGCAGGGTGGCGGTGCCAGGCTTGGTGGGGGTGGCGCCGGGCAGCGGGGTGATCATGTGGCCGCCGGTCTCGGTCTGCCACCAGGTGTCGACGATCGGGCAGCGGCCGCCGCCGACAAGGTTGTGGTACCACATCCAGGCCTCGGGATTGATCGGCTCGCCGACCGTGCCGAGCAGGCGCAGGCTGGAGAGGTCGTGTTTCTTCAGCCAGTGGTCGCCCCATTTCATGAAGGCGCGGATGGCGGTGGGGGCGGTGTAGAAGACGGTGACGGCGTATTCCTCGATGAGGCGCCAGAAGCGGTCGTTCTCCGGCCAGTTGGGCGCGCCCTCGTACATGAGCGAGGTGGCGCCGAGGGCGAGCGGGCCGTAGACGAGGTAGCTGTGGCCGGTGACCCAGCCGACGTCGGCCGTGCACCAGTACACGTCGTCGTCGCGCAGGTCGAAGACGTACTTGCAGGTCATCTGCGCGTGCAGCAGGTAGCCGGCGGTGCTGTGCAGGATGCCCTTGGGCTTGCCGGTGCTGCCGCTGGTGTAGAGGATGAACAGGGGCGACTCCGAATCCATGGCCGCGGCCGGGCAGTCGGCGTTGACGTACTCGAGTTCGCGGTGCCACCAGAAGTCGCGACCCTCCTCGATGTGCACGTCCTGGCCGGTGCGACGGTACACGATGACGGTTTCGACCGGCGTGTCGCCGCCCTTGAGGGCGTCATCGACGTTTTTCTTGAGCGGCACGACCGCGCCGCGGCGGTAGCCGCCGTCGGCGGTGATGACGATCTTCGCGCCGCTGTCGAGGGCGCGGTCCTTGATGCTCTCGGCGCTGAAGCCGCCGAAGATGACGCTGTGCACCGCGCCGATGCGGGTGCAGGCAAGCATGGCCACCGCCGCCTCGGGGATCATCGGCATGTAGATGACGACGCGGTCGCCCTTCTTCACCTTGTGGCGCTTGAGCACGTTGGCGAAGCGGCAGACCTCGCGGTGCAGTTGCTGGTAGGTGAGCACGCGCTTCTCGCCCGGCTCACCCTCCCAGATGAGCGCGGCCTTGGTCTTGTGCGGGCCGTGCAGGTGGCGGTCGAGGCAGTTCTCGCTGACGTTGAGCTTGCCGCCGACGAACCACTTAGCGTTCGGGCATTTCCAGTCGAGCACCTTGCCGAAGGGCTTCTGCCAGTACAGCTCCTTCGCCTCGCGACCGAAGAACTTGTCGGGATGCTTTAGGCTCTCCTCGTACATCTCGCGGTACTCGGCCATGCTGCCGATGCGGGCCTGGCGGGCGAAGGCGGCGGCCGGCTTGAAGACGCGGTTTTCCGTGGTGATCGCCTTGGCGGCGGCCGGCTTGGCGGCTTTCTTCTCCGCGGGCTTGGCTGCCGGCTTGGCGGGCTTCTTGGCCGCGGGTTTCGCGGCCTTGGCGGCCGGTTTCGCCGGTTTGGCGGCGGGTTGCTTCGGGCGGGGTTTGGCGGCGGACTTCTTGCTCATGGCGGTTGGAAAAGGGACGGAGTTAACGCGGGAGCCGGCAGGCTACATTCAGCCGACCCCGGGCGGCAATCACGGAATGCGATGTTTTTGTGCCGGCGCGAGCCCCCGCGGGTCTGGCTTCTGGAGACGCGGGCCCTGACCGCGCCCTCCCGCGGGTCGTTGCCCCGCGCTCCAGCCAAGCCGCCCTTCCAGCCGGCAGTTGCAATCCGCCGGCGGCAGTCTAGATTGACGTCCCCCTTTTACCCCAACCATGAGCAATCTCAAGCATGTCGCGGTCGTCGGCGCCACCGGAGCGGTGGGAGCGGAAATGCTGCGCTGTCTCGAACAGCGCGGTTTCCCCGTCGGCCAACTCTCCCTTCTCGCCAGCGCCCGCAGCGTCGGGAAAAAGCTGAAGTTCAAGGGTGAGGACGTGACGGTCACCGAGCTGACGCCGGAGAGCTTCGCCGGGGTCGACATCGCCCTGTTCAGCGCCGGCGGTGGCATTTCCAAGGAGTTCGCCCCGCACGCGGTGAAGGCCGGTGCGGTGGTGGTCGACAACTCCTCGGCCTACCGCATGGACCCGAGCGTGCCGCTCGTGGTGCCGGAGATCAACGCCGCCGATGCCAAGGCGCATCAGGGCATCCTCGCCAACCCGAACTGCACGACCGCCATCTCGCTGATGGCGCTGTACCCGCTGCACCAGGCCTTCGGCGTGAAGCGCATCTTTGCCTCCAGCTACCAGGCCGTGTCCGGCACCGGCGCCCAGGCCATCGAGGAGCTCGCCAGGCAGACCCGTGAGTGGGCCGGCGAAAACCGCGCCTGGGACGCGCCCAAGCTCGCCTCGCAGCCGCACGTGTACCCGCACCAGATCGCCTTCAACGCCATCCCCCACGTCGACAGCTTCCTCGACAGCGGCTACACGAAGGAGGAGATGAAGATGGAGAACGAGGGGCGCAAGATCATGCACCACCCGGACTTCCGCGCCTCGGTCACCTGCGTGCGCGTGCCGGTCTTCCGCTCGCACAGCATCGCCATCAGCGCCGAGTTTGAGCGCCCGGTCACCCTGGAGGCCGCGCGCGCCGCGCTGGCCGCCGCCCCCGGCCTCGACGTCATCGACGATCCGGCCCACAAGCAGTACCCGCTCGCCCTCGACATCGCCGGGCGCGACAACTGCGCGGTCGGCCGCCTGCGCCTCGATTGCGCGCTCGACAACGGCCTGGCCTTCTGGGTCGTCGGCGACCAGCTGCTCAAGGGTGCGGCGCTCAACGCCGTGCAGATCGCCGAGCTGCTCGTCTGAGCCGCCGCGCTTTTGCGAAACTCCGCTTGCGACCGGCAGCACGGGCGCAAGACTGGCGCCTGCCCGGGCGTTGTCCCGGTTCACGTTCTGACACCCCCCTTATGAACCGCATCCTTCCCAGCCTTGTCGGCGGCTCGCTCCTCGCGGCGACCGGTCTTTCCGCCCAAACCAGCGCTCCGGCCGAATGGGGCCAGTTCCGCGGTCCCAATCATGACGGCACCGTGCCCGCGCTCCAGATCAACTGGAAGGGCGCCGGCGTGAAAACCCTGTGGAAGGCCGAAACCCCCAAGGGCTTCAGCTCCTTCGCGGTCGCTGGGGGCAAGGCCTACACCCTCGTCACCGGTGAGCACGATGGCAACGTCGGCGAGATGCTCGTCTGCCTCGACGTCCGCACCGGCAAGGAGCAGTGGTCGAAGCCGCTCACCCTGATCAACAAGTACGACGGCGGCGGCGACGCCGGCACGAACGACAACAAGGGCGGCGACGGCCCGCGCTCGACCCCGGTGGTCGACGGCGGCAAGGTTTACGCGATCGACGCCAACCTCGGCGTGTACTGCTTCGACGCCGCCAGCGGCGACCTCGTCTGGAGCCACGATGTCATGAAGGAAAACGCCGGCGTCCAGATCAAGTGGCAGAATGCCGCCTCGCCGGTGATCGACGGCAACGTGCTCATGATGTGCGGCGGCGGCCCCGGCCAGGCCCTGCTCGGCTTTGACAAGACCAGCGGCAAGATCCTCTGGAAGGGCGAGGACGACAAGATGACCCATGCCACCCCGGTGGTCGCCGAGCTGCACGGCACCCGCCAGTGCATCTTCTTCACCCAGTCCGGCCTGGTCGCCGTGCTGCCGGAAAGCGGCAAGGTGCTCTGGCGCCAGCCTTACCGCTTCAACGTCTCCACCGCCGCCAGCCCGGTCGTGTTTGAAGACATCGTCTACTGCTCGGCCGGTTACGGCGTCGGCGCCGGGGCCTACCAGATCAGCAAGTCCTGGAAATCGAAGGAGATCTGGCGCAAGGAGACCGACGAGTATGCCAACCACTGGAGCACGCCGGTGGTGAAGGACGGCTACTTGTACGGCATGTTCAGCTTCAAGAAGTACGGCGAGGGCCCGCTGGCCTGCGTCGACATCCGCACCGGCGAGATGAAGTGGGCCACCCCCGGCTTCGGCCCCGGCCAGGTCATCCTCTCCGGCGACAACGTCATCGCCCTCAGCGACAAGGGCGAACTCGTCGTCGTCGAGGCCAAGCCCGGCAAGTACACCGAATTGAAGCGCGAGGAAGTGCTTGGTGGCAAGGTCTGGAGCTACCCGGTGCTCGCCTACAACCGCCTGTTCGCCCGCAGCACGACCGAGGGCGTCTGCTTGGAATTCCAGTGAGCCGTTGACGGTTCGCCCCACCACCCCGCCCGTTCCCGGGCGGGGTTTTTTGCTTTGGCAGGGGCGCGCGGCGCTGCGTCCGACGGTTGCCGTAGGCGCCTTTGCCAAAAGGCGGGGTTTGAGCACGCGCGCTGCGTGTGGGAACAGGCGGATGGGGCTGCGCCGTTGGTGCGGCCAGCAGGCTGGCCTCGGGTAAGTGGCGGCATCTTGAAAATGCCTGGCATTTAGTGCCTGGCATTTAGTGCACGCTCTGAGTCGAGTGTGCGAGCCTCACCCCGGAGCGAGTGATCTCCGACACGCGCGCCCCACCGCCCGGGTCATCCCGGTGAATCCAAATCGCCGTGGCGGGCGTCCTTTGGGGGATGACGAAGCGCCTGACCACCCTCCTGCTCAGCTTCGTGCTGACCGTTGCCGCGCAGGAGGCGCAGACGCTCATCGCCCGCGGCGATGCCCATGATGCCGCTTTCCGCACCCAGGAGGCGCTGGCCTGCTACCTGCCGGCGCTGGAGCAGCGACCCAACGACGCCGGACTGCTGGTCAAGATCGCCCGCCAGCATGCCCACCGCATGAACGACCTGGCCAAGCCTGCCGAAAAACTCGCCGCGGGGCGCACGGCCCTCGAGTTCGCCGAGCGCGCGGTGCAGGCCGAACCGGGTCGCGCCGAGGCGCATCTGGCGGTGGCCATCTGCCTGGGCAAACTGTCGCCGCTGCTCGGCACGCGCGAGAAGATTGAGGCCTCGAAGCGCCTCAAGGCCGCTGCCGAGACCGCCGTGAAGCTGGATCCGCGCAGCGATTACGCCTGGCACCTGCTCGGCCGCTGGCACCAGGCCCTGGCCGGCATGAGCGGGCTGGTGCGGGGTGTCGCCCAGATCGTTTACGGCGGCCTGCCGCCGGCTTCGAACGAGGAGGCCGTGCGCTGCTTTCAGAAAGCCATCGCCCTGCGCCCGGACCGGCTGATCCACCCGGTCGAACTGGGTCGCACCTATGCCCAGATGGGCCGGCGCGACGAGGCGCGCACCTTCCTTCAGAAGGGCCTGGCCCTGCCGCCGCGGGAGAAGGACGATCCCGAGACCCTGGCGCGCGGTCGCGCCGCCTTGGCCGCCTTGGAGTGACCTGCCGGCTGTCCGTGCCAGCCTGCGGCTGTCCTTTCCCGGCAGGTCCGCACCCCAGGCGGAAGGCGAGTGGACCCGCCCACCTGGCCGCTTGCCACCCGGGGGGTTTCCGCCATAGTGCCGGCCCTCTCATGTCCGCGCCCGTCCCCACCGCCGCCCAGATCCGCCAGCAGTTCCTCGATTTCTTCAAAGAGAAGAAGCACACGATCGTGCCCAGCGACAACGTCGGCTACACCAGCCGCGACGGCGCCCGCATCTTCACCAATGCCGGCATGAACCAGTTCGTGCCGATCTTCCTCGGCGAGCGCCCGGCCGATGTCGACACCTGGCCCGGCGTCCTGCACAAGGGCCTGCCGACCCGCGCCGCCGACACCCAGAAGTGCATCCGCGCCGGCGGCAAGCACAACGACCTCGAGGACGTCGGCCTCGACACCTACCACCACACCTTCTTCGAGATGCTGGGCAACTGGTCGTTTGGCGATTACTTCAAGAAGGAGGCCATCGCCTGGTCCTGGGAACTCATCGTCGAACGCTTTCAGTTCCCGCCCAGCCGCGTGTTTGCGACCATTTACCAGCCCGACAAGAGCAAGGGCGACCCCGCCGAGCGCGACGAGGAAAGCTGGAACCTGTGGGCCGAGAAATTCCGCTCGGTCGGTCTCGATCCCGAGATCCACATCGTCAACGGCAACAAGAAGGACAACTTCTGGATGATGGCCGACACCGGCCCCTGCGGTCCGTGCACCGAGATCCACATCGACCTGACGCCCGGCCCGATCCATCTCGATGAAGACCGCCAGCGCGCCGGCGCCAAGCTGGTCAACGGCAGCGACGCCTCCTGCATCGAGATCTGGAACAACGTCTTCATCCAGTACAACGCCAACCCCGACGGCAGCTTCTCGCCCTTGCCCGCCCAGCACGTCGACACCGGCATGGGCTTCGAGCGCCTCTGCTCGATCATCCAGGGCACGAAGAATTTCAGCGACTTCGAAAACGCCCGGATCAGCAACTACGACACCGACGTCTTCAAGCCGATCTTCGACGAACTGACCAAGCTCAGCGGCAAGCACTACCAGAGCACCCTGCCCAAGGCGAACGAGCAGGGCCACGTCGTGCCGGTCACTGAACAGGAAAAGATCGACGTCGCCTTCCGCGTCATCGCCGACCACCTGCGCACCCTCAGTTTCTCGATTGCCGACGGCATCCAGCCCGGCAACAGCGACCGCAACTACACCCTGCGCCGCATCCTCCGCCGCGCCGTGAAGTACGGTCGCGCCCTCGAGTTCAAGGAGCCCTTCTTCTACAAGCTGGTCGACGTGCTCGCCGCCCAGATGGGCGCGGTCTTCCCGGAACTGAACGCCCGCAAGGAGCAGATCAAGCAGGTACTCAAGCTCGAGGAGGAGGCGTTCAACCGGACGCTGGACCGCGGTGTGGCGCTCTTTGAAGACGAGGTCGGCTCCGGCCGATCGCAGGGATCCCTGAGCGCCGAATTCGCCTTCCAGCTCTACGACACCTACGGCTTCCCGCTCGACCTCACCGAGTTGCTTGCCCGCGAACGCGGTCTGACGGTCGACACCGCCGGCTTTGAGACGCTCATGGAGCAGCAGCGCGAGCGCGCGCGTGCCGCCATGAAAAAGAACGTCGTTTCAGTCAGTGAGATCGAGACCAAGGAGCCGACGCTGTTCCTCGGCTACGACGCCCTGGAGACCGAGGCGAAGGTGCTGGAAATCGTCGCCATGAAGGATCAGACGGCGGTCGTGCTGGACACCAGCGTCTGCTACGCCGAGATGGGCGGCCAGGTGGGCGACACCGGCGAGCTGATCCTCGGTGCCGATCGCTTTGCGATCACGAACACCCAGAAGGTCGGCCACACCTGGCTGCACTTCCTCGATGCCGAGGCCGGCGTGCCCGCCTTGGGCGAGTCGCACCTCGCCGTGCTGCGCGTCGATGCCGGTCGCCGGCGCGCGATCGAGCGCCACCACACGGTGACCCACATCCTGCACTGGGCCCTGCACGAGGTGGTCAGCCGCGAGGCGACCCAGAAGGGCTCGAACGTCTCGCCCGACAAGCTGACCTTCGACTTCAACAGCACCGCACTGACCCCGGGCCAGCTCGCCGACATCGAAAAGCTCGTCAACGAACGCATCGTCGCCGACGAGCCGGTGTCGTGGTTTGAAGTGCCCTACACGGAGATCCAGGGCAATGCCGGCGTCATGCAGTTGTTCGGCGAGAAGTACCCCGAGAACGTCCGCGTCGTCCAGATTGGCGGCAAGGCGCACGCGCTCAACGGCTGGAGCATGGAACTCTGCGGCGGCACGCACACGCGTCGCACCGGCGAGATCGGCCTGTTCCGCCTGCAGGCGGAGGGCGCCGTCGCCGCCGGGGTGCGTCGCATCGAGGCCATTGCCGGCCTGGAGGCCTACGCCGCCGCCCGCGCCGATGCCGACCTCTTGAAGCTGCTTGCCGGCAAGGTGCTGGCGCAGAGCCCGGCCGATCTGGAGAAGAAGATCGAGGCCCTGCTCGACCAGCAGAAGTCGCTGGAGAAGGCGCTCAAGGCCGCCCAGCAGCGCGAGGCCGCCGGCCGTGCCAAGGAGCTGCTCGCCAGCGCCGACGGCCACGCCATCATCGCCCACCTTGGCGAGGTCGATGCCGATTACGCCGTGGCGGTGAACGATGCCCTCAAGGGCCAGTTCCCGGGCGTCATCGTGCTGGCCGCGACCGGTGGCGGCAGCGTTGCGCTCATCGCCAACGTCGGCAAGGAGCACCAGGGCCGCGTTCAGGCTGGCAAGATCATCCAGACGATTGCGCCGATCGTTGGCGGCAAGGGCGGCGGCAAGCCGGACTTCGCCCGCGGTGGCGGCAAGGACGTCGCCCAGGTCGACGCCGCCCTCGCCGAAGCGCGCAAGCTCGTCGGCTGAGCGACGTGCCGCTTTGGCCGCAGTCCAGCCACCCGCGTTTCCCAGAGCTCCAGAGGACTGGAGCACTCCAAAACGCTGGCGCGGTGCCGGCCTCAGGAGGAACAAGAGCGGCACGCATTCCCCTCAACCCGGCCGACTGTGCTTGGCTTGGCGATTCGCCGGCTTGGTTTGGCATATCGATGCCGTCTGCAGCAAAAGCCCGGACGGGCGTGTATGGTGTGGCGTCATGACACGCTCGCTTTGTCTTTTTCTCGGTCTGTTCTGCGCGGCGACCGGGACCGTGCTGCAGGCCGCCTCACTCGGCAACTGGCCGGAGGTCAATGTGGGACGCCCGGCGAAAACCTTCCTCAGTGGCGTGGCCTACGGAGGCGGGCGCTGGGTGGCGGTCGGTCAAAAGGGTTACGTGGCGGTTTCCGACGACGGCGTCAAATGGGCCAAGCGCGCCGCGGGACACACGCGTGACTTCAATGGCGTCAGTTACGCGGCCGGGCGTTTCATTGCGGTGTGCAAGGCACCGGACGATGGCCCGGGCGCCAAGATCTGGGTATCCGACGACGGTGGCATGAGCTGGAAGCCACGCGACACGGATGTGGGAGGCGACCCGATCAACCAAGGGTTGCATGCCGCGGCTTCCGATGGCCAGGGCAACTGGATTGCGGTGGGCGGGGGATGGAGTGGCCAGATGACACGCTCCTGGGACAATGGCCAGACCTGGCACCGGGTGCTCCCGGGCGATGGCCAGTCGTGGTCGCCCTTTTATGCGGTCGCCTACGGCAAGGGAGTCTGGATGGCCGGCGGCGTTGGCGGCATCTGGCGCTCGACCGATGCCGGGGCCACTTGGACGCAGGTCGATGCGGACAAGGATCTGCGCGGTCTGTGCTATGGCAACAACCGCTGGTTTGGGGTCAATCTCTGGTCGAGCCGGATGTACTGGTCGACGAATGGCAGCGACTGGCGTGAGACGGTGCGTGCGCCGGGCCATGGCTCCGGCAGCGGCTTCAACTTTCCGCATGCCTGCGCCTACGCCGACGGCCTGTTCGTGGCGGTGACCGAGTTTGGCGACATCTGGACTTCGGAGACGGGCCGCGAAGCCAAGCAGTGGCGGGCGGCGGGCGGGGATCCTGACCTGTGGGCCGTGGCACCGGGGCCGGAGGGCTTTCTCGCCGCGGGTGGAGATTTCACCCTCAAGCATGGCGCGGCCTGGAAGTCGCCGCCCTGGTTGCGCGCCCGGCTTGGCGGTCCCTGGGACCATCCCTTCACGGCCTTTGATGCCGAGGACGGACCGCCGAAAAAGATCGCCCTGCCGGAATACCGGGTGAACACCGCCTCGCTCAACCTGCACCTGGAAGCGACGCTCTTTCACATGCCGACGCTGTCGGCGGCGATGCGGCTGCGTCTGGGTTACACCAGCCAGCCGGTGCCGGATGACGCGCCTGGCATCGGGCCGTTTGGCAAAAACTGGCGGGGTTCCCATGAGAGCCTGATCGGCAGTTTCGGCAGCGAGGTGCGCCTCATCACCGGCGGTGGCAACAGCCAGATTTTCCTGACGCCCGACGGCCAGGATCTGGCGACCGTGGCCGGCAGTGTCGTGCTGGTGTCGCCGGACGGCAGTCACGATGAACTGACCTACACCTCGGGCGGCACCGGCTTCAGGCTGCGCACGCGCGCCACGCGCATGACCTATCACTATGCCGAGGCCGGCGGTCCGGGTGACGCGCTCTGGTTCCTGACCGCCATTGAGGATCGCAACGGCAACCGGCTCAGCCTGGAAGTGGACACGGACGAGACGGGCGGGCGCGTCACCCGCATCAGCGATCCGGCCGGGCGCCACCTCGATTTCGGCTACAACGACGACGGCCGCTGCACGCGCATTGACGCGCCGGATGGTCGCCACCTGGAGTTCAGCTACGATGCAAGCCAGAACCTGGTCGGCATCCGCGACATGGCCGGCTACACCGCGTCCTACACCTATGACAAGATGGGCTTCCTGCAGCGCATGACCACGGCCGGCCGGATCAACCGCTTTGCCTGGCTGCCGCGGCCGGGTTATGAGGATGCGGACTCGGCGCAGGAGAATGCCGGCGACCGCATTCTCACCTCGGTGACGACCCGCAACGGCGGTGTCGTGCGCTACGAACTGCTGCCCAAGGACGCCGGTGTGCGCCGCACCGATGCGGCCGGCATTGTGACGGTGTTTGAGAGCGAGGAGGGTCGCACCACCGGCATCCGCAGCGGCAAGGGCAGTCGGCAGACGGTGTTCAACGAGGACAAGTTCCCCGTACGCTTCACCGATGAACTCGGCAATGTCACCGAGATGGCCTACGACGAGGATGGGCGGCCGGTGAAGGTGACCGATGCCCTGGGACGGGAGACGGAGTTCGATTATGACGCCCGTGGCAATCTCACCACGCGTCGCGACCCGCTCGACCGGGTCTGGCACTTCACCTACGACGCCAAGGACAACCTTGCCTCGACGCGCACGCCACTCAATCACGAGACCACGTACGACTACCACCCGAACGGCCGTCTCTGGAAGACCACCGATCCGCGTGGCGGCGTGGTGGAAAACCAGTACAACGCCCGCGGTGACCTCGTCAGCCAGACCGATGCCAGTGGGCAAACGGCCGGCTTTGATTACGATCTCACGGGTCGCTGCACCCAGATGACCGACCGCGAAGGCCGGATCAAGAGCCTGGCTTATGACGCCAATGATCGCCTCACCCGCATCAGCTACGACTCGGCGCCCGGCGCACCCGAGCGCCTGTTCGCCTACGATGCCTTCGGCCAGATCCGCTTCACTGATGAAGTGGGCGAGATCACGGAGATCGAGCGCAATGACTTTGGCTACATCACGCGTTTGAGCGACCCGCTGGGTCAGCTGACGCAGACCGAGTACAATCCCGACAACCTGCCGGTGCGGGTGATCGATCCCATGGGCCGGGTGACGCAGACGGCCTATGACGCCAAGGGCCGGCCGGTGCGCGTCACCGATCCGCTCGGCGGCATCGTCACACGCGAGTACGACGACCAAGGCAACCTGGTGAAGTTGACCGATCCGCGCAAGGCGGCCAGCAGCTTCGTCTACGACGCCAACAACCGCCTGGTTGAGATGGCGGATCCTCTCGGTCAGACGGTGCGTCATGACCGTGACGCCCTCGGGCGTGTCACCGTCACCACCAACGCCCGCGGCCAGCAGATCCGCGTCACCTACGATGAGGACGGCCGCATCACCCGCAAGGAACACCGAGCGAGCGCGGGCGGCGCGAATTTTGCCGAGGTGGCTTCGAGTGTTTTCGATGGCGCCAACAATTTGGTCGAACGCACCGATGCCTGGGGTACGACGAGCTGGGTGTACGACGCCTCGAACCGGGCCACCCGCATCACCTATCCGACCGGCCACAGCCTGCAGTTCACGTACACCGCCACCGGCCAGATCCGCACGGTGACCTATCCGAATGGTCTTGTCGTCACGCTCGGCTACGACGGCTTCCATCGCCAGAAGGTGCCGAACCTGCTGCGCAGCGGCAGCGAGGCGGTCGGCATGAAGGAGCCGGGCAGCAACGTCGTGCAGGTCGACCTCGATCTCGGCGCTGACACGGCGCGGATGGGGTTCGCCCACGATGCGGCCGGTCGTCTGACCGGCGTGGAACGCAGCGCGGTCTCCAACCTCGGCACGGTGGCCGTGAGCAGCGCCTACGACTACGATGCGGTTGGCCGCCCGGTTGGCATTCGCCATCTGACAGCTGCCGGCACCGCCTTCGCCTGGGACCTGCAGTACGATGCGGTTGGCAACGTCGTGGCCGAGACGCGCACCGGCTTTTTCAACGAGCCGCCCCTCCTGCCCGCGGCCACCAAGTGGGTCTATGATGCCGCCGGGCGCATCCGCACGCGCGACGGTCGCGCGCACACTTACGATGCCGACGGCAACCTGACGGCGATCGCCGGCGGTGAGTTTGAGGCCAGCTACTCGCCGGAGAACAAGCCGCTGACGCTGCGTCGCCGGATCGGCGAGGCGACGGAGGAAACCACCCATACCTACGATGGCAGCGGCGTGCGCGTGGCGCGGCAGGACGATGGCGGGGAGATCCAGTATCACTATGGGCCGGCCGGGAGGTTGATGTTCACCACGGACGGCGAAGGCGAATTGCTCGCCTGCTATGTCTGGGGCGACCGCAGCCTGCTCGCCGCCGTGCATGGCGATGGTCTGGAGGGTCTGCGCCACTACCTGACCGGCCAGTTGATGAGCGTGGCCGGCGTCACCGACGCAGTCGGCGACATGCTGGCGACCTACAGCTACGATCCCTTCGGGCAGTGCGCGCGCCAGGTGCGCAAGGAGGGGCATGTGGACGACAATCCCTTCACCTTTGTGGGTGGCCTCGGCGTGCTCGATGAGGGCGGCGGGCTGTTCTACATGCACCAGCGCTTCTACGACGCCGCCAGCGGCCGCTTCCTGCAGAAGGATCCGGCCGGCTTTGAGGGCGGGCTCAACCTCTACGCCTATGCCGCCGGCAACCCGCTCAACGCGGTCGATCCGGCCGGCACCTGGGACATCAACTGGGCGCGCTTCACCAAGGGCATCAAGCAGATCGCCGTCGCCGGGGTTGGCATCGGCCTGCTCGCCGTGTCGGCGCCGGTCACCGGTACCGTCGGCACCGTCCTGGTCGGGGTGGCGGCGGTGAACACGGTGTTCTCCGGCGCCGCCGGGGTCTGCAACATCGCCCTCGCCACCTCCGGACCCAAGGATGACAGCGCCGGCAAGCAACTCGATCAGGTCGATGGTTTCGGCAAGATCCTCGGTGTCGGCGCCGGCGCGCTGTACACCGGCTTCAAGGGCCTGCTCAACGGCGGCAAGATGGATCCCAAGGAGCTGCAAAAGAACATGAAGCTCGGTTCTGGGGTCGGTTCCGCGGTCGACATGGCCGCCAACGGGGCGCGTTGGAACACGCCCGACGGCCACGTCATCAACACCCTCAACAACATCGCCACGGCCGACGCGATCGGCCAGGCCTACGGCGAAAGCGCCGCCGTGCTCACCCAGCAAGTTCAGGCCGATGAACAACCGCCCGAACAGGCCAATGCCCCTGCCGGCGCTGGCGCCGCCGCCCCCGAATCGGACGACTAACCCCTTTAC
>DAIUCN010000074.1:0-21463 GCA_036846165.1 Prosthecobacter sp.
ACCGCCCCATCCGGAGCCTTGAGCCGCTTCTGACGCATGACCGCAAGCAACCCCAGCCCGCCGCCACGTCAAGTCTTTTTCCAATAAAGGGACAGACACTTTATAGAAATGAGTGACCTCGAATTGAGTGCTGGGGGTGGGTTTAGGCCTGTAGGGTTTCGACGCGCATCCAGGAGGGCTTTTCGCGCACGCAGGTCAGTCCGGCGATCTCGGCGAGGGCGGCTTGCATGTCGCCGAGGCGGGCGTCGTGGATCATCAGAACGATGGTGGTGCGGCCGCTGGTGTCCTCGAGATCTTCGGGTTGAATCATGGAGGAGATGCCGATCTGGCGTCGGCCGAGCACCGCCGCCACCTGGGCCATGACGCCGGGCACGTCGTCGACGGTGAGGCGCAGGTAGTAATGCGAGACGGTGTCCTCGACCGGCTTGCTTTTGCCGTACAGGCCATGCGGCACAAAGCCACTGTGACGGGCACCATAGACCAGTACTGCGGCGGCCTCGCAGAGGTCGCTGATCACCGAGCTGCTGGTCGGGTCCTGGCCGGCGCCGCGGCCGTAGAAAAGGGTCTCGCCGACGATGTCGCCATGGACCAGAACGGCGTTGAAGCTGCCGCTGACACTGGCCAGTACGTGCGACAGGGGCACGAGGGCGGGCTGAGTGCGAACTTCGACGAGTCCCTGATCATCGGCGCGGATGACCGACAGCAGTTTGATCGTGTAGCCGAGGCGCTGGGCGAACTTGAAGTCGGCCGGGTCGATGGCTTCGACGCCCTCGACGTGGACTTTTTCCTGAGGGATCCAGAAGCCGTAGCTGAGCGAGGCGAGGATGATCGCCTTGTGCGCCGCGTCCCAACCGCTGACGTCAAGGGTCGGATCGGCCTCGGCATAGCCCTTTTCCTGGGCCTCGCGCAGGGCGTCGGCGTAGCTCAGGCCGACCTGGCTCATGCGCGTCAGGATGTAGTTGCAGGTGCCGTTGATGATGCCGCGGATCGACTGGATGCGGTTGCCCACAAGGCCCTCCTGCAGGACCTGGATGATTGGAATGCCTCCGGCCACCGCTGCCTCGAAGTAGATCGGCACGCCGCACTGCTCGGCGAGGGCAAACAATTCCTGGCCGCGTTCGGCCAGCAGGGCCTTGTTGCCGGTGACGACGATCTTTTTCGCGCGCAGGGCGGCGCAGACCAGTTCGTGGGCGGTGGTGGTGCCGCCAATCAACTCGACGATCACCTGGATCTCCGGATCGTCGACAAGGGCGCGCCAGTCGCTGCTGATGAGCTCCGCAGGCACCGCCACGTCGCGCACGCGCGAGGGATCGCGCACGACGACCCGTTTGACACGGATGTCGGCGCCGGTGCGCTGGCGGATGAGATCGCGGTTCTTCTCGAGGTTCTTGTACACGCCGGCGCCGACGTTGCCGAGACCGGCGAGGCCGACGTGAATGAGGCGCTGGGGGACGGGGACGGTCATGAAGAGGAAACGGGCGGAAGACGGTGTGAAAAGACGGCGGGACTCAGGCGCCGAGCTGGCGTGCCCACTCGATGGCGCGCAGCATGCCAGCGGCCTTGTTGACGGTTTCGCGGTACTCGTAGGCGGGATCGGAATCGGCGACGACGCCGGCGCCGGCCTGGACGTAGGCCTTGCCGTCCTTGAGCACGCAGGTGCGCAGGGCGATGCAGGAGTCGAGGTTGCCGTCGAAGCCGAAATACCCGACCGCGCCGGCGTAGGCGCAGCGCTTGCTCTTCTCCAGTTCGTTGATGATCTCCATGGCGCGCACCTTCGGGCTGCCGCTGACGGTGCCGGCGGGGAAGGTGGCGCGCATGACATCGTAGGCGTCGCGGTCCGCGCGCAGGCGGCCATCGACATTGCTGACGATGTGCATGACGTGGCTGTAGCGCTCGATGACCATGAGGTCGCTGACGCGCACCGTGCCGAACTCGGCGACGCGGCCGACATCGTTGCGGGCGAGGTCGACGAGCATGATGTGCTCGGCGCGTTCCTTCGGGTCGTTCAGCAGCTCGTCGGCAAGGGCGTCGTCCTCGGCGCGGGTCTTGCCGCGCCAGCGTGTGCCGGCGATCGGGCGAATGTCGATGCGGCCGTCGAGGCATTTGACGTGCACTTCCGGTGAGCTGCCGACCAGGGCGAAGCCCTGCGGGAACTGCAGGCAGAACATGTAGGGCGAGGGATTGACGTGGCGGAGCGCGCGGTACAGGTCGAGCGGCGTGCCGGCGTAGTCGGTTTCAAAGCGCTGCGAAGGCACGCCCTGGAAGATGTCGCCGGCGCGGATGTACTCCTTCATCTTCACGACCATGGCCTCGTACTCCTCGCGCGTCGTGTTGCCGGCGGGGGCGGGCAGTTGCTCGTTGGAGACCGGGGCAATGGCCTGCAGGGGCTTCACCGCCAGGGGCTGCGCGAGCTTGTCCATCAGTCGCGCGATCTCGGCCTGGGCCCAGGCGTAGGCCGCCTCCAGGCTGGCGTGTTCGTCGGTGTGGACGTTGGCGATCAGCGACATGCGCCGCGTACGATGATCGAAGATGACCACGGTGTCGGTGATCATGAAGACCATGTCGGGCAGGCCGAGTTCGTCCTTGGGCGGCGGCGACAGGCTGGGTTCGAAGAAGCGCACCATGTCGTAGCCCAGGTAGCCGACCGCGCCGCCGTGGAAGACCGGTACCGTGTGCGGTTCCGCCGGTCGGAAGGCGGCCATCAGCTGCTTCAATTCCTCAAGCGGGTCGCGGGTGGTGGTGAAGCGGCGGCTGGTGCCGCGTTCCTCGATGTCGATCTCGCGGCCGCGTGCAGTGAAGATCAGGCGCGGTGAACTGCCGAGCAGGGAGTAGCGGCCCGAGTGCTGGGTCAACTCGGCGGATTCGAGCAGGAAACCACAGCGGCCGTCGTGGATTTTCTGGAAGGCCGAGAGCGGCGTTTCGTAGTCGGCCGTCAGCTCCGCCGTCACCGGCACGAGGTTGCCGCGCGCGGCCAGGGCGCGGAAGGCGGCGAAATCAGGCTGGAGATGCGGGGCGGACATGACGGCAGGGGCGCGCATGATGGATGCGAAATCCCCGGCGGGCAAGGCCGATGGACGGGGCGAAGGCTGTCAGGGGGTGGCGGCTGCGGCGGGGCTGGAAAACAGCGGCCGGGCTTTTTCGACGGACTTGGCCACGCCCCAGGCGAGCGGGATGGCGACGACGAGCCAGATGAGGGCGGCTTTCATGGTTCAGGAGGCTTCCTTGACGTGGTGTTTGGGATCCACCGGGCGGACGAGCAGGTTGGCGACGAGGCCGATCATAAGCAGGCCACACATGAGGTAAAAGGTGTCGTTGTGGGCCTCGGCGCGCGGAACGCCGGCGGCGACGCGACGGTCGTAGAGACCGTTGATCAGGCCGGGGCCGATGACGGCGGCCATGCTCCAGGCGGTGATGAGGCGGCCGTGGATGGCGCCGACCTGGTAGGTGCCGAAGAGGTCCTTGAGGTAGGCGGGGATGGTGGCGAAACCGCCGCCGTACATGCTGATGATGACGGCGGTACAGGCGACAAAGAGGGTGCGGTTCTGGGTCTGCTGGGTGTAGGGCAGCAGGGCGTAAAGCACGGCACCGAGCAGGAAGTAGAGGCAGTAGACCGTCTTGCGGCCGGTGAAATCCGAGACCGAAGACCAGACGAAGCGGCCGCCCATGTTGAACAGGCTGAGCAGGCCGGTGAAGCCGGCGCCGATGGCAACGCTGACGCCGAACATGTCCTGGCACATGTCGGCGGCGCGGCCGAGGATGCCGATGCCGGCGCTGACGTTCATGCACAGGACGATCCAGAGCAGCCAGAACTGCGGGGTCTTCCAGGCGGTGTCGACGGCAACACTGGCGCTGGTGATCATGCCGCCGGCAGCAGCCGGTTTCGGGGTGAACCCCTGGGGTTGCCAATCGGCCGCCGGCACGCGCACCAGGGCGGCGCCGAACAGCATCAGGCCGGAGTACAGCAAGGCCATGATGAGCAGCGCCTGCATGGCACCCTCGCCGGGGCCACCGGCCAATGCATTGAGCGCCGTCTTGACCGGGGTGAGCAGCGGCGCGGCCGGCTCGGGATCCTTGAAGAAGGCCATGAGTTCCTGGGCCAGTGGCGAACCGACTAGGGCGCCGCCGCCGAAGCCCATGATGGCCATGCCGGTGGCCATGCCGGGCCGGTCGGGAAACCATTTCACCAGGGTGGAGACCGGAGCGATGTAGCCGAGGCCGAGGCCGATGCCGCCGACGAAGCCGTAGCCGAACAGGATCAGGCCGAGCATTTTGAGTTTCACGCCGAGCCCCGCCAGCAGCAGGCCGCCGCAGAAGCACAGGCAGGCGGCGACCATGGTCTTGCGCGGGCCCGAGCGCTCGACCCACTTGCCGAAGACCGCGGCGGAAATGCCCAGCATCATCAGGGCAATCTGGTAAGCCCAATTGACGCCCGATACGGGGGCGCCGAGCGCGGCGGCGAGCGGCTTGTTGAAGACGCTGAAGCCGTAGACCTGGCCGATGCAGAGGTGGACGGCGATGGCGGCCGGCGGCACGCGCCAGCGCGAAAATCCGGGGCCGGCAACAGTGGCTTCGCGGGAGAGCAGGGACATGAGCGTGCTGTTTAGCGGGGCGCGGTGGGGCAGGGCAAGCAAAAAGCCCGCCTCTGCCCGCCCAACCCGGGCTGGACAGGCGCGCCGGGCCGTGACAAGGGAGAGCCCGCATGAAACGACAGACGATCGTCACCCTGGACCTGGAAGGCGTGCTTGTGCCCGAAATCTGGATTGCCTTCGCCGACAAGACCGGCATCGCCGAGCTGCGTCGCACGACCCGCGATGAGCCGGACTACGACGTGCTCATGCGCGGCCGCCTCGCCCTGCTCGACGCTCACGGCCTGAAGCTGCCCGACATCCAGGACGTGATCGGCACGCTGGCGCCGCTTGAGGGTGCGAAGGCGTTCCTTGGTGAACTGCGCGCCCTGACCCAGGTCATCATCCTCAGCGACACCTTCGAGGAGTTTGCCCAGCCGCTCATGCGCCAGCTCGGCTGGCCGACCCTGTTCTGTCATCACCTCGACGTGGATGCCGCCGGCCGCATCACCGACTACCGTCTGCGTCAGCCCAACCAGAAGCAGCAGGCGGTCGCCGCTTTCCAGTCGCTGAACTACCAGGTGCTTGCCGCCGGAGATTCCTTCAACGACACCACCATGCTGGCCCAGGCCGACACCGGCTTCCTTTTCCACGCCCCGGAGGGCATTCGCACGCAGTTCCCGCAGTTCCGCGCCTTCGATCGCTACGAGGACCTACTCGCGGCCTTCAAGGCCTGCCTCTAGGCGGTTTTTTCGGCGAAGCCGAACCATTCGCACAAGGCTGGGGCCTGTTGCGGCGTTTCAGGCCGGATGAAGACGCTGTTCGCCTGCCTGTTGATCGCCCTTTCCGTCGAAGCCGCTGACTGGCCACGCTTTCGCGGTCCAGACGCTGACGGCAAGGCGGCCAGCCCGGACTTGCCGCTCGACTGGGGCGCGCGTGAAAACCTTGTCTGGCGCACGGAACTGCCGGGGCCGGGTTCCTCAAGCCCGGTGGTCAGCGGCGACCGCGTTTTTTTGACCTGTTACAGCGGCTACGGCTTGGATGCCCGCGAGCCCGGTGATGCCGGCAAGCTGCGCCGCCATGCCCTTTGCCTTGAGCGGGCGACCGGCCGCATTCTCTGGCAGCACGAGATTGAGTCGCCAGTCCCGGATAAACCCTACACCGGCCAATACATCACCACGCATGGGTATGCCTCCGGCAGTGCCGTCACCGACGGCACGGGTGTGTTTTTCTTTTTCGCCCACGCTGGTGTGCATGCCTTCACGATGGACGGTCGCAAAGTCTGGGAAAAGAGTGTTGGGGAGAAAGCGCATGACTGGGGTTCGGGCGCCTCACCGGTGCTGCACGGCGACCTGCTCTTTGTCAATGCCGCCCTGGAGAGCGACACCCTGTGGGCGCTGGATCGGCGCACGGGCCGCGAGGTGTGGAGTGCGCGCGGTTTTCCCGCCTCCTGGAACACGCCGCTCTTGATCCAGACGGGTGGTCGCGAGGAACTGGTTGTCAACGCCAGCGGTCGCCTGCGTGCCTTTGATCCGAAGAGCGGACGCGAGCTCTGGTTCAGCCAGTCCATCCGCGCCGCCGAGCTGTGTCCGTCGGTGGTGGTCGACAACGACCGGTTGTTTGTCATTGGCAGTCCGAAGGGCGAGGCGATGGCGGTGCGTGCCGGCGGCAGCGGTGACGTCAGCGGCACGCATGTGCTTTGGCGCACGCCGCGCGGTTCGAACGTCAGTTCGCCGGTCTGCCACGATGGCCACCTGTATTTCGTCAACGACGCGCGTGGCACCTTTCACTGCCTGAAGGCGGACAGCGGCGAGGAGGTTTACGAGGGCAAACTGCCGGGCGTGCGCGACCGTTGGTACGCCTCGCCTGTACTGCAGGGTGGGCGTCTCTTCTATGTGAGTCGCGGCGGTCGTATCGCCGTGCTCGCGGCCAAGCCTGAGTTCGAGGTGCTGGCGACCTCGACCCTGGCGGAGGATGGCAGCGTCTTCAACGCCAGTCCGGCGGTTGTGGAGGGCCGGGTTTACCTGCGTTCGGACCGCTATGCTTACTGCGTTGGCGGTCGTTGACCGCGCGGTCGTCATCATGGATCTGGCGGAGCGGACGGGGCTCGAACCCGCGACCTCCAACGTGACAGGCTGGCGCTCTAACCGACTGAGCTACCGCTCCAGATCCCGATGACAGGGCCGATATGCTACAAGGTCCGGCGCGGCTGGCAAATGGAAAATGGTGCGTGACGGTAAAATGTTCAGGATGTCGCTGCCGTCCGTCTTCGTCTCGCGCCGCCATTTGCACTTTCCCGGCGACGCGCTAAGGAAAACTTCCCATGTCCGCCCCTGTCAACCGTCTCGACTCCTGCTTCACGCGCCTGCGTGCAGCCGATCAGCGCGCCTTCGTCGCCTACATCTGTGCCGGCGATCCGACGCTGGAGGCCACGGTGGATGTGGTGCTCGCCCTGGAGCGAGCCGGCGTCGATGTTGTTGAGCTCGGCCTGCCGTTCTCGGATCCGCTGGCCGATGGGGTGGTCAACCAGATGGCAGCGGATCGCGCGCTCAAGGCCGGGGCGACGACCGCGGGGGTGTTGGAGATGATCCGCCGCGTGCGTGAGAAGTCGCAGATCCCGCTCGTGCTGTTCACCTACCTGAACCCGGTCTATGCCTACGGCTACGAACGGTTCCATCATGACGCCGCAGCCGCTGGTGCCGATGGCATCCTGGTGCTCGACCTGCCGCCCGAGGAAGCGGAGGAGAATGCCGAACTGAAGCCGGTGCCGGACCTGCACCACATCCAGCTCATCGCGCCGACCAGTCCGCCGGAGCGCATTGCCCGCATCGCGCGCAGTGCCGAGGGTTTCATCTATTACGTTTCGCGCCTCGGTGTCACCGGCGCGCAGACCGAGATTGCCGGCGGCATTGCCGAACAGGTGGCGGAGATTCGCAAGGTGAGCCGGGTGCCGGTCTGCGTTGGCTTCGGCGTTTCCAATCCCGAGCAGGCGGCGGCGATTGCCGCCATGGCCGACGGCGTCGTGGTTGGCAGCGCCATCGTCAAGCTGATTGAGAAAACCGGCGCGTCCGCCGACCTTGGCGCCGTCGTTGAAAACTTTGTGGCCCCGCTCGTCGCCGCCGTCAAGGCGCTGCCCTGATTCATCACTCCCATGACCCTCAACTTCACCAAAATGAACGGCGCCGGCAATGACTTCGTCATGCTGGACAACCGCCACCTCGGCCTTTTGCTCGCGCGCGAACAGATCGCGCGCCTCTGCGACCGCCATCGCGGCATCGGTGCCGACGGCCTGCTCTGTGTCGAACCGGCGGAAGGGCAGGGCGACTTCAAGATGCGCTATTACAATGCCGACGGCGGCGAGGCCGAAATGTGCGGCAATGGCGCGCGCTGCTTCGGTCGTTTCGTCAACCGTCTGCATCACGACGAGCTCAGCTTCGTGCAGTTCGAGACGCTGGCCGGGCTGATTTCCGCCGAGTTTGAAGGCGAGCAGGTGCGCATCAACATGAGTGCGCCGCACGGTTTGAAGCTGGCCCAGACACTGACGGTTGCCGGCAAGGAACTGACCGTCCACAGTGTCAACACCGGCGTGCCGCACGCTGTGGTGCTGGTCGACGACCTGGAGAGCGTACCGGTGCGCGAGTGGGGTGCCGGTTTGCGCTACCATGAGGCCTTTGCGCCGAAGGGCACCAATGCCAACTTCGTGCAGGTGATTGGACTCGACCGCATCGCCATCCGCACGTACGAGCGCGGTGTTGAGGACGAGACCCTTGCCTGTGGAACCGGCATGGTCGCCTGCGCGCTGATTCACCATGAGCTCACCGGCGTCCCCAGTCCGGTGGAGGTCACGGTGCGCGGTGGCGACACCCTGCGCGTCGGCTTTGAGGAGACGACACCCCACGAATACAGTGGTGTCACCCTGCTCGGGCCGGCGGACTTCGTCTTCCAGGGTACCGTCGAAATCTGAGGGGCGGGCGTCCAGCCGGTGAAGGCGGCTGCGCAAAGGCCTTGAACTGCGAGAAAAGCGGTCTTTGGTCAGGGGTTCGGCACGATCCCAGCGCCGGCGTTGTGCCGTGTGCCTGCGGGGGTGCCTCCCCAGCCCGTAATTTTTCCCATGTTCGCCGGCACCCACACCGCCATCGTCACCCCCTTTCGCAACGGCCAGATCGACGAGGAGTCGCTCAAGCGGCTCGTCGATTTCCAGTTCGACAACGGCGTCAGTGGCGTTGTGCCCTGCGGCACCACCGGCGAGTCGCCGACCCTCGACTACGAGGAGCACGATCGCGTCGTCCGCCTGACGGTCGAGTATGCGCGCGGCCGCGGCCTGGTCATGGCCGGCACCGGCGCCAACAGCACGCGCGAGGCCGTGTCCCTGACTCAGGCGGCCGAGGCGGCTGGAGCGACGGCTTCGCTGCAGGTGGCACCCTATTACAACAAGCCGACGCCCGAGGGTCTGTTCCAGCATTTCAAGGCGGTGGCCGAGAGCACCTCGCTGCCGATCATGCTGTACAGCATTCCCGGCCGCTGCGGCATCGAGATTGGTCTGGATGTGCTCGAGCGACTGGTCGCGGCCTGCCCGAACATCCGCGCCATCAAGGAGGCCGGCGGCAACCCGGAGCGTGTCAGCCAGATGCGCCAGATCCTGCCTTCGAGTTTCGAGATCCTCTCCGGTGACGACGGCCTGACGCTGCCCTTCATGTCGGTGGGCGGGGTCGGCATTGTCAGCGTCGCCTCGAATCTCATCCCGCGCCAGATCAGCGACATGGTCAAGCTCGCCCTGCAGGGGGATTACGCCGGCGCGCGCGTGCTGCACGAGCAGTATTACCCGCTGTTTGCCGCCTTCCTCAAGCTTGCCACCAATCCGATTCCGGTGAAGACCGCGATGGCCCTGGCGGGGCATTGCACGGATGAGCTGCGCCTGCCGCTGGTGCCGATGGAAGCCGCCAAGGTGGCCGAGTTGAAGGCCGTGCTCAGCAAGCTTGGCCTGATCTGAGTCAGCGTCCGCGCCAGGCCCGCCAGCAGGAGACGAAGCCCTTGGCGAAGTCCTGCGGGCGTTCCTGCACCCAGGCATCGATCAGCTTCGGGGCGAACCATTCGCCGCAGGCGATCTCCTCGGGCGGGCAGCGCATCGGGCCGTCGTGGCTGGCGAGGCGCAGCTCGACGAATTCAAAGTCGGTGTGCGCCCCGGCCGGCAGTTCGGCGGCGAGTTCCGTGGCTTGGACCTCGATGCCGTTTTCCTCGCGCACCTCGCGGATGGCGCAGTCGGCGTAACTCTCGCCGGCGTCGAGGTGGCCGGCGGCGCTGCTGTCCCACTTGAGCGGGGCGACGTCCTTGAGGTGCGAGCGTTTTTGCAGGAAGACCTCGCCGCGGCGGTTGATGACAAAGATGTGCACGGCGCGGTGCAGCAGGCCGCGGGCATGAACCTCGCCGCGGGTGAGCTGGCCGGTGACCTCGTTGCGCTCATTGACGACGTCGAACAGCTCGCAGGCTTTCTGGCCGGCGTCGGCCTGCAGGCGCTGTTCATACCAGCGGGTCAGGTGGACCCAGTCCTCGAGCGGCAATTCCTCGGCGCGCATGGAGGCCGGCCGGGCGAGTGCATCCGCGAGGGCCTGCCAGCCGCCGGGCGGCTCGGGCAGCAGGTTTTTCAGCTGCTTGCGGCGCTGGCTGAAGCCCATGCGCACCAAGCGGTCGAATTGGCGGCGGTCGCAGACCGGCAGGCTGGCGGGATCGCGCGGTGTCAGGCGCACGACGGCGCTGTCCACCTTCGGCCGCGGCTTGAAGACGTCGGGAGGCACGATGCGCAGCAGTTCGACATTCCAGTCCTTCTGCACCAGCACGGAGAGGGCGCCGTAGCCGTCCTCCCCGGCCCGCGCGGCCAGGCGCTGGCAGACCTCCTTCTGCAGCATGAACACCGCGCGCGTCACCGGCGTCGGCGGGGTCAGCAGGCGTTTGAGGATCTCGCCGCCGACCGAGTACGGCAGGTTGCCAACGACGCGCACGTCGCCGTGGCGGTACCAGGGGCGCAGGTCGACGCGGGTGGCGTCGGCATGCAGCACCTCGACATCCGCACGGCCGGCGAAGCGTTCGGCGAGTTGCGGGGCGAGTTCGTTGTCCTTTTCGATGAGCAGCAGCCGCTGTGGCCGGCCCTGCAGGTGGTCGGTCATGGCACCTAGGCCGGGGCCGGGTTCGACCACGAGGGCGGCGCCGTCGGGCTCGACCTGGTCGGCGATCCAGCGCGCCATCTGGGGATCGACCAGGAAGTTCTGGCCGAGGCTTTTGCGCGGGCTGACCTCCCGGCCGGCGATGACCTGGCGTTTTCCGGTTCTGCTCATGGCCCCACATGGCACCGCCGCCGGGCCGCTGGCAAGGGCGAAGCGGATGTTCGTCATTGATTCGCCGGCCGGAAGCGGCAGGGTGGCGGCCTTTCCATGCTGAAGGAACTCCACGACTACCTCTACCATCTTGAGCCGGAGGGCGGCCTGCCGCTGAAGGGCACGGGCGTGGCACTCGGCCTGCTGCTGCTGGCCAAGCATGCCTGGGCCTGGCGCAACGCCGAGCGGGCGCAGGCCTTTTTGCGCGCCTTTCCGCGCAACTACGCCTGGGGTGCCGGCCTGCTGACGCTCAGCTTCTTTTGGAGCATGATGTGCCTGGCCAACATCGACATGGGCGAGTTCTTTTTCCTGCGGAGGTGGTTCCTCATGCTGGTGCCGATCGCCTTTGTGCTGGTGCTGGTGCATGTGAAGGAGTTTCTCGCCGTGCGCGCCTTCGGTTCGCTGCTGCTGCTCGCTGCCGGTCCGGTGCTGTGCGCGGCCTTCCTGCAGCCGCAGATCACCCGCCTGCTGCTGCCGGCTCTCGCCTACGTCTGGATCCTGGCTGGCATGTTCTTTGTCGGCATGCCCTTTCTGATGCGCGACTGGATTGACTGGCTGCTCGCCAAGCCGGCGCGCTGGAACGCCGCCGTCTGGGCCGGCATGATCTACGGCGCCGTGCTGCTGCTGCTGGCGCTGACCACCTACTGAGCCATGGCGGCGGGCGGGCGCGTGCTCATCATCCGCGGGGGGGCGGTGGGCGATTTCATTCTCACCCTGCCGGCTCTGCGCCTGCTGCGTGAGTCGCTGCCCGAGAACCGGGTCGAGGTGCTCGGTTATCCCGGCATCAGTGCACTGGCGGTGGCCGCGGGGCTGGCCGACAGCACCCGCGCCCTCGAGCATGGCAGCATGGCGCGCCTGTTTGCGCGCGGGGCTGCCATTGATCCGGAGTTGGCGGCCTATCTGGCCGGTTTCAACTTGGTGCTCAGCTACCTCTACGATCCCGACGGTATTTTCCGCGACAACCTCGCGCGTGCCGGGGTCAGGACCCTGATTGAGTGTCCGCACCAGGTGCAGCCGGGGCAGGGGCATGCCGCCCTTCAGCTTGCTCGGTCGCTGGAGCGGCTGGCGCTGTTTTTGGAGGACAGCGACTGGCGCCGGCCGTTTTTCCCGCGCCGTGCCCCGCAGGGCGATGCGCCGGTCATCGCCCTGCATCCCGGCAGCGGTTCCGAGCGCAAGAACTGGCCGCTGGAGCGCTGGCTGGAGGTGGCCAGTGGGTTGCGCGCCGGCGGGTGCCGCGTGGTTTTTGTCACCGGCGAGGCCGAGGAGGCGCGGGGGCAGTTGGCGCCGATTGCGGCCGGCTGGGAGGTCTGGCATCAGCGTCCCCTGCCTGAGCTGGCCGGCTTGCTGGGCGGGTGCAGCGGGTTTTTGGGGCACGACAGTGGCATGTCCCATCTGGCGGCGGCCTGTGGCTTGCCCTGCCTGCTGCTCTTTGGCCCCACTGATTCCGAGGTCTGGGCGCCGCCACAGGCGGGGGCGCGCGTGCTGCGGGCCGTGGCGGGTGATTTGGCGGCGCTTTCGGTCGATGAGGTTGCCGCTGCCGTCCGGCACTGGCTGGTAGAAATCCGCGCGCAGGCCAAGACCATCTTGTGACCGGCGCGTGACGTGCTATGCGTGATTCATGTCAGCTCCCGCCACCTCTCGTTTTCGCACCCTCCTCATCCTCGGCGCTCCCGGCAGCGGCAAGGGTACGCAGGGCATGGTTTTGGGCAAGATTCCGCGCTTCCATCACCTCGCCTGTGGCGACGTCTTCCGCTCGCTCGACACCCGTACCCTGCTCGGACAGAAGTTTGTCGAGTACTCGAGTCGCGGCGAGCTCGTGCCTGACGACGTCACCGTGCAGCTCTGGCGTGCCAACATCATGCAGCGGGTCGACAGTCACACCTTCAAGCCGGAGATCGATTTCCTCGTGCTCGACGGCATTCCGCGCAATGTCGAGCAGGCGAAGCACATGGAGGCTGACATCGAGGTGCTGAAGGTCTTCCATCTGTCCTGCCCTGATCGTGCTGAGTTGGCCCGCCGGCTGCGCAAACGCGCGCTCAAGGACAATCGTTTCGATGACGCCAGCGAGACGGTTATCCAGAACCGTTTTGCCACCTATGAGGCGGAGACCAAGCCCATTCTCGACTACTACTCCGGCGATCGCATTGTTGACATCGATGCCAGCCAGTCGCCCGCCAAGGTGCTCTATGACATCCTCGGTCACGTCATGCGCCTGGAAGCCTGGCAGCAGATCGAGAAGATGAAGGCCTGAGCCGCGTTTTTGCATGCGTCTGATTTTCATCGGCACCGGTGACATCGGCCTGCCCAGCCTGGAGTGGCTCATCGCCACCGCGAAGCATGAGCTGGTCGGTGTGGTCACCCAGCCCGACAAGCCGGCGGGCCGACGGCTGGTGCTGACACCGCCGCAGGTCAAGGTGCACGCCCTGGCGGCCGGACTGACCGTGCTGCAACCGCCAAAAATCCGTCAGGCGGTCGAGGAACTGCGCGCCTTCGGTGCGGATGCCGCCATCGTGGCCGCCTACGGTCAGCTGCTGTCGCCCGAGGTGCTGCGCGTGCCTCGACTGGGTTGCCTCAACCTGCATGCCTCGCTGCTGCCGCGTCATCGCGGTGCCTCGCCGATTCAGGCGGTGATTCGCGAGGGCGACGTCGAAACCGGCATGACGGTGATGTACATGGACGAGGGGCTCGACACTGGCGATCTCCTGCTCATGGAGCGCACGCCGGTGCTGGCCGACGACACGGGCGGCCGACTGCACGATCGTCTCGCCGCTCTGGCACCGGTTGCCTTGGAGCGGGCGCTCGATCTGCTGGAGGCAGGTGTCGCCCCGCGTGTGCCGCAGGATCCGGCCCTGGCCACGCACTGCGGCAAGCTGCGGCGCGAGGACGGCCGGCTCGACTGGTCGCGCTCCGCGGTCGAACTGGAACGCCTGGTGCGCGCCTATGATCCCTGGCCGGGCACCTTCACCCGGCTCGCGAATGGTGCGGCTTTGAAAATTCATCGCGCCAGCGTGCTGCAGGCGACCGGGCTGGCAGGGGTGCCTGGCGAAGTGTTGGCGGCCGATTCAAAAACCGGCTTGATCGTTCAGTGCGGCGACGGCTGTCTGCGCTTGGAGGAAGTGCAGGCGGAGGGCGGGCGGCGTCTGCCGGTGGCCGAGTTTCTGCGCGGGCATCCGGTCAGTGCCCGCCTGGGTTGAAGGATGACCATTTCAGGTCAGCGCAGCAGTCCACGCGGCTTCCTTGAACCCGACGAGCGTGAATCCGCGCTGTAGGTCCTGGGCGAAGGGGCGCTTGATCAGGTTGCCGTTGCCGGCGAGCAGGCGCAGGGCCACGTCGGTGCTCATCGACGGCAGTTGGTCCTTGAGGCCGAGCGCGCGGTAATCCTGGCCGGAGGTGTTGAAGAGGGCGCGCAGGTCTCCGCCCAGATCTTCGAGCGCGCGGCGCAGGGCGTCGAGTGAGGGAGGGTGCTCGCGAATCGGCTGTTCCTCGAAGGCGATGCCCTGGGCGCGCAGCCACTGTACGGCGGCGCGACAGGTCGAGCAGTTGCGGTAGGTGTGCAGGGTCAGCATGGCGTTCGGAGTCACCAGGTCTGGGCGCCGGCGCCGGCAAGCTCATGGGTTTCGGCCTCCTCTTCGTCGCTTTCGAGCGGGGCGAAACGCTCCGAGCGGAAGCCGAGTTCCTGCTTGACACTGGAGTGCGGGTCGTCGGGGTTCTGCAGTTCCTCGAGCAGGAGCAGCAGGTCGAAGTCGGCGCCGGTCAGGCGGATCTCGGCGTCGTCGGTGACGGAGAACACCGGGTTGGAGCGACCCGCACGCACGGCGCGTACGGTGTAGGTGCGGTCCTTGCGCGGCAGGGCGCGGTAAAGGTCGTAGACCCAGGGATCGAAGCGGTCGTCGATGCAGACGACCTTTTGGCCGGTTTGGAACATGGAGGAAGATTCAGGGGAGGGGGGATTCGCGCAAGTGCTGGTGCAGTCGGCGCAGCACTTCGGCGACGACGTCCGGCTTTTCCGCGCAGCCGTGCCAGTGTGGCACAACGAGCTCGCTGCCAGTGTCGAGATGAGCACTGCGGTAGGGGACAACGAGGTCGCTGCTGTCCTCCAGCGTGCGACCCTTGGCTCGACCGATGATCGAATGGTGCGGCACCGGGATCGGCTTGGCGTTGAGAACGTCGAGGTAGGGATGTTTGGGCGAGAGCGAGGACAGGCTGAGGAAGGCGAAGGGACCCCAATCCTCAATCTGCGGCTGCAGGGCATCGGTGTTGCCGGAGAAGAGGTCCTTGGCCAGCATCAGGGAGTCGACCGGCAGGCGCACGAAGCGGGCGAGGCGCAGGGCTAAGCCCTTGTCGGCCAGCTCGCTGCCGCGGTGTGGCACGGTGATGAAGACGAGGCGTGCCACCTCCGGACGGCGTTCGAAGATCAAACTCTGGGTCAGTCGCTGGCGGGTGCTCTTTGACAGGCGCATGGCCTCCGGCGGCTTGCGGAAGTGAGCATCCCAGAAGTCGGTGCCGCTGTCGACCGCCTGCATGCGGCTGAGCAGACCGCCCATGCTGTGGCCGACGAGGACCATGCGGTTCAGGGCCACCGACTGCGCCTGCGGGTCGAGACGCCTGCGCGCATCGGCGAGCGAGTCGCGCAGGCGCAGGGAGGTGGCAGGCACGGACATGCCGGTCGGGTAGAGGAAGTACCAGGGCTGGTAGCGGGAGCGCAGGACGGGATCGGCGTAAATGGCGTTGATGCAGGGGTACCAGATGTGCGGGTCCGACATCAGCCCGTGCACGAAGACCACGGGAATGCGCTGCGGGTCGTAGGGGTCGAGCTGGTAGATTCGGCTGTCGGCAAGGGTCTTCTCCGGATAAAAGAGGCCGACCAGCGAGAACTTTTTCAGGAAACCGTCGTCGAGGGCGAGGGCCTTGGCAGCGGTGTAGTTGGCGGCGAGCGGCCAGTCGCGGCCGGCCACACGACGGCGCGGCTGCTGCAGGGGGTTGACCAGACGCAGGTGCACCTCGCGGGGGTGGCCGGGCAACGACGGGCCGAACTCGAGCAGTGCGGTCAGGGCGAGGTGGGCGCCGTTGGGAGGCAGCAGCGGATGGGCGTCGGGATCATCGAGTTGGCCGACCACGGGGACGCCGAGGCCTTCAACTGTGATCTCCTCCGCGCGCCCCGGGCTGACCTCGGCGGCGAGGCGCAGGTTGGCGAGTTCGGGGGCGGCCACGGGTTCGGCATGGCTGTCGCTGGTGAAGCGGACCCGGTAGGCGCGGTCGCCGGCATGGAAGAGGGTGCCGTCGCGCCAATGGTGGGGTGCCTGGGCCCGGTTCCAAGTGCGCAGCAGGCCGGCCAGAGCCTCCTCGTAGGCCGTTTCGGCGCGGCCACGCCGGATGCCTTGGGGGGAGGCGAGATCGTTCCAAGCGGAGGCAGCGGCGTCGAGGCGGGCGCCGAGGCCGGTTTTGACCGATTCGCTGAAGCGCCAGGGCAGCAGCGGTCGGCTGCGTGGGCTTTTCGGTGGGGCCAAGCAGCCGGCCAGGGCAAGGGCAAGCAGCAGCAGTGGCAGTCGGCGCAGAAGGAACGGCATGCGCGTCAGGGCTGGCGGCGGGTCTGTTCGGCCTCGTACTTCCGGCTGTAGCGGACGAAGGCGAAAAAGGCCGTGGCGACGGCGATCCACAGGCCGGCAAACCCGTCGAGGAAGCCGCGGCGCAGTACGTAGGCGCGAAAGAAGCGCCAGAGCGGTCGCAGAACCGTCGGTGCCAGCTGCCAGCGCGCCTGTTCCGCCTCCTGGCGGGCCAGGAAGACGTCGGCGAAGCCGTTGATCTTGGAGATGTAGTGGCTCATGTCGCGGAACGAGTAGTGATGCAGGTCGCCCTTCAGGCGCAGGGTCGGCTGCGCGCCGTCGGGCAGCATCACCTTGTCGTGCTCGGGACTGCCGCCCCAGACCGCACCCTCGCGGCGGAACAGTCGCAGCTTGCGGTCGGGATACCAGTCGCCATGGGTGATCCAGCGACCGAGAAAGAAGACCTTGCGGGCCATGACGCCGCCGTCGTGCTGTTCATGGCGACCTTCGGCGAAGAAGGCCTGGATGGATCGGCGCAGCTCGGGTGACAACTCCTCGTCGCAATCGAGGGCGAGCACCCAGGGGCGGCTGCAGAGGTTGAGGGCGACGTTCTTTTGGTCGCGATGGCCGAGCCAGTCTTGGTGCTGGATGCGGGCGCCGAATTCGCGGGCGATGTCGAGGGTGGCGTCGGTCGAGCCGGAATCGACGACGACGATTTCCTCGGCGAGATCGGCGGCGCTGGCGAGGCAGCGGCGCAGATTCAACTCCTCGTTTTTCGAGATGATGCTGATGGAGAGCGGCAGGGGCATCGGCGTCTCGGGTCGGGCCTGCCGCACGGCCGGGGCCGCGCTGGCGGTCACCTCACTGCACCTTCATGACGCCATTCATGAGGACGGCGTGACCGGGGAAGGTGCAAAGGTAGGGATAGTCGCCGGCGGCAGGTGCCGTGAACTCGATCGTCTCGGTCTCATTCGGTTGCAGCAGCTTGGTGTGGAAGAGGATTTCCGGTGCCTCGGGGATGAAGCCCTTGGCCATGCCATCGGGCGCCGTCGCCATCTGCATGGCGAGACCCATGAGCTTGTCCTTCGAGCCGGCGCTGCCGATGACGATGTTGTGAGGCTGTGGCACGGTCGGATGGACGTTGTTGAAGGTCAGCTTGACCTTGGCGCCGGCCTTGACGGTGAACTCCTTGGTGTCGTAGGCAAGCGGGTTGGCGGTGTCCGGCTTGAGGGTGATCTCGATCACTTCGGCTGAGGCGGCCGCAGGTGCCGCTGTGGCGGCGGCGGTGTTCGAGGCCGGCGCTTCCGCCGCGGCAGGGGCGGCGGCCGCTGTGGCGGCGGCGGCCGGGCTGGCCGCTTCCTTCGACCCCGTGGTCTCGCGAATCGTGCCGACCATCAGCATGACACCCCAGAAGAGGGCGAAGCCACCGACGGCGACGGCGAAGACGATGTTGGCGATGCTCCAGAAGGAGCCGGATTCCGAGGGCTTGGGCGAGGAGTGGGCGGACATGGCGGCAATTGGGGGAAACTGTACCCAAGCACAAAGCACGCCGAACGCAACCCGCAAGCGCCGGCTCAGAGCGGGCGCCGATAGCCGTCGCAACGGTTGTGCCAGCCGGCCAGCCAGCGCTGTTCGCGGCGCTCGGGCGGGGCGTTTTGGACGCGCCGGGCCAGCACGCGCTTGGCGGAGTCGGCGAAGGCGTCAGGCGTAGGGGCCGTCATGCCTTCCAGCACCTGCAGCAGCCCCCAGCCCTCGCCGCGATAGCGCTCGGCCGGGGCGGTGCCCTCGCCCTTGAAGTTGACGTAATCGATCAGGCAGAAGGCGCCCTCCGGGGTTGCCAGCAGGCCGCGAAAACCGGCCTCGACACGCTGCGGTTGGCGGGCCTGGGCGAGCATCTTTGGCAGCGCCCGCTGCAGGCGACCGAGGATGAACTCGGTCTGCAGGCCGACGCTGCCCGCCAGCAGGGACCTCAACTCGCGCTGGCGTGAGCCGCTGGCATCGGCCTCGAAGGCGGCCTTGCTGTCCCAGGGGCAGGGGCCGTGGGTCCAGGCGGGCATGGGCACGCCGCGGGAGCTTAAAAACGCCGCCAGCGGCGGGAAGCTCTCCTCGAAGGGGCCACGCCGGCCGGCCGGATACCAAATGAAGTGGCCGATGCCGAGCGAGGCGAAATCTTCGCCGGCGTTCCAGCTGGTCAGGCCGGCGACGCTGCCGGCGCACTCGTTCTGCCAGATGCGCTGGCCGACGCGCTGCAACTGGGCGGGGCTGAGTCGCGGTCCGGCGGTTGTGATCGCAGGTGGTGGTGCCGCAGTGCAGGCGGCGAGACCCAAGGCGAGCAGGGCGGTGCGTAGCAGCAGGCTGGGAGGGTTCATTTTTCGATGCTGAAGCCGCGCCAGCCGGTCGGTGCCGGCAGCGCGTGGGTTTCGCGGTCCTTGATCAGGGAGCCGAGGTTGCTTTCGTCGATGGCGGCAAGAAAATCCGCCAGTTCATCGGCCTCGCGCGCGCCCGCCTGCAGTTCGACGCGGCCGTCGGGCAGGTTGCGGACAAAGCCGGTGACCTCGTAGCCGGCGGCGATCTGCTTGACGGTGTAGCGGAAGCCGACGCCTTGGACGCGGCCGGAATAAAACACTTGCTTGGCGGTCATGGAGCGTCTGCGGATACTGCATTCATGGCCGCTTGCAAGGCGGATGCCGTGGCGTCGTCGGCGGCATCGATGAGCAGCACGCCGCGGCCGTTGAGGTTGTTCAGCAGGCGCAGGCTGCGGCCCGGCGGGCGCAGCACCAGCACGGCGCCGGCATCCGGTTCGGGCTCGACATCCCAGCGTTGCAGCAGGCTGGTGCGCAGCGCGGCCTGGAAACGCTCCGCCTGCGCCGCATCCTGCCAGAAGGTCTGCCAGAGTGCGTGATCGCGCGGGTGCTCGGGCGCGGCGAAGGCGAGCAGGCGGTCACCCCGCCAGCCGTGCACGGCGGCGGAAGCCACCTCGTCGCTGTTGTGGGCACGCAGCGCGGTCAGGCAGGCGAAGGGACCGAGTTGGTCGTCCCAGTAGGGCGGGGTGCCGTCGGCGGTGAGTTGCGGCAGTGGCAGCGCTTCGGGTTCCCTCGTTTCGCCGGCGAGGAAGCGGGCCGGGTCGGCCAGTTCGGCGGCGCCGGCCGGCGGACGCGAGTAGGCGGCGTCGAGCTGGGCGAAGCCACCCGTGCCGTGCAGGTCGCGGGCGAACTCAAAACCGCGGTTGAAAGGGTGCAAGTACAATTCCCGCAGGAAGACCGGCAGTGCGACCTCGTTGAGCGGATGATCGGGATCTTCGGCGGGGATGGTTTCCGGCGGTTTCCCTGCCGGATTTTCCAGGCTGAACAAGAATCGTGTTAGGCCGGCATCGCCCGCCAGCAGCGCCTCGCGCGCCAAGCGCGCGTCGGTGCTCAGCCGGGCCTTCTCGGGGAACAGGACTTCGCCGTACTCGCGCAGCAGCTGGCCGAAGGCGACCGCCAGTGGCCGATCGGGGGCCGGTTTACCGGGGGCGGGCGTGGCGTCGACCACGTGGAGCACCCCGCTGCCTGGATCGTACCAGCCGCCGAGCTGGCGGGCCAGCAGGGCGGCGCGCAGTGGCAGGGGATCCACGGGTCGGTCGATCCAGCCGAGGGCTTTCAGGGCCAGGGCCAGGCGCGGGGCCTCGTCGCCGGGCTGGCGTCGGCGCAGCCAGTCAAGGATGCGCGTCTCGACCTCGGCCAGCGGCGCAGCCCTGACGGTCAGCGGCAGGGCCTGCAGGCGACGGAATTTCAGCAGCTCCAGGCTCAGTCCGGCGAAGTCGGGTGGGGCTTCCCCGCCGTCGGCGGTGGCCATGCGTGGTGTCCCCGGGACCGTGCCCTGGGCCAGGCGCTGCTGCAGGCGGGCATTCTCCTCCTCAAGCACGGCATTCTGACCCTGCAGGTACTCGACCTGCCCCTCGAGCAGGCGTACCTGTGCCGCCAGATCTTCCGTTGGCGCGGCGGATGCGTTGGCAGCGGGCGCTGGGGCGCGGCCATGCAGCCAGAGACCTAGCCCGGTTCCGGCCATCGCAAGCACGAGTAGGAGCACGGCGGGCGAGGGGGGGCGCACGCGGCCACTCATAGCAGGCGGATGGGGGCTGTCACGTGAGAGCGGCAATTCAGGGCTGCACCTTGGGAGCCTGCACGGGCGGTTCGGGCTCGAAGTCGAGCACGTTCTGGTGGGTGCGCAGTGCCTGGCGCGCCTTCTCGAAGAAACCGATCAGATCCTCGGTGTTGGCGGTCTTTTTGTTCTCGATCAGTTCGGTCAGCTTGCGCAGGTGGCCCTCGGCGTCGAGGTTGACGGCGCGCATTGAGCGCTGGGCGCCGGCGTAGACCTCGTTGAACTTGCCCTGGGCTTCGCTGAAGGCGCGGCGGGCGCCCTCTTCGCGGTAAAACTCCTTCTCCGCCTCGCGGAAGTCCTTGTTGAACATGCGTTTGAAAAAGCCAAAGTTGGACTTCGGTTTTTCGCTGGCGCGGCTGGAGGCGGTCTCAAAGTACTCCTGCAGGGCGGTGAACTCCTGCAGCGGCTTCTGGTACTGCTTTTGCAGGAAGCCGATACCGCTGGTGATGACGGTGAGTTTTTCGACCTCGATCTTCGACAGTTGCTGTCCGGCCTTCACCTTGCCCTCAAGCAGGTTCAGGTACTCCATCGTCTGGCGGTTGCCGGCGAAGATGTTCTCAAACTCCTTGTACGCCTGGGCGATCTGCTGGCGCTGGCTCTGGCGCAGTGCGGAGAGCTTTTGGTCCATCTCATCGTTGAGCGCCTGCAGCGCCTTCTGATGCTGGTCGTTCTGCGCCGCCAGCGAACTCTGCAGTTCGCGGTCCTTGGCGTCGAGCGCGGCCGCATGGGTGGTTTTCAGGGCTTCGATTTCCAGGCGCAGGCGGCCGGCGTCGGAGTGGTAGTGCCAGATCCCGTAGCCGAGCGACAGGATGACAAGCAGGAGGGCGATGTTGCGGGGGTTCATGGG
>DAIUCN010000075.1:0-5379 GCA_036846165.1 Prosthecobacter sp.
GAGGCCGTAAGCCGCCAGCAGATTTGAGCAAAAATGACAGAGGTTTGAGCAATTTGGGGGGCTTGGCCAAGTCCGGCGGCCAGAATTGACCGGTCCAGGCAGCGCGCTGCAAGGCCGTTGCAGACCCCTTGCAGCCGCCCTGCTAGCCGCCCGACAGACTTCCCCAGCCCTGTCCAAGGTAGAGGCTGAGAGCCATAGCTTTGCCCAAGCTCTCGAAATCCGTCACCCCGAGGTGACCCGGGTAACCACATCGCACGGTCTGGGTGCCGGAAGCCGGCGAGTCCGTGACGTCCTGGACATACATGCGGCCGCCGGCGGGCCAACTTGGGGCGTCCCCGGCGAGCTCGACGACCAGGCCCGGTGCCATGTCCGCCCGCAGATCGGCAGACGTGCGGGTCAGGGTGCCCTCAACCACCCTGACCGCCAGACGATCATAAACCTCCTGGGCGAGGGACGGTGTCACAGGCCAGTCTGTGGGCACGGGCATCACCTGAGCGAGCACCCGGGGGTTGTTCGCTTGGGCAGTCGCCGGCCAGGCCAGCCCAGGAAGCTCCGGGAACCAGTTATAGATGCGCCACAGATCCGTGGATGCCGGGCTCTCAAACCGCATCACCACCCCCGCCGGCCGCATGTCATCCCGCACCGTCAGCTCCCGGGCCACCAGGCCACCTCTCCCGATCGTCCAGGTCTCCGGTGTTGCCGACGACATCACCGTGATCCGGAGCGTTGGCAGCGCCGCCGGCGTGGTCACAGTGCTGTAGTCCCACCACACCGCCGCGTCCGGATACCAGCGCAGCACCTTGGTCAGCACGGCCGCACAGCTCATGTTGCTGATCTCCTCCGGCATCGTGGTCAGCTCCCCCAGCGCCGCCAGCGCCGCCTCCTGCGCTGAGTCGAAGACAAAGGACAGCCCGCCCGTCTTGGCCAGCCGGCTCTTCGCCAGCCTCACCACCTCCAGCGCTTGCTCGCCGAGCGTCAGCAGGTTGTCCGTGACCGGACTGAAGCCCTTGTAGACCCCAGTCATACCCAGCATCGTTCGGCTCGACAGAAAGGATTTCATCAGCGCCTGCGTCACCAGCGTGCCGTGCGTGTTGACATAGCCAGGGTCAAAGTCGCCACTCGGCGTGCCATCGATGGGGCCGTAGCCACGCACGAACTGCAGCTGCTCAAAGCCCTGCCATGGATCGTGCAGATCGATGCCGAAGGAACCCGCACCACCGTCATCGCGCCAGGTCGGCGCACCGGCCGTGCCGGCGAAATAGCCCCGCCCATTGAGCCAGACCCTCACGATGTCACCAAAGACGATCGGCGGCGCGGGCTGCCCGAGTCGCCGGGTGAACTCCAACCTCAGTGAGCCGGACTTCTGGTTCAGCTGCCGGCGGCTCATGACGCGGCCACCGATGGACTTCACATCCACAGGGGCCGCACCATTGATGGAGAGGGTGAAATTCATGACATTGAGGTGCGTGCGGATTCAATGCGATCCATTTGGGCCACGACCGCCCGGACCGTGCTGTTGGTCTGCTCGATCGCACGAGCCGCGGCACTGAGCCCATTCGCCGTGTTCTGCCCCAGCTCCGTGATCTGCTGAGAGATGCCCTGCACAGCCGTCATGGCCTGCTGCAATGCCTCAGACGCCCGGGCCGGATCCTGGCGGATCTGATCCAACATCTGCAGCACCGCCTGGAGTTCCGCTTCGGTGTCGCCGCGGCCGTCTTCCAACTTCCGCTTCAGGTCCTCCAGGTTAGCCTTCGTGCCAGCATCCCCGGTGGCCTGCGCTAGGCGATTCAGCTCCGCGCCGGCGGCGGTCACTTGATCCTGCAGGGGATCAGGCGTGGGCTCCGGCAGCTTGATGGTTGGATCCTCTTCGATCTCCTTATCCACCTGCTTCTGCACAGTGCGTTCTGTCGCTCGATCCTGGCGATCCATTTTTCGCGCGGTAATCTCTCGATCACTCGTCTCCTCGATGCCAACTCGCTCACGCACGGCCGCCGCATTCCTGCGGGCTGTTTCTGCCTCCTTCGCTGCCGCATCCGCCTCACGTCGTGCAGCCTCTGCCTTTTTCTTCTCATCCTCATCAAACTCCAGATCACCCATTCCTCGCTGTTCGGCGATCATCTTGAACTGCTGCCTTTCTACCGACTCGATGACCTTGCCATCATTGCCGGTGGCGAGCTGCTTCGCCTCACTGCGAATTTGCGCCCACATCGCCGCCCGTTCCTCCTGGGCCTTCGCAATACGGTCTTTTTCCGATCCTTCCTGAGTGGCCAGCTGCGCTTGAGCGTCGGCGCGCTCCACCTCCTGCCTCCGGCCGCGCGACCTCTCTTCCAGGCGCTTCTGTTCAGCCTCCCGGCGGATCTCCGCGCGCCGCTTGATCTTCTCGGATTCCGGCATGTTCTCATCCAGATCCACATCCTCCAGGGCCTCAGCCTCATCCTGCCCGATCTTGTCCATGTTGGCCCGCCTTTCGGCCGCCTGGATCGCCGCCAGGTTGCGCAGGGCTTCAGTGGCGGCATCGGCACGGGTTTTGAGATCATCCAGCCATTTCAGCGAATCATTGGCTGGCGGCTTTCCGAGCTCGTCACGCCACTCCTGAATCGCCTTCAGATCCTCCTCCAGACCCGCCCTCACCCGTTCACGCAGCACTTCGCCGGCACGCGCCGAGGCAATGCCGATTTGAGCGGCCGTGACCGCTAGGTCATCCAGCGTCTGGGAGATCAAGCCGGCCCAGTCTCCGTCCTGGAATTGAAAAGTGATCGCCTTACCGAGCTCTCTACCAATCACCGTGCCGAGGGATGCTGCGCCCACAGCCAGCGTCGCGATGACCGCCGGATTGCTCAAAAAGCCGGTGACGGCCGCCGCGCCTCCAGTTTCCAGTTTCTCGGCGAGCTCTTTTACAAAATCCGATCCTCCCTCATCCCCAGTCTTCGCGAGCTGCTCCTTCAGCGCGGCCATCCTCGCCTGAAAATCAGATCGGAACTCCTCTAGGGCGTCCTTGCCGCCTTCCAGCATCTTATCGCCCGCCTCGCTGGCAGATTTCAGGGCCTCCTCTGTGGCCTCCACGGTCTTCTGCACCGCCGCGGTGGATTTCTGAGCCGTGCTGTCAGCCCCCTTATGGGTCACCTCAACGACCTTTTGCACCGCCTCTGCCACGGCATCAGCTCCGCTGGCATCCGCCAACGTTTTGATTTCGATCTCAACTTTGTGGTCGGCGGCCATTTCGGTTACGTCGCAGAGGTGTCACCCGTCCAGAGCCACTTGTTGGCGGCCAGCTTGCGCAAAACGCCGTGACTACCCACGGCGCGCAGGTATGGCCGGCCGGCCGTCAGCAGAGTCACCCCGCCAGCCGCCTCCACCTTCACTTTGCCGGTGCCGGTGCGGTAGAGCTGCACCTGACCCCGCACCGGGAAGGCCGGCGTGCCATCTGCCGCGATCGTGACCACGACCATGGAGGCGCCGTCCACCTCGATGATGAATCCCTCCGTCGTGGAGCCCGTGATGTTGAAAGCGCTGGATGCACCGGAACTTCCGGGCAGGCGGCCGGCAGCGATGGCTTGCGCATCGTAGAGCACGCCCTGGTTGGAGCTGTCCAGGCCCAGGAGTTTGCCCCCGATGGTCGCGGGCGCAGGTGGAAGGGCTTCGGCATTGATGGTATCAGACATGGCGTTTTAGGCGTTGGTGTTGACGATGAGATTCTTATTGGTTGGCAGGGTGTTGATGGGCAGGCGCTCCTCCGTGCCGGAGTCAGTCACAGCCCACAGGTCCGCAGAGCCACGCCCCAGCACTAGAGCGACCTCGCAGCCCGCGCCGGCATCGCCCTCCGTCGTGATCTGCAGAAAGTTTAGATCTGGATCGGTGCTGGATTCCACCCTTACGCCGGACCGCCCCGCCAAGCCCAACCAGGGAGTCACGAAACCGACGATGATGGACAACGTCGCATCCGTGATGGGCAGCGTGATCCCGTACATCGCATCGATGGGAATCCGCACGCTCACCGTGACGCCATCTCGCCACACGAGGATGATGTCGATCCAGTCACCATCCGTCAGGCTCACGCTCTCCGCCGCCGTCTGCAGCTCCGCCGCCGTGATGGCCACCAGCGCCGGTTCAGCGTTGTGCCGCAGCAGCAGCAGCTTCTGAGCGGCGCCCGTGGTCGCACCGAATCCCGGTGCCTGCACTCGGTAGCGCAGCCGCAGGCCCGTCTCACCCTCCAGCGTCACCCCGGAGAGACTGATGACCGCCCCAGGGAGCTGCCACTCCCGGTAGGAGCCCGCTGCATCCTCGCGCAGCCAGACGACGCCCTCCCAACGATGCTCCAGGGCGGCCTGATCGATCGGTGCCAGGCGGGAAAGAAAGTCCATCCGCGCGAAGACATCGGGAAAGACCCGGTGCGCCGTCGCCTCGATCTGCACGGATTGATTGCCCCGATCCCAGAAATCCTTCACGTCCTGACCAGCGCCAGACACGGCCTGCTGCATGCGCGTGATCTGCAGGGTGTCATCCAGCGCGCGGCTGGTCTCCGTGCGCTCATTGAGCGCGGGATTGCCCACCAGCCAGTAGGGCGCAGCACCAGGGGATTCGAGGCGAAGTCTCATGAGAGGGATCAGGCAATGAGGGCAAGCCGGTTCTCCGCCTCCGCCCAGGCTTGGGCAGTGGCGGCTTGGCGGATCGTGCCAGCGGCATCGACCACCCGAGGAGGCAGGCTGACCAGCGGTCGCAGGGCCGGGCTTCCCGTCGTCAGGCTCTCCTGGACAGGCGCAGGCGGGCTCGGGTTGGAGTCAGGCTTGTTGGCCTCGGCGCGGGCCGTGCGCTCGGCTTCCTGGGCGGCGAGGTCGGCGCGGTTCTTTTCCTCCCGCTGCCGGCGTGCCTCAGCTTCAGCAGCAGCAGCCTCCTCAGCAGCATCCGCCGCATCCTCTTCCTTGCTTGGACGGCCACCGCGGCGCGCGCGGTCGCGATCCCGCCTCCAGCGTGCGCGTTCTTCCTTCGTGCCCACCTTGGCCACCTGCCGGCGCAGCTTCGCGTCCTGCTTTTGTTGCTCCTGACTCGCGCGCGCCTCCTTGCCAGCCGCCTCGCGCTTCAGGAAAGCCTCACGCTGCGGCTCGCTCATGCGGGCCAGCGCACGCTCGCGCAAGATGCCGGCCTTCCGATCGCGGAACTGCTGCCGCTCCTCCTTGGTGCCGGTGATGCCGCGCGTGCGCATCACCTTGTCATCGGACGCGCGCTTCTCCCGTGCCGCCTGCGCCTCCTTGCCAGCCGCCTCGCGCTTCAGGAAAGCCTCACGCTGTGGCTCGCTCATGCGGGCCAGCGCACGCTCGCGCAGGATACCGGCCTTCCGATCGCGGAACTGCTGCCGCTCCTCCTTGGTGCCGGTGATGCCGC
>DAIUCN010000075.1:5479-21147 GCA_036846165.1 Prosthecobacter sp.
CCGGCCTTCCGATCGCGGAACTGCTGCCGCTCCTCCTTGGTGCCGGTGATGCCGCGCGTGCGCATCACCTTGTCATCGGACGCGCGCTTCTCCCGTGCCGCCTGCGCCTCCTTGCCAGCCGCCTCGCGCTTCAGGAAAGTCTCACGCTGCGGCTCACTCATGCGCGCCAGAGCGCGCTCACGCAGGATGCCGGCCTTCCGATCGCGGAACTGCTGCCGCTCTTCCTTCGTGCCCACGATGCCGCGCGTGCGCAGGACCTTGTTGTCCGCGTCACGCTGCTGAGGGTCTGGAGGCGGCGGCGTCATGGTGCTGTGATCAGTTCACGGAATCGCCGGCGGATGGCACGCGCTGCGCGTTCGGCCGCCTTGCCGTCCACACGGCCATAAGCAGCCGCCACCGCGCGTTCACGGATCGCACGGATGTCCGGCGCATCGTCCAGGGCGGCCGCCACAGTGCCCGCCAGCGGCCCACTCAGATCTGAGTGCTGAATGCCCGGCACCGCATCCCAGAAGCGCAGCCCGTGGCGCACCTCGCGGCGATACCAGGGCGGATTGAGCGCCACCACTGGCCGGCCCGAGGCCGCGAACTCATAGAGCGTCGAGGAATTGTCCGTGATGAACAGGCTGGCATGGCGCAGCACCTCCTCCCAGGACGAGACCGCACGGATGCCGGTCGCGGCGTAGAACTGTCGCCGGCGCCCCGCCTCGCCCGTGGCCTCATCGTGCGGATGCCAGTGCCCCCAGACCTCCCAGCGCGGATCCGCCGCGAGGGCAGCGAGCTGAGGTTCCAGCCACGACCAGGAGGAGCGCAGCTCCGGCAGGATTCGGCAGTCCCAATGCGTCGAGACACACACGATCGGCCGGCGCGGTTGGGCCGGCGCATGCTTGAGCCCCACGGGATGCCACGCGTCCAAGCTTGGCGCACCCACGGCCGCCGCCGGCACGCCCGGATGCGCACGGCGGTGTGCCCGCGCCAACGCCTGCCCTGGGGAAAGGAAAAGCTGCCGACCCCGGCCGTGCCCACGTCCGCCTCTCCAGGCACTGTCCGCTGGCAGTGTCGGATCATCATAGTGCAGGCCGGCCCCGTGTTCCATGAGCACCGTGCCAGCCGCACCGGCCGCCATCGCCGCGCGCTCATCAGCCACAGAGGCCACCACCACCAGTGCCTCACGCACGCGGGCATCTGGAGCACCCACCAGCGGCCAACCACCGGCGTGTGCCACCGGGCAGACGTGGCGGTCCATCCACGGCCGTGTGGCCATGCAGACCACCTGCACAGGCTTTGCAGGGGCCTGCGGAGCGGCTGAGGGTGACACCAGGACCGCCGGCGACTCAGGATGCTTGAGCGCCTGCAGCTCGCGAATGCGGGCCATCACCTCCTCATGGGAGCGCGGTGGAGAGAGCAGCGCCATGACCGGATCAGTAGGCGAGCGGATCTTCAGTGGTCACCAGCAGGTGCGGATCGCGCACGCCTGCCGTGACCAGCGGCATCGACTTCCACGCCAGATCCGCCACCACCGTATTCTCGGCACCCAGACCGAACTGGTAATCCGGCTGCAGCACCGCATTGCGCACCGTGATGAAGGCGTCATTCGTGACCGCGCGAAGCACCAAATCACGCCCCAGGCTGCTCTTGCGCGTGCCCAGTTTGTTGCCCCAGCCCATGGCCTCCAGGATGAGCGCCTCCTCGATGTTCATGACGCTGGCCGTCACATCCACGCCGTAGTCCGTCAGCGTCACGTTTTTCAAGCCGTCGCGGGTGGACACATCCTCCGCCAGGCTGCTGCGCGGCGTGACAGTCACACCCTCGCCGCGGGTGTCGATGTCGTCCCAAGCACTGGCCGTGCCCTTGCTCCAGGCGAAGTTCCAGCTCGGCGTCAGCTCGTGCGCCGGATCCCAGTCCGCATCACTCCAGGCCGAGTTGAGCTTCTTCCAGAAGGTGTCCAGGCTGGCCGGGTTGCCACCCAGGCCAACGATGCCGTAGATCACCATCTGCCCCAGGATCGTCTTGCCGGCGGCGCAGCGCATCGGCGGCTCCTGGTAGACGAATGCACAGTCCATCTCGCGGCGCTGGCCATCCACCGTGGCCACGTAGCACGTCTTGTCCGTGGCGCCCACGATGCTGCCACCCAGCCTGCCCGCCGTGGAGAGGTGCGTGAAGATCGCCGCCAGGCCGGCCGCAGTGAACTGCGTCGGCTCCAGCTCAATGCGCACCAGGCGGCCCGTCGTCACCTGGTCATGGACACCCCAACGGGTCGAGACCAAGTCCACAAGCGTCTCCTGCAGGCGGCAGGTGATCCCCGTGGAGGAATAGAGAGTGACGGGTGAGACCCCGGCCGCGTCGAGGACGACCTTGCCGGGCGTTTTGATGATCTGGTTGCGCGTGCTCATGAGGTGCGATGACGTGACCGCCATCGTCCCCCTCCACCGCCCACGCGTCACCACGCCGGATCAAGCCGGTCAATCACCGGCCGGGCTGCCGGCATGCTCACAATCGCATCCGCTTGGCCAGGTGCGCTGCGATCTGCTCTTGCGCCCCCGAACTCCACACCACAACACAGCCGTGTGCGGCATCCTCGGCACACATCGGTTGCAGGAGTTGGCCGCTGATGATCAGGTCGATCACCTCTTGGGCGATCTCGAAATACCGCCCTTCTTTACGGTAGGCATGGCAGTCTTCCAGGTCGCGGCAGAACTTGATTCCGCCGCCGCGGTGGATGCTCAACTGCTCGTCTGCCCGTTCCCGTCCGCATGCGTCACATTTCATGGTTGAGACCTCCAAATTCAATCACTCCTCCACCGTCACCGCTTGCTCCACCGGGACACTCCCCGCACTCCCCGGCAGCCAGGCTGCCACGCGCAGCGCATGCGTGCCTGCCGGCAGCTGCACCGGCTCCGAGTAGCGGGCCGCCGTGCTGCCCCCTGGTCCCGGATAGCTCCCGTCGAGCGTCCAGTAGATCTCCGCGCCAGCCGTGGCCACCGCCAGCGTCATCAGGCCGCCCTCGGTGATCTCGATGGCAGGCGGGGGCACCTTCGACCGCACCGTCCCGCGCAGGTCGGTCTCCATGCGCACATCATAGACCACCATCTTGTCCATCACCGCCTCCGGATCCGGCCGCACGCTCGCGAGCCGCAGCGGGGACCAGTGCGCGAACGCCTGGTGATTGAGCAGCTCCGCCACCAGCAGCGCAAACGCCTCCGCGCCCTGCCCGCAGCCATCCGCGCCCATGTTCACCATGAGATACTCGGTCACACGGATCGTCACTGTCACCGCACCGCGCAGGGCGCGCACGTTCGGCTCCACGCGGCCGATCTCAGGCATGCCGATGATGATGCTCATGCCCTTGCGGCCATTCCGGCCCTCCAGGCCAGCCAGGATGCGCTGCAGGCGGGTCTGAATCCCCGCAGCCTCCTCCGCCGTTCTCGGCCGCACACGAGCGATCGCCGCGCACTCAATGGGCGCATCACCCGCTGCCGGATCACTGACGCAGGACAGCAGATAGGTTTCAATGTCGGTCTGGAGACGTTCGAGCGGGTTCATGGCATGGAGGTGGGTTGTGCAGCAGCGGCAGCTCGCAGGGTGCGGAGATAGGCTTTAATGCCCTCGACGGCCTCTTCAGCGTAATCTTCATCAGGCGGCAATAGCGTGCGGTCCTGCGGCTGAGTGACAGACTTCTTGAGCCAATAGTAGATCGTGCCGCGACGCCGCCAGCCCAGACCGGCCTGCTGCTGATCCGTCTCGAAACCGCTGCGCTTGCGATCCGCGAGGCTGGATTGCTCCGCCTTGACGAGCGCCAAATACCTGCCCCCGCCAAACACCGCCAGCCGCAGATCATTGAAACTGCCTGCGCGCCGGTTGTAGGCCTCAGCTGTCGCTGGGATCGTCAGATACTTCGCGCCGTTGCGCGGCTTGATTTCAAGCGCACCGAACGCGCGGCGCAGTCCTGGACTGACCACGGAGACCACGGCGGCCTGATCCGTGCCATAGCTGGTCACGCTATCAGCAGCCTTCCCCAAATGATCGCTGGGTTTCGCCCCCAGCCTGTTAGCCGTCTTGTGGCGTGTCTGTGCGAGGTGGTCGAGATGTTCGCGCGTCAGTGTGCCCGCGCCACGGGCAATCACTTCATGCAACCGCCGCGGCTCCTGCAGAGCACCACCGAGCCGCGCCAGCCAGACGCGCACCTGCTCCGAGCCGGAGACATCCACTTGCGCGCTCAGGCTCATGAAATACCCCCCTTTTGCAGGAGTTCAGCAAATAGCTTGCAGCGCGCGCGCGGTGTGGCAAATTTCCCTTGAGGAGGCAGGAACGCCTCGGGCGTGTGGATGCGGCTTCTGGCAGCATTCCCCCTGTCACCTGTTAGCCCCTGGGTCGTTTCGGACGTCAGTGCCCCGCTTGCTCGTGAGAGTCTTGCAGAGGCAGTCCAGGGGCCACCTCTCCCAAAGAGTCGATTGAAGAGCTCTTTCCTCCTCTTGAAGGTCTTGACCTTGACCTTTTTATCGCCGCCCTCGATGAGCACCAGCTTCAACCAGGAGCCATCCTGCCGCCAAACTTCCACACCTTTCTCCCCGCTGCGTGTCTTCTCTTTGGATGGAATGATGTGATCAGCTTGGGCTAGGATTTGCGGCAGCTTCCCCCATTGGTCCCTTACTTCATCAGCGTGGCCAGCCATGGCGTGCCTGTAGTGATTCGCGTCCAGGACCAATTCCCACCCTCGCACATCACGCCCAAAGGCCTTGCTCAGCCGTGCAGCCACGCGGCCATCCAGCATCATCACGTGCGCGGTCAATTCAGCGGCCGGATTATCCTTCAGCTTCCCCAGCATGTCTTTGACCGTGTCAGTCCGGCGCGGTCCTGTGTAGCCGGCAAATTGACCACCGACGCGCACCCATTCATCCTCATTGAAGTCGCGCCTGACCTTGGGCGCCCTGGTGTCCCTCCGGATCCGCTTACTGCGGCGCCCCGCATTCGCCAGCATATCCGCCAGCCACGCCAATCGTCGATTGCGGGCAGCCTCCACTGCAGCACGACGTGCCTGCCTTCGCTGGATGCGGCCAAGATCCTCCTCCAGATCATCACCGAAGGCCTCCAGGATTTCCGGGGGCACATTCTTGGCGTCTGCCTGGAGCGCCTTCGCCATCGTCACTGGCATCTTGGCGATCTCATCTTCCTCAGTAATCACACCAAGCAGCAAGGCCTCCGTGCGGCTGATCTCGCGTAATCCCATGCCACTACCCCAGGCAAACGGCGGAAATGGATTGCCGAGCGTGTCCGTATAGCCGCCCGCACCCTCGCCCAGGGCCTGCCACACGGGGCTGTCCTTGGCTGCGATCATCCGCGTGCCGCGGTCAAAAAGCTCGCCGCCGGCCGCCACCCAGCGGGAAGGCCAGTCATCGCCAGGTTTCACCTCCATCCCGCCCTTGCGGCGCACAAAGCCGCGCGGTGTGCGACGCCCCCGCGTGCGCCGGAGCTCGAAGCATGGGAAATGGTAGATGGCGTCTTCGTTGGCCGTCGCCTCCGCCACAAAGGCCGCATTCGTGACCATCCGATAATTGGTCTCGATCGTCAGCGCCATGCGCTCTTGAGAGGCCAGATCCCGCAAGCTGCCACTCAGCGCAGGCGGCACCGTGCCGGGCACATCCTGAGGGAATCCGCCCGCCTCGGCGTTGTAACCCATGGCCTCATAGACCTTGCCCAGCGCCAGCTTCGCATCGGCCATGTTGGCGTTGCCTCGGAGCATCTCTTCGAGCACCTGCTGCAGCACCGCCAGCGGCCGGATCTGAGTCATTCGAGCACTGAAGAGCGCCGCGTTTTTCACCTCGGCCGCCAGCTCCCGCAGTTCCGCGCTGCTCAAGGCAGTCGGCACCAGCCGTTTGCCGAGCAGCAGCCGGATGGCCTCAGCCAGTGGAGTTGGAGATTCAAAGGTCATCCTGATCACCTCTCAGGTCACGCGCCACGCTGCTGCCACCGCTTAAACTTCGGCGGCCTGGCACTGATGGTCGGCCCCGGCTGCACCTGCTGCACCGCCGGCGCTGCAGGTTCCGCGGGTTGATCCACCACCAGCTCACAACCTGCGACGCGATTCAACTCGCCCTCGTCAATGCGCCACTGCGTGCGCTCATCCTCCGTCAGATCAATCTCCAGACGGCTCTTGGCCTCCACGATGACCAGGCGGCAGGCCAGCGCCTTCAGGCTGGCTGGGATGGTGTCCGTGTTGGCATCGACCTTATTCGTCGCACAGGTCGCCACCTTGTTGCGGATGCGCACGATGACATCCGCCACCGTCGCCGTCACTGGATCTTCCTGCCCGGGTTCGAGTGCCGCCGTGCGCAGGGCGTTCATCAGGGGTGCCATCTTCGTCTTGAGCAGGTCCCCTTCGGTGATTGTGATCCAGGCCATTGTGAGTCAGTGGGTGCAAGTTGGGCTGGAGTCGGCAGCCTCCAGCCGTTGTTGTGTCGCGCCCAGCTGCCGCTGTGTGGCGCATTCCGTGGGTTGGGAAGATCAGCTCAGCGTGAAGAGCTTCGCGGCAGGCGAGTTCGTCACCTTCACGTCCTCGCTCCAGTCCAGCTTCACCACTTCGCCGCGATCATCCGGCTTGCGGTAAGTGCCCACCGTCATCCAGCGATTGCGGAGACGGAAGGTCTTCATGAAGCTGGGATCCCGGCGGGTGGGGTTGCTGCTGCGGGCAAAGACGAGCATCTTCGCCGCCATCAGCCAGTTCACCGCCTTGGACTTGCCCACGGGAGCCGTGTCAGTCACGAGGAACGACACCTGCGCCTTGGTGCGACCCACGAAGAGACGCTGCATGTTTTCGAGCGTCGGCGCCACCGCCTCCATGCCGGGGAAGTAGCCCTTCACCGCATTGTGCGCGAAGAACGTCAGCAGGATGGTCGGATCCATGACGATGCCCACCTCAATGTTGCCGCCGGCGGCAGCCTTGATGACGTCCACGATGGCCGTGTTCACCTCCGCCACGGGATCGACATCGCCGTCCGGATCGGACCAGGCGCCACCGGTAGCGCCACTGGCAGCGGAGAGCGCGGTGTCCACCACCTTCTTCTCATGAGCCAGGCCGGCCAACCAAGCTGCGTCATCGGACGCCTCGCGCAGCAGGTCCTCGCCCTCAGCCTCCTCGATCTCGATGTCATCGAGCGGGGTGTCCAGGGCATGCGGCGCGCAGTTGTACTCCTTGTCGGCGCGGTCGAAGGCCAGCACCGTCGCAGACCCGCCGAGGCCGCGAAGCGTCTCGGGAATCTTGAAGCGGGTTTCGAGGTCGTATTCCTTGTACTTGCCGGTGTGCTTGGAGACCGGCACCGTGGGGGCGATGAAGTCGGCCAACAGGGAGGTGGCGTCGCGCGCCGCGCCCTGGGCGTACTCCTGGATGGTGGGGCGTCCGCTCAGCGTCGCCAGTGTTGTCTTACCCATAATCGTGTTTGTGTGTTGCTTGTTGGTGGTGTTGGTTTGGGCCGCCCTCCAGGGTGGCCCGGTGGATCAGGCGTTCGGCGCCATGATGCCCGCTGCGATGAGCTGAGCGCGCATCTCGCGGACGTTTGCGATGAGGGCGTCAGCCTGTGCCTGGCTGAAGCCGTAAGGGGTGCTGTTCGTCGCGGCGGTGGCGGCAGGAGTCGCGCCCGTGAAAGCAGCGGCAACAGTCACCATGCGCGGGAACGGCCGGATCAGCAGGAGCTGCTCATCCGCACCATCTTCCTCAGCGACGCCGGGGGAGAAGTAGACGCCAGCCACGGAGGGCAGAGCTTCCACCTTGCCCGCGTTCGCACCGCTGGACGCCGTGGGATCGCAGAGGACCACCGGCACGCCGGCAGCGACGGTGCCGTTGAGGCGGACACGGCGGTTGCTTTCGCCCAGCAGAGGCAGGACCTCGCTCGGCTCATCCAGGCCGCCGCCTTCGGTGACGATCAGCAGCGCCAGGTCGGTGACAGCGCCGGGCAGGTCCACTTCGGGGATGCTGCCGCCATCCGCCAGCTTGACCAGGCGGCCTTCCATGCCGGTGAGCGCCACAGCGCTGTTGAGCACCCGCGAGTCCGGATGCGTGTTGGTTTGAGAGACTTTCATTGTGAATCAGGTTTCCTTTTGGGTTCTGGGGTTGGGTTCAGCCGCGGGCGGCAAATTCGGACTCCGCCTGGGCGAAGCACTCGCGGTGCGGACGGTTGGCGTTGGCACGCTTCAGCTCGTTGGCGCGGTTGCCGATCCAGGCGGCGCGGGCCTTTTCAGCCTCCACCTCCTTTTCCTGCTCAGCGGCGCTGAGCTGACGATCCGTGCCGGGCACCGGGGCGCCGTTGCGGTTGTGCAGCGGTGCGGTCGCGGCGGGAGCGGTCTTGAGCTTGTTGATGAGACCCAGCGCATGATTGCGCGTGCCGGAGTTGGCCAGCATGGGGGTCAGCAACTTGCGCTGCTCGGGGTCGGTGATGCCGTGCTCATCAAGATCACGGTTCACGAGCTGGGTCTCCAGCTCGGCAATGCGCGCGTTCATCGCGGCGGCGTCTTTGTTGGCGCTCTTGGCTGCAGCGACCGCAGCGCTGATGGCGTCGTCAGACGCATCGGCGGGCAGGCCCAGCAGGGAGAGCAGCATGGCTTTCGGATCCATTGTGCTTTGTGTTTTTGGGTTTGGGTTTGCCGGTTCTGCCCGGCGGTTGGTGAGCGGCTTCTGGCCCCTCAAATTCGGATCATTTGTCAGTGCGATGACTCCCAGTTGGGTGACGCGGAAGCGACCGCCGCCCAGATCCACCAGGCCAGCGCGCGGGAAGCAGGGGCTATTGAAGCGGTAGACCTTGTTGGCCACGAGCTGATGCCCCTCCGGATTCCACTCCACCTCCACCCAGAGGCCGTCATCACGCACCTCGGCGGCACGCCCCCAGCCCACGGCGGCCGTGCGCTTGTCAGCGTCCATGCTCTCATGGTCCACATCCACACGGCTGTTCGGAATGCTCAGCGGATAGGTCTTCGCCATCGCCTCGCAAGCCTCCTTGTCGATCACCTGGATGATGCGCTCCGCACCGTCCGCCGATGTCCATGGATGCTCCCCCAGCGGACAGACATGCATCCAGCGAAAGTTCGGCGCCGCGTTGAGCTGGTTGAGGATGTGCGTGTCCTTCATCATGACTGGGTTGGGGCGGCCATGGGATCGGCCAGTTCATTGCCAAGTGCCGCGGCCAGGATGCCCTCCCATGCCCGCACGGTCTCATCGCTGGCGGCCACCTTCGCAGCCAGGCCAGGCAGATCCGCGCGCAGCTGCTGCAGGCGGGTTTGAAATTCGTCGGGCGTCAGATCCTCGCTCACCAGGGCTTGCAGCCGTTCTGCAAGCTCCGTGCAGTCTGCCTGCATCGCCCCATCAATCAGCTCCAGGGCATCATCCAGGAAATCATCATCCATCTCATGAGGCTCGGCCGCGCCACGGGTGGCCGCGGCCGGCCTCGACCGATTCCCCAGGTCCGGATCGTCAAACGCCGCGCCCGCACTCACCACCGGATAACCGGTCTTTTCCTCCAGCCAACCCGGCTCCACCTCAAAGCCGGCAGCCTTCAGCGCCTGCACATCCTTCACAACCTCGCCCACATCGGTTTCCTCGTTCGCCAGGATCTCAAAGTAAGCCAGAGGCGGCTGGCCCGGATGCGCTGCCGCCAGCACCGCCAGGTCAAACTGCCGTTGGAAGCAGGCAGAGATGCGCCGCGCCAGGGCGCGCGCCACGCGCAGAAACGTCTCCTGATGCGCACCACCCGCCAGCGTGCCGCTGCCACTCTGTGCCAGCATCGTGAGCTGACCACTGGTGATGGCCATGACGATCTCTTTGTCCAGGGCCTCCTGATAGGCGCGGAAAGGAGCCACCCCCCGGGCACCAGCATCCAGCGCCTTGATGTCGCTGCCATGCGGCAGCGTGCCCCGCGAATCGCCGATGACTTGATCCGCCAGCGCTTGATACTCCGCCTCACGGCCCTGGGGCACATTCTGCGGCAGGATGGCGAAGATGGACGGGATGCCGAAGCTCTCGATAAAGCCGTCCTCATCCTTGCGCCCCAGTTGCTTGCGAACAAACGCGAGGAGCGCGATCTCATTGATCGGATCATCGATCTCGCGGACGATGAAGCGGGACAGGTCCACCTCCTCACCGTTGGTCCGGCCCGGCTCAGCCTTCGCGTTGTATTGCCAGGCTCCGTTGAGACCCGCTCGGCACCAGTACCACTGCTCCACTGGACGCAGCTCCGTGATCATCGGAATGCCGCCGGAAGTGCCCCACACCTTCTCCAGGTGCGCAAACCCGCGGAACTCAGCCAGCCCGCAAAACTCAATCGCTTCCGGCAGGTTGCCGATCGCATCATAGGCCGTGCGCAAGGTGACCGCCTGCGCCTCTGCCTGAGCTTCAGTGAATCCGCGCGGAAGCTTCTCCTTGGCCACCGTCTTGATTTCCCAGTCCATCTCCGCCACAGCAGAGAGCAGGCTGCGCTTGCCCCCGCGCAACGTCGCGTCGCGCTTCTCAATGAAGCGGTAGAGCCATTGAAGGTCTGCGTACGCACCGCGTTCGCCCTCTTCCAAGTAGGAGACCGCACGGGACATGGTCAGGCCTCGCAGCGGGTTGAACAGATCCCGCCAAAGGTTGGCCGTCTTGATGTGGAACTGCAGAGTCAGCCCCGCCACCACCGTGCGCGCCGCATTCGCCACCTGCCCGACCGGGGCGGTCACATAACGGTTCCAGAGTTGGCGCAGCGGATTCAGCACGCCCCACCTCACCATTTCCACCCCACATCGTCACGAGGCCGGATCAAGCCCGTCTATCACCACGACATCACCCCCAAGTCGGCCCACACCCTCAATTCGCCACCCCGCCGACCTCCAGACCCCCGTCTGCAATCGATTTGCAGGCCGATTTGCGGGCTTTGAGCCGGATTCGGGCATGAGGACGCCACCCAAGCCCCTCTGGCGCGCCCAGCGGGCCGCTTTCGGCCCGCTACCCAATCACCGCCCGAACCCGCCTCGCCAGCCGCCTCGCCAACCCCTCTGCAGGATCCGGCGGCGCACACGGCGCTGGGGGTGGGCAGGAGCCGCTGTCCTGGGCGGCCGCATGCTCCATCAAGGCCAGCGCCGTGCAGCGGTCGCTGTGCCCCTCGTCTGATCGCGGCGCCTTGTAGTTGTATTGCCCACCCGTGATCACCATCTGCATCGCGTGCAGATCCTCACGAAGCGCCACGCGGATCGGCACCAGGATCCGCCGGCGCTCAAAGGACGTGCGCAGTTTGGGGAAGATCTCCCTCTTCAGCGGCAGCGTGAAGTTGCACAGCATGATCTTGCCGAACTGATGCGCCTCCGGCTTCCACTCGCCAAATTCCTGCGCGACCAGGTCGCCAAATCCCACCCCCGGCCCCGTGTAGTCCACGGCCACCAGGTCACACAAGGCGATGTAGGGACGCAGGATCCTCACCTGTTCCGGCGTGCTCACACCTTTCAGCTCCACCATGGCGCGCACGATGGAAGTCTCCAGGCCCCGCAGGGCAAAGGCCCCAACGGTCGGGTCCGAGATGCGGCCGAAGTCGATCCCGCCCACCTTCCGCAGCCGGGCCTGCGCCAGCAGCTCCGGCGTGTCATGCTCACTCGCCTCCAGGCTCTCGCAGCTCTGGATCAGCTCATAACTCAGCAGCGTGCTCGCTCCGTCCAGCCATTCACACAGGAACTCCTGCGCCCAGCCCTCTGGATCATCCATCGCTTTCTCCAGGACGGCCGGGCTCTGCTTGATCCCCATGCAGACCGCGTGCCAGATCGTGATGAGGCGCTTGCTGTAGATCGAGTCCGCCTTGTTCCAGATCCCGTAGGTGTAGCCGTTCTTGCCGTTGGGCGTCGTGATCAGGCGGATGTTCTTGCGGCCCGCTTCCTCGTTGGCGATCGAACCCAGCAGGGCCTTCATCGTCTCCTTGGGCTTCTCCAGGAAATCCGCCTCCGTGATGGCCACGTTGCTGGTGAGGCCGCGCACCGTGTGCGGCATGCCAGGCACCGCTCGGATCCGGCTGCCGTTGCGCAGGATGATCATCGCGCTCTTGATCAGCGCCTCATTGCTCTCCCGGTCTTCCCGGAAGTCATGGATCACATCTCCAAACGCCTCGACCACCGTCTTGCACTTCTCCAAGCTCTCCAGGGACTGCCGCTCTGATGGCGCGGCGATCGTCCACTGACAGCCCGGGATAGAAAACGCATCCGTCGCAGCCCGCAGCGCCACGGTGAAATCCTTCCCCGTTTGCCGGCTCCAGATGTCCATGATGAACTGCTGCGTGTCATGGAAGCTGGCGAACTGATACTGCTTGAGCAGGCTCCGCGGATCATCCGCCGGATAGGGATTGCGCCAGCCGTTGGCGTTCTCACCTGGCTGGATGCGATTGAACATCGCCTGCAGCTCCTCGATGCGGGCGCCCACCGTCGCATTGGGCCAGGCCAGCGCATCACCCACAGCCTTCATCAGACGGCGGAAATCCGCATCCGCCACGTCCAGGCTCTTGCCTGGCTGCGGCGTGCCGCGCAGCTGCTCCATCGCATCCTTTTTCGCACTCATGGTCACACACCGAAGCGGGCACGCATCCGCGCCGCCCGTTCGGCCTCCGTCAGGCTGGGGTTTTCCAGATCTTCCTTCGTCGCCTCGATCTTCGACTCCAGGAGCTTCAGCTTCCTCTCCGCCTGCTCCAGCTTCCGTTCGGCCTGCTGCAGCTTCACCTCCGCCTGCTTCACCTTCTCGCGCTCCAGTTGCAGCTTCGCGCCGCCCAGGTGCTGGTCGCGCATGCGCAAGACGTCCTTCGTGCTCGTGTTCGGGTTGGCAGCCTCCTGGAAGATCCGCATGGCCACCATGCGGCGCTCCGCCTCATCCAGATCCGCCCCGTGCTGCGCCAGGAAATCCCGCTCCGCACGGCGCGCGCGCTCCATGGCCCACGGGCCGCGATGGCTGGCGCGGAACCGACTCAGCGCCCCCAGGCTGCTGGAGATGCCCCACTTCTCCAGCTGTTCCAGGAGATCCTCATAGCGGGTGCCCACGCCAAACATCAGTTCGGCGAACTCATCGAACACGCCCTCAGTCTTGAGGCGGTCAGCTAGGGATGGAGTGGCACTCATGGTGGGGAAAGGTTAAAGGCGCGCCTTCACGCAGTAGGCCTCACCGCGTTCGTCGAGGATCCAGTAGGGGTTGTCCGGCTGCAGCTCGTTGGCGACGACGGCGATGAATCCACGCGAGCGCAGGTTGTCGATCGCATCGTCCAGATCCGCGCGCGCCGGTCGCGGCCGGATCCGGCTCTCCGCCTGGCTGCGCAGCACGTCTTCCAGCAGCGGATGCCCCGCCGCCTCGCGCAGCGTGCGCAGGATGTGATGTTGGTGGTCTTGGGTGTTCATGGGGAAAATCAGTGAGAGGCTAAGCGCACCGTGTCATCAATGCGGCGGTGCAGGTCGGGAATGGAGCGGTTGTAGCGTTCCGTCAGATCACCGAGGCGTTCCTTCACATTGAGGATGTCGGTGTGATCCGCGGCCGCCTGCAGGGCCACCTTGTTGAGCTTCTCGTGCAACGCCTTGAACTCACGGTCGAGCTTCTCGGTCACGCTCGCCTGCAGCTTTTCAACGCGCGCCACGATCTCCTTGGTCTCCTGGTCGAAAAACTCCGAAAGCGCCGTCACCCGCTGCTGACCCGCCGTCACAGCCGCCTGATGCTGGGATTGATTCTCCGCCCTGAAGCCCTCGAAGTCCTTGCGCAGTTGAGCCAGCTCACTCTTGCGCGCCACCTCGTCAGAGGCCTTCACCTCCAGCGGTTGGTGCAGGTGCAGTGGATCCTCCTTGCGACCCCGCCGGCCCCAGGCCCGGCCGCCCCAGAGTGCCAGGACAAAGCCCATCATGATCATGAAGTGCTTCACGAAGTCGGCCGGGACGCCGCTGATGTCGGGGGTTTGAGCGAGGAAGATCATGCGTCAGAGTTCGGGAACTTGTTGAGGATGGCCGCACGGGTGGGCTCCAACTCAGGAGGGATCACTGCATCAATCACCATCTGGCGGCCGAGGTCGATACGGCCTCGGTCGAGTGCTTCCTCGACGGCCACGCGGGTCGCCCAGAGTGAAGCCTGTTGTTCCAGGGGTAAGCCGTCAAGGATGGCGGCCATTTCGGATCGGCGCTCGGATAGCAGATTGGTCGCAACTACCTCGGCAGGCAGATCGATGACCTGCCAAGTCACGCGACATTCCCCCGCCACTAAGTCAATGACTTCGACCGCCTCCGGCTGGTGTGTTGTCGCGTCATGAGACGGCGCCGGATCTCGCACGATGCGCAGCAGCACGAGATCGGAATCCAGACCTTCGACAGAGCCTTCATCCGCGCGCGGATGGGGGATGTCGCGGCGCACGATGGATCCGCTGGAGATGGAGTACAGATGATAGAGGTTCATGAATTAAAAGGCCTCGCCCTTCGCGCGCACATCATCATGGAGTTGCCACAGCGTGCTGACGTTGTTGATCCACCCCAGGCGGAGACTGTCGACGGCTAGATCTGCTGCGGACAGGCGGCAGCTCGTGGCGCCACCTGCAGTCATGGCGGGCTTGCTGTCTGTGGTGTTCCACGCAAAGGCCACGTAATCATTCCGCAGCCACTCAAACCAGCAAAAGACGGTCGTGTTCACCGGGAAAAGGTTGGCTGAATCGTTGTTCGTGACGGTGTTGTTCAACCGTGCGCGACCGGCGGCCGTCCAGAAGACATAAGCCCGATCCGCACCTGCCCCGCGGAAGCCGCAAACGCGCAGGTTTGCGCTCGACGCGTTGTCGGTGCGGAAGAGGAATTTGGCAAAGATCGCATCGCGTGACGCGAATGACCGAATCACGTTCGATTGATTGCCAAGTCCAAGCCGCAGACTTTTGGTGCCGGACAAAGGAGCTGGGGATGTCGCGTAGTTCGGGTCAACAGCGCCATTCGTTGTCCACAGGCTAGACTCGGACCCGAAATTGGCAGCCTCAAAGTCCTGGTCGATAATCCAGGAAGGACCGGGCGGCCCGAAGCGATGACTGTTGATCAGGAAACTCATGTGTAGGTTCCGAGGAAAGTCACTTTGAGGCCTTTGCCAGGCGTGCTGCTGCCAATCTGGTCGATGTTCACGGTGATCTCCGCGTCATCCGCGATGGACACATCCGAGAGTGTCCCTGGCGTGGCCCCGCCAACACTCGTCTTGGAGCCGGCCGCGATCTGCGGCTTGGTGGAAAAGATCGTCACTCCCTCCTCGCGGACATCGACGATGATCGCACTGCCAGCAGGAGCTGTGCTCACGTTGAGGCGGACAGCGGTTAGCGTGACCGCGCGAGGCATGCGGAACGTCTCTTTCGCCACACCAGTCGTCAGGTCCGAGATTCCATCAGAGATAGCCACCACGAGATCGAAGTTCTGACTACCAGCCGGCCCAGGATCACCGGTGTCGCCCTTCGGCCCAGGATCACCGGTGTCGCCCTTCGGCCCAGGATCACCGGTGTCACCCTTCGGTCCTGGATCGCCGGTGTCACCCTTCGGCCCAGGATCACCGGTGTCGCCCTTCGGCCCAGGATCACCGGTGTCGCCCTTCGGCCCAGGATCACCGGTGTCACCCTTCGGTCCTGGATCGCCGGTGTCACCCTTCGGCCCAGGATCACCGGTGTCGCCCTTCGGCCCAGGATCACCGGTGTCGC
>DAIUCN010000076.1:0-21065 GCA_036846165.1 Prosthecobacter sp.
GCCGCGCGCCTGGCGCCGAGTCAGTGAACTGCCGCCGCTCCAGAACCGGCCGGTGTTGAGCGACCTGCGCATCGCCCTCGATCCCGGCCACATCGGCGGTGCCTGGGCGCGCATGGAGGAGCGCTACCTGAGTTTCCAGCCCGGCGAAGCCATCCAGGAGGGCGACCTCTGCCTGACGGTGGCCCGCGTGCTGGCCGAGCGACTGACCGCCCTCGGGGCCGAGGTGACCCTGGTGCGCGAACGCAACGAGCCGGTCACCGGGCTGCGGCCCGATGCCCTGCGCCGCGAGGCGACCGAGCTGCTCCAGCAGGCCGGCATCGCCCAACCGGTCGCCAGCTACGAAGGCCTGGATGGCAGTGCCAAGGCGCAGACCGTGCAGTGGCAGGCGGAAAAGCTGTTTTACCGGGTCAGCGAGATCCACGCGCGCGCCGACAAGGTGAATGGCCAGATCCGCCCGGATTTGGTGCTCTGCCTGCATCTCAATGCCGAGGCCTGGGGCGCGGCGGAGGCGCCGCAGTTTTCGCCGGAGAACCACCTGCATGTGCTGGTCAACGGCTGCTACGCGGCGGTCGAACTCGAGCAGGCCGATGTCCGCCACGAGATGTTTTCCCGCCTCTTCCAGCGCATCTATGAGGAGGAGATCCCGCTCGCGCAAGCGGTCGCCGGGGGTCTCGCTCGTCGCACCGGCCTGCCGGCCTACGTGTACAAGACCCCGAATGCGCGCCGGGTTGGCGACAACCCCTACGTCTATGCACGGAACCTGCTCGCCAACCGGCGGTATCAATGCCCGGTCGTGTACCTGGAACCCTTTGTCATGAACCATGAGGCCACCTACCGCCGCCTGCTCAAGGGGCATTGGGTCGGTCGCACCCTGATCGACGGCCGTCTGCAGTCGAGCGCGCTTGAGGACTATGTCCGCGGCGTGGTCGATGGATTGGTCGCCCACTACCAAACCCGCCGCCCATGAAGGTCCTTGTCATCGGCTGCGGCTTCGTCGGCGAGCGCGCCGCCGACCTCCTTCATGAGGCCGGCCACGGCGTCACCGGCGTCACCCATTCCACCGCCTCGGCGGAACGTCTCGCCACCGCCAAACCCTGGCGCGTGCTCGCCTGCGACATCAGCCAGCCCGCGCAGGTGCAGGCGCTCGCCGAGGCTGTCGGACCGGTCGACGCCTTCCTGCACTGCGCCAGCTCCGGTCGCGGCGGCGCCGAGGCCTACCAGGCGGTGTATGTCGACGGTCTGCGCCACCTGATCGCCGCCTTCCCCGGCGCGCGCGCGGTGTTCACCAGCAGCACCAGCGTCTATCCGCAGACCGACGGCGGCATCGTCGATGAGACCAGTCCGGCCGAACCGCCGCGCGACACGGGTCGCCTGCTGCGCGCGGCCGAGGAACTGGCGTTGGCGGCTGGCGGCATTGCCGCGCGCGTCGCCGGCATTTATGGTCCCGGGCGTTCGTTCGTGCTCAAGAACCTGCTGGAAGGCAAGTCCGGGGTGGAGACCGCACCCGGCGCGCCCGATGGCCGTTGCCTGAACCAGATCCACCGCGAGGATGCCGCCTCGGCGCTCGTCCACCTCGCCCTGCAGCCGGGTCTGGCGGGGCTGTTCAACGTCGTCGACGACGCCCCGCTGCTGCAGCGCGAGTGCCTGGAGCGGCTGGCCTTCCTCTTCAGCCTGCCACGCCCGGGCGATCGCGCGCCCGACCCCGGCCGCAAGCGCGGCTGGACCCACAAGCGCGTCAGCAACGCCCGCCTGCGCGCCAGCGGCTGGCAGCCGCTTTACCCCGACTACTTCCGCGCCCTGCAGGACGATCCCGACCTCGCCAGCTCGATCCTCGGCGAGGTCCACCAGGCCCAGCCGGAGAGTCTCCCACGGGCACCGAACATCGTCCTCATCGGCCTCATGGGCTGCGGCAAATCAAGCGTCGGGCGCATCGTCGCCCACATGCTCGGCTTCCAGTTCGTCGACACCGATCACCTGCTCATCGAGGCCGCCGGCTGTTCAATCCCCGAGATCTTTGCGCGCGAGGGCGAGGCCGGTTTCCGCGCCCGCGAATCGGCCGTGCTGCGCCGCCTGCTCGGGCGTCGCCACTGCGTCATCGCCACCGGCGGCGGCATCGTCACCCAGGCGCGCAACCGGCCGCTGCTGCGTCACCTCGGCTTCCTCACCTGGCTGGAGGCCGATCCCGCCCTGCTGGCGCGGCGCACCGCCGCCAACAACGACCGGCCGCTGCTGCGCGATGGCGAACCGCCCGAGCAGAAGCTGCGCCGCCTGCTCGAGGAGCGCGGGCCGCTGTACCGCGGGCTGGCCGACCTGCGCATCCAGACCGACGACCTTTCGCAGCAGGAGAGCGCCTACGGTGTGGCCGAGAGCGCGCGGGTGTTTTTCGCGCACCGGCCACCGGTCGTTGCAGCCGCGGCGGAGACGGTCTAAACAAGCGTTGCCACCCCGTGCATAACCCCGCTGCGCGTCAGGCTCATAACCTGAAGGGCGCAGGTCCGTCTCCACCCATCGTGTCCCATCCATGAATCTCGCCCTCATCCGCCGGCATTTCGCGGCCACCGGGGGCGCGGAGCTCTACCTGCAGCGGCTGATCGCCGCGCTCGCCGAAGCCGGCCATGACACCCATCTTTATGCCGAGGCCTGGAAGGGCACGCCGCAGGGGGTCACCCTGCACCGCGTGCCGGTGAACGCGCCGCGCGCCACGCGCAACCGGCGCTTCGCCGAAGCCGTGGCCACCCAGGTCGCGACCGGCGGCCACGACCTGGTCTTCAGCCTCGAGCGCACCTTCTCGCAGGACGTGTACCGGGCCGGCGACGGCGTGCACGCGGTCTGGCTGGAGCAGCGCCGTCGCTACGCGCCGTGGTGGCGGCGCTGGTGGGTTGGCCGCGGCGCCTTCCACCGCCAGATGCTGGCCCTGGAAAAGCGCACCTTTGATCCGGCGGTCACCCGCCATGTCATCGCCAATTCGTCGATGGTGCGCGAGGAAATTCTCGCGCGCTTTGGCTTCCCCGCCGAGCGCCTGCATCTGGTGCGCAACGGCATTCACGCCGACCGCTTCCGCCAGGGCAACCGCGAGGCGGCGCGGCAGGCGCTGGGCCTGCGGCCGGACGATTTTGTCCTGCTCTTTGTCGGCTCCGGCTGGGAGCGCAAGGGCCTGGGCTTTTTGCTGCGCCTGATGACCCGCCTGGAACACCGCGAGCCGCGCCTGCGCCTTGTCGTCGTCGGCAAGGGCCGACTGCTGCGCAAGCCGTCGAACGTCGTCCTGGCCGGGCCGATGGCGCGGGTCGAGGATGCCTACGCCGCCGCCGATCTGTTCACCTTCCTGCCGATTTACGAGCCGGGTTCCAACGTCGTGCTGGAGGCGCTCGCCGCCAGGTTGCCGGTGCTGACCAGCCGCTTCAACGGCGCCGCCGAATGGGTGGTCGAGGGCGTCAACGGCCACGTGCTCGCCGAGCCGGCCGACACGGATGCGCTGGAGGCGGCGGTGCGGCACTGGCGCGGGCGGCCCGAGGCGCGGCCGGTGAGCTGCCCGTTCCCGCTCGAGCTTGAGCACAACGTGCGCGAGACCCTGCGCGTGCTCGAACAGGCGCGGGCGGAGAAGCGCGCTTGAACCTCAGAGCAGGCGCCACTCGCCGGGCGCGAGGTCACCGAGCGTGTACTCGCCGATGCGGCTGCGGTGCAGGGTTTCGACATGCCAGCCCTGGCTGGCGAACATGCGCCGCACCTGATGGTAGCGACCCTCGGTCAGCGTCAGCTCGGCGCTGCGCGGTCCGGTGAGCACGAGTCGCGCCGGCCGGCAGGGCGTGGTTTCACCGCGCAGCAAGAGGGCGCCGGCGGAGAAGACCCCGACCAGGGCCGGATCGAGGTCGCGATCGACGCCGACCTCATAGACCTTTTCCAAATGCGATTTTGGCGAGGTGTGGGCATGCACGAGGTCGCCCCGGTCCGTGACGAGCAGCAGGCCGCTGGTGTCCTTGTCGAGCCGGCCGGCGCTGGTCACCGGCGGCTGGCGCGCCAGCCAGCGCGCGGGCAGCAGCTGATAAATGGTGGGGCCTTCGCCATCGGCGTGAGTGCAGACGTAGCCGACCGGTTTGTGCAGCAGGGCGACCAGGCCGTCGGGGGCTTCCAGGGGCTCGCCATCGACCGTCACCGCGTGCGGGTCCGCCTTTTGGTCGGCGCGCTTGGCGGGCACGCCACGGATGCAGACCCGGCCGTCCGCCACCCACTCGGCCGCCTGCCGGCGCGGGCAGAGTCCGAAGGAGGAGAGCATCTGGTCAAGGCGGCGCATGCGACACCCATGGCGGCATCCGAGGTGTCGGGCAAGGGTTAGCTCAATCGGACGGCGCACCCGGCTTGGGGTTCTCGTCAACAATGTCCTCGAAGGCGCGCCGCACCTGTTCGATCTGCCGGCGGTACTGCTCGGCATCGCCATAGTCGAAGAAAAAGCGGTAGCGACTGTGCATCGATTTCAGACGCAGGGCATGTTTGATCGGACACCAGTACTGCTCGGTACGCGCAGCGATCTCGGTCGCACAGGCGAGCACGCCATTGGCGTAGCCGCAGACTCGCAGTTGAGTTTTTCCGCCCAATTCAGATAGTCGAGATGGCGACGGTCGAGCCGGATGTAATCACGCCGCCGCACCTTGGGGATGCCGTAGATCGGAAAGCAAATCGCCTGGTAGAGCGACATGACCAAATCCACAAGCATCAAGGGCAGCAAGCAGGACCAGATCACCGGGGCGGACAAAAGGATGAGCAGGCGCGAATCGCGCAGGTAGTCGGTGAAGCGCTTGGCCAGGCGGCGGTGACGAGTGCGCGCTTCAGCGGTGAAGCGAACGCGCCCCTGGCGCACCTCATAAAAGAATTCCGCCTCCTTGCGCTGCATCTCACGCAACACCTCCTTTTCCAATTGGCTCAAACGTTCCAGCAGGCTTTCGAGGGAGTCGTTCATGCTGCGAGCATGGCGACAGGCACATGTCTTGGCGATGGCAAAAGTACGCGATGCACGCCAGGGCGATTATTTTGGCAACTTCAGTCAGCCAGGCCGGTTTCATGAGGCATCTGCTTTGTACTGGGTTCGTTCATGCCCTGATTGGGATGAAACCTTCCTCAAACCCTCTGATGATCCCTGCCGCGGGCGCACTGCTCGCCGCCGATCTGGAACTGCCGTCCAACGCCCGCGGCCTGGTGATCTTCGTCCATGGCAGCGGCAGCAGCCGGCAGAGCCCGCGCAACCGCTTGGTGGCCACCAAGCTGCGCGAGGCCGGGCTTGGCACCCTGCTGCTCGATCTTCAGACCGATGCGGAGCGCACTGGGACGGCCGATGAGGATCTCGCGCAGCTCGCTCGCCGCCTGGTGGCCGCGGTGCGCTGGCTGCGCGAACAACCGGCCACGGCAGGGCTTTCCGTCGGTCTCTTTGGCGCCAGCACGGGCGCTGCCGTTGCCTTGGCCGCCGCCGCCGAACTTGGCTCGGCTGTCGCCGCCCTGGTCGCGCGCGGCGGGCGCCCGGATCTGGTTCCCGAAATTCTGCCGAAGATCACCTGCCCAGTGCAACTGATTGTGGGGGCCTGCGACACGAGCGTGCTCGCCCTCAACGAGGCGGCCTTCAACCGGCTGCACGGCGCGCGACAGTTGAGCATTGTGCCGCGCGCCACACATCTCTTCGAAGAACCCGGCACTCTTGATCAGGTCGCCCGCTGGAGCGCCGTCTGGTTTGCCTCGCACCTGCAGCCATGAAGGGCTTTCGCGACCGCACCGAGGCCGGTCGAGTGCTGGGCCAGGTTTTGGCAACCCGGCTGCCTGTGGACGCTGACTGTCTCGTTCTGGGGCTGCCGCGTGGTGGGGTGCCGGTGGCTTTTGAGGTTGCCCGCGCCCTAAACGCACCGCTCGATGTGAGCGTCGTGCGCAAGCTCGGCGTGCCGGGCTGGGAGGAGCTTGCCATGGGCGCCATCGCCAGCGGCGGCGTGAAGGTGCTCAATGACCGTGTCGCCCGCGACATTCCGGCGGAGGTCCTTGAGGCTGTTGTGGCGCGTGAAACCCGCGAGCTGCAGCGGCGCGAAACCGCCTTTCGCGGCACGTTCAACGCACCCGCCGTCGCCGGCCGGACTGTGATCGTCGTCGACGACGGTGTCGCCACCGGGGCCACCCTGCGCGCCGCGCTGCTGGCGCTGCGTCAACTCAAGCCGGCCCGCCTGGTTGCCGCCGTGCCGGTGGCCTCGCCCGAGGCGCAGGCCGAACTCGCACCGTTGGTGGACGACTGGGTCGCCCTGCTCACCCCGGTGGATTTCCGCGCCGTTGGCGAATGGTACGAGGACTTCCCGCAAACGCCTGACGCCGAGGTCGTGCGCCTGCTGGCCGCAGCCCGTGCCGGCCAACCCGGGTGAGCGCAAGCGCCGCATGAGAAATGGCAAACGCTGCAAAGAAACCTTCCGCCAATGCGGTACAAAGAATTTGTTATGAAAAAGCCGACCACGCCCAAAAAGAAAAAAGGCGCCACCTCGGGAGTGACCGCCGTGCTGCCGGTGCCCGACCAGCCTCTGACCGAAGCCTTCCACGTGGAGGAGGATCCCGGTGCACGCGGCACCCACGGCAGTCCCGGCCGCGAGGAAATCCGCAAGACCACCCACCGCGTCATGGGCTCGCGCCAGTCGCAGCGCCCCGTCGAGCGCAGCGGTCAGCCGCGCAAGAAGCGCGGCTGAGTTCCGCGGCTTGGCAAGCCTGGATCAAGGAGGCCGGGGACGGTCCCCCGCCGCGCTTGGAAAATGCGGACGCCTTGCCATCCGGGTTTCCCAGAGCTCCAGAGGACTGGAGCACTCCAAGGCGCTGCGCGCGTCTGGGGCTCTGCCCAGCCCAGGGGTCGCTTCACTCCGGGCGCTTGGCCGGTGCGCCGCGGCGGGGTTCCGGATCCTCCGGTGTCAGGCCGACCACAATGTCCCAGGTGGCGACCTGTTCCGTCGACTCGGTGGACACCGGCTTGAACTCGCGGATGACCGACAGTCGCTGCGCCTCGTCGCGCAGGCGCTTCAGCACGCCATCGCTGTCGTTCTGCGGTTCACCGGCGAAGTAGAGCTGGGTGGTGAGCAGGCGCTGGCCGTTGCGGTTGACGGCGATGTGGAAGTGGCGGGTGCGGCCGGTGTACAGTCCCGGTTGGATCGTGCGGAAGCGGTATTCCCCCTTGGCATTCGTGACGATCTTGCCGAAGCCCTGAAAGTGCGGGTCGCGCACCTTGCCGGCGGGGGCGCCGCGGCTGTGGATGTAGCAGCCGTTTTGATCCGCCTGCCAGAGTTCGATGACGCTGTCGGCGAGCGGCCGGCCATCGGCGTCGAGCAGGCGGCCGCCGAACTCGGTGACCCGCCCGCCCGCCGGCGCCTGGCCACCGAGGATCCGGGTCAGATCGTTGTCCTGATCGAGCGGCAGGTGGTCAGGGTAATACGGGCCCTCGGTCTGGCGCGGGGTCAGGGTGAGGGCCTCAGCGTAGAGTTCGCCGGTGATGACGCCGCCGGTGGCGAGCAGCAGGCTGTGCAGGAGACGGCGACGGCTGAGCGGGACATGAAAGGCGTGCATGCCACCTGTAACCGCGGTGGCGGGTGCAAGTTCGCGTCCAGGCTGTCTTTTTTTCGCCACTCCCAGTCCGAGAGACGAATCCCAGGGATGATGCTGCCCTCCCTCGCCCAGCGCGAAGCCCTGCGCACAGCCCCGGCCGCGCCCTTTGTCATGCACCAGCGCTGGCAGGACCTGCTCTTCCTGCACTGGAACTGCGCGCCGGAGGTGATTCAGTCGAGCCTGCCCGCCGGCCTGCACGTCGACAGCTTTGAAGGCCGGGCCTGGGTCGCCCTCGTGCCCTTCGTCATGCGCGGCATCCGCCCGCGCGGCCTGCCGCCGGTGCCGGGCCTCAGCAACTTTTTGGAGCTCAACCTGCGCACCTACGTTCACGACGACGCCGGCCGGCCCGGCGTGTGGTTTTATTCGCTCGACTGCCACCAGTCGCTCGCCGTGTGGACGGCGCGCACCTTCTTCCACCTGCCCTACCAGCGCGCCGACATGACGCGCAGCTGTCACGCCGGTGGCTGGCAGCGGTATCGTTCGCAGCGGCGCGGCGACGAGGCGGTTTCCGAGTTCACCTATCGATTCACCGGCACGCCGCGGCTGGCGCTGCCGGGCACGCTCGAGTTCTTCCTGGCCGAGCGCTACCTGCTCTTCGCCGCCACCCCGCGCGGGCTGCGCCTCGGACGCGTGCATCACGCGCCCTATCCGCTGGTGGATGCCGAGGTGGAGACCTGGGACACGCGCCTGTTCCGGCTCGCCGGCCTGCCCGAGCCGGACCGGCCGCCGGACCACGTGCTGGGCTCGGCCGGCGTGGCCGTGCGCATCTGGCCGCTCACTCGACCCTGAGCACGCCGTTCATCACCATCCAGTGGCCGGGGAAGGTGCACAGGTAGGGGTAGTCGCCCTTCTCCTGTGGGGCCTTGAAGTGGATGACGAACTCGCCCTGCGGCTGTACCATGTCGGTCCAGGCGAGCACGTCCGCGCTGTCGGGCACGTAATGTTTGGCGAGGCCCTGCGGATCGGTGATCAGGAGGTTGCACAACTCGCCGAGTCGCTGCAGGGAGCCGGGTTTGGCGAGCAGCCAGTTGTGCGGCACGACATCCGGATTCTTGAAGCGCAGGGTCAGGCGTTCCCCGGCCCTGGCGGTGAGCTGCTTTTGCACAAACTGCAGGCCGAGCGCCGCCTCAACGACGAGCTCGCGCCCGGGTTCGCCCTGCGCCCAGGGGTTCGGTTTCGATGGCGCGGGCACGGCGAGCCCGACCTGAGCGGCGCGGCTCGTTTTGGCGATCTTCGTGTAGCCGGGGAAGGCCGTGAAGGGTTCGGCCAGCGCATGCGCGGTCAGGAAGAGGTCGTGGCCGGTGCCGAGCCGCAGGTGGATCTGGTTGGCCGGCAGCAGCTGCGGGATTTCGACGAACAGGGCACGGCCCTCGTCGAGCCGCTGTACGCTGCGGATCTCCAGCGGGTCGTGGCCGGGTGTGTCGGCGAACTGCAGCGAGTACTCCGGCGAACCATACTGCGGCCCGTAGCGGTAATTCCAGCACTGGGCAAAACAACCCTCGGTCGCCGCCGCCGGCACCGGCTCGTGAAAGCGCACGAGCACACCGTTGTCGCGTGCCTCGCAGGCCACCGGCACCGGCCGGCCGCCGGTGAAGCGCAGGCGCTGGAAGCCGCCATCCTTCGGGGTGTAGGTGCCCCAGCCGGTCAGGCTGGTGACGTAGAGCTGGCCGTCCTTCGGGTGGAAGCGCGCGCACTGCGGCCCCGAATCGAAGTTGCCGCTGAGCTTCACCGCCGCTGCCTGCCAGCGACCCTGAACGTTCTGACGCATCACCAGCCAGGCGCTGCCACCGCCGGAGGAGAGATGGATGAAGTTTTGATCGCCCCGCAGCGCGGCCCACGGCTCACTCGTGATGAAGGCCTGGCTGCTGGCGCTGTTGTCCTCGCCGCGCGGCAGGTACAGCAGCACCGGCTCCGGCGGCTGGCCCTGCTTTGGGCCGCCGGCGCCATAGTGCGCGCCGAGGTTCTGCTCGAGATCGATCTGAAAGACGGAGGTGGCCGGCGTCCAGTCGCCCTCCTGGCCGCTGGTGGTGATGAAGCGTCCGTCGGCGGAGAGGCCGAGCCCATTGGGATTGCGGAAGCCGGTGGCCAGCACTTCCAGAGAGGGGCGCGCGGGCACTGCTGCCCGCATCTGGGAACCCGGTAAAGTGGATGAGCCTGTTCCCGTCACCCGGCAGACGCCCTGGTTGCCGGAGGCAAAGTACCAGCGGCCTTCCGGGTCGATCTCCAGTCCGACGATGAAATCATGGCCGCCCGGCGAGGTCTGCATGACGTTCGTCACGCATTCGTAAAAGTCGGCTTCGTCATCGCCATTGAGGTCGTGCAGGCGGGTGATCTGGTCGCGGCCGAGCACGTGGATGCGGTCGCCGACGATCTTCAAACCCAGTGGCTGGTGCAGGCCGGTGGCGAAGCGTTTCCAGCGCAGCTTCTCCAGCGTTGCGTCGATGCCCTCAACCAGCCAGACCTCGCCGGTCATCGTCGCCACCGCCGCGCTGGCGCCGTCGGCAAAGAAGTCGTGCGCGGTGAGGAAGAACAGCGTGCCGTGGGGATTCTCGAAGGGCAGGGTCAGTCGGTCGGTGGCAAACGGCGTCTGCGCGCCGAGCTCGCCCCGGGTTTCCAGCCACTGCGGCCACTGCGCCGGCCCGCCGCGCGTCCGGGCCTCGAGGGCCGGGTCCTCGCCGCGGGCGGTGGCGAAGCGTTTTTGGCCGTCGACGGTGTAGGCGAAAATGACCTCGCGCCCGTGGCGGTAGAAACCGTGATACACACCCTTTTGTCGCTGGTCAGATTTTTTGACCAGTGACCCAGCCATGGGTGCGCCGGCCATGAACCCGTGGCGGGCGTCGTTGAGGTTGAGGAAGCCGCCGCGCCAGGTGACCGGGAACGACAGGGTTTCAGGATTGAACACCGCCGCCTGGTCGTCGAACTGGACGCAGACGCCCTTGGGCACGGTGACGCCAGCGCCCTTGAACACGCCGCTGAACACCGGGCCGAGAGCGCTCGCCGCCCAGCGACCGTCCTTCCAGGTGACCTGGTCGTTCTGGTTGCCCCAGTGGCCCTGCTGCCCGCCGTCGAGGCCGGGGAAGGCGGGCAGCAGGGCCGGCAGTGGCTTCTGGCCGTGGAACTGCAGGGCCTGCTTGCCGTAGTAGTCGAACACGCGCTCGCGGTTGACGAACTCGCGCCAGTGGATGGCCTGATCCGGCTGCAGCGGCGCCAGGTCGGGCGTGAACGCGGCCGGTTCCGGCGCCGGCGGACCGGTGAGCGCGCTGAGGTCGTCGAAATCCCAGACGCCGAGCGTGTTGTCCATGCGCAGGCGCGGCGCGCCGCCCTTGCGCGGTTTCATCGCGCCGCGCGAGATCCGCACATCGTCGAGCACGCCGTCGCAGCCGAGCCCGCCTTCGACGAGGCGACCCAAGGCCAGGCCGCCCGGTTGGGGCTCGCCGCGCAGCGGTTGCACGGGCTTTTCCAGCACGACTTTGCCATCGATCCAGAGCACGACCTTCTGGTCATCGACGCTCGCCAGGAAATCGTGCCATTGGCCGTCGCAGACATCGACCTTGGAATCGAAATCACCGCCTCGCCCGGGCAGGAACAGGGCGAGCGTGCCGCGTCCGGCGTGGGTGTAGAGTTCCCAGTGCGTGGCGGAGGCCTTCACCTCCGCGGCGACGAGGATGTTGAAGCCGGCCTTGCCATTGAGCCTGGCCCGGCATTCCACCGTGAACGGCAGCTTCGTGAAGGCCTCACCGCCCTCGGTGCGCCAGCCGCCCTTGAGAGCCTTGCCAAACTCGGCGCTGAGAGACGCGACGCTCTCGGGTCGGGAACTCACGGCTCTCCGCCCCGCGCTCTTGGCTTCTTGCCAGGTCCGATACGTCGGTTTCGGGCCCGGCTTGGCGTCGTCGAGCTGGGGCAGCAGCCAGTGCAGGCCGTCGAGGTTGTCGAGCAGGCGACCCTCGGCGTCCTCGTCGGTGTGGTTGAGGATGCCGATCGGGCCGTTGTAGCCGCTGGCGCGGATCTGGCGCAGGACCGTGACATCTTGCGTGCCGACTCCGAGCGGCAGGATCTTGCGGCCGATGGTGTCGCCGGCGACGTCCATGCCGTTGAGGTTGAGGCAGAGCAGCCAGGGTTTCATCACTGCCAGGGCCTGTGGCAGGCGCTCCAGATGGCTGTGCCCGTGGTGCAGATTGTAAACGATGCCGACGTGATCGATGGCGTGGCGCTGCCTGAGGAACTCGCACACCGCGACCAGGTTCTCCGGTTCGCCACCCCAGCCGCCGTGATTGTAGAGGCCCACCTTGCTGCCGATCGTTTTGGCCTTCGCGAGAACGGGCAGCAGCCCTTCGGCGGCGGATTCGACCCTCGCCTCCTGGGTGTCGCCAACCCCCTTCATCATCACCCAAAGCTGCGGATGCAGCTGGTATTTTTCAAACAGGCGCAGCGCCTCGTCATGCACGCCCCAGAAGGCAAACATCTCGATGCCATGCTTTTGGTAGGCGCGGATCTCGCGCTCGAACTCCGGCACATGCTCCTGCCGCCAGTCGTAGGCCGCCTTGTGGATGCCCATCTTGGCGAGCATCCCGGCGCGCTGTTCGGGCGTGCGTTTCTTCGCGTCAAACGGCACGATGCACCAGGCGGCGAGGTTGGCTTTGTCGAAGAGATCGGCGGCGTGAAGTGTGCCTACGGAACACGCGGAAGACACGGAAAGGATCAGAATCTGGAACAGGCAGTGGCGCAGATTTTGCATCATAAATCAGGTGTCTGAGAGAGTCGTTTTCGGGTGGGTCCTCAGGCCAGTCCACAATAGCCGTCGAGATTCACAAATCGTTCGATTTGGATTTTGGGATAGTGACCGAAGTTGATAAGAAAGCCCAGATGCATGCCGCTGGCTTGCAGATAATTGAGGAGTTGTGCGCGATGCTCATCCGTCAGATCTGATGCGGCCTTCAGTTCGAGCAGAATCTTGCCGAAGCAGACAAGATCGGGAATGAAGGTGTGCCTGAGGCGGCGCCCTTTGTAGAGCAGTGGGAACTGGCGTTGGGCATCAAACGGAATGCCCAGGAATTCCAGCTCAGCTTCGAGGCATTCCTGATAAATGGCTTCGGTGAAACCGCAGCCTTGCAGCTTGTAAACCTCGAAGCACGCGCCTCGGATCCGGTAAGATTCCTCGGGGTAGATGAGCTTGCTCATGGGGTTTAGGTTCGCTTCTGCAGAGTCAGCGGACCATCGGAAAGATTCACAGGATGCAAATAGCGAAGCTTGGCTTTGATCCGCATCCATCAGAGTTCCGTGTTTTCCGCTTGTTCCGCAGGCCCCTATTTGGCGTATTCCCGCCACTGCGCCTCGATCCAATCGGCCTTTGGCGGGCCATCGAAGATGAGGAAGCGGTACTTGGAGACCAGGGGCCTGCCGGGTTCGATGGCCCAATCGCCGCCCTGGGAGGGGGCGACACAGAGCTGCGGATTTTTCGGGTTCAGCCGAAGCGGCTGTGGGAAGCGGAAGTTGGTGGGATGGATGAGCACGGCGATGCCGGCCGTGGCACCCTCGATCTCGCCGCCGATCCAGACCCAGCGCGCGGTCGTGCTGTCGCCACTCTTGCGGTCATGGCCCTCGCTGGTGAGCATGCGGACCGCCTCGACCGGATTCCATTCCGGCGCGCCGCGCACGCCGAGGCCGCCATAGTGATACTTGGGCAGCTTGAGCGGCCGGTCGGTCGCGCAGGTCTGGGTGCTGATGAGGTCGATGACATTCGTTCGTGTGCCGTCGAGCGTCTGTTGCGACACGGCGACCTCCCAGGTCTCGTTCAGCACCTTTTGTTCGGGCGTTTGGCTGTGATCAAGGAAGACATGCTCGCTGACGAAGCCGCCGCCCTGCGGACCGCCCCAGCTTTTCCGCAGCTGGACGAAGCGCACCTCGGCGGGCAGCGAGCCGCCGCTTGGGGCATCGGCCTTGCCCATGTTCCAGAAGTCCGGGTGGGCCTCGCCGAACTCGGTCTTGGTCCAGGCCATCCAGATGCCGCGCTGCCAGGGATGGTCGGCCTGGTGGTTGCCGGTGACGCAGCGCCCGCTCGGGGAGTGAACCGGATGCAGATGGGCGCCATGGCGGAAGATTTCGTTCACGCCGTCGGGCACCTCGCCGGGCTGCATTTGATAACTGCACACCGGTTGGCCACCGGCACTGAAGCGCAGCACCGAGCCGGCGGGTTCAACAGCGATGTCCGCAGCCTGCAGGCAGGCGGCGGTGAGGAAGAGGCAGGACCAGCGAGTCATGGCAAGGAAACGTGCGAAAGGTCGGCAACTCGCCGGCTGATTGAGTCGGCCGGCCTTGAGCGGCGGATCAGTCCACATGCACAAACTCGTTCGTGTTGATCAGGGCCAGGCAGTAATCGGCGAGGGCCTCGCGCAGGCTCAGGCCGTTCGCAGCAGCGAGGAAGCCTGCCGCCTCCTCGACTTCTTCCGGGCGGGCCGGCCGGGCAAGGCAGCGCTGCAGGGCGTGGGCAACACTGGCGCGCGGGTCGCCAGCGCCGGCGGCCAGCGCCAAATCGGCGAGCGCAGCGGCGCTGTCCTGGGCAAACTCGGAGTTCATCAGCAGCAGGGCCTGGGGTGCCGTCGTCGAGGTGTCGCGCCGGGCGCAACTGAGCAGGGCGTCCGGCCGGTCAAAGAGGTCAAAGATGGGATGGCGGGCGTTGCGCCGGGCGAAGACGTAGATGCTGCGCCGACGCTGTTCCGCCTCATCGGTGTCGGCGGCGGCTTGATTTTTCAGCAGCGTGCCGCGGATCTCGGCCGGCAGCGACAGGCGCACGCCGGGGCCGCCGGCCTTCGGGTTGAGCCTGCCGGTCAGATGCAGCAGGCTGTCGCGCAACATCTCGCCGGTGAGGCGTCGCCGTGGATGAGCGGCGAACTGCGCCACGGCTGCTGCGGCGAGGCCCGGCGCGGGCGTTGCCTGGCGCCAGGTCTGCGACATCACAAGCAGCTTGTGCAGGCGCTTCAGGCTCCAGCCCTGGCGCGGCAGTTCCGCCGCGAGCCAGTCGAGCACCTCGGGATGCACGGGCGGCGGGCTTTGCCGCCCCAGATCGGCCGGCACCGGCGCGAGCGGCTGGTGGAAATGCTGCTGCCAGAGCCGGTTCGCCGCCGTGCGCAGGAACAGCACGTTGTTGGTGCGCGTGAGCCAGTGCGCGAGCGCCACCCGATCCGGTGCCGGCAAGTCGGTGCCGCCGGCGATGCGCGGATAGCCGGGTTGCACGGCTGGGCCGGGGCGACGAAACTCGCCGCGGAGAAACACCGTGCTGGCTGGCACGCCTTCATGGAAAACCCGCACCTGCGGGCCGAGTGGCCTGTCGCGCGCCGGCAGCACGGTGTTGTCGAAAAAGGCGCGCAGGCGGTAAAAGTCCGCCTGACTGATCGGGTCGTAGGCATGATCATGGCATGCCGCGCAGCCAAGGGTGAGCCCGAGAAAGGCCGTGCCGAAGGTGCCGGTGATGTCATTGAGTACGACATGCCGTCGCTCATCCTGGTTGTTGAGGTCGGGCATGTCCGGCCCGGCGAACAGGAAGCCGGTGGCCTCGGGTTCGCCGTTTGCCAGCAGATCGCCGGCAATCTGCTGACGCACGAAGTCGTCGAAGGGGCGGTCCTCCTGGAGCGCGCGGATGATCCAGTCGCGGAACTGCCAGGCGCGCGGGCGCTCCTTGTCATGCTCGAAGCCGTCGGTCTCCGCAAAGCGGGCGAGATCCAGCCAGGCCTGCGCCGCGTGCTCGCCGTAGGCCGGACTGGCGAGCAGGCGGTCGACGAGTGCCTCGTAAGCCGCATCGGGCTGAAGAGCGAACTCGCGCTGAAACGCCGCCACCTCGTCCGGCAGCGGCGGCAAGCCCGTCAGGTCGAAGTTGAGCCGGCGGATCAGGGTGGCGGCATCGGCCTCCGGCGAACGGCTCAGGCCGGCCTTGGTGAGCTGCCGGGTGATCAGGGCGTCGAGTTCGGCAACGGCCGCCTGCAGATCCGCGGCACGCGCGGGGGCGACCGCAAAGGCCAGCGGCTGGAAGGCCCAGTGGCGACGATCCTCCGCCGTCAGTGGTGGCTCGTCGCGCACGGGATCGTCCGTGGCGCGGATCGCCCGGCCCTGCACGCCGGAACAGGCGAGGCAGGCGGCAACAACGCAGCACGCGGCTTTCATGGGTCAGGCAAGGATGCCGCGCACCACCTGGCCGGCGACGTCGGTGAGCCGTTCATCGCGGCCGTTGTGGCGGAAGGTGAGGCGCTCGTGATCCATGCCGAGCAGGTGCAGCAGGGTGGCGTGCAGGTCGTGCACATGCACCTTGTCCACCTCGGCGCGCAGGCCGAAATCGTCGGTGGCTCCATGCACATGGCCCTTCTTGACGCCGGCACCGAACAGCACCGTGGTATAACCCCAGGGGTTGTGGTCGCGACCGGTGCCTTTTTCGCTCATCGGCATGCGCCCGAACTCGCCGCCCCAGATGACCAGCGTGTCCTCGAGCAGGCCGCGCTGCCGGAGATCGCGGATGAGGCCGGCCACTGGCTGGTCGGTGCGCGCGGCGTACTCCGTGTGGTTTTTCAGCACGTCCTCATGGGCGTCCCAGCCGTTGGTGTCGCCGGAATACAGTTGCACGAAGCGCACACCGCGTTCGATCAGGCGGCGCGCCAGCAGGCAGCGCGTGCCGAACTCGCGCGTCACCGGGTGATCCAGTCCGTACAGTTTTTGCGTGGCCTCACTCTCCCCCTGCCAGGCCACCGCTTCGGGCGCCGCGCTCTGCATGCGGAAGGCGAGTTCGTAGGCGCGCTGGCGGGCGTCGAGCAGGGTGTCCTCGGCACGCGCAGCCTGATGACGGCGGTTGAAGCGGCCCACCAGATCCAGCAGCGCGCGCTGGCGTTCCGGGCTGTGCCCGGCAGCGGAGTGCAGGTGCAGGATGGGGGTGTCGCCGGCACGCAGGGTGGTGCCCTGGTGGGCTGCCGGCAGGAAACCGCTGCCCCAGGCCGGCGGCCCGCCCTTGAGGCCGCCACCGGGATCGGGCAGAACCACAAAGGCGGGCAGATCCTGGTTTTCTGAACCCAGCCCGTAGGAAACCCAACTGCCCAGGCTCGGCTTGCCCATGAGGATCGAGCCGGTGTTGAGCTGATAGACCGACTGCGGATGGTTGACGCTGTCACCATGGCAACTGCGGATCACGCACATCTCGTCGGCCAATTCGGCGAGGTGCGGCAGGAAATCGCTGACCTCGATGCCGCTGGCGCCGTGGCGGCGGAAGGGCTTGACCGGTCCCAGCAGCGGGTTGTGCGCCACCTTGCGCCGGGTTTCGACACTGCCCAGGCTGTCCGGCAGCGGTTGACCGGCACGGCGCAGCAGTTCGGGTTTCGGATCGAAGAGATCGACGTGGCTCGGACCGCCGTGCATGAAAAGCCAGATCACCCGCCGCACTCGCGCCGGGAAATGCGTGCCGCCTCCACCCGGCGTCTCAGCCGCCAGCAGCTGCGCCAGCGCTGCGGATGGCAGCAGCGCTGCCGCCCCGCCCAGCAGGCGGCGGCGCAACAGGGGCGTGGACGGTTGCATGCGGGGTGAAAACGATGGCCTTGCCGGCATTCTAACCCAACGCATCCGGGGCCGTCCATGAAGAAAGACGCCGCGGCGTTCTCACCGGTAGATCTCCGCCAACTCGCGTAACAGCGGCTCGAGCTCGGCAAAGAAAGCGTCTTCGCCCTTGCCCAGCCGTTCCGCCTGGAGCGCCTCAAGCCGGCGTTCCAGCTCATCCCGGCGGTTGCGCTGCGTCTCGGTCAGGCGCATCTCCGCCTCGCTGAGCACCAGCACCAACTGCCCGGCGCGGGCGCCATCGGGTGTGGCAGCCTCGGGCGCGGCCTTCGGCTGGGTGCCTTCAAACACTTCCGCGCGCGTGCCGACGCCATCGCCATTGTCTTCCAGCAGGGCATGCTCGGTGGCGAGGCGGTCCTCGCCCTGGTAAAACTCCGCGGCGCGCCGGCTGGCATGCAGGAAGGCTTCCAGCACCGACACCTGCTGGTCCTGATCGAGGTCGGCCTCGGGCAGACCGGCGATGGCCGGCGCGAAGTGTTCGCCGAAGCGCGCATAAAACACCTCATCGCCGCCCTTGGTGGCCGTGACGATCGTGCGCCGGGGGCCAGCCAGGGGCTTGAGAAAGCCGCCGCTGGCCGAACCGCTGTGAACGAGGACCAGTTCTCGCCGCAGCGGCTTCAGTTGTTCCGCCAGCCAGGCCGGCGTCAGGTCGGGGCCGCGCAGGTTGAACTTGGCCTCGCGCCCGTCATAGGTGCCGTGGCCGATCAGCACCAGCCAGAGCTGGCCCTGGTCCGACGCCATCGCCTTCTGCAACGCCGCTTCGAGCACGGGCAGATCCTGCGTCTCCGCCGGTCCGCTGAGGCCGAGGCGGGTGAAGGTGGCTCCGGCCTGGTCGGCGGCCTGCTGCCAGGTCGCGGCCTGACGCTCAAAGAGTGCGGCGTACTCCTCCGTGCCGGCCGCGCCCTGAACGAGCAGCACCTCCAACTCGCGCGCCGGTTGGGCGACGGCCGAAGCCGCGCCGAGCAGGGTCAGCAGGCCGAGGCCGATGTTCCGTAACTGTGTCCTCATGCCAGACCTCCCTTTCGTCGCAGCAGCCATTCGGCGCCAAGCAGGCCCACCAGCAGGACAAAGGCCCAGGGTGCATGCCAGAGCGGCTGGCTGATCACCTCCAGCACGGGTACCTCAATGGCGCGCAGCAGGGCCGGCAGTTGGTCTACCTCGTCGAGTTCGAGCAGGCGACCGCCACTGGCTTCGGCGAGTCGCTGCAGGCCGGCGCGATCCGGCTCCAGGCGCGCCCATTCCGCCACCTCCGGGTGCCAGGCCCAGCCACTGTGCTTGACCGCCTCCAAGGCCGGCAGATTCTCGCCCGCGGCCCGGGTCGCGGTCGCCTGCACCCGCCAGGCCCCGGTCGCCTTGGGGAAAAACTCGGCCTCAAACAAGCCGGCCTCGGTCAGGCTTGGCTCGCCCGGCAGCCGCACCTTGGCGCCGTCGGGCCCGCTGACCTCAAAGCTCACCAGGGCGTCGTCCATCGGTCGGAAATCCGCCTCGCGCACGCGCAGCGTGAGGCGCACGCTCGCCTCGCGGGCTTCCACCGCCAGCTGCACACGGTCAGGCACGTCGACCACCAGCCAGCGCATGAGCTGGCGCCAGAAGCGCTCCTGATCCTTCATCGCGGCGGCATCGCTCAGACCCCAGCGCCAGACGTCGCCGATCGTCAGCGCCACGCTGCGTCCCTCGCCAAAGCGCTGGGCGACGAGGGCCGGGTGTGTGGCGCCGGTCGTGGCCACGGTGGCGAGCACGCTGGCACCGGGCTTGATGGAGAGCACCGGGTTGACCGAATAAAAGCCGGGCATGGCGGCGAGCCGGCGCTCCTCTTCGTCCTGGCTGGCGCGCAGGCGGGTCCAGGGTTCGAGCCAGCCCTCGCGGCTGAGGTCGAGGCGGGCGTTGCGCACCGGTTCGACGGCGCCGACGCGGTCGAGGTGCACCGGCAGCAGGCGGCCGATCGGCGTGTGCTCATAACCGCCGGCCTGAAAGCTTTCCTGGCCGCCGAGCATGAGCAGGGCGCCGCCGCGCTCGGCAACGAAACGCTCGAGCAGGTTCATCTGTTCCTGGGTGAAGAACTCCGCCTCCAGGTCGTCGAGCACCACCGCGCGGTACTCGCCGAACAGGGCGTCGGCGCTTTTCGGAAAGCCATCGGCCAGTTCCTGGGCATCCTTGGTGCCCAGACGGATCAGCACGGGCTGATCGTAGCGCTGGGCCGCCGCCTGATCGCCGAAGCCGCGGAACAGCGGGTTGCTGCTCTCGCCCACGCGTCCGCGCCACTCGAACTTCGGCTCGCGCTTGGCGATGCGCAGCAGCGAAGGCAGCTGCACCTCGGGATCGCCAGCGAGGGCGCGGCGGAGGAATTTGTACTCCCAGTTCGGCCGACCGGAAACATAGAGCACGCGGTAGGGGCCCAGGCCGCGGTCGACGGCGACCAGGCGCTCGTTGTTGCCCCGCACGGTCTCTTGGAGCAGGCCGCGCCATTCGTCCCTGCCTGTCTTGGCCAGCAGGGCGGCGTCCATGAGGGCGACACGCAGGAAGGAGACGCCTGGCCTGGCCACCGGCACCTTCAGGCGTGCCACGGGCGGCGGCGCCGTGGCGCTGGCGCGGAGTTTTTCCGCGACGAGCACCCGGCCCTCGTCGTCGAGCACGGCAACCGCGATCTCGCGGTTGTCGAAGCCGTTGGCCGACCAGGTGACGGTGAGCACGACCGGCGAGTCCTCAAAGGCGGTTTGACTGACCGACACCTCCTGGATGGCCAGGTCGGGCGATGGCGCGCGCGAACCGACCAGGACCGGGAACACGGGTCGCGCGGGTTGGGTCTGTGGCCAGGCGTCGGTGGCGTTGCCGTCGGTGAACAGCACGGTGGCGGCGAGGGCGCGGCCGGCAGCGCCGCGTTCCAGCAGTTGCAGCGCGCCGGCGAGATCGGAACGCTGACCGCGAAAATCGAGCGCATCGAAGTTGGCGACGCTGCGCAGACGTTCGTCGGCGACGAGGGTCTTGACGCGGAAGAGTTCGCCGAGCTCGCGCAGCCAGCCGGGCTCGTCGCCGCCGCTGCCGAGAGCGCGGCGCAGGGCTGCGGCGCGGGTTGGTGCGCCCGCGGTTTCGGCGAGGTCGAGCGAGGCGCTGTTGTCAGCCACGATGGCGAGCTCATTCGCACCCTGCTTCGGCTGCTGGCGCGTCCAGCGCGGGTCGGCGAGGCAGAGGGCCAGCAAAGCCAGGGCCGCCAGCTTGCAGAGCCGGGCCGCCAAGCGCCAGCCGCCGCGCAAGGGCGACTGTCGGTAGCCAAGCCAGAGCACGGCAGCGCCGACCGCGATCACGACCAGCGTGATCCAGAGGCGTTCGGGGTGTTGGAACAGGAAAGTCATGCCGCGGGACGATGCTCAATCGCCACGGCCCAACTCCTGGTAATAGCGGCGGACGAGATCACGGAAGGCGGGGGGAACCGGGTCGCGGTCGACCGGCACGGTGCTGTTGCCGGCCTCGCGCTTGGCGAGTTCCTCGGCGACGCGGTCGCGCAGTTCGATCAGGGGCTGCACGATGCGCAGAGCGAGGTGGTCGGACTGCGGTGCCGCGTCGTTGCGCTCGTGGCGCAGGGCGCGGGCGTTGTCGAGCACGCGCGCGGCCTCATTGCGCAGCTCGGGCTGGCTGAGCAGCTCCTCAACGTTGCGCAGGCGGTCGCTCCAGCGCTCGTAACCCTCCCCGGTGAGGGCACCGCGGTTCGGGGCTTCGGTGGCTTCCTCAAAGAAGAACCCACCCCCAGTCCGGGCTTGGGAGGATGGACCGGATGAACGGCTGTCTTGGGAGGGCTGACCCGGCTGACCTGTCTGACCCGGCTGACCTGGCTGACCTGGCTGACCTGGCTGACCTAGCTGACCTAGCTGACCTAGCTGACCTAG
>DAIUCN010000077.1:0-21047 GCA_036846165.1 Prosthecobacter sp.
GCCCCGCCCTGCCCCGACTGGTCGGCGAGAGCTTCCACGGCCTGGTGGAGCGCCACCCCTTCAACGACGACCTCGGCGCAGTCATCGAGCTGACTCCAGCCGGCTCGGGCGCCTTCAGCGGCAGCCTGCGCGACGGCAAAGGCCTGCGCCCGATCCTCGGCGCCTTCCGCGAAACCGCCGACGGCGAACTGCAGACGGAGATCCCCCTGCCCGCCCGCGCCGGCCAGCCACCGCTGACCCTGCACCTGAGCTTTGACGCCGAGACCGACACGCTGACCGGCGACCTGAGCGCGCCCGGCGAAGCAAGCGCCGGGCTGCTGGCCTGGCGACGCCCGCTCGACACCGTTGCGGCAGCGGAACTCGCAGGGCGCCATGCCTTTGCCCTGCTGCAGGACGACCCCGGGCAGCTCCAGGGTGCTGGCCTCTACCAAGTCTCGCCCAATCTCAGCGCCTGGGGTGCCGGTCGCCTCGCCGATGGCAGCAACTTCACCACCGGCACCTTCGTCGGCCCGCAGGGCCAACTGCTGCTCTACCAGCCGCTGGAGGCCAACCGCGGCTCACTTGCCGGCGTGCTGTATCTGCAGGTCACCCCCTCCGAAGGTGCGGTGATCACCGGTGAAGCAAGCTGGTATGAGGCATCAACGCCAGGTCGTGGCAAGTCGGCTGATCCAGGCTTCGGCCCACTGCCGCTGCGGGCGGAAAGCCCTGCCCCGTGAGCCATCAGGCGCCGGCGTTCGACTCCCGCCACTCGCGCAACTGCCGCAACTGCTGCTTGTTGGGCCGCGCCACCACCTCATGGGCGCGCGGTGTCTCCAGCTCGCGCTGGCGGCGCAATTCGGCGGCGCGGCGGATCCACTCCTCGGGTGTTTGATTCTCGCAAAACTCCGCCACCCGCGGCGGCCCGAGCCGCTGCGCCGGCAAAGCCAGCACGCGCAGCCGCAACCGCAGGTCGCCGCGCTCAACCTCAAGCACATCGCCGGCGCGCAGGTCGCGCGCGGGCTTGACCAACTGACCGCCGAGCGTCACCTGCCCCTTCTGGCAGGCCTGGGTGGCGAGGGCGCGGGTCTTGAAGACGCGCACATGGTGCAACCACTTGTCGGCACGCTGCGCAGGAACGGGTTCGGCGGAGGGCATCGGCGTGAAGATGCGTCGTTCCAGCCGCCGCTTCAAGCTCCCGCGCGGCGCACAAGGCGGGCCGCGTAGGCGCCGTCCATGCCGTCCTTGGGCGGAAACACCAGCCGGCTCTCCAGCAACTCCAGGTCGGCATGCTCCGCCAGCACCGCCTTGACGACGCCCTGGTTCTCCTCGGGATCGAGGCTGCAGGTGCTGTACACTAGCGAGCCGCCCGGCTTGAGCCAGGGCAGCGCGGCCTCCACCATGCGTCGCTGCAAGGTGGCGAGGGTGGCGAACTCCGTTTCGCGCAGGCGCCAGCGCACGTCCACCCGCCGGCGCATGACGCCACTGTTCGAACAGGGCACGTCGAGCAGGATGCGATCGAAAAGTGTGCCATCAAAGGGCGGCGGTGCCTCACTGGCGAGGTCGTGACGAAGGATCTCAACGTGATGGGCACGCAGGCGCGTGAGGTTGTCGCGCAGGCGGGTCAGCCGCGCCGGGGCGACATCGCAGGCGATGAGACGTCCCTCGCGGCCCATGAGGGCGGCAAGCAGGGCGGTCTTGCCACCGGGGGCGGCGCAGGCGTCGAGCACGGTTTCCCCCGGCTGCGGCGCGAGCATTTGCGGCGCCACCGCCGTGGCCGGATCCTGGGCGTAGCACCAGCCCTGGCGCAGGGCCTCGCGCGGCGTGCCCTCGGTGCACTCGAAGAAATCCCCGTCCTCGCCCCACGGCACCAGCCCCGGCAGTCCGGGCAGCTTGTCGGCCGCATCCTCGTGCAGGCGGTTGAGGCGGACGAAGACCGGCGCGGGCCGCTGGTTCCATTCGCACAGCGCCTGCGCCTTGTCCTTGCCCATGATCTTGATCCAGCGTCGCACCAGCCACTCCGGATGCGAGTAACGCACCGCCAGCGGCAGGCTTTCCACCTCGGCAAGCAGGGCCTCGCGCTCGCGTTCGGCACGGCGCAGCACGGCATTGACCAGGGCGCCGGCGCGACCGGCGGCGGCCACCGTTTCATTGACCGCCGCATGCGCCGGCACCCCGAGCAGGAGCAGCTGGCAGAGACCGGAGCGCAGGGCCCAGCGCGCCGGCGCGTCGAGCTTGCGGCCGCCGGTGAGCGGGTCGGCCCAGTGGTCGAGCAACGACAGGTTGCGCAGCAGGGTCAGGACGATGTCGTGCAGGAAGGCCGCGTTCGCGGTCGAGAGGTTTTCGCGGCGCACCCGCTCGTCGAGCAGGTCGGCGGCGAAGCGACCGGTGGCCTGCCATTCAAGGCAGAGGTCGAGAACGAGACGGCGAAGGTTGAAGGGACGATGACTCAAAACAAGATGGGGACGGGCACACGGAGGCACCCCGTTGGAAGTGGGTCAAGCCGATCAGCCGCGCGGCTCCACGAGACCGCGACCAACGCCGCGGTATTGGAAGCCGAAGTCGCGGGCGGCGACGGGATCGAGCAGGTTGCGGCCATCGAAGATCAGCGGCGTGTGCATCACCTCGCGCAGGGTGGCGAGGTCGACCGCGGCAAAGTCGGCCCACTCGGTGGCGATCGCCAGGGCCTCGGCACCGCGCGCGGCCTCCAGGGGACTCGTGGCGAATTCGATGGAGGCGGCCACCGGCAGCTCACGCGCCTTGTCCATGCCCTTGGGGTCGTAGACGGTGACGCGGGCGCCCTCGGCAACCAGGCGCTCGACCAGGGCGATGGCGACCGAGGAGCGGACATCGTCGGTGTTGGGCTTGAAGGTCAGGCCCCAGACGCAGATCTTCTTGTCCTTGAGCACCCACAGCGCCTCGCGCAGGGCGTCGAGGAAGCGCTCGAGCTGGCGCGCGTTGATGCGCTGCACCTCCTTGAGCAGGTCGAAGGGCACGCCGAGCTGGTCGCTGATGGCGATGAAGGCGGCAATGTCCTTGGGGAAGCAGGAGCCGCCGTAGCCGAGACCGGCGTTGAGGAAGCCGCGGCCGATGCGCTTGTCAGCACCAATGCCCTCGGCCACCTTGAGCACGTCGGCACCCGAGGCCTCACAGATCTCGGCAAGGGCGTTGGCGTAGCTGATTTTCAGGGCGAGAAAGCTGTTCGCCGCATGCTTGATCAGTTCGGCGCTGTTGATGTCGGTCACCAGCACCGGCGCGACGAAGGGCTCGTAAATCTTCTGCATCAGCGCCAGGGCGCGGTCGCTGTTGCCGCCGATGACGATGCGGTCCGGCTTCATGAGGTCCTCGACGGCACTGCCCTCGCGGAGGAACTCGGGATTGCTGACGACATCGAACTCGACGCCGGGCTTGGCGTAGCGACGGATCGTCTGGGCGACCCGTTCGCCGGTCTTCACCGGCACCGTGCTCTTGTCGACGACGACGCGGTAACTGTCGAGGTACTGGGCGATCTCGCGCGCCACCTTCTCCATGAAGCTGAGGTCAACACTGCCATCGGGCTGCGGCGGCGTCGGCACGGCGATGAACAGCACCTCGCCATGATCCACGCCCTCCTCGGTATGGGTGGTGAAGCTGAGCCGGCGCGCGGCGACATTCTTTTTCACCAGCGCCTCCAGCCCCGGTTCATAAATGGGGATCTGGCCGCCCTGCAGTTTTTCGATTTTGCGCGGGTCGTTGTCGACACAGACCACGTGGTGGCCGACTTCGGCGAAACAGGCGCCCGTGGTGAGGCCGACGTATCCGGAACCAATGATGGAAAGCTTCATGCAGTGAGGGCTCAGTGCGCCAGGCGACTGGGTAGGCAGCCTAGGCCGGGTTTGAAAACCCGTCAAGACGGGCGCCTGCGGCACTTTCCGCAGCATCCGCGCTTGGCAAACCGGCCGGCCGGGCGCACACTGCCCCTGAATCCAACCTCAACATCCGCTCACCATGCCCCGCAAACTCAGCCACATCGCCCCAGACTGGTGGGACTACACCACGCTCGACTCCGAGCTGATCAACGACGCCGCCCGCCTCACCGAGCGCGACCTGCGCCAGCTCTCCCGGCCGGGCTTCAAGGTCGTGATGTATGACACGCTGGAGGACTTTTACCTGGCCGAGGCCCTGGAGTACATTCATGCCTGGAAGCAGGCCACGCCCGACAACCCGGCCGGCATCTGCGGCCCGATCGGCCCGACCGAACAGCTGCCACTGGTCGCCCGCCTGATCAACGACCTCGGCATCTCGATCAAGGACGGTCACTTCTGGGGCATGGACGAGTGGTACGACCCGGAAACCAAGAAGGAGGTGTCCATGGAGCACCCGCTGTCCTTCGAGCGCGCCGACCGCGAGCTCTGCTTCAACCGCATCCAGAAGAAGCTGGTCATGCCCGACAGCCAGCTGCACTTCCCCAAGGCCGACGTCAGTGAGTACGTGAAAAGCTGGCAGTCCGGCGTGCGCTGCGTCGTCATGCAGGGCGGCCAGGGCGACATCAAGCACTGGGCCTTCAACGACCCGCTCAAGCGCACCGGCAAGTGGAAGAACGAACCGCCGCCGCCCGCCGAATACCGCAAGCTCGGCACCCGCATCGTCGAACTGCACCCGGTGACCCTGTCGCAAAACGCCCGCACCTCGGGCGGCGGCAACATCACCATGGTGCCGCAGATGGCCATCACGGTCGGTCCCAAGGAAACCTGGATGGCGGAAAAGGTCAGCATCTGGCAGGCCGGCATGCACGACAACCCGCTCGGCCAGCGCCTGACCGCGCTGATGATCTCCAAGCGCCTCGCCGATTCGTCCGTGCCGATGTCCCTGCTGGCCGACCATCCGAACGTGCAGTTCAACTACTTCCGCGGCGGCCTCGGCAGCTGCGCGGTGGAAATGCACTGAGTCAGTAGCGACCGCCGCGCGGCCCCGTCATCCAGCGCCAGGCGCTGTCGATGTGGCTGCGCGGCTCCTTGTACTCCGCCTCCCAGCCCAGCACCTCACGCGCCCGGGTGGGGTCGCAGATCAGTTCGGACGGATCGCCGGCCCGGCGCGGCCCATACTCCACCGGGATGCTGCGCCCGGTCACCTGCTCGGCGGTTTGCAAAATTTCGCGCACGGAGAAGCCGCGGCCGGTGCCCAGATTGACCGCCGTCGTCGCCCCGCCGGCACGCAGGTAGTCGAGCGCCCGGCCATGCGCCGAAGCCAGGTCACAGACATGGATGTAGTCGCGGATGCAGGTGCCGTCCGGGGTCGGGTAATCGGTGCCAAAAACCGTGACCTTGTCGATCTCACCCTTGGCCGCCATCAGGATGCGCGGGATGAGATGGGTCTCCGGATCATGGTCCTCGCCGATCCGCCCCTCGGGATCGCAGCCGCTGGCGTTGAAGTAGCGCAGCCAGACCGAGCGCAGATCCCAGGCGCGACCGCAGTCGGCCAGCACACGTTCGAGCATCCACTTGGAGGCACCATAGGGGTTCACCGGCGCCTGCGGGTGCGTTTCGTCCATCGGCACCCGCACCGGATCGCCGTAGGTGGCGCAGGTCGAGGAAAAAATGAAGCGCCGGCAGCCGTGGCGCTGCATCGCCTCGAGCAGGACCAGCGGCGCCGCCAGGTTGTTGCGGTAGTACTTGAGCGGGTCGGTCACCGACTCGCCCACATAGGCGTAGGCGGCGAAATGCAGCACGGCCTCCGGCCGGTGCTCGAAGAAGAGCCGGTCGACCAAAGCGGCGTCGGCAAGGTCGCCCTCGACAAACACCACCTCCGGGTCCGGCAGGGCCTCGCGATGACCGAACACCAGGTTGTCGAGCACCACGACTTTTTCGCCCGCCGCGCGCAGACGCGCCACCGTGTGCGAGCCGATGTAGCCCGCGCCGCCTGTCACCAAGAGGGTGCCTTGTTGCGCCATGCTGGGACTTACGCAGGCATTCGCCACCGCGCAAATCCCGCGTGCCGGGGAAGTTGGGCTTCATCGGGGTTGACCAGCCACGCCACCCCGCTAGCCTGCCGGTCACTATGGAAAACGTCAGACTCGGCATCGTCGGCCTCGGCAACATGGGCAAGGCCCACCTCCACAACATCCGCACGGGCAAGGTCCCCGGCCTGCGCGTCACCGCCCTCTGCGAAAGCGTCGGCACCCTGCCGGAACTGCTCGAGGGCGAACACCCCTTCACCGATGTCAGCCAGATGATCCGCTCCGGCCGCATCGACGCGATCCTCATCTGCACGCCGCACTTCTCGCACACCACCATCGGCATCGAGGCGCTCGAAAACGGCCTGCATGTGCTCGTCGAAAAGCCGATCTCGGTGCACAAGGCCGACTGCGAGCGCCTCATCGCCGCCCACAAGGACAAGAGCAAGATCTTCGCCGCCATGTTCAACATGCGCACGAACGCCACCTTCAAAAAGGTCAAGGACCTGATCGACAGCGGCGAACTCGGCCAGGTGCGCCGCATCCACTGGGAGGTCACCAACTGGTTCCGCACCAACTACTACTACGCCACCGGCGGCTGGCGCGGCACCTGGAAGGGGGAAGGCGGCGGCGTGCTGATGAACCAGTGCCCGCACAACCTGGACCTGTTCCAGTGGATGTTCGGCATGCCCAAGAGCGTGCGCGGCTTCTGCCAGTTCGGCCGCTACCATCAGGTCGAGGTCGAGGACAATGTCACCGCCTACATGGCCTGGGAAAACGGCACGACCGCGACCTTTGTCACCTCCACCGGTGAGGCCCCCGGCGCCAACCGCCTGGAAATCGCCGCCGAAAACGGCCGCCTCACCGTCACCGACGGCGTCAAGATCCACTTCCAGCGCAACCGCCAGCCGATGGGCAAGTTCTGCATGGAAGCCGAGGCCGCCTTCGCCATGCCGGAAAACTGGAGCATCGAAATCCCCGTCGAGGCCAGCGGCGGCCAGCACGTGGAGATCCTGCAGAACTTCACCAACGCCATCCTCAAGGGCGAAAAACTGCTCAGCCCCGCCGAACAGGGCATCCACAGCGTCGAACTCGCCAACGCCATCCTGCTCAGCACCTGGCAGGACAAGACCATCGAACTGCCGATGAGCAGCGCCGACTACGAGCGCCTGCTCATCGAGAAGGGCGAAACCAGCACCTTCCAGAAGACCAAGGTGGTCGCCAAGGCCAGCGCCGACGACTTCGCCAAGAGCTTCCGCTGAGCCCAGCCCCCAACGCCGGCAACGCGCCGCTCACGAGACCTCGAGCAACTGCTCGAGGTCTTCGTCTTTCAGGCCCTGCATCAAGGGCGCCTGCTCGTCGAGCGCCGCCTCGACCAGGCCGCGCTTCTTCGCCTGCAGGGCCAAAATCCGCTCCTCCACCGTGCCGCGCACGGCCAGCCGGGTCGCCGTCACCACCCGCTCCTGGCCGATGCGGTGGGCGCGGTCAATCGCCTGCGCCTCCACCGCCGGATTCCACCAGGGATCCAGCAGGATGACATGGTCGGCCGCAGTCAGGTTCAAACCATAACCGCCGGCCTTCAAGCTGATCAGGAACACCCGCTTCTCCGGGTCGGTCTGGAAGGCCTGGACCTGCGCCTCGCGATCCTGGCTGGAGCCGTCGAGGTAGGCAAAGGCCGCGCCGCGCCGCTCCAATTCCGCGCGCACGAGCTGCAGGTATTGGACGAACTGACTGAAAATCAGCACCTTGCCACCTGCCTCCGCGATTTCATCAAGCCGCTCGCCCAGCACCGGCCACTTGCCGGAGAGGTCGTCGGCTTCCAAACCGGCCAGCCGCTCGGCCGCCAACCCGGTGAGTCGCAGGTCGCAGCAGGCCTGACGCAGGCGCAGCAGCACCGTGAACAGGGTCATGCGCGCCCCGTTCTGACCACCGCGCCGGCGCGCCAACCGGATCTCCTCCATGCCCTCCTCAAGCAGGCGACGGTACACCTCGGCCTGCACCGGGCTCGGCTCGCACCAGAGCACCTGCTCGATCTTGTCCGGCAGGTCGCGCAGCACCTCGCGCTTGGTGCGCCGCAGGAAGAGCGGTCGCACCAGCCGCCTCAGGCGGTCGGCCGCCGACTGCGCCTCAGGCTGGTCCAACCCCGCCGCCAGCGGCTGCTCGAAACGCTCGCGGAAATGCTCGCGGCTCCCGAGATACCCGGGCTGCACGAAGTGGCAGATCGACCACAAATCGCGCACCGAGTTTTCCACTGGCGTGCCGGTCAACGCCACCCGTGCCCCCGCCCGCAGCGACCGCAGGGCCTTGGCCGCCTCGGTGTCCGGATTGCGGATGAAACTGGCCTCGTCGAGCACGATCAAGCCCCAGTCGGTGCCGGCCAATGCGTCGCGATCGTTGATCGCCAGCTGGTAGGTCGTCAGCACCACGTCGAATTCCGCCCGCTTCGCCAGCACCGCCTGACGCTGCGGCCCCTGCGACACCGCCACCTTCAAGCCCGGGGCAAAACGCTCGAACTCCTGGCGCCAGTTGCCGGTGAGCGACTTCGGACAGACGATCAAGACCGGCCCCAAGGCCAGGTTTTGCGTTTTCAATGCAACGATTAGAGCGATACTTTGCAGGGTCTTCCCCAAGCCCATGTCGTCGCCCAGGATCGCGCCGCGACCTGACTGCGCCAGGGCATGCAGCCAAGCCACACCCTCCAACTGGTAAGGACGAAGCTTGGCCTGCAGAGATTTTAGCAACGCTTGAATCGTTACCAAATCCGTGCTTCGCGTGACTTCAGATGCCGAATCACCCGCCAGGTAGGCCGCGTGCAGGCTCGGCACACGCAGGCCGTCGGCGGTTAGCTCAACCGTTACATCCTGCAGGGAAGTTTCGAAATCCGCGATCGCCGATGTATCGAGAAGATAACGCTGTCCCGCCTTGCCAGGCAGCATCTTGCGACCCGAGCGCATGAGCCGCAGCACTTCCGTTCGCGGCAGCTGAAAACCATCGGGAGCTCGATAGGCGAACTCCATGGCCAGCCAATCGCCACCCGTTTGTTGCGCCTTTGGGCGTAACTCTGGCGTTATACAAATCAGCCCGCGGGTGGCCGCCCGCCAGGCCTGGCCCTCTTCGAGCTGCCACTGGCGACGCAGTCGTGGCAGGTCGCTGGCGATGAAATCCAGAACCCGGTCGGCGCCGCTCAAACGCCAGCAGGATCCCAGTCGACTCGGGCCCGCAACAAATCCCAAGGCCTGCACCTGCGCCAAAACGCGCGCTTCTTCTTTTCTGTTTCTGACGTAAAAGGTGCTCTTTGAATTTTGATCCTGAATCGGAAACCTGGATTGAATTTCTTCGTTCTCCACACCCACTTCCCAACGCTGACCCTGGTGCTCGGCCCATAGGCGCAGCTCGACCTGCTGCAGCGAGCCTTCCAGCTGAGCGCAAACATGAAACGATATATTCGTTACATGAAAAGCCGTAAGCAGGTCGCCTTCGCGTTGCCAATGAAACGCTTCATCCAAATGAGCCGCCTGTTCGGCCAGCCAACGCAGGGGGCGTTGCTGCGGCCCCTGCTGCAGGGCGGTGAACCAAGCCCGCAGACCTTCCGGGATCGGCGCCAGACGAAACAGTTCATGCGTTACATGGCAAAGCCACCAACCCAGTGGCTGGTTCGGTTGCAGCGGACGCACCGAATCGGTCTCCAGCCGGAAACTGACGCTCTCGCCGTTGGCCGTCACCCGCAGCGGCAGGCGCACCGGCAGCTCCGCCACCCGCCAAGGTTCACCGCCGCCGGAGGGTTTGCCGCAGACCACCCGCGGGTGGCCGGCCAAGGCCTCCAGAAATCCGTCGAGATCGGTGCCACGCAGCGACAGCGGCGCACTGGCCGCCTCGACCCCCTGCCCGGCCAGCCAAGCCGCCAGCCGGGAGATTTCGGGGTCGCCGCCCGGCTGAAACTTGACGTAGACCGACAGGGCGGTCGCCCCGCCGCCCGCCAGCGCTGCCGGCGGCAGGAACACTTCATAACGCCCCACCACCCGTTTGGCCGTGACCGGCGCGGGTTCGGCGACCCGCGGCGCGGGGGAAGGCGGGGCGGCTCCTGCCCGGGGCGTGATCGCCCCGGCAGGCTGCAGCGACAGCAGGGCGGCGGCCAGCGAGTGCTCGCAGATCAGGCCACGTCGGCCGGCCGGACAGGTGCACAGGTTGTCGACATCCGTACGGCCGCGAATGCGCAGGCCGCAGGCATGACGCAGGCGACCGGTGCCGGCGAGACCGCGGATCAGCCCGGGCTCATGCGCCTGCAGGCTCACCTGCCCCGCCGCCACAAGTCCGCGCGCCGCCTTCATCGCCGCCCAGCCGCCGATTTCCCCCAACCATTTTTCCGTGATGTCCATTTTCTCTGGCGCGGCCCACCGTTAACGTACACAGTCGGCCGTCAAGCCAGCATATGCGGATCGTCGCCATCACCAACCAGAAAGGCGGTGTGGGTAAAACCACCACCGCCATCAACCTCTCGGCCTGCCTCGCCGCCCTGGGCCAGCGCGTTCTGCTGATCGACCTCGACTCGCAGGGCAATGCCACCAGCGGCCTCGGCCTGGAGCGCGAGGAGGGTGCCAGCCTGTACTCCGCCCTGGTGGCCGACACCGATCCCTCCGCGGTGGTCACCCCCGCCCGCCCAAACCTGTCGATGATCCGCTCGCATCAGGAACTGGCCGGCTGCGAAATCGAACTGGCCCAGCGCGGCAACCACCTGACCCGCCTGCGCGACGTGCTGCAGCGCTTCCGCGAAAACGGCGCCTTCGACTACGTCTTCCTCGACTGCCCCCCTTCCCTCGGCGTGCTCATGACCTCGGCCCTGGCCGCGGCCGACGAGATGCTGGTGCCGATCCAGTGCGAGTACTTCGGCCTGGAGGGCCTGTCGAGCATCGTCCAGCTGGTCCAGCAGATCCGCGACTGCGGTGCCAACCCCGACCTGCGCCTGGAGGGCATCGTCATGACCATGTTCGACCAGCGTGCCAACCTGGCCAATCAGGTCGTCAACGACGTGCGCACCTACTTCGCCGACATCATCTACAACACCCTCATTCCGCGCACCGTCCGCCTCGGCGAGGCCCCCAGCTTCGGCAAGCCAATCCTGGAATACGATCCCTCGGGGCGCGGCGCCCAGGCCTACAAGGCCCTGGCCGAGGAATTCCTCGCCCGCCACCAGCCTCCCGCCGCCGAGGCCTCGGCCGAGCAGGCCGCCTGAGTCACTCCGGCTTTTTCCGCCCGGCCTGCGGTTCGGTGCCGTTCAACAAGCGACCGATGTTCGCGCGGTGACGGACGATGACCAGAACCATGACCAGGAGGCCGAAACCGAGCATCACCGGGTCCCAGACGCGGGTGCGCGACATCTCGACGTACATCGTGCCCGCCACCCCGATGCCGGCCACCATCGAGGCCAGCGAAACATAGCGGGTGGCAAAGAAGGTGATCAACCAGAGCCCCAGGCCGCCGATCATCGCCAGCCAGTGCACACCGAGCAGCACGCCGGCCGTGGTGGCCACGCCCTTGCCTCCCTTGAAGCCGAGCCAGAAGGTGTACATGTGGCCGAGCACGGCCCCCAACCCGGCCAATACCGCGCCGGCCGACTGCAGGGTCGGGTTCAACTCGGTGAGCCACAGGCTCGACGCCAGCCAGACCGGCAGCCAGCCCTTGAGCAGGTCGAGCACAAACACCGGGATGCCAATGCCCTTGCCGAGCACACGGATGACGTTGGTGGCCCCGATGTTGCCGCTGCCATGCTGGCGGATGTTGATGCCCTTGAGTCGCCCGGCGAAGTAGCCGAACGGCAGGGCGCCGCTCAGGTAGCCGACGGAAGCAGAAAGCAGAAGGGCCGAGGTGGGGGTCATCAGACCGCATCTATCCCGGCTCCCGAGCCGACCGCCAAGCGAAAAGCGGTGCCGGCACTCCGGTTTTTTGGGGCCTGTCGCGTCTCTGCTGGATTCCAGGCCCGACCCGCGTTTCTTCGGGCCATGCTGCGTTTTCTCCTCCCCATCACGACTTGGCTGACCCTTGCGTCCCTCGCCGACGCGGCACCGCGCCCACTGAAGGCTCTGCTGGTCGCCGGCGGCTGCTGCCACGACTACGCCGGCCAGCACGAGGTGCTGCGCCAGGGCATCCAGGCCCGCGCCAACGTCCAGGTCGACGTGGTCTGGACCGATGACAAATCGGTCAACCCGCCCCTGCCCCTCTACGACAGCCCGGACTGGGCCAAGGGCTACGACATCGTCCTGCACGACGAGTGCGCCGCCGGCATGAAGGATCCGGCCGTGCTGCAGCGCATCCTCGACGTGCATCGTACTGTCCCGGCCGTGCACCTGCACTGCGCCATGCACAGCTTCCGCACCGGGTCCGACGCCTGGTTCCGTCACCTCGGCCTGCAATCGACCTCGCACGGACCGCAGGAACCCATCGCCCTCACCTTGGTCGACCCGACCCATCCCATCACCCTGCCGCTGAGCGAGTGGACCACGATCAAGGAGGAACTGTACAACAACGTCGAAATCTTCGGCGCCCATCCGCTGGTCATGGGCCGGCAGAAGGTGAAGCAGAAGGACGGCAGCCTGCGCGAGGTCGATGCCATCGTCGCCTGGACGCATGACAAGGCCGGTACGCGCAGCTTCAGCACCAGCCTCGGTCACAACACCGCCACCGTCGCCGACGCCCGCTACCTCGACCTCGTCACCCGCGGCCTGCTCTGGGCCTGCGGCAAGCTCGAACCGGCCTACCTGACGCCCTTCCAGGGCCAGGGCGAGGTCCGCTTCGTGAAGGCCCAACCGGTCGAGACCCCGAAGCCGCCACCAGCGCCGAAAAACGCCCTCGGCGTCAAGGCCACGGCCAGCAGCGAGGAGACCGGCAAAAACAACTTCGCCTGGCGCGCGGTCGATGGCGACGAAACCACCCGCTGGTGCGCCGCCAACAGTTCCTACCCGCAGTGGCTGCAGCTCGAGTTGGCCAAGCCGCAGACCCTCACCGGCCTGGAGACCGTTTGGGAAAACAGCGGCGTCTACCAGTTCCGGATCGAGGCCAGCCAAGATGGCAGCACCTGGAGCACGCTGGTGGACGGCAGCACCAACACGGAGAAGGCCCCCTACCGGCACACGTTTGCCCAGGCCGAGGCCGTCCGCTTTGTCCGGATCCACGCGCTCGGCAAAACCAGCGGCGGCTGGGCCAGCGTGCGCGAGGTGCGACTGCAGGGGCCTGGCATCACCGCCCTTCAAGTGTCGGAAAAGTCGGACCAGTCCGACCCGTCCGACAAGTCCGACTACGCCAAATCCGGCAACGTCCCGCCCCGGATCGTCCCGCTCTCCCCCGAACAGGAGGCCGCCCTCCTCAAGGACGTCAAGGTGCAGGACGGTTTCGAGGTGAGCCTCTTTGCCCACAGCGCCGCCGCCAATTACCCGGTCTTCGTCGCCGCCGCCCCGGACGGCACGCTCTATGTCTCCTCCGACGGCAACGGCTCGCTCGGCCGCAACCCCGGCCGCGGCCGGGTCATCCGCCTGCGCGACCGCGACGGCGATGGCCGCGCCGATGAAACGAAGGTGTTCTGCGAGGTCGACAGCCCGCGCGGCCTGGTCTGGGATCGCGACCGGCTCTACCTCGTGCATCCGCCGCACCTGAGCGAGTTCATCGACGCCGATGGCGATGGCGTGGCAGAAAAGCAGAACGTGCTGGTCAAGGACATCGCCTTCGGCTTCAAGGACCGCCCCGCCGATCACACCACCAATGGCCTCAGCCTCGGCATCGACGGCTGGCTCTATGTCGCCGTCGGCGACTTCGGCTTCCTCAAGGCCACCGGCACCGATGGCCGCAGCCTGCAGATGCGCGGCGGCGGGGTGGTGCGCCTGCGCCCCGATGGCAGCAATCTGGAAATTTACTCGACCGGCACCCGCAACATCCTCGAGGTCGCCATCAGCCCCCTGATGGACCTGTTTGCCCGCGACAACACCAACGACGGCGGCGGCTGGAACGTGCGCTTCCACCACTTCACCGGTCTCGACGACCACGGTTACCCGCGCCTGTACAAAAACTTTCCCGACGAAGCCGTGGCACCGCTTGCCGACTACGGTGGCGGCAGCGGCTGCGGCGCGGTTTACCTCGACGAACCCGGCTTCGGCGCCTGGAACAACGCCCCCTTCACCGCCGACTGGGGCACCGGCGCCCTCTGGCACCATCAGGTGCAGCCCAAGGGCGCCACCTTTGAGGAAACCCGTCCGCCAGAAGCCTTCGTCAAGCTGACCCGCCCCACCGACGCCGATGTCGATGCCATGAGCCGCCTGTACGTCGCCAGCTGGAAGGGCGCGACCTTCAACTGGGAGGGGCCGGACGTCGGTTACATCGTGCAGGTCAGGCCGAAGGGGTTTCAACCCGAGCCGCTGCCGGATTTCGCCAAGGCGAAGGATGAGGAACTCGTCAAGGTGCTGGAGTCAGCGAGTCATCGACGGAGGTTGGAGGCGCAGAGGGAGTTGGCGCGGAGAAAACTGGGGAATGCAAATGACTCACTGAAAACCCTCTTCTCTAACCGAGAGAATTCGGATGCCACTAGAATGGCAGTTGGCTACTGTGTCGGTCTTTCCACAAAAACTTTAGATGGCTTTCCCATCGTTCGGGAAGGAGAAACGCTCTCAGGAGCGGAGTTTGCCATGGTCCTCAGAATCGCAGGTGACTCAACCTTGCCAAAGCAGGATGACAAATTAGGCCAAGAAGCCTGGGCATTACCCGATGAACTCACGGGCTCAAAATCCATCCTGGAGATGGTTCGAGCCGTTGCTTCGATCCGCTCCAAGGATACTCAAGCTACAGGCGTCATGCTCAGTTACGGGCTGAATCATGAAGACTCGATCGTTCGCCACGCGGCTATCCAAGCCGCTGCTAAGCTCATGCGACATGATGTTGCGTTCACTTTGCTGACAAATCCAGAAGCGAGTGAAGTGGGGATGATCAGCTCACTCCGCGCCCTCGCGATGATCCACACCCCCGAGGTCGTCAGCGGCCTCATCGACCGCCTCGGCAAGGCCAGCGATCCCGACCTGCGCCAGGGCCTGCTCGCGGCGCTGTGCCGGCTGCATTTCACCGAGGGTGAATGGAAGGGTGATTCCTGGGGCACGCGCCCGGACACGCGCGGCCCCTACTACCAGCCGGAAGCCTGGAGCGAAACCCCGCGCATCGCCGAAGCCTTGAAGGCAGCGCTGGCCAAGGCCTCGCCGGAGGAGGCGGCCTTCCTGGTGCGCGAGATGAACCGCAACCGCATCCAGTCGAACGAGGCCCTGCAGCGCATCCTCACCCTCGCCAAAGAAGACGCCAAGGTCCTGCCCGAACTGGCCGCCCAACTCGCCACCGCCGAGGAGGTTCCGGCCGAGGCCGTGCCGCTGCTGGTCGGCCTCGTCCGACAGGTTGAAGACGTTGGATCGGCCACCCTTTCCCAGGCCATCCTCGCCCTGTCGAAAACCGACAGTGCCGAAGGCGTGCAGGCCACGCTGGCGGCGCTTGAGCCGCTGCGCAAAATGCCCGACGCCTTCAAGGATTACGAGGCCGCCAGTACCGCCTTCTTCAACGCCCCCAAGCTGGAAAACCACCACCTGCTGCTCGAGCAGCTTGCGGAAAAACTCGACGGCCCGGTCTCGCTCACGGCCGATGCCGCCCTGCTCCATCTCGCGGCGCGCACGACCGGCAGCCCGGAGTCGCGCGAGCTTTCCGTCAAGGCGCTCGACGCCGGCTGGACCGACCCGAAACGGCGTCGCCAGATCCTCGACGCCATCTCCCTGGTGAAGCACCAGGCCAGCGCGCCGCGCGTGCTCGCCGCCCTTGGCGATGCCGATGCCGACGTGCGCCAGGCGGCCGAACGCGCCGCCAAAAGCCTGCGCCTGTCGACGACCGAGGACAAGACGCCCAAGCTCGCCACCCTGAAGCCGGAGCAGATGCTGTCGGCCGTGCTCGCCGCCAAGGGCGATGCCGCCCTGGGCGAACAGATTTTCCAGCGCGCCACCTGCAGCGCCTGCCACACGGTCAAGGAATCCGAGGCACCCAAGGGCCCCTACCTCGGCAACATCGCCCAGACCTACCAACGACCGGAGCTCGCGCAGAACATCCTCGACCCGAACAAGACCATCGCCCAGGGCTTCACCAGCGAGCTGATCACCCTCAAGGACGGCACGCAGCAGATGGGCTTTATCACCCTGGAGGGCGCCACCGAGGTCAGGCTGCGCGACATCGCCGCCCGCGAGTTCACCTTCCCGACCGCCAGCATCGCCACGCGCCAGAAACTGCCGATGAGCCTGATGCCGCCGGGCCTGATGCTGAACTTCACCGTGCGCGAGTTCGCCAGCCTGCTCGACTACCTGGAAAAGCTCGCCAAGCCCTGACCCGCACAGGATTTGTCCAACAGTCCCCGCCCAGGGACAGGACCTGTCCAAAGGCCACCTCTGTCGCACGCCGGACATGACAGGCGACCCGTTCACGAGCTAAGGCTGGCCTTTCCATGTCCGCCAAGCACCTGATCCTGCTCTGCCTGCCCTCCCTGCTCGCCGCCGTTGAACCTGCGGCGACACCGCCGCCATCGACGGTGGCCGAGGCGGCCACCAAACCCGCGGCCAGCATTCCGGCGGTCATCGTGACCACCACGCGCGAAGCTTTGCCGCTGCAGCAGACCGCACAGACCGTGCGCACGCTGGAGGCGGTGCAGATGCAGGAGCGCCAGGTGCGCACCCTCACCGAGGCCCTGCGCGAAACGCCGGGCGTCAACGTCCAGAAAACCTCCAACGCCCAGGGCTCGCCCTTCATCCGCGGCTTCACCGGCTTCCGCAACCTGGCGCTGATCGACGGCATCCGCTTCAACAACTCGACCTTTCGCGAGGGACCGAACCAGTACTGGAACACGATCGACTCCTGGGCCATCGACCGGCTCGAACTCGTGCCCGGCCAGGGCTCGGTGCTCTACGGCAGCGACGCCATCGGCGGCACGCTCAACCTTCTCACCAAGCACTCGGGCTTCCGTGAGGAGGACGCCGGCTTCTTCTTCCATGGCCTGACCGCCTACCGCACCTCGACGGCCGAGCGCAGCCATGTCGGCCGCCAGGAACTCCAGTTCGGCGAAGGCGGTCGCTGGGGCCTGCACCTCGGCGCCAGCCTGAAATCCTTTGGCGACGTCCGCGCCGCCGGCCTTGGCCTCCAGCCGAACACCGGCTATGACGAATGGGCCTACGACGCCCGTCTCGACCTCGCCCTCGATGACAACTGGACCGTCACCGCGGTCCACCAGCAACTGCGCCAAAGTGATGCCTGGCGAACCCACCAGACCACTTCCGGTATTTCCTGGGAAGGCACCACGATCGGCACCGACCTGCAGCGTTCTTACGACCAGGAGCGCACGCTCTCCTACCTGCGCCTCGCCGGTCTCGACCTCGACGGCTTTGCCGACAGCGCCAGCCTGACGGTGTCGCTGCAGACAGCCAACGAGTATGAATTTCGCGAACGCACCACCCGCCGCGATTTTTCCCAGGTGGAGATCAGCACCCTCGGCCTCGATCTGCAGTTGTCCAGCGACACCGCGATCGGTCGCCTCACCTACGGCATCGATTATTACCGCGACTGGGTGTCCAGCGGCAGCCAGCGCTACAACAAGAACGGCACCCAGGCCCAGGGCATCCAGGGTCCGGTCGGCGATGACGCCAGTTACGACCTGCTCGGCCTGTACCTGCAGGATCAGTTCGATCTGACCTCACGCCTGCATGCCCAACTCGGCGGACGCTTCACCCATGCCGCCGCCGACATCGGTCGCTTCGCCGATCCGGCGACGCCGGCGCCGGTGGATTCCTACCGCGACGACTGGCAGAACTTCTCGGCCAGCCTGCGCCTGCTCTACGACCTCGACGAACAGGCGCGCCACCAGCTGTTCGGCGGTGTTTCCCAGGGCTTCCGCGCGCCCAACCTGTCCGATCTCTCGCGCCTCGACGTCGCCCGCAGCGGCGAACTCGAAACCCCTTCCACCGGCCTCGATCCCGAGCAGTTCATCCACTTCGAACTCGGCCTGCGCACCCAGACCGAGCGCTTCCGCGGCAGCCTCAGCTACTTTTACACCGTCATCGATGACATGATCGTGCGTCGCCCGGTCGGCGCGGGCATCGTCAACAAGTCGAACAGCGGCGACGGCTTCATGCAGGGCATCGAGCTCGACGGCTCTTGGCGGCTCGATGAATGCTGGACCCTGTTCGGTCACCTCACCTGGACCGAGGGCCGGGTCGAGCAGTTCCCGCGCACCAACAGCAGCTACCAGCAGGTGGAGCCGATCAGTCGTGTCGTGCCGCTCATGGGCCGCGCCGGCCTGCGCTGGGAAGCGGCCGACAAACGCGTCTGGGGCGAATTTGTCTGCCTGGCACACAGTCGCTACGAGCGCCTGAACAGCGGCGATCGCCGCGACACCCAGCGCATTCCCCCGGATGGCAACCCGGGCTTCGCCCACCTGACCCTGCGTGGCGGCTGGCGTGTCACCGAGCAGCTGGAGCTGACCGCCGCCCTCGAAAACCTGCTCGACCAGGAATACCGCTACACCGGTTCCGGCAGCAACGAACCCGGCTTCGGCGCCGTGCTCGGCGCCACCCTGCGCTTCTAAGTTCAACCCCAAATGGGATCAGAAGGAACTCTCAGCCGCGCGATTGCCACTGCGGGTAACGTTCCTGCAGGGTCTTGCGGAAGTCGGCCGCCTTGGAAGCCTGCCCGGCTTTTTCCAACGCGCGCGCCGCCTTGTCGAGCGCCTCGGGCGTGATCTCGGCATCGTCGAAGAACTGCGCGGGAATCATCAGCTTGCCAGCGGCGGCATTGTATTTCTCCTTGGCACCCGCCGACTGTCCTGCACCGGCGAGCTTGTCGCCGGCCGCCATGAGGATGTCGCCCTCCAGAATGAGCAGCAGGGCCTGCGGCTTGCCGTCCTTGGCAAAGGTCAAACCTTCTTCGGCCGCCTTTTCCGCGTCCTCAATCCGGCCAAGGCCGAGCAGGGCACGGCCCTTGGCGACCAGGGCGCGGGCGCGGTTGCCGCTCTCCGGGGTGACCGTGAGATAATGACCGGTGGCCTGCAGGCTCTCCTCGAACTGACCGGCTTCAAGCAGGGCCAGCCCCAGGTAGCTCCAGACCCGTGGATCGGTGTTTTCCGGCACTTCCGGGGTCGCCGCCAGCTTCAGGTAGGCGGCCGAACGTGGATAATCGCGCTGGTCGTAGAGCTTGAGCCCCAGCCAGGTGAGGGCGTTGAGCGGGACGACCGCCGAGGCATTCGCCTTGCGGTAGGCATCGACGGCCTTGGCCAGCGCCTCGACATCCTGGCGGGCGTAGTGCGACAGCAGGATCATCGGACTGGCGCGGTCGAGGTAGTTTTCGCGGTCCTTCTCGATCGCCTTCTCCAGCGCGGGCACGGCCTTGTCGAAAAACTTCTGCTCAAAGTTGCCGCGACCGATGCCATACCAGGCCTGGGCGGCTGCGGCGCTGTTCGGATACTTGCTCACCAGCATCTCAAAGGCGGCGACCATCGCCTTGCTGTCGCGCTGGTCGCCGGCGATCAGGCCCAGTTGCAGGTAGCTGACTTCGGCGGCATCGGAGTGGGTGAACTCCTTGACGACCCGCTGGAAATCGGCCACAGCCTTGACCGGCTCGCGCGCATCCTTGTAGGCCATGCCCCGGCGCGCCAGCGCCTTGGCGGTGAGCGGATGGCCGGGGTTTTCGGCGAGGAACTGGGCGAAGGAGGCGATCGCGTCCTGATGGCGACGCGCCTCGGCGCAGGACCATCCCTTGTTGAACAAAGCCCCGGGGCGCAACTTCTCGGGCAGGCCAGTGATACGCACCTCGGCAAAGCTGTCGGCCGCCCGCGCATAGTCCGCCTGATTGAAGAAGAAGTCGGCACGAATCAGGCGCGCCAGGTTGAGGAACTCATGTTCGGCCTGCGCCTCGGCGTGGCGGGCGATGAAGGCATTGGCGAAGTCGCCAAGCTGCTTGTCGTCGAGCAGGTAGAAGCAGTAGAGCTTCCAGTAGCCGGCCTCGAAGGCCTGCGGGCTTCCGGCGAACTCCTGCTCGACCCTGAGGTAAACCTCGACGGCGCGTGCGTAGCTCTTCTTCATCCGGTAGGCATTGCCCACCAGCAGCAGCATGCGCGGCCGGGTGTCGCCCTCGGGCAGCACGTCGGAGTGCCGGGCATAGTGACCGATGACCCCCTCGTAATCGCCCTTGGCGTAGAGCGACTGCACCACGCCGACCAGGGCGATGCCGCGGTTCACGGGCGTGGTCTCGGCGACCTTGAGGGCGCGATCGAACAGCGGCAGGGCCTCGTCGGGCTTGCCGGTTTCGGCGAGCAGCACGGCGGCCTTGACGCAGGCTTCGGAGAGCACGGGGTTGTCCTTGCTGACCTGGATGAGTTCAAGGAACAGCGGCAGCGCCTCGGCCTTGCGATCCTCGGCCAGATAGACCGTGCCCAAAGCGAGCAGGGCGTTCTCGCGGTAGGGATTGTCCTCGCGCACCGCCACCACCTGACGCAAAGCCTCGGCCTGCTTGCGGCGGTCACCCCTTTGCTGGTGGGCACGTGCTTCGTTGAAGAAAGCCGCCAGACGCACCTGCGGTAGCGGGCTCTTCGCCGCGCAAAACGCGAAGTGCCGGGCCGAGTCATCGAAGTCCTGGGCATTGAAGCGCATGGCACCAAGCCGGTAGGCCGCGGATGGCGCGCCCTCGCTGTTCGGGAAGCGGCTGACAACCTCAAGGTAGTAGGTCTCGGCGGCGCGCGTGTTGTCCTGCTTGAGGAAGCACTCGGCCAGGCGGAACATCGCCATCGGCACGTCGGCACCATTCGGATGCGCCTTCAGGTACTGGGCGAAGGATTGGGCGGCGAGCGCGTGCTCGCCGCGCTCGTAAATCATCGTCGCGTAGTCGAACAGGTCGGACCCGGGCGACTTGGGCCGCGCGGGTGCCGCGGGGACCGCCGGCTGGGCGGATGGGGTCGGACCGTCTTCCACCGGGATGGCCCGCGGCACGGCCGGGGCGTCCTCGACCGGGATCGCGCGCGGCACCTCCTGACTGCAGACGTCGGTGAGACCGGCGGCGGCAAGCAGGAGGGCGAAACGGAGCGGGGCGCGGGGCTTCATTG
>DAIUCN010000078.1:0-1092 GCA_036846165.1 Prosthecobacter sp.
GTCCTTTATCGGGCACCGGCACCTCGGTGAACACGCCGGTGGCGGGATCGTAGCGACCCAGCAGCAGGCGCTTGTGGGCGTTGAGACCCATGTCGTTTTCATGACCGCGCGAATCCAAGCCCCACTGGCGGCGGCCGCGTTCGGCGGCGATCCAGAGACCGCCCTGCGCGTCGGCGGCGATGCTGGCGCGTGCCTCGTATTCCGGGGTCGCCAGCAGTTCGCGATCCTGCACCGTGCCATCGAGTCCGACGCGGGCGAGGCGCAGGTTGAATTCGCCACCGGATGAACTGTCGTAGGCGATCCAGGCGCCCTTGGCATCCGTGAAGGCCAGACGCGGCTCCCAATGGCCGCCGGTCTCGGGCGAGGAGACTTGCACGGGCGGCGACCACACGCGGGTGTCCGGACTCCAGTGGCGCGTCCAGAGGCGCGAGGCCCCGGGGCGGATTTCCTGCCAGGTCACCCAGACCCGACCCGCAGCGTCGGTGCCGGCATCGGCAAAACCGCAGCCGGCATCGGCATGGGCGGCGAGTTCGAGGCGCGGGCCGGGTTCGCCCTTGGCGAAGCGACAGGTCCGCAGGGTCATCACGTCCTGGGCGTTGGCCTGACTCCAAAAGGCCCAGACACCGTTCTCGCTGTCGGCGGCGATCGCCGGCTGGTGGATCACCCCGGGTTCGGAAAGCGCGGCCACGGGTTGCCATTCGCCCTCGCCACGGGTGAGCAGGCGGAGGGTGTCGGCCTGGCCGTCGTGCTCGATGGCCACCGCCCACAACCGCAGATCGCCGGCAATGACGAAATCGGGCTGATCCAAGTGCAACACAGGATCCGCCCGCTTCAGGTGCTGGGCCAGCGGCGCGGTCAAGCGGGGTGCTGCTGGCACCGCCTTCTTCTTTTTGGCAGCCGGCGGCTGCTGGGCGACCAGCAGCGAAGGCAGGGCCAGGGACAGGAGAAGCAAGCGCAGCAGCATGGTCGCAGGGAAACGTTGGGGCAGCCGCAAGCTTGCGCCTGGTGGCGACTTCGCCAGAAGGCGGGCTTGGGCCGCGCAGAACGATGCTCCACCCCAACCCCGCGTTGTGGCCAACGCGCCCACGATCC
>DAIUCN010000078.1:1192-21007 GCA_036846165.1 Prosthecobacter sp.
GGGCTTGGGTGCGCAGAACGATGCTCCACCCCAACCCCGCGTTGTGGCCAACGCGTCCACGATCCGCGTAGGCGACTTCGCCAGAAGGCGGGCTTGAGTGCGCAGAACGATGCTCCACCCCAACCCCGCGTTGTGGCCAACGCGCCTACGGGGGGCTCACTTCAACACGTTTTCGCCGCGGTTTTCCTTCTGCTGGATCGTCACCGGCCAGCCGGGGAACTGGTTCGAGGCCTTGCCGTCAGTGGCATCGATGAGGAAGCGATAGGACTCGACGTGGTAGGTCAGCTTGTCGGTGTCGAAGCGGATGAAGCCGAAGCCGCTGCCCTTTTCGTGAGCCTTGTCGTAGCGGTTCGGTGCCTGGCCGACCTGCGGATTGCCGACCGCGTACACGTAGGCCTTGTTGCCCAGTCCCTCGACGTACTCGCCGGTGTCCGGCAGACCGTGCGCAGGCCGGTTGGCATGCGGCATCTTCAATTCATCGGGCCGCCACCAGCGCGGGTACCCGGCGGCGATGGCGGGCGTGCAGAACGACCAGTTGCTGTCGCGCTGCTTCTCGACGCCATACTGCACCAGGGTGGTGAGATGCTGGTCGCCATTGATGTGCAGGGCCATGCTCGGGCGCATCAGTTCGATCGTGCGGTTGCGCGGCGTCTGCGGCCAGCCCCCGGAGTCGAGGTCGGCCTTCAGGTAGCCATGGTAGTCGCCGTGATGGGTGGCGACGTTGGCCAGGACCGTCTGACTGAGCACGGCCTTCAGCTTGTGGCCACGCCAGTCGCTCGACCATGCCTTGAGGAACTGCTCCTGGCGCTCGCCGAGCAAAACCAGCCCCGGCTTGTCGAGCTTGGCCGTGTCGAAGTCCGCCTCGAGCACGTGGTCGGCGCGACCGCCACCGGTGTCGACATGCTCGGGTCCGCTCTTCCACTGGCGGTCGGCCAGGATGGCGAAACCGACACCGCCATAGACCATGTCGCCATAATAGACACTGATGTCCTGCAGCACCGGCTTGGCGTCGTAGGGATCGGGATGATGCGCGCAGTTCGTCTTGTGAACGACGTTGACCATGCGCGCCGGCTGGATGTAGCCGCCCTTCGACGAGGCGCCGCTGTCGCCGACGTCCATCGGCTTGCCGCCCTCGCCCCAGATGTTGCCCTGGAAGACATCGTGGTCATCCGGAAGGCAGAGAGTCGGCGCGTCGCGCATCACCTCGCGGAAGGCCCAGCCGTGCTGGTAGAACTTGCGCAGGTAATTCAGGATCGCGCGCTCAGCGTCGTCGCGGATGATGCCGAAGCCGCCATGGTTCTCATAGAGCTGATCGCCGGAGAAAAACACCAGGTCGGGATCCAGCTTGCGCACGTTCTCGGCCACCGGGGCATACGGGAAGGCATAATCGTTCTGGCAGGTCAACGCCGCCAGACGCAGCGGCCGCCCCTCGGGATTCGCCCGGATGGTGCCGGCCCACTCGTGGTCAGTGTGGGCACCATCGCGGTGCTTCTCGCGATACACGACCTTGTACGGTGTAGCCTGCTTCTCGTTCCAGTTCGGGATGCGGAAAGTCGCGGTCCAGGCGTCGGGATCCAGTTTGGCGGTGCCGAGCGATTTCCAGGCTCCGTCTTTCTCGATCCGCAGTTCGACCTCGGGATTGTCCCTGGCGCCAAGCGGCCCGGTGAGGGCGCTCAGCTTCATGACAAAACCCTCCGGCCCGCGCGAATCGCTCAGCGAGTACATCGTCCAGAGGATGGGCCCGAAGCGATGGGCCTCGGTGACCGTGAAGGCATCGCCTTCGAGGGTCCAGTTGTGGAAGCGGTAGCAACCGCCCACCGCGTTGCCAGCAGCCTTGGCCTTCTTGCCCTTGGCCGCCCCGGCGCTGCCAGCGGCGAAGTTGTTGGCGATCGAGACATTGCCGAGCACCTGATCGGCTGGCAGGCGGTGCGTGAGGCTGGCCAGTTCGGCACCGCTGTCGGCATCCAGGGCGCGCAGGGTCAGGCTGCATTCGGCACCTGCGGTCACACCCTGGAGGGCCAGACGCAGGCGCGGCCGGGTGGCGCCTTCGGGGATGGCGACCGATTTTGGCCCGAGCACCAACTGACCGCCTTGCCAGCCGGCCTGCAGGCCGCGCTGAACAAAGCAGTTGCTGCGATGCTCGTCGATCTCGCTGCGCAGGCCGATGCGGAAGCCGGCGCCGCCGTCGGTCTTTAGCGTCTCCAGACGGGTGAGCGTCACGGTCATCGTGAAGCTGCCGGCGCGGGTGATCTGATGCGTGAGCGAATGGACACTGCGCCCCGGGCCCGGGTTCAAGCATTCGGCACCGCCTTCGCGCACGCACCAGTCCTCCATCGGATTCGCCCAAAACTCACCGCCCAGAAAGACCCGGTCATGCGTGCGAGCCCACAGATCCACGGTCGCCGGCACGGAAGCGGCAGCAAGAGGTCTGCCACCAGCGAGGCTGGCGAGGGTTCCGGCGGTGAAGAGCTTGAGGCTGGTGCGACGGGTCAGGGGCGTGTTCATGAGCCACCGGTAACGTCGCACCGGCTGGAAACGATCAAGCTTTTTGCCGAGTGTGTTCAGGGCTCACAAAGGCGGCGCAGGGCCTCGACATCCCCATACTTCACCGCGCCCGGGACAAAATGGATGTGCCAGGGATCCATCAGGTCGGCGAAACGGAAGCCATCGGTCTCGGCCTCAACCCCGGTCAAACCGAGCAGGGCGCCCGCGGCGAGGGCGATGGCACCAGCTCCGTCACTGCCGCGCAGTTGCAGCCCCTTGAGCGGATACTCGGCGCGACCTCGCATCATGGCGGCCATCGTCAGGGCATCATGCACCCGGCGGGCAAACAGGCTGGGATTGTATCCAAAGGTGTAGCCACTGAACTCGCGGAAGTCGTTGGGCTTGGCGCGCAGGTTGTCGCCGGCCTTGGGCTGTTCGGTGGCCCCCTGCAGGTAGAGCGTGGGACAGGCGACCGCCTTGCCGGCATCGAGCAGCGCGCGCGCGGCCGGAGTCGGTCCGGAAGCGCCGTGGATGCTGGCTGCCCCCTCCAGACTCAGCCAAAGCACGGCCTCACCGCGCCAGTTCTTCGGATACAGAAAAATCGCCTGCACCTCCTCGCCCTGCGCCTTCAGGCGGCTGACCCCCTCCATGAGCAGGTAGTCGCCGCGATCTTCCTTGCTGAGCAGTTCGTAGTCGACCTCAGCCGGCGACGGCGGCTGGCGCCCAATCAGCACCTCCCAGGCCGCCCCCACCGTGGCGCGCAGGGCGGCCTTGTCGCCGCCACGCACCAGCGGCTGGATGTGCGTGTCATCCTGGGCCATCATCCAGGCACAGACGGCTTTCTCGTGGGCGACTCCCACCTGATCGCCACTGGGCGCGGCATGGCCGCCGGTCCAGACCGACAGCTCCTCGCGGCCGAGCACGCGGAACTCGCGTTCCACTTCCGGCTGCGACAGGCCGAGGCCGAAGTGCTTGTTGTAGAAGGCGTACATCGCCTGGCGCGACGGCAGGTTGTAGTTGTGGGGGAACTGGGTGGCCAGATGGGCCGTGAGACGGTCGGGCACGCCAAGTTTGGCATAGAGATCCTTCAGCTCAGGCAGCCCCTTGGTTTCCAGTTCCTTGGTCCAGTCATCGGCGGCGGTCAGGCCAAGCGGACGCGGCGCCGTGAGCGCGGCGATGTCGATGTTGCCCTGGCCGATGCGCAGGTGATGGCTGTTTTCGCAGGTGCAGCCGCCCTGCATGGCGGTGGACACCATAACACAGGGAAAGGCGGCACTGACGCGCGGGTCCAGGCCGGCGATCATCATCGTCTGCGTGCCGCCGCCGCTGGCACCCGTGCAGCCGATGCGCTGCGGATCAACCCCTTGCAGGGTCAGCAGGAAGTCGAGCGCGCGCAGGCCGTTCCAGGTCTGCAGACCAAAGTAGGTCTGCAGGCGCAGGTCCGCGCCGGGACTGAGAAATCCCGTCTTGGCGGCGCCATGGCGGTGTTCGGTGAACTGCACGGAATCGGCATAGCCGAGCATGTCGTAAAGGAAGGCCGCACAACCCATGCGCGCGAGCTGGACGCAGCGCGCCTGCAGCGGCGACCGCGCCGCGCACTCCAACTCCTCGGCGCCGGTGTCGATCTCCTTCTTCGTCGCCGCCGTGCCGACGCCACGGTCCATGAAGCGGCCATCCGGCCAGTGCCCGTGCGGGCAGAGCACGGCCGGCATTTTCGCCGGGCGCTGCTTCGGCAGGTACAAACTGCCGGTGACGAAGTGCCCCGGCAGGCTCTCAAAAAACACGCGGTCGACCGTGTAGTCATCGCCCTCGACCCGGCCGTGCACGACCGCGTTGAGCGGGGTCTTCTCCGGCATCGGCCAGAGGCCGGCAGCGACCGCCACGCGCCGCTCAATCTCCGCGCGCCTCGCCGGCCAGGCCTCCTTGGAGGCAACCGGGGCCATCGGGAAATAGTCGTTGAGATCGCGCATCTCGCGCGTCGGCGACTGAGCCGCGGCGAGACCGACGGCGAACAGGGAGAGGAGGACGGGCTTCATGGAGAGGATGAAGCCCATACGGCAGCGGGCGCACCGATTCATCAGTGCGCCCGCGAGCTTTTTGGGAATCCTCCGTTCAGTTGAGCGGCTTCAGTTCCGGCAGGACGAACTTGCCGTCCTTGCGGATCAGTTTGCCATCGAAGCGGATTTCGCCGCCGCCGTACTCGGGGCGCTGGATGCAGACAAGGTCCCAGTGCACCTGGCTGCGGTTGCCGTTGTCGGCAACGCCCTCGTAGGCCTGGCCGGGGGTGAAATGGAAGCTGCCGGCAATCTTTTCGTCGAACAGGATGTCGCGCATCGGCTCGCGGATCTCGCGATTGAAGCCGATGGCGAACTCGCCGATGTAACGCGCGCCCTCGTCGCTGTCGAAGATGCGGTTGATCGCCTCGGTGTTGTTGGCCGTGGCCTTGACGATGCGTCCCTTGCTGAATTCCAGGCGCACGGAGTCAAAGGCGATGCCCTGATAGATGGTCGGCGCGTTGTAGCTGATCACCCCCTCCACGCTGTCGCGCACCGGCGCACTGAAGCATTCGCCGTCGGGGATGTTGTGGCGGCCGCCGCAGGCGATCGCCTTGAGGCCCTTGAGGCTGAAACGCAGGTCGGTGCCGGCGCCGGTGATGTGGACCTCGCGGGTCTTGTCCATCAGCTTCTTGAGCGCGTTCATGGCCGGCAGCAGGGCGGCGTAATCGAGCAGGCAAACCTTGAAATAAAAATCCTCAAAGGCCTGCGTGCTCATGCCGGCCTGCTGGGCCATGGCCGGGGTCGGCCAGCGCAGCACGCACCAGCGCGTCTCATTGACCCGCTGGTTCTGCACCGGCCGCAGGAGCGACATGACCAGCTTCATCTTCTCGGCCGGCACGTCGCTGTGTTCGGTGATGTTGTGGCTGCCGCGCACGGCGATGTAGCAGTCCATCTTCTTCATCAGCGCGAGGTCGCTTTCGGCGATGACCCCGTATTGAGTGGCGTCGGCGTGGCGCAGCAGTTCGCGGCTGACCGTGGTGTCATGCAGGCGCACCAGCGGCCGGCCCTTGGCCTCGACCACGGCACGGATCAGGGCCTGCGGCACGCAGGACGGAACGTCAAAGCAGTCGATCCAGACGAAGTCGCCCTTCTTCACCTGGGTCGAATAACGGACGAGCTGGCGGGCGAGTTGGTCAACGCGGGGGTCGTGCATGCCGCAGCTTGGACGGCGGCGACCGACTGGCAAACGGGATTTTGCCGGACCAACCCGCCTCAGCGGGCTGCCCGTGGGTCGCCGAGGTGGCGGCGCAGGAAGTCGAAGCTGCCGACGCCGTGAATGGTGTGCGGCCCGTCGAAGTGCTCGATCTCCGTGCGTTCGCCGAGGCCGAGCTTGTTGTAGAGTCGCCGGACCTTGGCGAACTCGTAGTTGACCCATTCGTCGATGCCGACGCCGTCGTTGTGGCCGCGCTCGACCATGAAGGGCCGCGGAGCGATGAGGGCGGCCATCTCGGCATAGTTGAAGGTGCCGCCAAGGTTCCATTCCCAGATCTCATACTCATGGGTGAAGACGTAGCTGAGCGGCAGGTCGGTCGTGGCGCACTTGCGCACCCACTCGTTGAAGTCGCCCGAGCAGATGCTCAGGCAGTAGTCGGTCAGCACCGCCGGCGTGCGCATCGCCGACTTGCCACCGTAGCTGAGACCGTAGAAGGCGATTTTGTCGGGACGGGTGAAAGGCTGCGCCTTGAGCCATTCCAGCAGGCGCTGGTGCTGGCCGTTGATGACCGAGTACAGGCTCAGGCCGAGCGGGTGCAGCTTGCGCTGCAGCGAGCGGAAGGCGTCCATGCCGCGATAGTGATTGTGCGGAGCGAAGGTGACGTAGCCCTGCTCGGCCAGGCGCAGGGCAAAGGCCTTGTAGGCGCCGAAGGCACGCACGCTTGGATCGGCCTCAAAGCAGTGCTCGGGCAGGCCCTCCAGGCCATGCTGACAGACCACCACCGGCCGGCGCTCCCCCGGCTGCAGATCCTTGGGCAGGGCCAGCCAGCCCCAGGCGAAGACGTCGTCCCAGACATCGAGCACCACCTCGTAAATCGCGACGGTGTCGGTCTCGCGCACCAGCCGGCTGCGCGGGTTGGCGGGTCGATCGGGATCCGGCAGGCGACCGATGACCTCGTTCCAGAAACGCTCACGCTCGACCGCCGTGCGTTTTTCGAAATCGGCCAGAGGCTGCAGCGGCAGCGGTTTCCAGAAGCTTTCGTTGCGCTCGGTCTCGACGGTGGCGAGGCGGCGCTGATGGAAGGCTTCCAGCTCATGCACCTGGCGACGCTGGCGCTCGCGGACAAACTCCGTGCTCGACGGGATCGCCGCGGCCGGCGACGGTGAGGTTGCCGCCAACCGCGCCGCCACGGCCTCGGCGGTCGCCGGCGGCAGCAGATGACGCAACCATTCCCTCGAGGAGGCACCCGCCTCAAACAGCCGGGCCCAGGTTGGATCCAGTCCGCGCGTCAGGTCGAGCGCGCGCTGCAGTTCCGCCTGCACGGCCGTCAGTGGCGGCGCACGCAAGACACCGGGCGCCGCCACGGCACGCACCCCCTGCCCCGGGGTTGGCGGCCCGGCGACCGCCGGATAATGATCGTGCCGGACAGCCAACCGACGCGGCGCAATCAGGCTGGCGAGTTCGGCGTCGCCAAACTCGCGCAGCAGCCCGAAGACACTGCGTTCGAGCGGCTCCTGCCAGAGGTTCTCGCGCGGGGCGAAGTGGCCGGCGACCTCGACCGAACCGATGCGCTCGTCGAGGGCACCGGCATACAGCGCCAGCAGGCCGCCCTCGCCATAACCGGCGACGCAGATCGGCAGCGACTCCGACTGATGGGCGAACCCGTCGACCAGGGCCAGCACCTTCTGGATTTCATCGCCGATGACATGGCGACCGAGGATGAAGGACTGGCGATAGATCCACTCGCGATGCGTGACGTTGGTGAAGCGACCGAGCCGCTCGCTGCCGGAAAACTCCGCCTCACGGCTGAGCAGGACCGGGATAACCACCTGCACACCCGCGCGCATCAGGGCGGCGGCAACCGCGCCATTCTTCTGGGCCAACCATTGCTCCGGGGTCTGACCGGCATCCGGCAGCACGATGACCCGCGCCAGCACCTCGCCCTTGGGCTGGATCAGCAGGCCCTCGCCGTGAACGCCGTCGAAGACCGGCCAGCGCACGCGATGGAGGGCGGCCTCGGCGGTTTCAGCGACGAGCGAGGGCGTGACCGTACCGCCAACCAACGCCAGCTCCCGCACCGGCTGGCGGGGATCAACCACGCCGAGCAGGCGCGCCAGGCGCGCGCGGTTCGGCTGCACGGAGACGGCATAGGCGGCCGGCGAGGAGGTGTCGCGTCGCCAGTGTGCCGCACGACCCGCCACCGAAGCGGCGGTGGCGCGGTCGAGGTAGCGGTGGACACCGGCGACCTGGGTCGCCGAAAAATCCGGGTCCGGGGCCAGCGGCTGCGTGTCAGGCAGGTGGGCGGCGACGGCGGCGAGCAGGACAGAGAGAGTCATGACCAGCCTAGTACGCACCATCGGCGAGTGTTCACTCCAGGGACTCCCGGCCAGACGCAACCCCCAAGGTTTTCAGATCCCGGTCGGTCAACAGATGAATGAAACCATGACGGGCTGAAACCGCGAAGGCGGCCGCATGAATTTGGGGAGTCGCCGGATAATCAATCACCAGCACCGGCTTGCCCGCCTTCTTGAGACGGTTCAGAAAACCAAGGGTGTGGTGAAACTCCGATTCCTTGCGCAGCCTGGCGCCCTCCACCCACAAATCCTCCACCCCGATGGCGCTGATCATGCCGAGGTACTCTGGATGCTCGAGGAGTTGCGCCGCATTCTGCGGGATGACCAGGAAGCCAGGCTTGCGGTCACGGGCGCGTTTCGCGACAGTTCCCACCCAGTGGATCATGTCGCGACGGTAGCTGTTGCCGGTCTCCGGGTTGACGAGGTTGTCCCGCCAATTGCGGGTCGCCGGGTCGTATTCAAAAAATTCGAAGGCGTCGACAATGTCCAAGTAGATGCCGTCAAAACCCTGCGTCACCACCTGATCCACCGTCGGCAGCAGGATTTTCTGCCACTCCTCATGCCAGTAACACACCCGGTAATTGCCCTTCCAGTCGGGGTTTTCACTGTGCAGAAACGCCGGCGCCATGGCATCCGGCTCGCCGTCACCGTCCGCATCCCAGGCCCGGCGCCAATACGGCCGATAATCCTCGGCCTCACCGATCGAGACATATGCCATCACGCGTCGCCCGGGTTTGCCGGCACGAATGGCCTGAATCTCTTCAGGTGTCCAAGGACCGTCATCCGTGCTGTAGACCGCATCCAGCACGACCCAATCCCGCCCGCATTCCGCCAGCCTGCGCACCACGGCCGCACGATCCGCCGCCAGGCCGCTGGCCTGCAGGACATAGGCCATCGATTTCGGCACCGGAGGCGCTGCCGTCTCCGCCCACAGCCGGCAACTGAGCAAGGCAACAAGAGCCGCGAGCCTTAGCAGGGTACGCATGGGGAAAATACGCGGAAGAACAGCCCCGACTGTCGCCGAAATCCGCATTGACGACCGAACAAGCGGCGATACTCTCACAATTCGCATCAACGCATCATCATTCATCAATACAAACGACAGCATCATGTCCCGCTCCTACATCTTTTCTTCCGAGTCCGTCGGTGAAGGCCATCCCGACAAGGTTTGCGACACCATCTCCGACGCCGTGCTCGACGCCTGCCTCGCCATCGATCCGAAGAGCCGCGTCGCCTGCGAAACCTTTGCCAAGAGCAACATCGTGGTCGTCGGCGGTGAGATCACCATTCCGAAGATCGGCCAGAAGCCGATCGGCGACGTCATCAACATCGACAAGGTGATCCGCGACGCCGTGCGCGGCATCGGCTACATCCATGACGACGATGTCTTCCACGCCGACCGCATCTTCATCAACAACTACCTGACCACCCAGAGCCCGGACATCGCCCAGGGCGTCGACGCCAAGAAGGCGGAAGGCAAGAAGCACGCCGAACAGGGTGCCGGCGACCAGGGCATCATGTTTGGTTATGCCTGCGACGAAACGCCCGAGCTGATGCCGGCGCCGATCATGTTCGCGCACCGCCTCGGCCGCGAGCTGACCCGCATCCGCAAGGCCGGCAAGCTGGCCAAGTGGCTGCGCCCCGATGCCAAGTCGCAGGTCTCGGTCGAGTACGTCGACGGCAAGCCGACCCGCATCGTCAACGTCGTCATCTCGACCCAGCACGCGGCCCCGGAAAAGGGCGTCAGCGACAAGCAGCAGCACGCCATGATCGAGAAATTCTGCATCGAGCAGGTCGTCAAGAAGGTGCTGCCCAAGGAAATGCTCACCAAGCAGACCGAGTTCCTCATCAATCCGACCGGCAAGTTCGTCGTCGGCGGCCCGCAGGGCGACAGCGGTCTGACCGGCCGCAAGATCATCGTCGACACCTACGGTGGCATGGGCCGTCACGGGGGCGGCGCCTTCTCCGGCAAGGATCCGTCGAAGGTTGACCGCAGCGCCGCCTACATGGGCCGCTGGGTTGCCAAGAACGTCGTCGCCGCCGGCCTGGCCGCGAAGTGCGAGGTGCAATTTGCCTACGCCATCGGGCACCCGCTGCCGGTGAGCGTGCACATCGACACCTTCGGCACCGGCAAGGTCAGCGATGACGCCATCCTCGCCGCCGTGTTGAAGGTCTTCTCCTTCAAGCCCGCCGACATCGTCAAGCAGCTCAACCTGCTGCGCCCGATCTATTCGAAGAGCACGAACTACGGCCACTTCGGCAAGATCGGCGACGCCGACCTGACCTGGGAAAGCACGACCAAGGCGGCCGCGCTCAAGAAGGCGGTGAAGTGAGCAACTCCAGGGTGGACATCCGCCCGCCCTGCTGGCAATCTCAGGCGCCGCAAGCCCCGGTCTGCACACCGGCCTTGCGGCGTCTCCGCTTTTCAACTTCCCTCCCGACGCTGTTATGGACCCTGAAATGACCCTGCTGGAGTGCGACGACGCGATGACCCGCGCCGTCGAGCACGCCATCCACGAATTCGCCGCCGTGCGCACCGGCAAGGCCTCGCCCACCCTCGTCGAGGGCCTGGACGTGCACGTCATGAGCTACGGCTCGCACATGAAGCTCAAGCAGTTGGCGATGATCACCACGCCCGACCCGCGCCTCATCCGCATCGAGCCCTTCGACCCGGCCACCCTGCAGGACATCGACCGCGCCATCCGCGAGTCCCGGCTGGGCCTCAACGGCAGCATCGAGGGCAAGGTCATCCGCCTGCCCATCCCGGTGCTGTCGCAGGAACGCCGCGAACAGATGGTCAAGCTCGTGCGTCAGATGGGCGAGGAAGCCAAGGTGCGGGTGCGCTCGGCACGCCGCGACGCCATCGAAGCCCTGAAAAAGGGTGAAAAGGATGGCCTCATCACCGAGGACGACCTGCATCGCCGCGAAAAGGAGGTGCAGACCCTGACCGACAAAAAGGTCGCCGAGATCGAACAGCATGTCGCCTCCAAGGAAAAGGAAGTCCTGACCGTCTAAATCGGCCATGCACCGCGCCGCCGACTACCTGGATCTGAGCCGCACCCGGCACGGCATCCTGTTCCCGCCGGATGAACCGGTCTGGACGGCGCTGTCGCGCATCGAGTCCTACCTGGAGTTCCGCCTGCAGCGCGAAGTGCGCGCGCAGATTCCGCAGGGCGCGCACATCGGCGAGGATGTCTTCATCGACGAAGGCACCATCATCGAACCCGGCGCCCTGATCCTCGGTCCGGCCTGGATCGGTCGCAACTGCATGATCCGCGCCGGCTGCTACATCCGCGGCAACGTCCTCATTGGTGACGGCTGCGTGCTCGGCAACTCCTGCGAGTTCAAGAACTGCATTCTCTTCGACCACTGCGAGGTGCCGCACTACAACTACGTCGGCGACGCCATCCTCGGCCACCGCGCCCACCTCGGGGCCGGCGCGGTGCTGTCGAATGTCCGCCTCGACCGCGGCGAGGTCATCGTCCAGGATCCCGGTGGCGCCATCGCCACCGGCCTGCGCAAGTTCAGCGCCGTCATCGGCGACCACGCCGAGATCGGCTGCAACAGCGTCATCAACCCCGGCTCCCTCATCGGCCGGCGCAGCCTGGTCTATCCGCTCAGCAGCTTCGCCGGTGTGCTGCCGGCCAACAGCATCCTCAAAACCCGCCAGACCCAGCAGGTCGTCAAACGCCACGACTTTTGAGCGGAACTGCAGGGGGTCGCCCCGTCCGTCAGGCGGCCGGGATCGGCCTGAGTCCGATCACGTGCATCGCTCGACCTTGGCGCGCAGGGCCTGCTCGACCTGCCCGAGCGGCAGGCAGTTGACGATGTCGCGCCGGGTCAGCCAGCCCTTGCGGGCGGCGCGCACGCCGAACAGCACGTCCTGCAGGCCGCGCGTGCTGTGGGCATCGGGATTGATGCTGCAGCGCACGCCCTTTTCCCTGGCCAGGCGCCACCAGCGCCAGTCCATGTCGAGTCGCCAGGCGCTGGCATTCAGCTCAATGATGGTGCCGGTGGCCGCCGCGGCCTCAATGACCGCGGGCACGTCGACCGCGTAGGCCGGTCGCTGCAGCAGCAGGCGACCGGTCAGGTGGCCGAGCATGGTGACGTACGGATTCTCGATGGCGCGGATGATCCGCCGGGTCATCTCCGCTTCCGGCAAGTTGAAGACGTTGTGGACGCTGGCGACGCAGTAATCGAGCTCGGCGAGCACCTCGTCGGCAAAGTCGAGCGAGCCGTCCTTGAGGATGTCGACCTCGGTGCCGGCGAAGACGCGGAAATCGCCTTCGAACTCCTCGTTGAGTTCGCGGATCTGCCGCACCTGCGCGCGCAGGCGACGCTCGTCGAGGCCGTTCGCCTGGAAGCTGCTCTTGCTGTGGTCGGCAATGCCGAGGTACTGCAGGCCGAGCTCGCGCGCCGCCTCCGCCATCTCGCGCAAACTGGCGCGGCCATCGCTCGCCGTCGTGTGGTTGTGAAACACCCCGCGCAGGTTCTCGAGCTTGACGAGCTCGGGCAGACGCCCCGCCTCGGCGACCTCCAGTTCGCCGCTGTTTTCCCGCAGTTCCGGTTCAATGAAGTCGAGTCCGAGTGCGCGATGGACATCGACTTCCTCATGCACCTCCGGCGGCAGTTCCCCCGCCCCGCCGGCCAGCGGTGTGAAAGCGTATTCATTGAGCGACCAGCCGCGCTCGAGGGCGCGCTGGCGCAGGGCGACGTTGTGCTCCTTGCTGCCGGTGAAGTAGACCAGGGCAAAGGGGAACTCGGCGTTGCTGACCACGCGCAGGTCGCACTGCACGCCGTCCTCGGCATGCACGCTCGCCTTGGTGTCGCCCCGGGCGATCACCGAACGCACCTGCGGCAGCGCGCAGAAGGCCTCAATGACCGCCTGCGGCTGCTTCGAGGCGGCGAGAAAGTCGAGGTCATGCACCGTCTCCTTGCCGCGCCGGAAGCTGCCGCAGACCTCAGCCCGCGCCACCTGTGGCAGGGCGCGCAGGGCGTCGAGCAGGCCCATGGCCAGGCCGTAGACCTGATCGACCCGGAACTCCGAGGCGTGCTGCTCGCGGAAGGCGATGCTGGCGAGGATCTTCGCCACGGTTTTCTCGCCAAAGCCCGACAGTTGCGCCGCCTCGCCGCTTTCGCAGACCCGGCGCAGGTCGGCCACGCTGCCGACGCCGAGTTCGCGGTGCAGGGCGGCGATCTTCTTCGGGCCAAGACCCTGGATCTCGAAGAGTTCCGGCAGGCCCGCCGGGAACTCGGCGCACAGCTTCTCGTAAAACTCCAGGCGACCCGTTGTCGCCAACTCGTGCAGCTTGTCGCGCAAGGCCTCACCCAGCCCCTTGACTCCCTCCAGGCGGTTCTCCTGGGCCAGGCGCAACAGGTCCTCGGGATGGCTTTCGACAATCTCGGCGCCGGTGCGGTAGGCGCGGATCTTGAACGGGTTCTCGCCCTTGAGTTCCATCAGCAGGGCGATGCGTTCGAAGATCTGGGCGGCGGCTTCGCGGGTCATGACGGCACGATGGCGAGGCCGCTAGAAAACTCAATGCCGAGCGGCCTGGCACGGAAAGAGCGCGGCTTCGGTCGCTGTTTGAGTCGCTGCCGCGATTTTGCGTTGCACTTTGCTTAACGTACATTAATTTTTCTTATGGTGAGGTTATTGACGCCATCCCGCTACCTGCTCGCCGCCACCGGTCTGCTCGCCAGCTGCAGCAGCTCCGAGACGGCGTCCGAGGTCGTGGTCAGCGTGAAGGACCAGAAGATGGGCATCTACTCCGAGGGCATTCTCAAGAAGGAGTATGCCATCTCGACCTCGAAGTTTGGCCTTGGTGACGAGTTGAACAGCTATCGCACCCCTCTTGGCAAGCATGAGGTGATCGCCAAGATTGGTCACGGCCTGCCGCCGGGCGCGGTTCTGAAGAGCCGGCACTGGAATGGCGAGGTGCTCAAGCCCAACGCCCCGGGCCGCGACCCCATCGTCTCACGCATCCTCTGGCTCAACGGCTTGGAGAACGACAACTCCAACGCCAAGCGCCGCTACATCTACATCCACGGCACCACCGAGGAAAGCCGCCTTGGCCAGCCGGCCAGCTATGGCTGCATCCGCATGGGCATGCAGGATGTCGTGGACGCCTTCAACGAGGTCAGCATTGGCGACAAGGTGGTCATCACCAAGAAGCCCCTGCCCGCCGGCAAGGCGCCTGCGAAAGCCAAGGAAGAGCAGGTAAAACCGATCGAAGCCGAGGCCCCGACAGCGCCGGTGGTGCCAGAACCTGTCGTGCTGGCGGCAAAGCCCAAGCCTGCAGCCCCCTCCCCGGCTGCCGAAAAACCGCAGCCCGATCCGTTGACCGCTGCCGCCCCGAGCGAGGCGACGCCCCCGTCCTTCTTCAAACGTCTCTTCTACGGCCCGAAAGTCACTTCCCCTGCTGCGGAGCCCGTTGTCACGGCCGCCCCCCCTGCAGTCAAGACGCCCACCGCCGAAGCCACCTCGCCTGAAGAGCCTGCAATCACCGAATCGCGTTCCTTCCTGACCCGGCTGCTGTTCGGCAAAAAAGCCGAGCCCGCGGCGGCCGCCCCAACCGAGCCGGTCGCCGATCCGGTTGGCCCGGAAAAACCGAAGGACATCGCCAAGCAGCGTACCGGCCGAGAGCCGCGCGCGAGCAAGCTGTCGTCGACCAAGCCTCAACCGGTAGTGGCTGCGAACACGCGCTCCTGATCAGAACTTGTTGGCCTGAATCACGTCGGGCGCACCGCTGAGGAAATTGACCAGGTTGAGCGTCGCCCTCATGGCCTGGCGGGGCACGCTTTCGTAGGTGCGCGAGCCGATATGCGGCGTGATCAGGGCGCGCTTGTGACGCAGCAGCGGATGATCGGCCGGCGGCGGTTCCTCGTCGAGCACATCGGTGGCATACCCCCCCACCGTGCCGGCATCAAGCGCGGCGATCATGTCGGGCATGTGCACAAGCTCGGCGCGCGAGGTGTTGACGACCAGCAGGCCCGGCTTGGCCAGGGCGATGCGCTCGGCGCGCACGAGGTGGCGGGTGCTGTCACTGAGGTTGGCGTGCAGACTGAGCACATCGACGGCGGCGATCAGGCTTTCGATCGATTCGTGGCGGGTGACGCCGTGTTCCTTGGCGAAGGCCTCGGGCCAGTACAGGTCCATGGCGTGCACTTCCATGCCGAAGGCGAGCGCGCGCTTGGCGACCTCCTGGCCGATGCGGCCGAGGCCGACGATGCCCATCTTCTTGTTCCAAATCTCGTGGCCGGTGACACGCTGCCACTGGCCATTGCGCACGGCGTTGGCGCTGTCGACCAGGTTGCGCACCAGCGCCAGGAGCAGACAGAAGGTGTGCTCGGCGACTGTGGTGTGATTGACACCCGGGGTGAACAGCACGGGCAACTTGCGGCGCGTGCACTCCTCGACGTCGATCTTGTCGAGGCCGATGCCGTACTTGCTGATGACGCGCAGACGCGGCTGGGCCTTGTCGAGCACGGCGCGGGTGATTTCATCGTCGCCGCACAGGAAGGCATCAAAATCGCCGGCCAACTCGAGCATGCGCGCCTCGGGAAGCGGGCCGCGCTCGCGGTGGATCTCATAACCCTGCGCCTCAAGCAGGGCATGGTGGTCGCCGGGGGTGTCTTGGTAGCTGGTGGTGGTGAGCAGGACGCGCATGGAAGGCGCAGCATGGGCGGCTTGAGCGCGGCGGCAAGTGGAATGGCTACTTGAGCTTGGTCCAGACGATGTCACCAACCAGATCGCCGTGGTTGTCGATCTGCACCTGCGCCAGCCAGGGGTCAAAACCGAGCATCATGGCCCGCGAACAGATGCTGTCGTGGTCGTGCTGGGAGATTTCCGTCGGATGCTGCGGCACGATGGCGGTGTTGACATGGACAAGCAGGTTGTTCTCGCCCCCGCGCGCCTCGAAATCCCGGATGCCCTGTCGCTGCTGATGGTGGCAGTGATAACCTTGCGCGGTCAGCCATTTCTCCGCATGACGCTCTCCATACTCGGCGATTTCAGTGGGTCTCAACATGGCCAGACAGGGTGAGAGGTGGAATTCCACAGCCGGGATGGCCGGAGGAATATTTTTCTTTTTAACAAAATCCACCTCCCGGGGCAAGCCCCGCTTCCCATTCAGGGCAGAATCACGACCGGCGTGCCCATCGGCGTCTCACGGAAAAAGATTTCCGCCATCTCTGCCGGCAGGCGAATGCAGCCATGGGAAGCCGGGAACCCCGGCAGATAACCGGCATGCATGCCGGTGGCGCCGGTGATGCGCATGAACCAGCGCATGTCGGCGCCATCGAAACGCGTGCCGGCCGGCCGCGGATCCTTGCGCGCATCAACGTCGCCCTGCACCACCTTGCCCTCGGCATCCACATAATCGCCAAACAGCGACGATTCGTGATCGAGATCCTTTTCGCAGATGGCGAAGCGGCCGACCACGGTCTGAAATCCCTCACGACCCGTGGAGACCGGCGACTCGCCGACGAGTTGATCGCCCTTGTAATACCGCAGCTTTTGCTCGCCGAGCGCGATCTCGATGCGCGGGCGTCCGCTCACGCCCTCGCCGCGCCAGTACGAGACCTCGGGTTCGGGTTCGGGTTCCGCGGACCGCCGGCCGAAGGGCCACCAGGGAGCACCGGCCTTGCGACGCACCACCGCGAATTCCTGAACGGGCTCCGTCTTGCGGCCTGGGGAACGACGCAGCCGACTCCACCAAGTGGACTTGGCAGCCGTGACTTCGGGGGAAGGAACTGGTTTTGCGTCCGTGGCCGCCGGTGCCGGAACTGCGCGGACAGAAGCCGCCGGCGATTTTTCCTGGGCGCCACCCTCATCCGTGTCACGCCACCACGCCTTCGGCGGGGCCGGCGCGGGCTTCACCGACGGCACGGCCGCAGAGGTCGGATCGACCTCCGGCGCGGGTTCAGCTGCAGCGACCGACGGCGGCGCAGATCGGGGTTTAACCGTCCGTGGGGCGGCTTTGGGCCGGGGATCAATGCGGACACGCTCGACATAGGTACCGCCGCCGGGAGCGGGTCGACGGATTTCCTGATAAGCCGGCCCTGCACAACTGGCGAGCCAGAGAGCAGCCAGAAATGCCAGGGTGGAGTGGAGAAATGCATTCATAACGAACCAATGCACGGGTTTAAGCACATCGGTGGCCAGCGCGCCATGGAAAACAGTCCTCACGTGTCAGCCGCAGTCGTGAAGCCGTGAAAAAAGCGCAAGGCTGCCGCCGTCGTCGTTTGTGCAACTGTCTCCAAGTTTTGACCGCGCAGCGCGGCGACTGCGCGCGCCGTATCCGCGACAAACGCCGGCTCGCAGCGTCGGCCACGATGCGGCACGGGGGCAAGGTAGGGGGCATCCGTTTCCAGGAGGTAGGCACCGTCCGGCACCGTGCGGGCGGTCTCCGCCGCCGGACCCGGGTTTTTGAAGGTGACGATGCCGGTGAAGGAAATCAAATGCCCGGCCTCGAGCAGCGGCCGCGCCTGTTCGAGTGTGCCGGTGTAGCAGTGAAAGACTGCCCGCAGGCGACCGTCGAAAGGACGCACCTGGGCCACCAGATCATCCCAGCTGTCGCGGTTGTGCAGCACGACGTTGAGGCCGAGTTCGACGGCGAGTTCAAGCTGCAGGCGCAGGCAGCGCGCCTGCCAGGCCTTCCAGGACTCAACGGTGTAGCCTGCCGGCGGCGCGTGGTAATAGTCCAGACCGACCTCGCCAATGGCCGCCACTCCGGGCTGACGCGCCAGTTCGCGCAGTTCGTCGATCCAGGCATCGCCCTGCACCGAATCGACATCGCAGGGGTGGATGCCGGCGGCAAGCCGCACGTCCGGCTCGCGTCCGGCCAGGACCAGCAACTGTCGCGTGCTCGCGAGGTCGACCGCCGGCGCCAGAAAATGCGTCACCCCGGCCGCGCGCGCCCGCGCCAGAACCTCGGGCAGGTCGTTTTCAAACTGGCGGCTGGCCAGGTGGGTGTGCGTGTCGAAAAGCATCGCCCAGCTATGGCCGGCGCACCGCCGCACGCAAGAGCGCCCTGCGCGCGGCGTTCCCCAGCCATGCCCCGCTTTCTGCTGCCCTTCTTCGCCCTGCTGCTCTCGGTCGCCGGCGCCGACAAACCCAATTTGATCTTCATCCTCGCCGACGACCTGGGCTGGTCGGATCTCGGCTGTTACGGTGGTGAAATCGCCACCCCCAACCTCGACGCCCTCGCGGCCGGCGGCCTGCGCTTCACCCAGTTCTACAACACCGCCCGCTGCTGGCCGACCCGCGGTGCCCTGCTCAGCGGCTACTACGCCCAGCAGATCCACCGCGACGAACTGCCCGGCATCGGCGGCGGCGGCCGCGGCGTGCGCCCGCCCTGGGCGGGGCTGCTGCCGGAGTTGCTGAAGCCGGCGGGTTACCGCAGCTACCACAGCGGCAAGTGGCACATCGACGGCAAGGTGCTGGAGGCCGGCTTCGACCGCTCGCTCGACGTCCGCAACCAGGGCAACTTCTTCACCGCCGCCGGCAACTTCATCGATGATGTCGCCGTGCAGCCGGCCGCCGACGAAAGCGGTTACTATTCCACCACCGCCACGGCCGACCACGCCATCGACTGCCTCAAGGACCACGCCGCCAACCATGCCGGCAAGCCCTTCTTCCACTACATTGCCTTCATTGCCCCGCACTTCCCGCTGCATGCGCCGCCCGAGGACATCGCCCGGTACCGCGACCGTTACCTCGAAGGCTGGGATGTCCTGCGCAAAAGCCGCCATGCCCGCCAGCGCGAACTCGGCCTGCACCAGACCGAACTATCGGCACTGGAGCCGGAGGTCGGCCCTCCCTATGATTTCCCCGACGCCTTTGAAAAACTCGGTCCCGGCGAAGTGAAGTACCCCCTGCCCTGGGAGCATCTGACCGAGGAACAGCGGCGGTTTCAGGCGACCAAGATGGCCATCCATGCCGCCATGATCGACCGCATGGACCGCGAGATCGGCCGCATCCTCGACCAGCTGAAGGCGATGGATGCCCATGACAACACGTTGATCCTGTTTGCCTCCGACAATGGCGCCAGCGCCGAAATCATGGTCCGGCACGGCGGTCATGATCCCGCCGCCGCGCCCGGCAGCGCCGGCAGCTATCTCTGCCTCGGCCCGGGTTTTTCCAGCGCCGGCAACACCCCCTTCCGTCGCCACAAGACCTGGGTGCATGAAGGCGGCATCGCCACCCCGCTCATCGCCCACTGGCCGGCCGGCATCGCCGCCCGCGGCGAACGGCGCCGGACGCCGTCCCACGTGATCGATTTCGTCCCCACTGCCCTTGAGCTCGCCGACCTGCCCGTGCCGGGCGAGTGGCAGGGCCAGGCACGCCCGCCGCTGCCCGGCAAAAGCCTGCTGCCGGCCTTCACCGCCGATGTCACCCTTGAGCGCGACTCGCTTTGGTGGCTGCACGAGGGCAACCGCGCGCTCCGCGTTGGCGATTGGAAACTGGTCGCCGTCAAGAACGGTCCCTGGGAGCTGTACAACCTCGCCACCGACCGCGCCGAGCAGCACAATCTCGCCGCGAGCCAACCGGACAGGGTGCGCGAACTCGCCGCCGCCTGGCAGCGCCAGACCGATGCCTTCACGGAGCAGGCACGGAAGACCCTGCACCTGCAGCCCAAGGCACCCGCCGGCAAAAAGAAGAAGGCCAAACAGCCCTGACAACGGCCCCTTTACTTCCCGGTCCGGCTGGGCATGGGTCGCCCTGTCCGCATGCCACGCCCCTACGATCCCTCCCGCCGTCCCCGAC
>DAIUCN010000079.1:0-20940 GCA_036846165.1 Prosthecobacter sp.
CCTCAGCACCTCAGCACCTCTGCACCTCAGCACCTCTGCACCTCAGCACCTCTGCGGCCAAACGGAACCTCGACAGAGTCAGCCACCAAGGAAAGCCACAGCGCCGGCGCAGCGGCGCCCGACCGTCCAGTCAAGCCGGCGGTTGCGGCGACGGGCAAGTTCGGCTAGGTCAGGGGTCATCCTTATGAGCGATCTCCATCTTCTTGTCACCGGCTGCAAGGGCCGCATGGGCCAGGCTGTCATCAGCGCCGCGGCGGCGCAGGGCGTGGCCGTGGGCGCGGCCATCGACGTCGGCGACTCCCTGCCGGAGGCGCTGGCGAAGTGCCACACCGTCATCGATTTCAGCTCGCACCACTTCACCAACGAGCTGCTCGCCGAGTGCCTGCGCCAGAAGAAGTCGCTGGTGATCGGCACGACCGGCCACACCGACGCCGAACTGGCGGCGATCCGCGAGGCGGCGAAGTCCCTGCCGGTCGTGTTTGCCTCGAACTTCAGCGTCGGCGTCAACACCCTGTTCTGGCTGACCCGCAAGGCCGCCGAACTGCTTGGCCCGGACTTCGACCTCGAAGTCGTCGAGATGCACCACCGCATGAAGAAGGACGCGCCGAGCGGCACCGCCCGCACTCTGGTCGAAATCCTCGCCGACGTGCGCGGCCTGTCCTATGACAGCGACTGCCGCCATGGCCGCTTTGGCGACGTCGGTGCGCGCACGCCGGTGGAGATCGGCGTGCACGCCCTGCGCGGCGGCGACGTGGTCGGCGATCACACGGTCATCTTTGCCAACACCGGCGAACGCGTCGAGTTGACCCACAAGGCGAGCAGCCGCGACACCTTTGCCGGCGGTGCCGTGCGCGCCGCGCGCTGGCTGGCCGGCCAGCCCGCCGGTCTGTACGACATGCAGGACGTGCTCGGCCTGAAGTGAGATGACCGCCTACGGCATCGCCTTCGGCTCGAACCTCGGCGACCGCGCCGCGCATCTCTGCGCCGGTCTCGAACGACTGCAGGCGCAACTGCCCGGAGCCTGTGTGACGGCGCGCGCCGGCTGGTATGAGACCGAGCCGGTCGATTGCGCGCCCGGCACCCAGGCCTTCCTCAACTCGGTCGTCGAGATCGAGTCGGCCCTGCCCGCCGCCGCGGTGCATGCGCAGTTGCAGGCCATCGAGCAGGCGCTGGGCCGGCCGCGCGAGCGCGAGAAAAACGCGCCACGGCCACTCGACCTCGATGTGCTCTATGCCGGCGACCTCGTCAGCGACGATGCCGCGCTCGTGCTGCCGCATCCGCGCCTGCACCTGCGTCGCTTCGTGCTGGCGCCGCTGGCGGAGATTCGGCCGCAGCTGGTCCTGCCCGGTCACACGCGGAGCATCGCCGAACTGCTGGCCGCGCTCACCGACGATCCGGCCGCCGTGCGCCGGCTCGGCGACTGGGGTGAAGCGCCTTGACGCTGGGCTGCGGCCGGGCTGATTGCGGCGTGAGAACCGCCCTGCTTCTGCTTTTGACCGCCCTCTTAGCCCAGGCCCAACCCGTTGCCCGCACCGTCATCGCCCACCGCGGTGCCAGCGGTCATCTGCCCGAGCACACCCTGGAGGCGGTGGCCATGGCCCACGCGCTCGGTGCCGACTACATCGAGCAGGATGTCGTGCTCAGCCGCGACAACGTGCCGGTGGTGCTGCACGACGTACACCTCGACACCGTCACCGATGTCGCCACGCGCTTTCCGGAGCGTTGCCGCGCCGATGGTCGCTGGTACGCGCTCGATTTTGATCTCGCCGAACTCAAGCAGCTGCGTGTCACCGAGCGCTTTCACGCCAAGACCGGCAAGCAGGTCTTCCCGAAGCGTTTCCCGATCTGGCAGAGCCAGTTTCAGATCCCGACCCTGGAGGAGGAGCTGGAACTCATCGCCGGCTTGAACCACAGCACCGGCCGCGTCGCCGGCATCTATCCCGAGATCAAGAAACCCGCCTGGCACCGCGCCCAGGGCCATGACCCGAGCCCGATCGTGCTCGCCGTGCTGCGCAAGCACGGTTACCAGGACAAGGACGACGCCTGCTTTGTGCAGTGCTTCGAGCACGCCGAGGTGCGGCGCCTGCGCCACGAACTCGGCTGGCAGGGCCGGCTCATCCAGCTGCTCGGCGGCGGTGGCAAGGGCGAGGATGGCACCGACTTCCAGCACCTGCGCACACCGGCAGGCCTGGCGGAGCTGGCGACGACCGTTGACGGCATTGGCCCGGCCATCGCCAGCGTGCTGGAGGGCGACACGCCCGCGCAGCGTCGCCTCACGACGCTGGTCGCCGACGCCCATCGCGCCGGCCTGCGTGTGCATCCCTACACCGTGCGCGCCGACGAACTGCCGAAGGGCGTAGCGAGCGCGGAGGAACTCATGCGCGCGCTGTTCGACGAAGCCGGTGTCGATGCCGTGTTCTCGGATTTCCCCGGCATTCGCTGAGCGCCTCAGGCGCGGTACAGAGCGCGCACCTCATCAGCGAGAATCTCCAGCCCCTCCTGCACCACCTGGCGCGGCTGTGAGAAGGTCAGGCGCAGGCATTCCTGCGGGTGGCGCCAGGGTTCGTCGAGGCCGAAAGCGAAGTAGTGGCCCGGGATGACCAGGACGTTGCGCTCCTTGAGGCGGCGGTAGAGTTCGGCGGCCGGCACCGGCAGGTTCTGCAGCCAGAGCCAGAGGAAAAACGCGCCCTCCTGCTCGTGCAAAGCCCAGGGCAGGTCCGCGCCGAGCGCATCGCTCAGCACCGCGGTGGCGAAGGCGGCGCGCTCGTGGTAAAAAGGCCGGATGACCTCGCGCCCCAGCCGCAGCAGGCGGTCGTCGGCGAGCAGCGGGGTGAGCAGGGCCTGACCGAGGTTGCCGTTGGCGAGCGAGACGATGGCGTTCATGTTGGCGAGCGCCTTGACGATGGGGGCATCGGCCACAAGCACCGCCGTGCGCAGGCCGGGCAGGCCGACCTTGCTCAGGCTGATGCTGAAGACCATGCCCGGCTCCCAGTGCGGTCGCCAGTCGCCCTGCAACACGCCGGGAAAGGGATGGCCGTAGGCGTTGTCGACGAGGAACGGAAGGCCCTGCGCGCGGGCGAGATCGCGCAGGCGCTCGAACTCCGCAGGCGTCAGCACGTTGCCGGTGGGATTGGTCGGGCAGGACACGCACATTGCGGCGATGTCCGGCGTCAGGCGCAGGCGCCCGAAATCAACGCCATACTTGATCGTGTGCGGTCCGCGCCGCTCGATGCGGGCCGGCAGGCCGGTGAACTGGCCTTCGGCAAGCGCCTGGTTGGCGTAGCCGATGTAATCGGGCAGCAGCGGAAACAGGATGCGTTTGCGACCGCCCGCCGCCTCGCCGGCGAGCAGGTTGAAGAGCAGGAAGAAGCCGGTTTGACTGCTCGGCACGACGGCGATGTTTTCCGCTCCAACCTGCCAGCCGCACTCGCGACGGAGGAAGCCGGCCATGGCCTCGCGGAAGACCGGGCTGCCGCCGGGCGGCTCGTAGTTGAGCAGGGCGCGATCGAGCGCGGCGCCGTCGTCGAGCAACTCGCGCACGCGCTCGCGCCAGAGCGACTGCACCTCCGGAATGGCGGCCGGCTGACCGCCGCCGAGCATGCGCATGTCGGGGTGGGTCGACAGGGCCGCCCCGAGGTCGTCCATGAGTTCCTGAATGCCGCTGGGCCCGCCGAGGCGCTGGCCGATGCTGGAGAAATCGGGCATGAGACCGCCAGCCAAGAGCCGGTGCTGGCAGACGTCAAGCGCCGTCGCAGGCACGCAGAGCCTCGATCAACGGGCCGCGCGCGGCAGCCAGTCCCTTGTAACTCGCCACCGCCTCCGGCATCGATTCCAGCGAGGTGGCGAGCCGCCCGGCCAGGCCAGGTTCGGCGGCGAGGGCATCCAGCCGGTGATGGCTGAGGCGGATGCCAAACAGCAGCGCGGGCGCCTCCTGCAACCGGGTCAGGAACTGCGTTTCCAGGCGCAGCCAGGTCGTGGACAGCGTCGCCGTGGCATCCAGGCCGGGCAGGTCGCGCACCGGATGATGGTTGAGTTCGGTGTCGGCACTCAGGCCCCAGTTGTCGCGCTCCCAGCAGGCACCGGGTTCAAGACGGGCAAGAAAGGCGGCGATGCCGCGGCCGACTTCCTCCTGCAAACCGGGCACCGGCGCATGCACCTCGGCGAGCGGTCGGCCAAGCTTGGCTTCGAGCGACCAGGACGAGGGAAACACCACGACACCGCCGAGCAGGCGATGGCCGTCGGCGGGATCGGCAGAGAGCAGCAGCCAGTCGGGCTCGAGGCGGCGCGCCGATTCCTGCAACGTGGCCAGGGGCGGCTTCAGTGCGGCCGCCTCGCTCAGCCAGGCGAGGGCGCTGGCGGCCGCGGCGCGGCCCTCCGGCAGGCACTGGGCGTGGCGCTCGGGGGCCAGGCCCATCCAGCGATGCCGCTCGGCGAGACAGGCCGGATCGGCACCGCACCAGAAGCGCGCCGCATCGCCGGGTCGCAGGTGCATCTGCCAGCGATGGCCGGCTTCGGGAAACAGACGCTGCCAGTCGGGAGTCATCAGCGGTCAGGATGGAGCGTGGCGCGGCAGCCCTCGCGGTCAAGCCCACCGGCCCCTTTTCCCTTATCCCTGCTCCCTTTTCCCTTTTCCCTTTTCCTTGCTCCCTTCAGCGCACATCGCGCCAGAGCCAGCGCAGGGCATCGGGCAGGCTCGGGCCCATGCCGCGGCTGCCGTGGAAGCACTCGTTCCAATCGACCCGATGGTCGTAACCCATGTACTTGAGGCTGGCCTGCATCATGTGGTTGGCGAGTGGCCAGTTGCCGAACTTGTTGTCGAGGTCGTTGGTGCCTTCGAGCAGATACACGCGGATCGGTTTGCGCTCGCTGACGCGCAACAGGTAGGGGTAGGCGTTGCCGCCGCGGATGTCGACGAAGGTGCCGACCCAGCCGAGCACCTTGTGAAACTGGTCGGGCCGCTCCCAGGCGGCGGTGAAGGCGCAGATGCAGCCGGAGGAACCGCCGGCAATGGCGCGCGCCTCGGGCTCGGGGCGGAATTGCAGCGCGTAGCGACGGCTCACTTCGGGCAGGATTTCCTCGGTCAGGAAGCGCGCATAGGCATCGCCCAGGCTGTCGTACTCGAAACTGCGGTTGGCGGCCTTGGCACCCGGCGGCTGACCGGCCTTGCGACCCGGATCGATGAAGACACCGATCGTCACGGGCATCTCCTTTTTGTGGATCAGGTTGTCGAAGACGATGCCGGCGCGCATCGGCCCCTGGGGATCGACGTGGCGGCTGCCGTCCTGCCAGACCATCAGGCAGGCGGCCTCGCTGGCGCGGAGCTGGGCCGGCATGTAGACGGTGACCTCGCGCGTCGTGTCGGGAAAGATCCGGCTCTGCGCCCAGGTGAACTTTTCCAGCCGTCCCTCCGGCACACCGGGCTGGCGCTGGCTGTCGGCGCTGTACTCGTAGTGCTCGAGGTGGACCATGCCGGCGACGCGCGGCATGCCATCGACCTCGATGCGGTATTGAAACTCCTGGAAGTTCGCCATCTCGAGCACGAGCACCTGCAGACCGTCATCGCCGAGGCGGACCATGTCGCCCAGCAGTTCGCCGTTGCCGCGCAGCACGCGCGCAGGCTGCATGTCCATCACGGCCCAGGCCACCGTGGTGGCCTCGATCTTCGCGACCGGCTTGCCCTGCATGAGATTTTGCCGGCCAAACCAGCGCATGACCTGGTCGTGCAGGGCGCGGGTGGCCGCGGCATCGGCCGGCTCGTGCAGGGCGCGCAGCAGCGATTTCGGCGTCAGCGGCGAAGGCTGCTGCCCGAAGGCGGCAACCGAGAGGCAGAGGGCGGACAGCAGGACGGCGAAGCGCATGACGCCATTCCGAACGCGCCCGCGCGCGCCGGCTTTCGGCAAAGTTCCCATGCCGTGCTCAGAGCATGCCCGGTTCGTAGCGCGGCGAGGTCGTCGCGGTGCGGTTGCGCAGCACCGGATCGTCGAGCGCGCGGTCCACGGCATCCTGCAGCGCCCCTGAGGCCAGATCGCGCAGCATCGGCACCGGCGAACCGCTGCCCGGCACATAGGCGGGGCCCTGGCGATCGCCCTGGAAGATCTCGCTGTGGACAATCTGACCGCTCGACGAATCCAGCACCGTCAAGCGCACCTTGGCGCGGGCGTAGGGTCGCACGAGCATCTGCAGGTAGAGCTCCTGCACCTCGCCGGTGATGACGTAGCGCGAGGTACCTCTCTGACTCAGCATGCCGCGCGCCTCCAGGCCGTAGGCGAAGGCGTTGGTGACCACCTGAGCGACCGGCACACGCGTCTGCACGCGTTCGATCGGCGTGCCGACCTGCGTGCGCACCGTGCCGAGCAGCAACGGCTCCACGCCACGTTGGTCGCTGAATTCGCGCACACTGAATTCGGGCGGCCCGGGACGCATCTGCCCGGTGGCGGGCACGTAATCGAGACTGACCTGCGAGGTGGTGGTGCAGGCGGCCACCGGCAGCAGCGCGGCGAGCAGGAGGAAGCGGAGTCGGTTCATGGCGAAGCGCACCGATAACCGCGCTTGCGCGTTGTTCAACCGGCCTTCCATCGGCCGTCACGTACAAAAAACAACCCTGTCGGATTTGGCGCTCAGGAAAAAAACCCCCAAAACCTGAAGCCAATTCATTTACCCGACAGGGTTGATTTTTGGGTTATATTCTTTTTGCCGCCTCGGAGGCAACAGCAAAAAGAGAAAGAGAGGAAAAAACCTTCGCCTGTGGATACGATGTCATCACAGAGACCATTCATCGTCAGTTTTTAAGCCCGCCATGAGACCCTGCCTTTGCCTGATTTTTGTCTTTTTCTGCGCCCTGCAACCCGGCCTCCTGCGCGCCCAGCTCGGCAGTGCCGTGCAGCAGGTGATCGTGGCGCGTGCGCCCGACTGGAATGCCTCGAAGGCAAGGCTGCAGGCCTTTGAGCGCCCGCATCCGTCCGCCCCCTGGCAACCGGTGTTCGAACGCGAGGTGCCGGTGCTGCTGGGGCGCGCCGGGCTGGCCTGGGGCCGCGGGGTTTTCACCCCGCCGCGCGGAGCCACGCCGGTGAAGGTGGAGAAGGATCGACGCGCCCCGGCCGGGGTTTTCCAGCTCGGCGCGCTCTTCGGTTACGCCGCCCAGCCGCCGGCGGGCAGTCGCTGGCCCTACCTGCAGGTCGGTCCCTGGGATGCCTACATCGACGACCCGAACCACCCGCAGTACAATCGCCATGTGCGGGTCGATCCGCGCCAAGTGCCGCCATGGTTTGAAAAGCAGCGCATGCGCCTGGGCGACGCCGCCTACACCTGGATGCTGGAGATCCGCCACAACCAGATGCCGGTGGCACCGGGCTATGGCAGTGCAATTTTCTTCCATGTGCGCCGCGGTCCGGACGTGCCGAGCGCCGGTTGCACGACAATGGCGCGCCCGGATCTGGAGCGGCTCATCCGCTGGCTGCAGCCGCAGGCCTCGCCGCACTACGTGCTGCTGCCCGAGGCGGAGTACGCACGGCTGCGGCAAGCCTGGCGACTGCCCTGAGGCTTCACCGGCCGGCTGTCAGTGGTGAAAATGCCGGACCGTGAGGGACCGGCTCAGCGCGCGGCCGGCTGCCAGTTCTTGACGAACTCCAGGCAGCGGGTGACGTCGGGCACGCTGTTTTCCCAGTTCGACTCGTACTCGACGTGCAGCGGACCGGGGTACCCCTGGGCGTGGAACTCGGCGAGGATGGCGGGCACGTTGGAGACGCCCTGGCCGTAGGGCACGTCGTGGGCCTTCGGATTGCCGGCCTCGTTGAGGTCCTTGAGGTGGCTGTCGAAGATGCGGCCCTTGAGCAGGCGGATGCACTCGACCGGATCGAGGCCCGAGCGCACCCAGTGGCCGGTGTCGGCGCAGGCACCCATGCGCGGGTCGCGATCCTTGACGAGGCTGAGGACGTATTCCGGATCCCAGAAGCGGTAGGCGCGGTCGAGCGGGCGCTTCGGATGGTTGTGGATGGCCATGCGGATGTCGAACTCCTTCACCAGCGCCTCGATGGCGTCGAGCGCGTTGACGTCCGGCTCGGTGACGACCACGCCGATGCCCATGCCCTTGCAGAATTCGAAAACCTTGCGGTTCTCCGCCTCGTTGGCGCCAAGCTTGACGACGCCGTAGGCGACCGCGGTCAGGCCCTTCTCGGCCAGTCGGGCCTTGACGGCGGCGATGACCTCGGGCGGCGACTCGTGATTGAAGAGGACGTCGGGCTGCTCGGCCGAGAGCTTCTGGCGCGGATAAAATTCAATCGTCTTGCCGCCGGCCTGGGCAGTTTTGTCGATCGCCTCAAGGACCGAGAACAGGCGGAAGGTGTAGGCCTGGCAACCCGCATAGAAGTGACCGACCTTGGCGCTGGCGGGGATTTCGGCGGCCGGCGCGGTGGCGACCAGGAGGGCAAGGAGGCAGAAGAGAGCTTTCATGGATGGGCGGAAGGAACGGCCGCAGGCGCGGCTTCTTGCAGCGTGGACAGACTCAGCGTTTGGCGCCGGTGATCTCGTCCTTCAAGCCTGGAGGGCGGGCAAGCAGGGAGGATCCAGGTGCGGGCTCCTTTTCCGGCGGCAGTGCCGGCAGCTCGGGAATGGGCGCGGCGGGCGCATCCGGGACGGACTTGCCCAGGGAGGGCACGGGCGGCGCGGCCTTCGAAGTCGGGGTCCGCCAAGGCGCGGCGCCGAGGAAGTGGGCGAGCACGGCACCGAGGATCATCGAACCGCCGAGGAAGACGGCGGCGCGCAGCCAGAGCGGCACATACTCGTTCTCGGGCAGCAGCACCTCCTCAGGGTGGATGGTCGGCGGCGCATCGACGGCGGTCTTGGTCCAGCCGCCGGGGCCGCCGGACTCGACGACGGCGGTGTCGCGGAAGAGCAGTTCGGCAAAACCGATCGTCGGTTGCTCGGCCGGCTCGGCGGGCAGGCCACTGGTGAGGGCGCCGCCGGTCGGCGCGGCAGGCTTGGGACCGACCGGCACCAGCGGCACGGTGCGCGGGCGCACAACCGGGGCTTCTGGGACGACCACCGGCGCCGGGGTGGCGCGGGCGGGGAAAAGGGCACCCATGCGGGCGAGCAGGGCGGCGCGACTGCCGGCGGGCACGCCATCAAGGATCTCGGCATCGAGCAGGCGCACCAGGGCCTCGCGCTCGGGCGCGGCGCGGTTGGAACGGGTGCCACTGCCGATGAGCAGTCGACCAAGGGCGGCCAGCCAGGGGGCTCCCCAACTGCCGGCAGCGGTGGGCGGCAGCAGGAAGGCGGGATCCAGACCGCGACCGGCCAGCGCGGCCAGGGTCGGATGTACGCGCAGCCGGATCATCCACTCCGGCCAATCGTCGAGCCGGGCTTCGAGCAAGGCAGCGGCACCGGGGCCACCGTGTGCCGACAGCGGGCAGAGGAAGACATCGTCGAGACGCAGGCGGGCCATTTCCAGGCCGGCCGGTTCCACGCCGGACAAGGCGGCATCAATGCGGCCGAGCAGGAGATGGATTTCCGCAGGTTCGAGCGCCTGGCGAGCGCGCAGGATCTCCGCGAGCGAAGGCCCTTCAGCCAGGCCCTCGGCGAGACAGGTCAGGCCGTCCGCCTCCGCAATGCGGAGCACCGGCAGAACGGGCAACGCACCGCCCTGCAGGGCGTGCACGCGGCGACAGAGTTCGAGCGGGCGGGTGCCGGCGAGGCGGGCGGGCGGCAGCGCCTCCATGAGCACCGGGCGGCCACTGTCGGCCAGCTCCCCGCGCAGCGCGTAGGGGTTGGCAGGATCGAGACGCTGGCTGAGCGCGCGCACGGCCGGGGCGAGGGCGCGGGCGACGTCCTGCAACGCCGGCAGTTGCGGAGCCAGCAGGGCACGCGGGCGCTGTTCGGGGGCGATCTCGCCGCCGGGCAACTCGAGTCGGCCAATCTCGCGGCGCAGCACGCGCAGGGCGTCGAGGGAACCCGGACTGGCCGTGCTCAGGCAGGCAGCAAGCAGCGGGGCCAGGTCGGCGGTTGCAGCCGAGTCGGCGGAGGTGTGGACGAGTTCCTGGAGAAAGCCGCGCAACTGACGCGCCGCCTTGTCAAAGGTGCTGACCAGCGGCCGAGCACTGACCGCTTCACGGGTGAGCTGGAAATCGCTGACCCGCACCTGCAGTTCACTGGCGCCGGTCTGCACGACGCTCAGGCTGTCGAGCAACGCGACGGGCAGCACACCGCCGCGGCCAAGCAGGGCGGCGGCGGCCTTGAGCGCCTCATACGAAACGGCAGCCGCCATCCAGGCCGGCAGGGCGTTCTGGCGTGCCAGGTAGGCCTGCAGCGTCTCGCCATCGACATGGCTGGTGATGTAATAGGGATTGCCCTCGTCGACGCCAAAGTCGAGCAGGCGCGCCAGCAGCGGGTGCCCCGACTGGCGCAGGCGCCGGCAGGCCTCGTCGTAAGCCGCCCCGTCGGTCAGCGGCTCCAGCAGGACATGGCAGTGGACAAACTCCATGCGCCGCATGTCGAAGGCGAGCACCGCGACCTGGCGGCTGTCGCGTACAAGCTCGACATTGCCCCCGTCCGCGTTCTGGACGATTTGATAATGTCTGAAGAGACTGGGTTCCGGCATGGGCCTGCGTGGGACGGGGGTGAAGGCCAGTGTCCGACCTCCGGGGCGCTTTTCAAGGGCGGAGTCGGCTGAGTTCGCCATCCGCGCGGCTTTTTGCGAGACCCGCAAATGCCGCCTTGTTGAGGGCGACAGCTTCCGCTAAAACGAGGAAATGACCCAGACGCAGCGCGAAGCCCTTTTCGACATCCTCGCCCTTGCCATCCATGCCGATGCCCTCGTGTCGCTGACCGAGGAGGACCTGATCCAGCAGGGTTTTGTTCAGCGCGGCTGGAAGCCGGTGCGGGCCCGCGCGGCATTCATCGAAGCCTCCCTGGAACGCGCCCGCGAGGCCGCCGACAGCGACGACGCCATGATGGACTACCTGGCGGAACGCGCCGCCGAGTTTGCCGGGGCTGCCGCCCAAAAGGAGGCCTGTGCGGCCATCCGCACCGTGCTGGAGGCCGACGGCACGCCGGCCGAGGAACAGGAGTTTTTCCACCTTTTCATCCAGGCCCTGCCACGGGTGGGCTGAGGCGGCCTCGGCTTGCCTCGCGGGCGCTGCCATGCTGGAACAAATCGGCAGACTAGGCCATGGCTCCCCTGCCCCGGATCGCCCCATCGGGGCATGAAAAAGGCCGTCCCCCGTGAGGAGGACGGCCGGGATCGAAGACGCCGGATCAGCGGGCCGCGACAGCGGCGGTGCGGGCGGCGATGGTGGCCTGATGAGCGGCACGCAGGCCTTCGAGGCCGCGGTAGGTCTTGCCCACCTTGGCGCAGAGGCCGCGGCTGACCAGACCCTGCAGCTTCTCGTAGGAACGCAGGCGGAGCATCTCCTCGCCACCGCTGACCGCATTCTTGAGTTTCAAATTGTCGTAAACCAGCTTGAAGAGGGCGTTGAACTCAAGGGTCTCGCCTCCGGAAAGGACATTGACGAGCTCGTCGGTCACATGGTCGGGGACGCGGCGGGAGAAACGTGTTTTGCGAGTCGGTGTCGTAGCCATAGAGGCTTGGAGCATAACACGAACTGTGAACTTTGCGACGTTTTTATGCTTCCCGAACGAAGTTTTCCACATTCCCACACTCTCTGGAAAGAAGTGGCCGCGAGCGGCGTTTTCTTTTCACCCCGCCCGGCGAATGTATGCACATGGCATGGTCATTCACGGGGCCGGCGAGGCGATCTTGTAGAGTGCCTTCTTGGTGCGGATGAACAGGGCGCCATCGGCCACGGCCATGCCCGCCGAGATCGGATCCGGCAGGGCGTTGCGCGCGAGAATTTCAAAGGTCGCCGCCGCGCGCACGACATGGCTTTCACCGCGGTCATTGCAGAAATAGAGGCGGTCGCCCGCCGCAATGGGTCCCGGCAGATGCTGGCCGATGAGGCGGTCCTCCCAGATGTCCTCGCCGGTGAGCGGTCGCGTGCAGGAAACGATGCCGCCGCGGGTGATCTGGAAGAGCAGGCCGTTGACCAGCACGGGACCCGCCTCGCTGGCATTGCGCTTCTCGCGCGTCCAAAGGATGTGGCTGTCGGTGATGTCGCCCTGCATGCGGTCATCGACGCGCACGCCGAGGGTGTGGGCGCGCTCGGAGCCGGTGTTGAGGATGAGGACGTTCTCGTGCAGCAGCGGCCGGATGGCGGCGTTGAAACCGCCGTGGCGGATCGTCCACAGCTCGCGGCCGGTGGCCGGGTCATACCCGAAGGCGGCGCGCGAGCCGATGCTCACCAGGGTGGAACGGCCGGCCAGATCGAACACGGTCGGCGTGTGGTAGGCCTTGCGCATGTCGCCGCCGCGGGTCGGCTGGCCGTTGGCATCGAGATCACCATAGTCGGTGGTGCGTTCGGTCTTCCAGACGGTGGCGCCGGTGCGTTTGTCGAGCGCGGTGACAAACTGGGCGTTGATGCCGTCGAAGGTGAGGATGAGCAGGTCGCCATGAACGATCGGCGAACTGCCCGGGCCGCGGTAGTGGCTGACATTGATGTCGCGGCGCTGCCAGACCACACGGGCGGTGGCCGGATCGATCCGGGCGGTGCCGTAGGTGCCGAAGTGCACATAGAGGGCATCGGCCTCGAGCACCGGCGAGGGCGCGGCGTAGTTGTTGAGCGGGTTGCCGAGATCCTCGGGCGTGGCGTTTTCAAACAGCGGCAGATGGTGCACGACCTTGCCGGTGTGGCGATCGATGCCATAGACGAACTGCGTCTTGCCATCCTCGGTGGCGCTGGTGAACCACAGGCGGTCGCCACCGATCACCGGCGTGCTGTGGCCCTCGCCCTCCAAGTCGGTCTTCCAGACGATGTTCTTGCCGGTGGCGGCATCCCATTCCAGCGGCAGGCGCGCGGCCTCGGCGGCCGGCACGATGCCGTCATTCGTCGGTCCGGTGCGATCCGGCCAGAACAGCGGCGTCGTCGCCGGCTGGGCGCCGAGACCGGTGGCAAGCAGAAGGACGGCGGCGCAGGAGCGCAGGAGCGTGGGAGGGACGGGCATGGCGGTACAGGACGGGGGTGAGCTTCCGCTTCTATCGCACAGCGAAACGCCGCCCCGCGCAACCGCAAAAGTCGCGTTCAGCGCCGGCGCTCGTAGCGGCGAAACTCCAGCCCATCGGCCTGGCCAAGGACTTCCTTCAACTCAAACAAGGCTTCGTAAGGCGGAAAAAAGGCGTCGCCCTCGTGCTCACCCGTCACCAGGGTCAGATACAATTCGTCGCACTGCGGCAGCAGTTCGGCGTAGACCTGGGCGCCGCCGATGACAAACACCCGCTCGACACCGGGACAGGCGGCCTCGAGTTCGGCGAGGTCGCGCAGCACGGTGATGCCCTCGCGCGGCGGCATCGTGCGACTGAGCACGAGGTTGTGGCGACCCGGCAGCGGCCGGCCGATCGATTCAAAGGTCGTGCGCCCCATCAGCACCGGATGACCGAGGGTGGTGCGCTTGAAGAACTTCAGGTCCTCCGGGTGATGCCAGGGCAGCGCACCCTGATGGCCGATGACCCGGCGGGCATCGGTGGCGACAATGGCGGCAAGGCGCAGGCTCATGGTTCCTTCACCCAGGGCAGGCGCACGCGCGCGTGGTAGATCGCCGACTTGCCTTCATGGCTGGAGTAGTAGCTGACATGCAGCTGACCCTCGTGCCAGACCAGGCCGGGATAGCTGCAGTCACCGCCGCTGGGCAGTTCCAGCAGAGGTTCCAAGCCGGTCTTGGTCATCTTGTAGAGCACCATGTGCGGTCCCGGCGTCTGACCAAAGCCGCGCGAGCCGGCGACGAGCGAGCCATCGGGCAATTCAATGAAGTTCGGCCCGCCAAGCGGCACCGACAGCGCCGTCCAGGTCCACTGGCGATAGGGCGCCTGGGCCACGCCGATCGCGCCCTTGCGGTCGCCGGCCTCGCGGCGCACGAGCGCCACCGCCGAGCCATCCTTGAGGAAGCGCAGGGTCGTTTCGTTGGGCTGGCCGGGCACCTGCAGGATTGAGGAGAGCTGCCAGACGCGGCCATCGGCGCTGCTGTAGGTTTTCAGCGACCACTCGTCCTCGAACTTTGGTCCGCCCGTGGTCGGATAGCCGTTGTAAGCGGCGCCATAGAATTTGCTGTCGGCCGGATTCACCGTCACCCGCCAGAGCCAGTCGCCCTCGGCGAGCAGCTTCTGCGGCGGGGTCCAGACCTTGCCATCGATCGAGGTCGCATAGCGCGGCCGCCGGCCCTTGAGCTGGGTGCCCTCGTAGATCGAGCCGCCGCAGAGCAGGTACAGCTGCTTGCCATCGGGCGTGACCTGGAACTTCGGATCGCGCAGGTCAACCCCAGCCTCGGCAATCGTGGCGTAGTCCACCCAGGTGTCGCCACTCGACGAAATGAGCACGCGGATGACGCCGTCGCCGCCGACATGGCCATTGCCCTCGCGGAAGCAGCAGAGGAAGAGGTTCTTGAAGCGGACGAGGTCGGTGAAGGCGTTGTGCGGCGCCTTGTCCCAGATCTTCTGGACCGAGACGATCTCGGCCTGCTGGGCCGGCAGCGCCAGCGCGGTCAGCAGCGCCAGGGCGATGGTCAGGAATGCGGGTTTCATGGTGACAGTCATACGCGCCCCGCCGCGCGACTCCAGCGCCATCTTGCGCGGAGGCAACGGCGGGCACCGCGGCTCAGGAGGGCGGCGGCTCGGTGGCGCCGCGCGCGGCCTTCTCCCACTCGCGGCGGTAGTGATCGAGCCGCTCCTTGATGCGGCCCTCCAGGCCGTTCGTGGTCGGCTCGTAATAGACGCGACCGCCCTCCAGGCAGCGCTGCGGCACAAAGCCCCCCTCGAAATCGTGAGGGTACAGGTAGCCCTCGCCATGGCCGAACTGCTTGGCGCCGGCATAATGCGAATCGCGCAGGTGCTTCGGCACCGGCAGGGTGCGGGCGCCGCGCACGTCCTCGAGCGCGGCGTTGATCGCGGCATAGGCGCGATTGCTCTTCGGCGCGGTGGCGACGTAGATGACCGCGTGCGAGAGCAGGATGCGTGCCTCGGGCATGCCGATCGCCTCGACCGCCTGCTGGGCCGCCACGGCGACGCGCAGAGCGTTGCTGTCGGCCAGACCGACGTCCTCGCTGGCGGCGATGACGATGCGCCGGGCAATGAAGCGGATGTCCTCGCCGGCATGCAGCATCTTGGCCAGCCAATACACCGCCGCATCGGGATCAGAAGCGCGCATGGACTTGATGAAGGCGCTGGCGGTGTCGTAATGGGCATCGCCATCCCCATCATACACGACGGTCTTCTGCTGGACCGACTGCTCGGCGGCGGCGAGGTCGACGAGGATCCGGCCGTCGGCGTCGGGCGGGGTCGACAGCACGGCGAGTTCGAGAGCGTTGAGGCACTTGCGGGCGTCGCCCTCGGCGATGGTGGCCAGGTGGCGCGACGCCTCCGGGGTCAGCTCGGCCTGCTGCGCGCCGAGGCCGCGTTCGCGGTCGGCGAGGGCGCGGGCCATGAGCGCCTCAAGCTCGGCGATGCCGAGCGGCTCGAGGGTGAAGACCTGGGAGCGACTGACCAGCGGGCTGTTGACGTAGAAAAACGGGTTGTGGGTGGTGGCGCCGATGAAGCGCAGGGTGCCGCGTTCGAGGTGGGGCAGCAGCACATCCTGCTGGGCCTTGTTGAAGCGGTGGATCTCGTCGACAAACAGGATCGTGGCCTGGCCGTTGAGACGCTTCAGGCGCTGGGCCGCCTCGGCCTCGCGGCGGATGTCGGCGACGCTGCTCTCGACGCCGCTGAGGGTGACAAAACGCGCCTTCGTCTCCAGGCTGATGATGTGCGCCAGGGTCGTCTTGCCGACGCCGGGCGGGCCGTAGAGCAGGATCGAGGAAAAGCGGTCCGACTGCACCGCGCGGCGCAGCAGCTTGCCCTCGCCGAGGATGTGGCCCTGGCCGGCGTACTCGGCCAGGCTGCGCGGACGCATGCGCGCGGCCAATGGCGCGTCCGGCGCGGCGTCGATCGCCGCGGCGCCGGCATCCGGGGAGGCAAAAAGGTCGTCGCTCACGGCGCTTCCATCGTCGCAGTCGCGGGGTTTTGCAAACGCGCGGCACTCAGCTTGGCCCACTGTTCGTGGCGGCAGCGTTCGGCAGCGGCACGTAGCCCTCGGGAATGCGACGCTCGGCGGGCACGTCGAGCTTTTTTTCCAGATCCTTGAGGGTGTTGATCAGGGTCGGCGGCCGCTGCTGCTGGTCGTAGGCGGCGCGCAGCAGGTCATAGCCGCGCTGCCAGTGGGCCGGGTCGGCCGCCTGAGCGAATTGGTAGCCGGCAAAGCGGCGGAAGCGGGCGTTGCCGGTCAACTCGGCCATCTTCAGGTAGCACTCGGCCGCGCGCGCCGGCTCGTAGGTGCGGCGCTCGTAGAGTTCGGCCAACGCGTTCCACAGCCGGGGTTCCTCGGGCAGCACGCGCAGGCCCTCGAGCAGGATGTCGTGGCCGCGGCGGATGTGTTCGTGGAAGAGCTTGCCGCGTACCGCCGGATTGAGCGACTCGTCGTTGAGGTAGTGTGAGGCGGCGTTGTAGGCCATGTGCCAGGCGGCCTCGTCCCAGTAGTGCTCGTAGCGCGGCTGCAGGCGGGTGGTGATCTGGAACAGGCTGTCGACCGCCGCCCAGTTGACGTTTTCCCAGGCGTTGTAGGCGCGCAGGTAGGTGAAGCTGGCGACCAGTGAACGCAGGCCACCGAGCGAGGCGGCGAAGCTCATTTGACCGAGCTGGTCGCGCAGGCCGAAGTCGGGCATCGGCGTGAGCAGGCGGGCCTCGCGCAGGGTGGCGGTGGCGGCCTGCTCGACCGGCAGCTTGACCAGGCCGAGCAGCAGCAGGACGGAGAGGGCCTGGAGGCGGCGCTTCATCACAGCTCCTTTTCGACGAACAGCAGGTGCGAGACCACCGCGTAACCGGTGAGGTACAGCAGGGCGGCGCCGCTCATCGCCAGCACCGCGCTGGTGCCGACCGATTCGCCGTTGATGACGTTGTCGACCACGTCAAAGACGCCGAGGTCGGGCGTGACGATGGCGAGCAGGGCGGACAGCAGTTTCTTGACCGGCTCGGCCAGGGTTCCCCCCTGCAGGAAGTACTCGCGGATCAGGCCCTGGCCGTGACCGATGATGACGATGCAGAAGGTGACCACCACCGTGAACAGCGTGCTGCTGGCGAAGCAGGAGATCATCAGGGCGAGCGCGGCGACCACGGCCGCCTTCCAGAACACCGCCAGCACGCCGAGGTGCAGGCTCCAGGTCAGGCCGTGCTTGCTGACGATGGCTTCAAGCTGGGCCACCGCCTCCGGCGTCTTCGCCTCGAGCGCCTGGATGATCTGGGCGAGCAGCAGTTTTTCGCGCAGCCAGAGCACGGCGCTGAAGGCCAGGTCCATGAGCAGCAGACCGGCGCCGATGAGCAGCAGCACGCCGAGCAGCTTGCCGAGCAGGTACTCATGGCGCGGCACCGGCTTGGAGAGAATCGTGTAGAGCGTGCGGTCCTCGAGATCGCGCGGCAGCAGCAGGGCGGTGGCAACGATGGCAATGACCAGGCTGAAGACCTGCAGGGCACCGAAGGAGACGTCCTTGAGCAGCTTCAACTGCTGCTCCGGGTTCAGCACCGGAAAGGCGAAGCCGGCGGCGACGACGAGCACGCTGAAGGCGAGCAGGAAGAACAGGATCTTCATGCGCAGCAGCTGGGTCACCGTGGCCGTGGCCAGGGTCCAGATGCGGGCGGGTGAAAAGGCGCGGTAGGCTGTCATGGCTTGTCCTCCGTGGCTTCCAGGAAGAGTCGCTCCAGGGTGGTGCGCGGCTGGCCGCTGTGCACGATGCCAGCCTTGCCGTCGCGCTCGACCAGGGCGCGAATCTCGACCAGCAGTTCCGGCGAGGCGTCGCGCAGGACGAGTTCGGTCTGGTTTTCGACGGCGATCAACTCATCGAGCCGGCCCTCGCGCACCATGCGCCCGTGCGCCATGATGCCGACCCGATCGCAGACCTCCTGCATCTGTTCGAGCAGGTGACTGGTCACCAGGACGGTGAGCCCCTGCTCGCGGAAGCCGAGGATGAGGTCGCGAATCTTGCGCGAGCCGGAGGGATCAACACCGGCCGTGGGCTCGTCGAGCACCACCAGACGCGGCCGGTGCAGCAGCGCCTGCGCTAGGCCGAGGCGCTGGAGCATGCCCTTGGAGTAACCCGCCACCCGGCGATCGGCGGCGTCCTCCAGGCCGGTCAGCGCCAGCATCTCGCGGGCGCGATCGCGCAACTCGGCGCCGGCCAGGCCGCAGAGGCGACCGTAAAACAGCAGGGTCTCGAGGCCGTTGAGGTGCTTGTAAAAGTAGGGGTTCTCCGGCAGGAAGCCGACCGCCTGGCGACTGGCCACCTCGGTGCTGGAGCGACCAAAGATCGCCGTGCGACCGCGGGTCGGTGCCAGCAGGCCGAGCACCGTTTTCATGGTGGTCGACTTGCCGCAGCCGTTCGGACCGATGAGGCCGTACACCTCCCCTTCCCGGACGGTCAGGGAGAGGTCGCGCACGGCCACAAAGGCGCGCGTGCCGAGCCCGGCCTTGAAGACCTTGGTCAGGTTCTCGACGGAGACAGCCGGTGTCTGGGCGGGGGAATCGGACATGCCTGGGAAACGGGGATGGCAGGCGCCCGCAAGCGCCTGCCTCGGGGCAACGGGCTTCAGCCCTGGGACTTGAGGTCCTGGTACATCTGGTAGCCCTGCTCGGGCGTCAGGCCCTCGTGCACGACGCCGCGCACCGCGCGCATCATCGCCACCGGCGCGTCGCTCTGGAAGATGTTGCGGCCCATGTCCACGCCGCTCGCGCCCTGCTGGATGGCGTTGTAGCTCATCTTCAGCGCGTCGAGTTCCGGCAGCTTCTTGCCACCCGCAATGACGATCGGCACCGGGCAGCAGGAGGTTATGGTGTCGAAACCCTCGTCGGTGTAGTAGCACTTGACGACGTTGGCACCCAGTTCCGCCATGATGCGGGTCGCCAGGCGGAAGTACTGGGCGTTGCGCGCCATCGCGCGGCCGACGGCGACGACACCCATGACGCCGATGCCGTAGCGGCTGGCGGCATCAACGAGGTCGGTCAGGTTCTTCAGGCTCTGGCGCTCGTAGGCGCTGCCGACAAACACCTGCACGGCCAGCACGCTGGCGTTGAGGCGGATCGCCTCCTCGATGTTGAGGGCGGTGCTCTCGTTGGACAGCGGCTCAAAGCCCGGGCGACCAAACTTCACCTTCTTGCCGTCGAGATCGCCTTCCCATTCTTCCATCGGGCTGACCATCGAGGTGCCGCCCGAGGCGCGCAGGGCGATGGCCTTCTGGGTGGAGGCCGGGATGATGCTGCGCTGGATGCCGCGGGTGAGCATGAGGCAGTCGGCGTAGGGTTCGAGCGGCAGGATGGTCTGGTCGACGCGCTCCAGGCCGGTGGTCGGGCCCTGGAAGTAGCCGTGGTCGAAGGCGAGCATGACGGTGCGGCCGTCCTTGGGGTTGAAGACCTTGCTGAGGCGGTTCTTCAGGCCCCAGTCGTACTGGTGGCTGCCCTTGAGGAAGAAGCCGGGGGCCTCCTGGGGGACGTGGGTGAAGAATTCCTTTTCCTTCTTGTCGGCTGCGCTGGTCTGGATGTCGGCCATGGTCGTGTGGGTGGGTGGACGCGCAGTTTGGACCGCATCGCCCCGCGCGCAAGTCGCGCTTTGGCGGGAGGGGGTGGCCCGGGCCTTCCGCGACGGACCGAGGCCGGCCGCCAGAGATCCGCAGGTCAATGTCTCACGCCGAGTTGTCGCACTTCAAGGTTGAAAGGATTCCTTGGCTTGGGGTCAGAATGGTCGCTGTTTGGTTGGACGCTTATCACGGTGTTTCTCCTGAAGCTGCTGGAGTGAATCTGAAATACTCTCCTTCATGTCCACAAGAATGAAGGAGGAACCATCAAAAAACATGGCCTCGGAACATCCGAAGCACAGATGAACATCTATCGGGCCGCTGCCGGTGGTGAAGCGCACCAGCAAGTCTGGATGAAAGCCTCCACAGAATTTCGGACCACCCCAAGGCTGGTATGTGGTAGTGCTCTGAACTCGATCTAGGAGCAGGCTACGTGCCGACTGAGGTAGAGTCATAGCAGGTCGGTAAAACCCAAAATCATGGTTCCGGAATGTGTCTGACCTACGACTCTCTGTCGCCAAAGTCTGCTTCTCCCATCTCGGATGAGGTAGGCCCTCAAAAATCTCTGCGGACGAACTCCGGCACCGAGCAAGAGTAGCGGCCAATCGAGCATGGGAGGCAACGGCCTCCTCAAGCTGCTTCTTCTCCTGTGGCGATGCATAGGAGAAGTCGGGTTTCGGAGTGCCGCACCCGCTGAACGTGATCACACTGGCAACCAATAGGAATAGGAGACGAGGCATGGCGCTGCGAAGTTGGGCGAACGCTCAAGATGAGCCATGGAGGTAAATGGCGCAGGTCCTGCGCTAGCAGGAACTGTGACATTTACCGGAATTGGCTCCATCGCCTTGTTAGGCTCAGTTTTCATTTCTTCATAATGACAGCTTTTTCCCCATCCCATGTAACGACGACTACTATATCTGGGAAGCCGCCAGCCGAAATGGAAGCTCCGGGGCGAAAGAATGTAACGACCCATCGGTCACGAGTGAACTCGCTCGGTTCCGGTGCCATGTAGGCATATTCGAATTTAGCTTCGGCAGGATATGCTTCCTTATCAATCGCCTTTGCTTCAACCCAAGCCTTCGCGATTATTCGCGTCAGAGGCACCGGCGGTGTATTAGGCCGGGATGTTGGCGGTGACATTGCGTGCGCTAGGCCAGCGAACACAAGGGCGGATGCGACAATCAGTGATTTCATGGTTTTCTGCCTAACGTGAAGGAGTGTATCCGTGCTGGAGGCGGGGGAAAGGTGTTTGG